>NZ_BJXA01000092.1 GCF_007990755.1 Nocardia ninae NBRC 108245 | reverse complement strand
GCAACGCATTCTGGAACGCCTCGCCGACGCCGAGGTGCCTGCCGCCGCGCTGGAACCGGGCGCCGAACCCGGCAACGGCGTGGTCGGTGTGCTGTGCGGTTCGCTGCACGACGGACTGGTCTTCGACGACGCCGGGCTGGTCGTCGTCGCCGAATCCGATCTCACCGGCAACCGGATGACCGCGCCCGGCGACGGCAAACGACTGCCCGCCAAGCGCCGCAACCAGGTCGACCCGCTGGCGTTGAACGCGGGCGACATGGTGGTGCACGATCAGCACGGCATCGGGCGATTCGTCGAGATGATCGAGCGCACCGTCGGCGGCGCCCGCCGGGAATACCTCGTCATCGAGTACGCGCCCGGCAAGCGCGGCCAGCCGGGCGATCGGCTGTTCGTGCCGATGGAGTCGCTGGATCAGCTGTCGCGCTACGTCGGCGGCGAGCTGCCCAGCCTGTCCAAGCTGGGCGGGTCGGACTGGGCCAACACGAAACGCAAGGCGCGCAAGGCGGTTCGCGAGATCGCCGGCGAGCTGGTGCAGCTGTATGCCGCGCGCCAGGCGGCGCCGGGTCACGCGTTCGGCCCGGATACCCCGTGGCAGCAGGAGATGGAGGACGCCTTCGCGTTCACCGAGACCGTCGACCAGATGACCGCCATCGCCGAGGTGAAGTCGGACATGGAGAAGCCGGTCCCGATGGACCGGGTGGTGTGTGGCGACGTCGGTTACGGCAAGACCGAGATCGCCGTGCGCGCGGCATTCAAGGCGGTGCAGGACGGTAAGCAGGTCGTCGTGCTGGTGCCGACAACGCTACTGGCGCAACAGCATCTGCAGACCTTCACCGAACGCGTCGCGGGCTTCCCGGTGACCGTGAAGGGTCTTTCCCGATTCACCGATCCGGCCGACGCCCGCGCCGTGCTGGAGGGCATGGCCGACGGCAGCGTCGACATCGTGGTCGGCACCCACCGCCTGCTGCAGACCGGTGTGCGCTGGAAGGACCTCGGGCTCGTCGTGGTCGACGAGGAGCAGCGCTTCGGCGTCGAACACAAGGAACACATCAAGGCGCTGCGCACCCACGTCGACGTGCTGACCATGTCCGCGACGCCGATCCCGCGCACCCTGGAGATGAGCCTGGCCGGCATCCGCGAGATGTCGACCATCCTCACCCCGCCGGAGGAGCGGCATCCGGTGCTCACCTACGTCGGCGCCTACAACGACAAGCAGGTAACCGCCGCCATCCGCCGCGAACTGCTGCGCGACGGCCAGGTCTTCTACGTGCACAACCGGGTGTCCTCGATCGACAAGGCCGCCAAGCGGATTCGCGATCTGGTGCCCGAGGCCAGGGTGGCCGTCGCGCACGGTCAGATGAACGAGGACGCCCTCGAGTCCACCGTGGAAGGGTTCTGGGAGCGCGAATTCGACGTGCTGGTCTGCACCACGATCATCGAGACCGGGCTCGACATCTCCAACGCCAACACCCTGCTGGTGGAACGTGCTGACGCCCTAGGTCTTTCGCAGCTGCACCAGCTGCGTGGCCGGGTCGGGCGCAGCCGGGAACGCGGGTACGCCTACTTCCTGTACCCGCCGGAGAAGCCGCTCACCGAGACCGCCTACGACCGTCTCGCCACCATCGCGCAGAACTCCGACCTCGGGGCGGGCATGGCCGTGGCGATGAAGGACCTCGAAATCCGTGGCGCCGGTAACGTGCTCGGTGCCGAGCAGTCCGGGCACGTCGCGGGCGTCGGCTTCGACCTCTACGTCCGGCTGGTCGGCGAGGCCGTCGAGGCCTACCGGGCCGCCGCCGACGGCAGGCCCATCACCACCGAGGAACCCAAGGAAATGCGCATCGACCTGCCCGTCGACGCGCACATCCCGCCCGACTACATCGGCAGCGACCGGCTCCGGCTCGAGGGGTACCGCAAACTGGCCTCCGCGCAGGACGATTCGACCCTGGCGTCGGTGGTCGAGGAGCTCGTCGACCGGTACGGCCCGCTGCCGGTCGAGGTCGGCCGCCTGGTCTCGGTCGCCAAGCTCCGGCTGCTGGCCCGCGAGTACGGAGTCACCGAAATCGCGGTCACCGGAACAACACTCAAGGTCTCGCCGCTGCAACTGCCGGACTCGAAGCAGATGCGCCTCAAGCGGATCTACCCCAGCGCCAGTTACCGCGCGGCCAGCGGGGTCATCTCGCTGCCGCTGCCGCGCGTCGAAGACAGTGTCGGGGCGGAGCGGGTCCGCGACGTGGTGCTCCTGCAATTCGTCGCCGATCTGCTGCTCGCGTTGGACGGAAAGGCGCAGGGCGCAGTAGATCTCACCACCGCGACCGAGGTGTCGGCCGCCCGATGAGTACCGACCGGGACGAGGCGGTGCTGCGGGCCGCCCGCCACGCCGCCGCCAGCCAGCCGTCCGATACCGCTGTGGTGGCAGCCGGTCTCACCGGCGCTGTGGAAGTCATGGACCGCCTGTGGAATTTCGGCGGCTGGGAAGTCACCCAGACCCACGACTCCCTGCGCCCCTATCTGCTCGAGGAAACCTACGAACTCCTCGACGCCATCCAGCACAACGACGCCGAAACCATCAAGGAAGAACTGGGCGACCTGCTGCTCCAGGTGCTCTTCCACTCCCGGATCGCCCAGGCGGCAGGCGAATTCACCGTCGATGACGTCGCCGCCGTCCTGGTCGCCAAGCTGGTCAACCGCAGCCCCTATCTGCGCGACGCCGACTTCGCCGCCGACACCTCCCTCGAAGAGAAGATCGCGGCACAGGAAAGTGCCTGGGAAGAACGCAAATCCGCGGAAAAGTCCCGCCGCTCCTGCCTCGACGGCATCGCCATGGCCCAGCCCGCGCTGGCCCTGGCCGAAAAGATCCGCGACCGCAGCACCAAGGCCGGCCTCCCCGCCGACCTGATCCCCGAGGATCTGCGCGTCGTCCACCTCGGCGGCCCCGACAGCGCCGAAGAACGCCTCCGGAAAGCCACCCTCGCCTTCGCCGCCACCATCCAGGCCACCGAAGACGCCGCCGAAACCGCCCGAGGGGAACGCCGTCCGCTCACCAGCGACGATTGGTACAACTACTGGGCGGCCGACGCGTAGCGTTGACGAAACGAACGTCGGCGGTCGGGCAGCGGTGTGCACGGGATTCGGCACAGCCCGGCTCGGGATCGGGAGGTTTCGGATGTTGAGTGTGTTTTCGTCGCCGGGGCACTACGTGCAGGGGCGCGCGGCCACCGAGCAGCTCGGCGCGGAGATGGCGCGGCTGGGGATCGAGGGGCCGGTCACGATCGTGGCGGGGCGGAGCGCGCAGCGGTTGCTGGCCGAGGCGTGGGAGCGGTCGTTGACCGACGCGAAAATCGCTTACACCGTGCATCTTTCGAGCGGTGAGTGCACCAGAGCGGAGATCGCCACGATCACCGCGGCGGTGCGGGACAGCGGCAGCACCGCGGTTCTCGGGGCGGGCGGTGGGAAGGTGCTCGATTCGGCGCGTGCGGTCGCCGACGATCTGGCGTTGCCGATGATCAGTTGTCCGACCACGGCGTCGAGCGATGCGCCGTGTAGCGCGCTGTCGGTGATCTACACGGCGGCAGGCGAAGTCGAGACCTATCAGCTGGTCCGGCGCAACCCGGCGCTAGTGCTGGTGGACACCTCCGCCATCGCCCAGGCGCCGGCCCGGCTGCTCGCCTCGGGCATGGGGGACGCGCTCGCCACCTGGTTCGAGGCGCGCACGTGCACGGCCGCGCGGGTGCGGAACATGCGTGGTGGTGCGTCCACCCGCAGCGCCACCGCCCTCGCCGAACTCTGCTACAACACGCTGCTGGCGGATGGCACGCAGGCGTTGGCCGCGGTGCGCGAGCACGCCGTCACCCCGGCGCTGGAGCGCATCGTCGAGGCCAACACCCTGCTGTCCGGTCTCGGCTTCGAATCCTCCGGGCTGGCCGCCGCGCACGCCGTGCACAACGGACTGACCGCCGCCCCGCAGACGCACGCGTTTCTGCACGGCGAGAAGGTCGCCTTCGGCGTCCTCACCCAGTTGGTGCTGGAAGGCGCCGCGGCCGACGAGATCGATACCGTCCTCGACTTCTGTACCGAAGTCGGCCTGCCCACCACCCTCGCCGCGCTCGGCCTCGCCGACGCCGACGAAAACACCTTGTCCGCCATCGCGATCCGTGCCACCGCACCCGGCGAAACGATCCACAACGAACCCTTCACCGTCGATGCCGCGATGACCCTCGACGCGATTCGCGCCGCCGACGCACTCGGCCGCCGCTGAACCGCACGCAGTCCGCGCGGCTGACACCCTCGGCCGCCGCTGAACCGCACGCCGGTCCGCAGGGGGCGAATGGCCGATGCCGCAAGGCCGCGCCGCCGACCGGAGCGCCCGCACGTGACACATCGAGACGCCGCAAGGGCCTCAGCCGTGGCGCCACGCCGGTGCCTGCCACGCGGAATCAAACCCCTATTCGGCTATGAGACGCGTCACTGATCAATTCGGCGCGCGACGACGTCGGCCCACCTCGGCGGGATTTCGACATCCAAACCTCACCTTCCCGAAAGCATGTCGTCACCGTCTGGCGGGAAACCTGTCAGTAGTCCTTCGCTATTCTGGCGGTGGAATCCGAAGCCAATGGCGGGCAAACCGCCGGGGAGGACGTTCGGTCCGGTGCACATCAGCAGAGTCGCGGAGCACCCGCGACCGGATCATGTGTTGTTCCACTTCAGCGACACCCACGTGATCGCCGGCGACGGGGATTTGTACGGTGACGTAGACGCGGACCAGCGATTACGCCAGTTACTAGAGCAGGCCGCGGCCAGCCGGATCCAGCCGACCGCGATCGTGTTCACCGGCGATCTCACCGACAAGGGTGAACCCGCGGCGTACGACAAGCTCAAGGCTTTGATCGAGCCATTTGCAAGAAGTTTGCCAGCGCCCATCGTGTGGGTCGCGGGGAACCACGACGACCGCAGTCTCCTGCGCCGCAAGCTGCTCGGCGAACGAGGATCGACCGCGCCGCTGGACCGCGTCCACCTGATCGACGGCCTGCGCATCATCGCCCTGGACACCTCGGTCCCCGGCCACCACTACGGCGAGATCTCCGACGAACAGCTGGATTGGCTGCGTTCGGTGCTCGCCGAGCCCGCCCCGTTCGGCACCATCCTGGCCATGCATCATCCGCCGGTCCCGTGCGTGCTGGACCTGGCCGTCACCGTCGAGCTGCGCGACCAGCGCAGGCTGGCCGACGTGCTCGACGGCAGCGACGTCCGGGCCATCCTGGCCGGTCACCTGCACTTCTCCACCAACGCCACCTTCGCGGGCATCCCGGTCTCGGTGGCCTCGGCGACCTGCTACAGCCAAGATCTCGGCGTCGAGCAGGGCGGCCTGCGCGGTCGAGACGGCGCGCAGGCCTTCAACTACGTACACATCTACCCGGACACCGTGGTGCACTCGGTGGTGCCGATCGACCGGGGTCCGACGGTCGGCTCGCCCGCGACGGCCGAAGAGGCTGCTCAGACGCTCGCGGCGGCGGGCATTGTCATCCCGCCCGCCGCGCGCATCCCGCATGTCATGCGGCGCCGGGCGACGACTCCGGAATCGGATGACGAGACGGTGCGCTGAGCCGCTCCCACGGTGCCGGATCCGGGAAGTAGCCGGACAGGAACTCTGAAACCGCCTGTACCCGTTCGGTTTCGGTGATCTCCGGGAAGCTTCCGTCGTTGAGGCAGAAGAAGTCGACATCACGCCGTTCGGCGATACCGTCCAGCAGCGCAAGCCCTTTGCGGCTGGTCGTGTCGACGTAGCGCATCTTCGCCTTCTCCTGCGGCACCGCGCGCCCGGTGAGCAGCGCATAGTAGTGGTACAGCGAGTTGGTGACGGAAATGTCGGTGGCCGAACGGAACCGGCTCGCCCTGGTGCGCGCGAAGTCGGCGCCGAACTCGGCCTCCATCTCCAGTAACACGCTGCGCCGCAACGGAACCGGCGTGTGCTCCAGATGCCGGGTGATGATGTGGCCGAACCGCTCGGCGAGCAGTTCCCGGTTCACCCGCGCGGCGTTCTCGAAACCGCTGCGCCGCTCGTTGTTTCCGCCCGGCCCGATCCTGGTGTCGGCCTCGATGAACCGGCTGACCCCACCCGCGGTGAAGAACATCGACGGGCGCACCGGACGGGCGAAGAACATGTCGTCGTTCGAGTACAGGAAGTGCTCGCTGAGCCCCTCGATGTGCTGCAACTGGCATTCCACCGCATGGGAATTGAACGTCGGCAGTCCGCTGGTGTCCGAAAAGTGGTCCAGCGCACGGACAACCGTCACCCGGGGATGCTCGGCCAGCCAGGCGGGCACTGTCGAGTCGGTGGCGATGAAGATCCGCCGGATCCACGGCGCGTTCTTGTCCACCGACCGCAGTGCGTATTTCAGCTCGTCGATCTGCCGGATGCGCGCGTCGGCGTCGTCACCCTCGCCGACCACCACCTGCGCCAGCATCCCGGCGCGGCGGGCCCGGAACTCCGGGTCGGAGCCGTCCACCCAGGAGAACACCAGGTCGATGTCGAAGTTCACGTCGGTGGCCTGTGGCGCGAACATGTCGACCAGGGTCGGCCAGGCGCGGTCGAACAGCAGCACCTGTGTGTGTTCGACATCGGCCAGGTCGAATACGTTGCGGGTGAGGGCGTTCGGGCGCGGGCACTCGACCGTGTCGCCGTGGTACTCCCACAGTTCCAGCTCGACGTGGTGGGCCGGATCGCTGTCGCGGCCGAGCCGGAAAACGTTGTGCTGCACCTCGGTACACGCGAAGCCGGCGGTTGTCGCGGCGGCCGTCACCCGGCGCACCATCAGCTGATGTGCGGCGTCCGTCGCGAGCATGAGTCGTGCGCCGCTGTCGCGGATCAGCAGGAACGGCACCTCGGCGGCCGCGAGTTCGCTACGCAGCCAGCCCAAATCCTCGATCATCGCAGCCGATACGGCGAGGTTGCCCGCCATCGGCCGGGTCACCATGTCTACTGCCGTCGGGTTCACAGCCCCCATGTCCATCATCAGTTTCTTCTCCACATCCGTTCGTGCACCGTTGGGTCCCAGCTCCGAGGCACCGCGCCGGGGCCGAGCGGCGCTACCGCCG
Source organism: Nocardia ninae NBRC 108245 (assembly GCF_007990755.1). Classification (GTDB taxonomy): domain Bacteria; phylum Actinomycetota; class Actinomycetes; order Mycobacteriales; family Mycobacteriaceae; genus Nocardia; species Nocardia ninae. Next base: position 23,310 of record NZ_BJXA01000092.1, on the reverse strand, counting down.
GCGTCGTGACGCCGACTGGGCAGCACCGCGCCCGGCGCGGTCGGATTCAGAAGTGGGGCACGATGCCGTAGCGCGGGAACGAATTGATCACGCGGATTCCAGACGATCGGTTAACCATTCGTTTTCACCTCACTCACGGCAGGACGCACAAGCGTCGGATGGGTGTGCTGGATCCGTGCGCGCGGCTGACGAACGACCGAGCGTGCGCACGGGAGACAGCACGCTGGCCGGACAATCATCGGCCGGCAGAAGAGAGATGTCCCAGACAACAATGGGGACTGTACGAATGATGCATCTACGGTGACATTTCGTCAATCGGGACACTCCGTCCCACCCGCTGCCGTTCCGCTGCCTCTGGCGTGGCCCTTTGCCGCGCCGATCGCATAGCGGCCGGTCGCGCGGGCCTCGCGGGCGGGCGTACGCCGGATGGCGCGTTCGCGCACCGTGATTGTCATCATGACCGGCAGGTGAACGAACCTCACGGGGTAGCGCCACTTGAACGACGTAGTTAGGATAGCCTCACCAATATAGATCGGAGAAGGGAGCGCAACGCTGTGCGCGTCGTCATTCTGTTCGGATCCGAGATGGGCACCGCCGAAACCGTCGCAGACAGCGTCGCGGACGCGCTCTCCGCATACGACGTATCGGTCTACGACATGAGCGATTTCGCCGTCGACGACCTCGACGCGCACGACTTCCACGTCGTCGTGTGCTCCACCTACGGCGACGGCGATCTGCCGACCGGTGCGGAGTCGTTCTTCGACGAACTCGCCGCCGCGTCTCCCGACCTGACCGGCCTGCGCTTCGCCGTGTTCGGCCTCGGCGACAGCATCTACGGCGACACCTTCAACCGCGGCGGGGAGATCGCGGCCGAACGGCTCGTCGAGTGCGGCGCCACGCAGGTCGGGATGCATGCCCGCCACGACGCGTCGACCGAGATCCGCGCGCGGGACATGGCCCGCGACTGGGCGGCAACCCTGCCCATCCGCGCGCTCGCCCCGGCCTGATAGTCCGCTGAGAGCACTCCGGACATCGGGACCAGCGCCAGCGGACAAGTGGCCCAGCACTTTAGACTGCTATCAAGCGCGGCACAGCCCGTCGCGCTCGACGATCCATGAGGTGACGAAAGATGGCAGCCGGAGCGAGCCCCGCGCAACGTCAAGACCACTCGACAGATCATCACGACGATCATCCCGAGCTGGACGTGCTACCGGAATGGCCCCGGGAAACGATCGCCGTGCTGGTGACCACCGACCCCGGACCGCACGCGATCCCGGTGTCCTGGCCGGTGCGCGCCGGTGATCGGCAAATCCTGCTCAGTCTCAAGTTCGATCGTGGGTCGCTGGCCCGGCTGCGGGAGCGACCGCAGGTGGCGCTGCTGATCCTCGGCGGCGGCAACGTCGCGCTGTGCGCACGCGGCACCGCGCGGGTGATTGCCGAGCAGATGCCCGACGCCGCCGACTACGTCGCGGTGCGCATCGACGTCGAGGCGATCGACGACCATCGGCAGTCGGCCTTCGCGGTGGCGGGCGGCATCCAGCGCACCGTGCTCGACCCGGCCGAGCTGCACGCACTCGAGGGTCGCGTGAACACACTCCGAGCGTGGGCCGACGGTCAGAACTGAACCTGCGTAACAGGTCCGGGGCCGGACAATAATCGAGATTAAAGCGGCGCGAACGGGCCGCACGGAAGGGACTCATGAGCGTCACATTGGCCAAGGGCGGAAATGTTTCGCTGTCTAAGCAGGCAGCCAACCTCACCAAGGTTGCGGTAGGCCTCGGGTGGGACGTGCGCACCACCACGGGCGCCGACTACGACCTCGACGCGAGCGCGCTGGCGACCGGACCTGATCTGAAGGTGCTCTCGGATCAGCATTTCGTCTTCTACAACAACCTGCGTTCCCCCGAGGGTTCGATCGAGCACACCGGCGACAACCTGACCGGCGAGGGCGAAGGCGACGACGAGGTCATCAACGTCGACCTGGCCGCCACCCCACCGACCATCACCAACATCTTCTTCCCGGTGTCCATCCACGACGCCGACGCGCGCAGCCAGTCCTTCGGGCAGATCCGCAACGCGTTCATCCGCGTGGTGGACGCGTCGACCGGCATCGAACTGGCCCGCTACGACCTCACCGAGGACGCCTCCACCGAAACCGCGATGATCTTCGGCGAGCTGTACCGCCACAGCAACGAATGGAAGTTCCGCGCCATCGGCCAGGGCTACGCCTCCGGCCTCGCTGGCATCGCCCGCGACTACGGCGTCCACATCTGATCGAGCCCGGGTACGGGCGTCGCGCCGGGTGGCGGCGACGCCCGTCCGATCAGCTCGGACTGCTGAGGCTTTCCGGAGCTTCCGGGATCAACCGGGGGCGATCGCGTTCCCTGGCGTCGAGCATGGCGAAGTAGCGGCGGAGCATGAGGACGGCCGTGGTGGCCAGGCCTGCGGTGAGCCCCCACCAGACGCCGGCCGCGCCGAGGCCGATCGGGAAGGCCAGCAGTAGGGCGACGGGGAGGCCGACGCCCCAGTAGCCGACGAGCGACAGGCGGAAGCCTGCGTTGGTCTCCTTCAGGCCGCGTAGCAGTCCGGTGCCGATGTTCTGGGCGGCGTCGAAGAATTGCAGCACGATGCCGATCAACAGCAGGGTGTGCGCGATCTCAATTGTGCTGGTGTCGTTCGAGTTCAGGAACGGCCGCAGCACCAGGTCGGGTGCGATCACGTAGATCGCGCCGGTGATCGCGGCCACCACGCCGACGTGCCGCAGCGCGAGCCAGGCCAGCGCCCTGGCGTGCTGGTACTCGTCACGGGTGACGGCGTGGCTGACCAGGATCGACGCACCGTGCGACAGGCCGATGGCGACCTGGAACACGATGTAGATGATCTGGTAGACGACGTTGTGCGCGGCCAGCGCCGCCGGGCCGATGCTGCCCATGACGAGCGCGAGCACCGAGAACATGCCCGCCTCGGAGCCGTAGGTGAGCGCGATCGGCCCACCGAGGCGCAGCTCGGCGAGCACGGTGGACCGCCGCACCGGCCACGGGCGCAGCGGCAGCGTGGCGCCGAGCCGGTGGTCCCGGCGCACCATCGCCCAGAAGACGCCGAAGGTGATGAGGAAGACCAGCGAGGTGGCCACGCCGATACCGGTGAGGCCGAGCTCGGGCAGTCCGGCGCGGCCGTGGATGAAGCCGAGCGCGAGCACCAGATTCAGCACCACCGAGCCGAGCGTGACCAGCAGCAGGGCCTGCGGGCGCTGCATGCCGACGGTGTACTGCCGCAGCACCTGGAACCACAGGCACGGCAACAGACCCGGCGCCAGCGCGACCATCAGCGGACGCGCGTCGGCCAGCACCCCGGCGTCCTGGCCGAGCCACTGCAACGACCAGCCGAGCCCGATGAGGAGGACCCCACCGACGAGGCCGGCCAGGGTGGCGATCAGAAAGCTCGACCGCAGTACGTCTTTGATCTCTTCGTCGGGGGATTCGCCACGCTTACCCGCCGAACTCACCGCGGTGGCAATCTGATTGCCGCTCGCGGTGATCAGCCCGACGCACATGGTGCGAATCTGGTTGAACAGCGCGATCGCCAGCCCACCCGCGGCCACCTGTTGCACGCCGAGCGTGCCCATCAGCACGATATTGGTGGTGGACACCGCGATCTGCGCCAACTGCGTCATCGCGATCGGCGTCGCGAGCGCGGTGAGCCGACGGCTGTCGGCCCGGTAGCCCGACAGATTCACCGGGCCACCTCCACACGCTCATATCGGGCGGCGCCCGAAACTACCGTGCGCGGCAGACCGATTCGTTCGCCGCCCCGATCGGGGGCGGTCAGCAAGTGCTTCATCGAACCTCCGCGAGCTCGGCACGGCGGGCAGTGGGGGTGTAGCGGTGCAGCATCGCCAGCACTTCGGCTTCGGCCGCGGGGTCGAGCAGGTCGCGTTCGGCCATCCAGTCGTCGTCGAAGACGGTGTCCAGGTACTTCTCGCCGCCGTCGCAGACGAGGGTGACGATGGTGGAGCCGGGCGGGAATTCGTCGAGCCTGCTGAGCGCGGCGTGCACCGACCCGCCCGCCGAGCCGCCGATCATCAGGCCGAGCTGAGCGGCGACGGCGCGAGCGGTCGCGAAGGCGTCGACGTCGGTCACTTTCACGCCCTCGTCCAGCAGCGAGTAATCCACGGCGGTACCGATGGTCGCGCCGGGCGGGGTGCCGGTGCCGGACTGCCAGTACGGGCCGCCCTCGCCGCCGAAGGCGATCGAGCCGACCGGCTCGACGCCGATCACCCGTGGCACACAACCGAGTTGGCGCAGCCGGGTCGCGGTGCCGAACAGCGAACCGCCGGTGCCGACCGAGGAGAGCAGGATGTCGACCCGATCCACGTCCTCCAGCAACTCTTCGGCGACCGTGTAGTAGCCGACCGCGTTGGCGTCGTTGTTGTGCTGCTCGGTGAAGTACGCGTCCGGCCGCGCGGCCGCCATCGCCTCGGCCAGGTCTTCCCGGGCCGAGGTGGCCAGGTTGTCGTCGCCGTCATCGGCGACGAACACCAATTCCGCACCCATTGCTCGCATAGCGCGCAGCTTGTCCTTACATGCGTGATGATCGACCACTGCGGTAAAGCGATACCCACGTTCAGCAGCTACTACCGCGAGACCGAGTCCGGTGTTCCCGGATGTCGACTCGATGATATGCCCGCCACTTCCCAGCAACCCGCGCCGCTCCGCATCGAGCACCATTTCGCGGGCCATTCTGATCTTGGCCGCGCCGGTCGGGTTGAACTGCTCGAGCTTGAGCAGTAACCGGGTGCCGGTCGAGGTGGCCGCCAGTTCGAACAGCGGCGTGCGGCCGATCAGATCCGTCACGCGCGTGACGAGCGGCATGGATTTTCTCCTAGTTCAGGTGGTGGGTGTCAGCCGTCGAGCGTCCAGCGGAGCCGATCGCCGGGTGCGTCGTGCAGCAGCACCTTCGGCGGTATCGGCAGCTCATGGAAGGCGGACTCGTTCGAGTCCATTTGGTAGCCAGCGGTATTCGGGTAGATCAGCAGGTCACCGACCGTGGCGGCGCGCGGTAGCGGGATCCGCCGCCAGCTGAGCATGTCGGAGTCGAGGCAGGTGGCCGCGCCGACGCTGGTCGGGGTGGTGCTGCCCGGCCGGGTGGGCCACAGCAGCGGGTCGGGCAAGTATTCGCTGTCGAACCACTGCTCGGACAGGCTCAAGCTGGTGCCGTCGACGGTGAGCAGATGGTACGGCGCGCCGTCGACGTGCCGGATCTTGCTGCCCTGGACCCGGAAGACGGTGAAACCCGCATGCGCGAGCAGCGCGCGGCCCGGCTCGATCGCCAGCCGGACGGCGTTGTCGCGCAGCCGCTGTGCGAGCCCGTCGTGCGCGAGGATCGCGGCAAGCATGGCCGGGCCGGGTGCGGGGAAGTGGTAAGGGTAGTAGGACTCGAACGACTTGCCCGAGTGGAACCACTGCCGGTCGACGTGCTCGGTGAACTCCGCCCAGGCGGCGGGAGGCACGTAATCGACGCCGAAGCCACCACCGATCGACAGCGTGGTGGCGGGCTGACCCAGCGTCCGCGCGTGCAGGCAGCGAGCGATCAACGCACCGGCCAGTTCGGCTCTGGCGACGGCGTCGTAGCCGGACAGGTGAAAGCTGAAGCCTTCCAGCCGAATCGACTCGCGGCCGTGGAACGCGACCAGCGCACGGTCGAGCTCGGCCTCGGTCATCCCGAACCGGCTGGCCGACGCGGCAGGCAATACCCGGAGCATGATCCGGACCGGCGCGGTCGAGTCACCCAATGCGGCAAGTCGTTCGAGCTCGTCGAGATCATCGACCGCGATCAGCGCACCGTGCCGGGTGGCCAGCCAGAGCAGGTCGTCGGATTTCGCGGGGCCGGTCACCATCAACTCGGTGCCGCGCACGCCCTGCGCCAGCGCGGCTGTCAGCTCGCCGACACTGGAAACATCCACGCCCGCACCGTGTTCCGCGCAGGCCCGGGCGACGGCGGCGGACTTGTTCGCCTTCTTGCCGTAGTAGACGACGCCATCGACCCCCGCCTGCTCGAACGCGGCGTGGAATCCCTGGATATTGCGGCCCACCCGCGGTGGGTACAGCACGTGGAACGGGCCACCGACCGCGAAGCCGATGTCGCCCAGCAGATTCGGGTCGCCGAGCACGCGGCGCTCCCACTCGTCCAGGTGCGCCGGGACCGGGGCGGCGCTGATCGCACCGCGCGTCACCCCGATCCCGCCCGCGTCTAATCCCACAGGGGCACCTCCGTGCCGCGCCCCTCGGCGATGGCGCGCTCGGCGAGGGCGTGCGCGACCGCGATGTCGGTCAGCACGAGCCCGCTGTTGTAGACGAAGATGCGCTCGTCGTCCGAGCGCCGCGCGACCGCGCGACGGCTCAGGATCTGCGGCAATTCGGCGTCCACCGCGCGCAGCCGCCCATCCGGCCCGACCATGTCGGTCCCGGTCAACGCCATCTGCTCGGCGCTGGTCGCGACGACCCGATCGGCGTCGATCAGGGTCGAGGGGGCCAGCCCGTAGCCGACGAGCACCACCGTCGAACCCGGTGCCAGATCACTGGATTCGAGCGCAACCTCGGTGCCGGGGCCCGCGGTGGCCAGCACCACGTCGGCGGTGGTCGCGGCGGCCTGCGGGTCTTCGACCGTCTCGAGCAGCGCGTGCGGGTAGTACTCGGCCAGCTGCCGGTGCACCGCGTCCAGCCCTTCGGGGTGGGTGCCGTACAGCATCAACTTGCGCAGCTGCGGGTTCGCGGCGAGCAAGTGCGGCAACGCGTTTCGGCCCTGGGTACCGGTGCCGATCAGCAGCACGCTCTCCGCGCCGCGGCGGATGGTCTCGCGCACCAGCAGCGCCGACACCGCAGGCGTGCGCAGCGCGCCGACCCGCGAGCAATCCATCAGCGCGATCGGCGCACCGGTGCTGTCGTCGTAGAGCGTGATGGTCGTGTAGTAGCGCTTGGTGCTGCGATCGTGGCCGGGATCGAACTTGTAGGACGTCTTCATCGCGACCACCCGGCGGCGGCCGTCGCGGCCGAGCATCGCGTAGGACACCGACCAGCCGTCCGGGTTCGCGACGCTGAGTTTGCGTGGGTTGTCCGAATCCCCTGCGGCGAACGCCAGATACGCGTCCTCCACGGCGCGCACGACATCGGCGGGCGTGATCGGCACGCCGGCCAGGTCACTGCGGCTCAGCACCCGTAACGGGGTGCTGCGGTCACGGATGTTCAATGGATCCTCGATCATGTGCTGCTTCCCGCTCTATCGCCACCGGATGGGGCTTCCGGTGTTCGTCCGTTCGGGCCGACTCGCGGCCACCGGACACGAAAGCGGTAGTTCCTGCCGCTCGGAACGGGGCGACGACTCGCTGCCCGTACCCATTCTCGTCGGCCTCTTCGGCCCGCCGCGGTCGATCAGGCAGGCGGATGTTCACCCGCTTGAGCCAGCGGTCGGTGCCGTCGTAGCGCGCGGTGAACGGTACCCGACCATGCACCGCGACGTCGTTGTCCACCAGCAAGATTTCACCCGGCGTGAGTGCGGCCGTAACGCAGACGCGCTCCAGTTCGGCGGTGAGCCGGGCGTAGGCCGCGCGGTATTCGGCATCGGCGTCGTCGAGCGGGGTGTAGGCGGGGTCGTAGCGCAGTGTCGCCTCGTCCGGCCCGGCCGAGGTCCACAGCGTCGGCAGCGGCGTGGCCGAATATTGTTCGTGCCCACTGCCGTAGGAGACGTCGGGCAGGATGGGCAGCGTCGGCGTGCTGAGCAGCCTGCGCTGGGCGGCGCTGAGTTCGACCCGCCGGACCGAGGACACCGTCGTGCCGACCAGGTCCGGATTGCGCAGGCAGCCGAGCATCAGCAGGTTGGCGCGCTGCGGGTGGAAGGCGTCCTCGGAGTGCGGGCTGAGCAGGGTCTTGCTGCTCGCGCCGGACTGTTCGTCCTCGTGGCCGGGGGAGGGCAGGATGTTGTTCACCAGCCGTCCGCCCTGCTGGCCCTGCCAGCCGAACGGCTCGCCGGCCGAACGGGCGAGCAGCAGCATGACCAGGTCGAGCTCGAAGGAGTGCGCGCGCCGTGCGGCGTCGCCGCTCCACTGCGCGGCCTCGCGCCAGCTCGGCGGGGTCGGGCCGAATTCTGCATCGGTCAGTGGCAATTTGCTTACGATGGTCGCGCCTGCTGCGGTGGCCGGCGGGCGCATGGTGCGCCGCACGTCGGCGGGTAATTCGGCGAATCTGCGTTCGATCTGCGCGATCACGATCGGATCGGTCAGCGTGACGGCGGTGCTGGCTGGGTCGGGCAGCGTCGAATCCAGTGTGGTAGATATCTCTCGCGCGAGCTCACGCACCGCACGCCCGGCGGCGGCGGGCAGCTCGCGACGTTCGATATCCTGCGGGTGAAGCGTCTTACGTTCGGAGAGAACGCCTTTCACCGAGGGGGTCCCTTCTTCGCATCGTTCGAAAAAGCAGGAGTGACGTCGATCTGCGAAGCTATCCGGTCTTTCGCGGTTAAGCAAGGCTTACCTAAGCGAGTCTGCTAAAAATAGCAGAAACGCATAACACTAGTGAAGTTTGACTTAATCTCCGTCGCGTGACGCGCAACCGATTAGGCTAGCCTGTCCTGATCGCATCGGCGCTGGCTCAGCACCTCGCCGACCGTGCGCGGATGTTTGTCCAGGAAGAAGGCGGCGCAATGGGTTTGAATCGGCGGCAGCTCCTCCAATCAGGGCTCGGCATCGGGGCGGTGATATTTGTCGCCGCGTGCTCGAAGGGCACGGAGTCGTCCGGGCCCGCCCAGCGCGGCGGCACCCTGCGCGTCGGAGCCCTGGGCACCGCGGCACGGATCGAACGCGATCCGCACGCCAACCTGAGCAACGACAGCGACTTCCTGATCACCTCGCTGGTGTACGACGCGCTCACCGTGCCCGGCGCCGATCCGAATGTCGCGCCGCGCTTGGCGACCCGGTGGGAGCCGGACGCGCAGCGCCGCCGCTGGACCTTCACCCTCGCCGACGGCGCGACCTTCCACGACGGCAGCCCGGTCACCGCCGACGACGTGGTGTGGTCGCTGCGCAGGCTGCGCACGGTCGGTGGCGCGTCGAAAATGCCGGTCGCCGCAGAAGACATCACCGCGGACGGCCCGAACCGTGTGGTGCTCACCGTGCCCGAGCCGAACACCCAGCTGCCGCTGCTGGTCCGGCTGATGACGTTCACCGTCAAAAAGGACACCACCGACTTCACCAAAGCCGTTGGCACCGGGCCGTTCCGGCTCGAGTCGTATCAGGCGGGCAATGCCAGGCTGGTGCGCAACGAGCAGTGGCACGGCACGCCGCCGCTGCTCGATGCCATCGAGATCACCATGTTCGAGAGCGTCACCGCGCTGGGTAACGCGGTGCTCGGCGGGCAGATCGACCTCGCCTCCAACGTCGGCGCGATCGCAGGCCGAACCGCCGAGGGGCGCGGTGACCTCCGAGTGGTGCGCCGCGCCGACGACACCATGCTCGGCGTCGCGATGCGCGCCTCGGACGGGCCGTTCGCCGATGCCAGGGTGCGCACCGCGCTGCGACTCGGCGTCGACCGGAACGCGCTGGTGAGTCAGGTGCATTCGGGCTACGGCAAGGTCGCCAACGACATCCTGGGCACCGGCGACCCGATCTACGACAAGTCCATCGCGCAGCGCACCCGCGACGTCGACCGAGCGAAAACGCTGCTGCGCGAAGCCAATTTCGACACCGGCCGCAGCTATCCGCTGATCACCAAGGCGGAGGCGCCCGGTGAGGTGGAGTCGGCCAAGGTCATCGCGACCCAGCTCGCCGACGTCGGCGTCCGCCTCGACGTGGTGACCCAGGACTCCAACGCCTTCTACGACCAGACCTGGTTGAAGGGCGCGCTGTACACCGTCTCCTGGGGCACCAACGATTCGGTGCTGTTCTACGCGGACAAGCTGATGTCGAGCCGATCCAACCGCAACGAAACCGACTTCAAGGACGCTGAGTTCGACGCGGCCACCGCGAAAGCCATGGCGGCGCAGAGCGACTCGGAGTACACCCAGGCCTGTCGCGACGTGCAGCGGATCCAGCACGAGCGCGGCGGATACCTGGTGTGGGGCATGGCCGACGGCATCGACATCGCGTCCGCGCGGGTGCGCGACCTGCCCACGCTCGGCGGCTTCGCGCGGGTGCAGCTGGAACGGGCCTGGTTGGCCGGGTGATCTCGTTCGCGCGCCTGCTGATCCGGCGCATCACCCTGCTGATCGCCCTGCTGGCAACGGTCTTCGTGGTCGTCGACCTGCTGCCGGGCAGTACCGCACGGGCGGTGCTCGGCCGGGACGCGACGCCGGAACGGGTCGCGGCCAAGGAGCGCGAACTCGGGCTGGATCGCCCGCTGCCGCAACGCTTCTGGGACTGGATCTCCGGCGTGGCGACCGGCGACTTCGGCCGCACCACGCGCGGGCGGCCGATCAACGAGCTGCTCGCCGACAAGTTCCCGCCGACCCTGCTGCTCGGTGGGCTCGCGTTGGCGGTGACGGTGGTCGTTTCGCTGCTGCTCGGCCTCTGGTGGGCGCAGCGCCCGGTGCGGCCGTTGCAGCCCGCGACGACCATCGCGGCGGCGATACCGGAGTTCGTGGTGGCGACGCTGTTGATTCTGGTGTTCGCGCTCGGCGCGGGCTGGCTGCCCGCCGTCACTATTACCGATCGCTCCGGTTTTCCGGCGAGCCCCGACATGCTGGTGCTGCCGGTGCTGGCGCTGGCGATCCCGCAGATCGGCTGGAATACCCGGGTGGTGCGCGCCGCGCTGGTGGACGCGGCGCAGGCGCCGCACGTGGAAAGCGCTGTGCTGGACGGGATTGCCGCCCGCAGTGTGCTGCTGCGGCACGTGCTGCCCTTCGCGCTGCCGACGATCGTGGCGAGTTTCGCGACCACGGTCGGGATGGTGCTCGGCGGCTCGCTGGTGGTGGAGACCATCTTCAACTACCCGGGTCTGGGCGCCGTGCTCGCCGGGTCGGTGGCGGATCGGGATGTGGCGGTGGTCGCCTCGGTGGTCGCACTGTCCGGCGCGGTGATCATGTGCGTGCTCGCCGTCGCCGACGGGATTCGTACCTGGTCGTTGCGGGGTGTCCGATGAAACGCCTACTGCGCCCTCGTGACCCGGCTGCGGCAACGGCGCGGCCGGACCGCGGTCGAGTGCGCCGCCTTCGGTTGCTGACGGTGCTGCCCGCCGTGGTGGTGACGCTGCTCGCTGTGTGCGGACCCGCGCTTGCCCCGCACCCGGCCGAAACCCCCGTCGGTATCCCGTTCGGCAGTGCCGGTGCCGGCGCCTGGTTGGGCACCGACCGGCTGGGTCGCGACGTGCTGAGCCAATTGCTCTACGGCGGTTGGGGTCTGCTGTTGCTTGCCGCGGTGATCGCCGTGGCGGTTACGGCGCTGGCGTGCGTGCTGGGTGCGGTCACCGCGCTGCGCCCCGGAGTGGGCGCAGTGATCGAACGGGCCGTCGACTTCGCCATGCTGCTGCCCGCCGTCCTCGGCATTCTGCTGGTGCTGACCGCATGGCCGGACGCGGGTCCCTTCGGCTTGGTTGTCGTCGCTCTGCTGTTCGGCACTCCTTACTGCGCACGGGTTTTCGCGGCAGCTGCGGCAGGGGTCGCTGCCTCCGGATATGTCGAAGCCGCCCGAGCGAGCGGTGAAACACTGTCGCACTTGGTCTTCCGTGAAGTGATACCGAACCTGCGGGAAGTGATCACCGTTCAGCTCGGGCTGCGCTTCGTGACCGCCGTCTACGTGGTCAGCACGGCGTCGTTCCTGCAACTGCCGACCACCCTCGGCGCGAGTAACTGGGCGGTCATGGTGCGCGAGAACTCATCCGGCATGCTGCTCAACCCTTGGGCGGTGCTGGCTCCCAGCCTGGCGATCGCGGTTGTCGCGGTGAGCGTGAACCTCGCGGTCACGGCCTTCGGACGAGGGGAGCGGTAGTGCGCGAACCCGTTCTGGACCTACCGATCGACGATGACCCGGTGCGCGCGGCCGCCGTCCTGCGCCGGAGTGGCCCGGCCGCTCTCGGTGGCAACCTGATATCGGTGCCGGTAGTGGTCGACGAGCTGTCGATATACGGCGCGACAGGGCAGGAGTTGGTCGAGCCCACCAGCTTCCGGATCGCGGCAGGGCAGATCACCGCCCTCACCGGGCCGTCCGGGTCTGGCAAGACAACACTGATGCGGGCGCTGCTGGGTCAGTTACCGCACGGTGCGGTCCGGCGCACCGGCACGGTCGAGGTCGCGGGTCACGATGTGTTCGCGCTGGACCCCGTTGCTCGGCAGCGGTTCCGGCGCACCCAGGTGGCCTACGTAGGGCAAGACCCTGGTTCGGCGCTGAATCCCCTGATGCGCGTGCACGCTCTGCTGCACGAGGTCGCCCGGGACGCTTCCCGTGACACCGTGCTCGAGACCCTCGAACTGGTCGGCCTCTCGGCAGAACACCTCCGCCGCCGATCCGGCGAGCTCTCCGGCGGTCAGCAGCGCCGAGTCGCCCTGGCCCGCGCGTTGATTCGCTGGACCGACGTACTGATCCTCGATGAACCGCTCGCGGGTCTGCACGGCGCGTTGCGCACCGACATCGCCCGCCTCCTGGCCGAGATCGCCGCCGAGCGTTCGACCGCCATCCTGCTGTCCGGCCACGACACCACCGCCGTGCACGCGATCGCCGACAGCGTCATCGAACTCGGTGCCGGGCTCGCGGTGGATGGCAAGGTCGAAACCGGGCACGCCCCCAGCCGGGACTCGGCAGCCCAGGGCCCGCTTCTGTTGCGGGCCGGCAACATCGGCGCGAAGATCGGCGCGCGCGCAGTGCTGGCCGAGGTAGACCTCGAGCTCGCCCCCGCCTCGGCACTCGCCGTGGTCGGTGTATCCGGTGCCGGTAAAACCACTCTCGCCCGGGTGATCGCGGGCCTGCATCGCTCGGCCACCGGCTCACTCGAGCTGGCCGGAACGGCGATACCGGTCGTCGGACGTGGGCGAATCGCCAGCGGCCGCAACGGCATTCAACTGGTCACCCAGAACCCGCGCGCCGCGCTCAACCCGCGCCGCACCGTGGCGCAGACCGTCGGCCGGCCGCTGCGCCGGATCGGCGGTGTGCCGAGACGTCAACTGGCGCAACGGGTCAGCGACCTGCTCGCCTCGGTCGAGCTGGCCCCCGAGCTGGCCCGGCGCTATCCACACGAGCTGTCCGGCGGGCAACGGCAGCGAGTCGCGCTGGCCCGTGCGCTCGCCGCCGAACCCGCGGTGCTCATCTGCGACGAGATCACCTCCGCGCTGGATCAGGCGACGGCCACCTCGATCATGCGGCTACTGGACCGGATCCGCCGCGACCGTGCCATGAGCCTGCTGGTGATCAGCCACGACATGGGTCTGGTCGCCGCACACTGCCCGCGTCTGGTGGTGCTCGACCACGGCCGAATCGTCGAATCCGGGGAGACGCACGCCATCCTCGCGGCACCCGCGCATTCGGCGACGCGCGAGCTGCTCGGCTGAGATTTCGCTGAGCACTCCGCCGGATCTGGATGATAGGTGGAGTGCTCCTGAAGAAGACCGGCGCTGTGGCCGCCGTCCTGGTGACCCTCGTGCTTGCCGGTTGTGGGATCGACCGTGATCTCCCGCCGATCCCCGAGGGCATTCCGCCCGGCCCCGGTACCCCGCTGCCGCTGATCGACTTGGACGGTCCCGGTCGCACCGCGCTCCAGTTGCGCGGCTGGGCCGAGGAACAGGCGGATCGCATGGCCATGCCGTCGGTGGCGTTGGAGGCCTACGGCTACGCGGCGGCGATCCTGGCCAGGTCCAGGCCGGACTGCGGCATCGCCTGGACGACCATCGCCGGAATCGCGAGCGTGGAGAGCAAACACGGCACCCATCGCGGTTCGCGCATCGACGCGGACGGCGTGGTGCGCCCGCCGATCATCGGCATCCCGCTCGACGGTGCGCCGGGTGTCGCCCTGATCAAGGACACCGATGGTGGTGCGCTGGACGGTGACCCGGTCTTCGATCGCGCGGTCGGCCCGTTGCAGTTCATCCCGGAAACGTGGAAGCGCTGGGGCGTCGACGCGAACGGCGACGGCGTCGCCGATCCGCAGAACATCGACGACGCGGCTCTCAGCACGGCCCGCTACCTGTGCGCCAGCGGCGGCGACCTGACCTCCGAGCACGGCTGGCAGAAAGCGCTGCTCACCTACAACCAGTCCAACAGCTACCTGCTGACGGTGCGCGACCGGGCCGCCGCCTACAGCGTCGGTCGCCGGGTCTGACCTGCTGCACCGGAGTGCCGGTTACCCGCTCGGCTCGGCGGAGGCTAGGCTCGCAGCGCACGGCAATTCCCGTAAGACCCACCGTGCCTGCAGCCGAAGGAGTGTCGTTTTCGTGGCCATCATCGAACAGGTCGGAGCTCGCGAGATCCTGGATTCTCGCGGAAACCCCACTGTCGAGGTCGAGATCGCCCTCGACGACGGCACCCTGACCCGGGCCGCCGTGCCCTCCGGCGCCTCGACCGGCGAGCACGAGGCCGTCGAGCTGCGTGACGGCGGCGAACGCTACGGCGGCAAGGGCGTACAGAAGGCCGTCGAGGGTGTGCTCGACGAGATCGCGCCTGCCGTCATCGGCCTGGACGCGGTCGAGCAGCGCACCGTCGACCAGGTGCTGCTGGATCTGGACGGCACCCCGGACAAGTCGCGCCTCGGCGCGAACGCTCTGCTCGGCGTCTCGCTCGCGGTGGCGCGTGCCGCCGCCGAGTCCTCCGGCCTGGAGCTGTTCCGCTACCTCGGTGGCCCGAACGCGCACGTGCTTCCGGTGCCGATGATGAACATCCTCAACGGTGGCGCGCACGCCGACACCAGCGTGGACGTCCAGGAATTCATGGTCGCCCCGATCGGCGCGCCCACCTTCAAGGAGGCGCTGCGCTGGGGTGCCGAGGTGTACCACGCGCTCAAGGCGGAACTGAAGTCCAAGGGCCTGGCCACCGGCCTCGGTGACGAGGGCGGCTTCGCCCCCGATGTGGCGGGCACCCGCGAGGCGCTCGACCTGATCAGCGTCGCCATCGGCAAGACCGGCCTGAAGCTCGGCAGCGATGTCGCGCTGGCGCTCGACGTCGCTGCCACCGAGTTCTACACCACGGGCAGCGGTTACAAGTTCGAGGGCAGTGTGCGCACCGCCGCCGAAATGACCCAGTTCTACGCCGAACTGCTCGCTTCCTATCCGCTGGTCTCCATCGAGGACCCGCTGTCGGAGGACGACTGGGACGGCTGGGTCTCGCTCACCGACGAGATCGGCGAGAAGATCCAGATCGTCGGCGACGACCTGTTCGTCACCAACCCGGAGCGGCTGGAAGAGGGCATCGCCAAGGGCGCCGCGAACGCGCTGCTGGTGAAGGTCAACCAGATCGGCACGCTCACCGAGACTTTGGACGCCGTGGAGCTCGCGCACCGCAACGGCTACAAGACGATGATGAGCCACCGCTCCGGCGAGACCGAGGACACCACCATCGCCGACCTCGCGGTCGCGGTGGGTAGCGGTCAGATCAAGACCGGTGCGCCCGCGCGCAGCGAGCGCGTCGCCAAGTACAACCAGCTGCTGCGCATCGAGGACGCCCTCGGTGATTCCGCACGGTACGCCGGGGACGTCGCGTTCCCGCGCTTCGTATTCGAGGGTTAGTCAAACAGGGGACGTAATGACGGAGCGACGTGCGCGAGGTACCAGTCCAGCCGGGCGTGGGGACCGCCGCACGTCGCGTTCCGCCACTTCACGGCCCAAGGCCGGATCCGACACGGAGACGGCCGCCCGGCCTGCCGCGGTAAAACGCACCGCGCGCAGGCGGTCGGAGGACAAGAAGGCCGGTCCGCAGAAGGTCGGGTTGCGCACGAGCGGCCACGGCGCGGACAAGCACGACCGCACGATTCTGGGTCTGTCCACCGGCAGGGCGGTAGTGCTGGCGATCGTGGTGTGTGCGCTCGCGCTCACTTTGGCCGTGCCGATGCGCACGTACTTCACCCAGCGGGCCGAGGCTTCGCAGCTCGCGCAGCAGCGTAAGGACCTGGAGGCCGACCTCGCACGGCTGCGGGATCGCCGTGCGCAGCAACAGGATCCCGCCTACATCCGCTCCGAGGCGCGCGACCGGCTGCGGCTGGTGCTGCCCGGCGAGACCCCCTACATCGTGCAGGTGCCCGGCATCGAGGCACCCGCCGCACCGACCGCCGCGACCAAGTCCCGGGAACCAGACCCCTGGTACACCGAACTGTGGCGCAGCATCTCCGAACCACAACCCGCCCCCGCGGCCGAGCAGACGCCGGCGCCCGGCCTGCCGCCTGCCGGGCCGCCGCCAGGACCGGAAGGACCCAGGTGACAGCGCCGAACGACCAGGATCTCGCGATCATCGCCAAGCAGCTCGGCCGCGAACCACGCGGCGTGCTCGCCGTCGCTTATCGCACCCCGGACGGGATCCCGGCCGTCGTGAAAACCGCGCCCCGCCTGCCCGACGGCACGCCGTTCCCCACCCTGTACTACCTGACCGACCCGCGGCTCACCGCCGAGGCGAGCAGGCAGGAATCCGCGGGTGTCATGCGCGAGATGACCGAACGGCTCGGCAGCGACCAGGAATTGGCCGCCGCCTACCGCGCCGCGCACGAGAGCTATCTGGCCGAGCGGAACGAGATCGAGTCGCTCGGTACCGATTTCACCGGCGGCGGGATGCCGGAGCGGGTGAAGTGCCTGCATGTGCTGATCGCGCATGCGCTGGCCAAGGGGCCCGGCGTGAATCCGTTCGGTGACGAGGCGGTGGCGCTCGCCGCCGACAATGGGTTGCGCGGCACCGCGATTCCGGCCGACTGGCCGAAGTACGAGCGGACCGGCATCGACGAAGCGGAGCACAGGGCATGAGTGATCGGGTAGCCGCCGTCGATTGCGGGACCAACTCCATCCGACTATTGATCGCCGACGTACTCGCCGACGGCAGGCTCGCCGACGTGCACCGCGAGATGCGGATCGTGCGCCTCGGCCAGGGCGTGGACGCGACCGGTTCGCTTGCGCCGGAGGCGATCGAGCGCACCCGGGTCGCGCTGGCCGACTATGTGGCACTGATGCGGGAGACCGGCGTCGGCCGGGTTCGGATGACCGCCACCTCCGCCACCCGTGACGCGGCCAACCGGGAGGACTTCTTCGCCATGGCCCGTGCCGAACTCGGCACCGTGGTATCCGGCGCCGAGGCCGAGGTGATCACCGGTGACGAGGAGGCGCGCCTGTCGTTCGCCGGTGCGATCGGCGAACTGTCCAGCGAGGCAGGGCCTTTCGTCGTGGTCGACCTCGGTGGCGGCTCGACCGAGCTGGTCTTCGGCGACAGCGACGGCGTGCAGGCCGCTTACTCCGCCGATATCGGCTGTGTCCGGATCACCGAACGCTGCCTGCCCGGCAACCCGCCCACGACCGAACAGATCAGCGCCGCACGAGAATTCGCCGCCGAGCGACTGGCCGAAGCCTTCGCGAAGGTGCCCGTCACCGGCGCGCGCACCTGGGTCGGCGTCGCGGGCACCATGACCACGCTGGCCGCGGTCGCCCTCGATCTGCCCGAATACGACTCGGCGAAGGTGCATCTCACCCGCCTCACGCTGGCTCAGCTGCGCGCCGTGTGTGATCGCCTGGTCGCCATGACGCACGACGAGCGCGCGGCCCTGGGCCCCATGCACCCGGGTCGCGTAGACGTGATCGGCGGCGGCGCCGTCATCGCCGAGGTGCTCGCCGACGAATTGGCGCGCCGCGCGGGCATTTCCGAGCTCGTCGTCTCCGAACACGACATCCTCGACGGGATCGCGCTGTCGATCGCGTAGTGCGCTGAGCCCCGGTTGTCTACGGGGACTTGCTTTCTCGCGCCCGACCGGCCACCAGATCCGCCAGCCTCGACAGCGATTCCTTGTTCCGCGGTACCAGTAGCTGCGCCTGGACCACGTCGGGTACCAGCGCGGCCGGTCCGCTGATCGCGCGTTCGAACATGCTGATCCGGGTGCTTTCGGGGGTCACCTCGCTCAGCTCCAACCGGATCCACGCCGAACCGACCGGCCACAGCCGCGCCTCCAGCTCGATCATCCGCGGCGGATCCACCTCACGGACCTTGGTGGTGTCGGACAGGTTCAGCGGCCAGGGGCCGACGCTGTGATGGATCCGGGTGCCCACCGCGGGCCAGCCGGCATCGACATCGCGGATATGCGAGGCGCCGACCACCCAGAGCGGGTACAGCCAGCCGTCGGCCAGCACTGCGAACGTATCCGCCACCGAGGCGGGCACCGTGATCTCTATCGGTTCCATCCGTGCGTCACTTTCGTCGTCCGACGGGGTCGCCGTGGCGTGGACTCGGCTGCGGCGTGTTGTTCCCGGATGCCCAGGGCGGGCCTGAGGAAACGCTCGATTACGCAGTCTGGCACGATCCGCAACCGGGCGCGACGCTGCGAGGATCTTCGAGATTTCGGTGTTGATGCCGAAGAATCGTCGCAAACATGGGAAGGTCTGAGGATGTCGGAAGTGAAAACGGCTGATTTACCGATTGCCGGACGTACCGTCTTCGGTCACCCGATCGGGTTGACCAACCTTTTCGGAGTCGAACTGTGGGAACGGTTCTCGTACTACGGAATGGTCAGCATCCTCGGGTACTACCTGTACTACTCGACCACCCAGGGCGGGCTCGGACTCGCCCAGAGCACCGGGGTCGGCATCGTCGGCGCCTACGGCGGCCTGGTCTATCTGTCCACCGTGCTCGGCGGCTGGATCGCCGACCGGCTGCTCGGCATGGAACGCACGGTGTTCTACGGCGGCGTGGTGGTGATGGCCGGCCATATCGCGCTGGCCGTGCTGCCCGGCCTGACCGGTGTCGGTGTCGGCCTGGTACTCGTCGCGCTCGGCAGCGGCGCGCTCAAGGCGAACGCGTCCTCGTTGCTCGGCACGCTCTATCCGAAGGGCGACGCCCGCGCGGACGGCGGGTTCACGCTGTTCTATCTCGGCATCAACCTCGGCGCGTTCAGCGGCCCGTTGCTCACCGGCCTGCTGCGCGACCACCTCGGCTTCCACTACGCGTTCGGTGCCGCCGCGATCGGCATGGCGCTCGGGCTCATCCAGTACGTCGTATTCCGGCGCAATCTCGGCACGCACGGCCAGGAGGTGCCGAACCCGTTGCCGCGCAGCGCGATCGGCCCGATGATCGGCCTGCTCGCCGCCGCCGCGTTGCTGGTGGCCATCGTCTTCAAGACCGGCCTGGTGACCCTGGACAATCTGCCCGACGTGACCACCGGCGTCATCGCCGTCGCCGCGATCATCTACTTCATCGTGATGCTCACCAGCGCCAAGGTGACCCCGCTCGAGCGCAGCCGGGTGCGCGCGTTCATCCCGCTGTTCATCGCCAACGCCGTGTTCTGGTCGCTGTTCCAGCAGATCTTCACGGTGCTCACGGTCTACTCCGACGAACGGATCGACTGGCGCATCTTCGGCTGGACCGCACCGTCGAACTGGATCAGCTCGGTCGAGCCGGTCTGGATCATCACGCTGTCGCCGCTGTTCGCCATCATGTGGACCAAGCTCGGCTCGCGCGCCCCGAGCACGCCACGCAAATTCGCGCTCGGCGTGATCGGCATGGGGCTGGCGTTCATGTTGTTCGTGCCGCTGTCGTTCATCACCGGACAGCACGTGCCCATCCTGCTCATCGTCGCCGTCCTGGCCGGATTCGCGGTGTCGGAGCTGCTGCTCTCACCGATCGGTCTTGCGGTGACCACCCAGCTAGCACCGGAAGCTTTCCGGGCACAGATGATGGCGCTGTACTTTTTCTCGGTTGGCATCGGCACGTCGATGTCGGGTACTTTGGCTCGGTTCTATGACCAAGACCACGAAATCGCCTACTTCGGAATCACCGGCGCCGTCGCGGTCTGCGCCGGACTGATCGTGGCCGCCATCGCGCCGCGGATCAGCAGGCACATGGCGGGTGTGCATTAAGCCCGCCAGCCGGGCATAGACGGGTTAGACAGCATGACCAGAGGTAGAGGAGAAGGTGTGGCGATCGAGAAGGTCGACGACGCAACCGGACAGGGAAGTCCATGGGGCGGGTTGTTCCGCACCAAATCGGTCGAGCAATCGATCAAGGACACCGACGAACCGGATTCGAAACTCCGCAAGGACCTGACCGCTTGGGACCTCACCGTCTTCGGCGTCGCGGTGGTGATCGGCGCGGGCATCTTCACGCTCACCGCACGCACCGCGGGCAATGTCGCCGGACCGTCGGTCTCGCTGGCATTCGTCTTCGCCGCGATCGCCTGCGGGCTGACCGCGCTCTGCTACGCCGAGTTCGCCTCGACGGTCCCGGTGGCAGGCAGCGCGTACACGTTCTCCTACGCCACCTTCGGTGAACTGGTCGCGTGGATCATCGGCTGGGACCTGATCCTGGAATTCGCGCTCGCCACCTCGGTGGTGGCCAAGGGCTGGTCGCAGTACCTCGGCGAGGTGATCGGAACGACGCCGATCGTGCACATCGGCTCGGTGTCCTTCGACTGGGGCGCGGTCGTGCTGATCGCCGTCCTCGGCGTGCTGCTGGCGACCGGGACCAAGGTGTCCTCGCGGGTGTCGGCGGTGGCGGTCGCCATCAAGCTGGCCGTGATCGCGCTCGTGCTGATCGTCGGCATCACCTACTTCAAGTCGGAGAACCTGAAGCCCTACATTCCGCCGTCCCAGCCGGGCGCCGAGGGCGACGGCCTGCGCCAGTCGCTGTTCTCCTTCCTGACCGGCGCCGGGCACAGCAGCTTCGGCTGGTACGGCCTGCTCGCCGCGGCCAGCCTGGTGTTCTTCGCGTTCATCGGCTTCGACGTCGTCGCCACCACCGCGGAGGAGACCAAGAACCCGCAGAAGGCGGTGCCGCGCGGCATCCTCGGCTCGCTGCTCATCGTCACCATCCTGTATGTCGCGGTGTCGCTGGTGCTCACCGGCATGGTGCCCTACACCGATCTGGCCGGTGAGAACGCCACGCTGGCAACGGCTTTCGCGATCCACGGCGACACCTGGGTGAAGAACATCATCTCCATCGGCGCGCTCGCCGGACTCACCACCGTGGTCATGGTGATGTTCCTCGGGCAGACCCGGGTGCTGTTCGCCATGGCGCGCGACGGGCTGATGCCGCGCAAGCTGGCGCACACCGGCAAGCACGGCACGCCGGTGCGGATCACCGCGATCGTCGGCGTGGTCTGCGCGCTGCTCGCCGGGTTCGTCGACTTCGGCACGCTGGAGGAGATGGTCAACATCGGCACGCTGTTCGCCTTCGTGCTGGTCTCGATCGGTGTGCTCGTGCTGCGCCGCACCCGCCCCGACCTGCCGCGCGGCTTCCGCGTGCCGTGGGTGCCGGTCGTCCCGATCCTCGGCGTCCTCGCCTGCCTGTGGCTGATGCTGAACCTGTCGGTGGAGACCTGGCTGCGCTTTTTGGTCTGGATGGCTCTCGGCTTCGTCATCTACTTCGCCTACAGCCGCAGGCACTCGGTGCTGCGCAACACCCCCGTCGAGTAGTGGGCGGACGAGTGGCACCCGTGTGTGGAGAATCGCGAGCTCCCTGGTGTGCCACTCGTCCAACTGGGGATCCGCTTGCGGCCCGAGGTGGGCGGTAGCGTGGCCAGGGTGTCGCAGCGCGAGCTAGTCGTCCTCGGGACCGCCAGTCAGGTGCCGACCAAGCAGCGCAACCACAATGGATATCTGCTGCTCTGGGACGACGAAGGGGTGCTGTTCGATCCGGGGGAGGGGACCCAGCGGCAGATGACCCATGCCGGGGTGTCGGCCACCGACCTCACCCGGATTGCGATCACCCATTTCCACGGCGATCACAGCCTCGGGCTGGCCGGGGTGGCGCAGCGGATCAGTCTCGACCAGGTGCCGCACCCCGTCGATGTGTGCTTCCCCGCCTCCGGCGCCGACTACTACGACCGGCTCGTCAACGCCACCGCCTACTACCAGCGCGCCGAATTGCGGCCCCGCCCGGTCGAATCGACAGGTCCGGTGGACTTCCCCGGCGCGCCGTTCGCGGTGTCGGCGGTCCGGCTGTCCCACCCGGTCGACACCTTCGGCTACCGGCTCACCGAGCCGGCCGGGCGCCGCATCCTGCCCGACCGCCTGCGGCACTTCGGGCTCAGCGGTCCCGTCGTCGGCCGACTACAGCAGCGGGGCCACCTCGAAATAGCCGGTCGCACCATCACTCTCGACGAAGTCAGCGAACACCGCCCCGGCCAGAGCTTCGCCTTCGTCATGGACACCCGCCTCTGCGACGGCGTGCACGAACTCGCCGCAGGCACCGACATGCTCGTCATCGAGGCCACCTTCCTCGACGCCGACGCCTCCCTCGCCGCCGAATACGGCCACCTCACCGCAGGCCAAGCCGCCCGCGTCGCCGCCGAAGCCGGCACCGACACGCTGGTCCTCACCCACTTCTCCCAGCGCTACCGCGACCTCACCGACCACCTCACCGAGGCCCGCGAATACTTCCCCGGCACCCTGCACATCGCCACCGACCTGACCCGAATCCCCCTCCCGCCCAGACGATGACAGCCGCCACCTACACCCCCGCCTTCGCTCCACTCTTTGGTCAAATGCCCGACTTTTTCCAGGAGGACGCCGACACGTTGCACAGCTAGAACACTCGGAATTCCGGTACACCCGTACGACTCGGTACGCTGTCCCGGACGCCCCCATAGCCCAATTGGCAGAGGCAGTGGACTTAAAATCCATCGAGTGTCGGTTCGAGTCCGACTGGGGGCACGAGAGGACTCCTCCTTGCCATCGAGGAGCTGGGGGTTCAGGCTCCGCCACGTCCTCCTCTGTTGGCCGAAGACGGATCACGAATCCTGAGGGACTCGTAGGGGTAGGCGGTAGGGCAGCATCGCGGCGATGCGGATCACGTCACGGGGGCCGTGCTGTCGGCTGGATGGGGTTCAGCGTCGTGACCGATCAGTGTCCGATCTGCGGCGGGTGTGGCGTCGAATATGTCGTTGGGTCGGTGATGTGGTGCGGGGTCCGGCCGGTGTGTTCGTCCTTATGCCCTGTGTTCGCTTCGCCGTCATGGAGGTTGCTGTGAAAACCATTTCGCCCGCAGTGGGATCGTTGCTGGCTGTCGTCATCGCGTGTGCCACGGCTGCGGCCCCCGCGCATGCCCAGGAGGATCCGGATCCGCCGTGGAGCGGGCACTGCACCGGTGAGAAGGTCAAGGTCGCGGCGGAGAAGCCGTTCGCGATCCAAGCCTGCCAACGCGCCTACAGCGCCGCCGCCCGCACCGCC
>NZ_BJXA01000091.1 GCF_007990755.1 Nocardia ninae NBRC 108245 | reverse complement strand
CGGCCGAGCTCGGCGCCGAGCCGAGTGCGCCGTTCAGCACGCCGGTCGCCTGATCGAGCGCCTGCGTCACCGGCGCGGACACGTGCTGCAGCGCGGATTGGGTGTCACCCAGAAGGGCCGAGACATCGGACGGCACGCCGACGATGCTCTGCGCGTCCGGCGTGGGATTGCCGTTCATTCCCGGCAGTCCGGCCGGCGTGGCGAGCGCGTTGTTCTGCTCGTCGCTGATCCGCTTGGACAGCACGAACTCCGGCGACTCGATCGGCGGTATATCGTCGGGCACCTGGCCGAGCGGCACGTCGAGCACGGCCTGCGCGGCCGAGTTCTGCGTCGCCTCGAACACGGCCTGCTGACTGATGGCCACGTTCTGATCGGCGGCGTGCGCTATCGCATGCTCCTCCGGCGCGATCACCCCCGTGTCGAGTGGCTTCATACCGCCCCGCCGATCTGGTTGCCGATGGCGTTGAGCGCGGCCGAGCTGGACCAGTCGGTCGCGTCGTAGGCCGCGGCGGCGCTGAACGCCGACTCGGAAAGCTTGGAATACTTGGCGGACAGATCATTGATGTCCTTCGCCTGCAGCACCTGTGCCGCGGCGAACATTGCCAGGTAGTCGACCCCGATCAAACCGAACACCGGCACGAGTGCCGAGACGTTCTTGACCGCGTCGAAATTACCTGCCCCCGCAAGATCACCGGCGATGCCCGCGTTCGTGGCGGCGAACGCCCGGACCGCGTCGGTCTCTACCGAGAGATCACTCATCGAGTTGCCCCCCAAATCGTCGTGCACATCAGTGTCGTGAACTTCTTCGTCGTCACCGTCTGCCCATGCCGAACGGCATGGCCGCTACGGTTGGGCTCAATATAGCGGACGGTACCGGCAACTTTCGAGCCCATCGCGACGTTCACAGGGGGAATAGGAAGGAAACTGGAACGTGTTGCAAATTAGAACAAGTTCTATATTCTCGATGCCATGAAGGTCGCAGTGACCGGCGCAGCCGGCTACCTTGGCACGAATCTGCTCCGCCTGCTGGTCGCGCGCGGCCATGAGGTGACTGCCATCGATCGGGTGGTGCCACCGACGGCGGAAGAGCCGAACGTCACCTGGGTCAGCGGGAATGTGCTGGATCCTGCGTCGATGCGGGAGACGCTGCAGGGCGCCGAGATCGTCTATCACCTGGTCGCGGTGGTCACCCTCGCCGAAAAGAACGACCTGGCGTGGAAGGTGAACACCGAGGGCGTCCGGGTCGTCGCCGAGGCCGCGCTCGCGGTGGGCGCGCGGCGCATGGTGCACACCAGTTCGATCCACGCGTTCAACCAGTACACCTGCGGCGGGCGGATCGACGAGAGCGCGCCCCGCTCCACCGATCCCACTCTCCCCGTCTACGACCGCTCCAAGTGGACCGGCGAGGTCGCGCTGCGCAAGGTGATCGACCAGGGCCTGGACGCGGTGCTCTGCAACCCCACCGGCGTGTTCGGCCCCCTCGACTACAGCAAGCCGCTGTCCCGCATCAACCGCACGCTGCGCGACGCGGCGCAGGGCCGCATTCCGGCGATGATCGGCGGCGGCTTCGACCTGGTCGACGTCCGTGACGTGGCGCAGGGCCTGGTCCTGGCGTCCGAGCGCGGCCGCACCGGCGAGAACTACCTGCTCGGCGGCGAGATGATCTCGATGCTCGACCTGTGTCGCCTGGCCGCGAGCCACGGCGGCAAGCGCGGCCCCCGATTCGCCATCTCCCCCAAGCTCGTCGGCGCGGCGATTCCACTGCTGGCGCCGATCGGCAAGGCCTTCAAATCCGACATCGTCTCGAAAGCCGCACTGGGCGCGCTGATTTCGGCTCCCGTCGTGGACCACGGCAAAGCCGAGCGCGAACTCGACTACCGCCCGCGCTGCACCGACGAGACCGTCCGCGACCTCGTCGCCTTCTTCGCCGACCCGACCCCGCTGGCGCCGGATACTCGGCAGATCGCCTGACCAACGGCACCCGGACCGACTAGTCAAGCTTGCCTAGTCGCCCACCGGGTGCTACTTTTTCCGTAGCTAGCCAAATTTGGCTAGCTTCTCCGAAAGAGGGTGTTCTCGATGGCCGGCGAAATGACTATGCCGATACTGCCCTGCAATTCGATCGACGAGGTCGCCGAGTTCTACCGGATGCTCGGCTTCGAACAGACCTACCGGCAGACCCGCCCGAACCCGAGCCTGGTCATGCGATGGGAAGATATCCACCTGCACTTCGGCGCGATCCCGGGCTTCGTTCCGGCCGATTCCTACGGATCATGCGTGGTGTTGGTCCCCGATATCGGCGCGCTGTTCGCCGCTTTCGCCGAGGGGATGCGCGCGGTGCACGGCAAGCTACTGATCTCGGGAATACCGCGGATGACGCGGCCACGCAAGCGCAAGAACGCCGACAATCTCACCGGTTTCCTGGTGGTCGATCCTGGCGGGAACTGGATTCGCTTCCACCCCAAGGCCGCAACGCCGGAACAGCCTGTCGACGCGCCCCTGGGCAGGCTACGCAAGACCTTGGACAACGCGGTCGTCATGGCCGATTCGCACGGCGACAATGCCCACGGCGCAAAGATTCTCGACGGCACCCTGGCGCGCGAGCAGAACACCGCGACACCGGTCGACCTCGTCGACGCACTGACCTATCGAGCCGAATTGGCAGTCCGGATGGGCGACCCGGACTTGGCAGGGCAACTACTCGACCGCAGCCGGGCGATACCGTTGACCGACGCCGACCGCGTCGCCCTCGCCGAGGCCCTGTCCAATGCCGATGAGCTGCAACGCATTCTGAGCTCCACCACCGACTGAAAGGAACCCATGTCCGCCGTTCGCCTGCTCGTTCTCGGCGCCGTCCGGCGCCGGGACCGCGCGCACGGGTATCAAGTACGCGCAGACCTGGAATCCTGGGGTGCCCATGAATGGGCGGGCGTGAAGTCCGGCTCCGTCTATCACGCGCTCAAAGCCATGACCGGCGAAGGACTGCTGATCGCGCACGAAATCACCCCGAGCACCACGGGTGGGCCGCCGCGCATCGAATACGAGGTCACCGACGCGGGCGACCAGGCCTACTTCGCTCTGCTGCGCACCGCTCTCTCACAGCGGGATCCGCGGATGGACATGCTCGCCGCCGCCGTCGGTCTCATCGATGACCTCCCCCGCGCCGAAGCCATCGACCTGCTGCGGCAACGCGCCGAGATGATGGAGCAGTGGCGGAGGAGCGTCACCGGCGAACTGCCGCCCGGCACCGATCTGGATACCTGGGGACCGGTCGGCGAAGTACTCGGACTGTGGTTGCACACCGCGGACAGCCGCGCCGAATGGACACTTAGACTCATCCGCCGCCTCGAGGCGGGCGCGTTCGATATGGCAGACGACAAAACTCGGCAGTGAGGCTGGCATGATCAGGGGCAGCGGGTGGCGAGGACGCAGAACTCGTTTCCTTCCGGATCGAGGAGGACCACCCAACTCACCTCGCCTTGGCCGACGTCCGCGTACCGAGCACCCAGCTCCAGCAAGCGACGGACCTCTTCGTCCTGATCCCGGTCGGTCGGGTTGACATCGATGTGCAGCCGGTTCTTGATCGTCTTCCCCTCGGGCACGCGCGCGAACCCCAACGTCGGTGGCACCGGACCCGGACGATCCCTCCCTTCCGGCACCGAAGGAGAACCGATGGTAACGAACCCGTCCTCTTCGTCCTGCACCTCGTAACCGAGCACCGCACACCAGAACTGAGCGAGGCTCGCGGGATCGGCACAGTCGATCGCGAGCTCGGTGAACTTACTGGCCATGCCAAGACCTCCCAGTGGATAACAGGTGCGCTCTCCCACTCAACCCTGCACCGGACCGTTCGGCCACTCAATTTGCGCCTGGCGATGATCCGTTCGGTGACGACCGACCGCATCTTTCGAATAACTGACGGGCGACACGCCCGCTCGAACGCACTTACGTTTCCATCCATGTGGTCGCGTATGACGAATGCTTTTCGGGGCGACGATGTGGGCGTCCTGCTCGCTACTCGAGTCGTACTGCGTCGGCGCGCCGCGTATCCAGGTGCGAGCGGCCGCCGCGAGGTTCGATCAACCAACTTCTGGGCCGGCGACGGCCCGGACAGACGGAAGGTTCGACATGCGGAAGTTGCACGCCTTTTCCCTCTCCACGATCGCGCTCGTCATGCTCTCGGGGTCGGCCGGAACAGCCGCGGCAGGCCCGGACTCGGATGATCAGAACCTGGCGTCCTATCTGCTCCGGGTGCCGCTGCCTGGGCCGGCCACCGATCTGGAGATCATCACGCCAGAGAAGTACACGAAGCTCAATCAGGCGTTTTGTTCGAAGGATGAGTTCTCGGAAAAGATGCTGAAAGACATCGACACGGTGTACAAGAAGGCCCTGCCGGTCGTCTTCGGCACACCGGAGGCGCCCAAAGACCCGATCGCCGAAGCCCGCCAGGAAGTGCTGGGAACTGCCGAACTCACCAATGAAGCTCGGTGGAAACTGTGTCCCGGCAAAACCGAACGGATCAGCGATACCCAGGCCGCCTACCACAAGGCTCTGGTACGGCACATCAAGGAGGATGGCACCACTCCCGCGGAAAAGCTGCGGGAGGAGGGCATGACAGCCGAGGACAAGAAAGACGTGACCGTCGATATCTGGGCAATGCGCCTGAGCGGATTCAAAACCGCCTTTCAAAAATATCTCAGCCCCACCGAGATCTGAGCGCCTCGAAGCGATGCAGTACTGCAACGTCCCCACTACGGGGGCGTTGCAATGTTGGACCGGCCAGACACGGGCGGCGCACCGCTGATACGTCACGCGCTGTCGCTCAGCACTCGATCGGGTACGTCGAGCGGCGTACCCGGGCCGCCAGTAGGCAGTATCGGCCAGACTGCCGTTCGTCGAGGACGGGTGCTACCCCTCGATGGCGGTGGCCGTCCGGCCGCGTGCACAGCGGCGGGCAGCCTACGGTCGGACTCGGCCGGGTTCGTCAATGATGAGGAAGACCATCAAGCCGATCACTGCCGTTTGCATGAACAGCTGCCCCAGTGGGTCGCTCCAGACCGTGCCGGTGCGGACGATCGACGTGGCGAGGCCTGCCAGGATCAAGGCGACAACGATCAGCGAGGCAACCGGTCTACGGATTGTCCACCGTTTCCGCGGACCATCTACCGCGCCGGTTTCCAGCCCGACTGAGACCAAGACCAGCAAGCTGGCCACGAGAAGGGTGATGCCGAATAGACGAGTCGCCGTCAGGTCACCCCAGTCCTCGCTGACAACCAACCTGGTCAAGCCGGCCATGTACAGGCCGACGACGACAAGCGCGGCGACCCCTCTGAACTTCGACCATCGCTTCTTCGGGCCTTCTGCGGCAACCGATCCCGCCCCTGTTGCACTCACAGCAGGAGCCTACAAGTCCGAACGTC
The DNA here is from genome assembly GCF_007990755.1 of Nocardia ninae NBRC 108245. Taxonomy (GTDB): domain Bacteria; phylum Actinomycetota; class Actinomycetes; order Mycobacteriales; family Mycobacteriaceae; genus Nocardia; species Nocardia ninae. The sequence continues at coordinate 25,452 of NZ_BJXA01000091.1, read as the reverse complement.
ACGCCGCGCCGGTAAGCAGCACACTCATACCGCGCACTATGTGCCTGGGATAGCGAGATCCACTGGGGGACAGCTATTTCAGCAGTCCCGTTCAACACCCCCCGCATAACTCCCCCAGTCGGGGGAGTACGAAATCGGTCTCCCGGCCGACGTTTGTGGGCACCGACTTTCCATACCGTCGAAGAGCCCTGCCAAGCCGATCCCGCGACAGGTGCGGGATTCGCTCGGCTGCTCAGCGTCGCGCCCATCAGGAGCTACTGTGCTTTCCGCCTTCATTTCGGCTGCCCGAACCCCGGAACTCCGGCGCAAGGTTTTGTGGACGCTCGGACTGCTGGCGTTGTTTCGACTCGGCGCGATAGTTCCTTCTCCTGGTGTGGATTTCGCGGCGGTGCGCAGCTGTATCGAGCTGAACTCGGGTGGTGAGTCCGCCGGCATCTACCAGCTGATCAACCTTTTCTCCGGCGGCTCGATGCTGCAACTCTCGGTTTTCGCGGTCGGCATCATGCCCTACATCACCGCGAGCATCATCACGCAGCTGCTGACCGTTGTGATCCCACGCTTCGAGGAATTGCGGCAGGAAGGGCAGTCCGGCCAAGCCAAAATCGCGCAGTACACCCGCTATCTGGCGATGGCGCTGGCCTTGCTGCAAGCCTCGACGCTGGTTGCGTTGGCCGCGCGCGGCCAGCTTCTGCGCGGCTGTGCCGATGACATCTTCGCCGACAGCTCGCTCTTCGCCATGCTCACCGCGGTGCTCGTGATGACCGCGGGCGCGGCGCTGGTCATGTGGTTCGGCGAGTTGATCACCGAGCGGGGTTCCGGCAACGGTATGTCGCTGCTGATCCTCGCGGGCATCGCCTCGCAGATTCCCGCTCAGGGTGGGTCGATCCTGGAAAGCCGGGGTGGAATCGTCTTCGCGGGAGTCTGTTTCGCGATTGCCGCACTGATCGTCGGCGTGGTCTTCATCGAGCAGGGTCAACGTCGGATTCCGGTGCAATATGCCAAGCGCGTGGTGGGACGGAAGATGTACGGCGGTTCGGCGACGTACCTGCCACTGAAGGTCAATCAGGCCGGTGTCATCCCGGTCATCTTCGCCTCGTCGCTGCTTTTCCTCCCGAACCTGCTCGCGCAATTCAGTCCGGGGAACTCCGTTGCGGAGTTCATCCAGAAGTATCTGGCCGACATTGATCATCCGGTCCACGTCACCGGCTATTTCGCCCTGATCGTCTTCTTCTCCTACTTCTACGTCGCGATCACCGTGAACCCGCAGGAGCGTGCCGCGGAGATGAAGAAATTCGGCGGCTTCATCCCCGGCTATCGGCCCGGCAAGCCGACGGCCGATCATCTGAGCCATGTGCTCACTCGGATCACCCTGCCCGGATCCCTGTATCTCGGTGCCGTAGCGGTGCTGCCGAACCTGGTGCTGGGTTTCGGCGTGTCCGGTTCGGCGTCGAGCCTGGCCTTCGGCGGCACCTCCACGCTGATCATGGTGAGCGTCGCCCTGGACACGGTCAAACAGCTCGAAAGCCAAGCGCTCAACAGGAATTACCAGGGCTTTCTGCGATGAACATGCGGCCCCGCTGGGCATCGGCGGCCGATGAGCCTACGGTCTGAAACCATGGTTGCGAACCGCTCGACCCATCCGCTGCTACGCGTGGTGTCGACGCTCATTCTCGCGATCACCGCAATGACGCTGTCGGTGGCTACCGCGCACGCGGACACGCGTTCGGCCGACTACGCGGTGAACCTGCGGCCGGGAGACGCCGGCCCTACTCGCGGACAAACGATCTCGGTACTACTGGCCGACGGTCAGCTGCTGTTCCGGATGGGTATGCAAGCCGCGATCGCAGGCCAACCGGATATGACCTGCGTCGCGGAGGTCAGCGACGGCCTCGCCGCCGTTCGGGAGATCCAACGCCTGCGCCCGGACGTTGCCTTCATCGATCTCGACCTGCCCGGCTTGGCCGACGCCGGCCCGATCGACACCGCCACCACCAGAATCCTCGCCCTCGCCACCGAGCACACCGACGAAAACCTCTACCGCGCATTGCATCTCGGTGCGACAGGCTTCCTCGCGCGATCCGGTCCCGTCAACGATCTGCTCGCCGCCATCCGCACTGCGGTGCACGGCGCTGCCCTGATCGACCCGGTACTGACCAGGCAGCTGATCACGCGCCTGTCCGCAGGCATCGAACCGTTTCCGGCCACCCCGGAAGTCGAAACCCTCACTCCCCGTGAACATCAGGTCCTGCGATTCATAGCGAAGGGCTACACCAACCCGGAGATAGCCCGCGCCCTCGGCATCGGCAACCAGACCGTCAAAACCCATGTCTCCCATGTGCTCACCAAACTCGGCGTCCGTGACCGCATCCACGCCGCGGTCTACGCGCACACCCGCCGGATCGGGTCGATCGAGACATAACGGCGACAGTCGGGACGAACTTCCGTGCCCAGGAATCGCCGTTGTCAGTCACGACACGCCGCAGTAGCACGCCATGACGATGGCGACAAGGCGACCAGACCGTAGTAGAGCCGCTCGTTCTCGATCAGCAACCGAGCGGGCCGTGGTGACGCGGTGCCGAGGCGCAGACGTGCCGAATGCTGTGCCGCGTCGAGCGTTTCACGCGGCACAGCTCGAGATCAGCTGACTGCGCGGGCAGCCTCGATGATGACTTTCGCAACGGCGCCGGGCTGGGAGACGGTCAGCGCGTGCGAGGCGCCCTTGATCTCCACCGTGGCGCGCGAGCCGGCCCGTTCCGCCATGAAGCGGTGTGCGGCGACGGGGATGTTGTAGTCGGTGTCGGGGAAGACGAACCAGGACGGGACGGTCTTCCAGTTCGGTGCGCCGGATTTGCCGTTGAGTGCGCGGTCGTTCAGCGGGCGCTGGGTGCGGGCGTCGAGGGCGGCTCGGTCCGCGGGAACGTCTGCGGCGAACTGCTGGTGGAACTTGGCGGGTTGGATGTAGAGGTCGGTGCTGCCGTCGGGCAGCACTACCTTGTCGAGTGTGTCGCCGAGCGTGCTGCCGGGGAACTTGCCGGAGAGCTCGCCGATGGTCTCCCCTTCTTCGGGCGCGAAGGCCGCGACGTAGACCAGTCCTTTGACCTTGGGATCGTGGACCTGTGAGATGACCTGCCCGCCATAGGAGTGCCCGACCAGCACGACCGGACCGTCGATCGAGGCCACCACGCTGCGGACGGTGTCGGCGTCGCCGGCGACGCTGCGTAGTGGATTGCCCACGGCGATGCTGGTCAGACCCTGCTGGTTGAGGTTGTCGAGCACGCCGTTCCAGCTGCTGGACTCGGCGAAGGCTCCGTGGACGAGCACGATGGTCGGCTTGACCGGGGCGGGCCCTGGCTGGGCGCCTGCGCAGCCCGCGCCGGCGAGGGTGAAGCCCAGCGCGACGGCGGTGAGCTTGACGATGGTGGTGATACGCATTGCGGGTTCCTCGAAAGAGTTAAGTTCTCAGCCGGTTACGGCTTCGAAGCAGCGGGTGGCGGCGTCGCGGTGTTCAGCGCGCGAGGAAGGCGAGCAGGTCGGCTTCGAACGCGGTGCGGAATTCCCCGTAAAGGCCGTGCGGCGCACCGGGATACACCCGCAGCGTCGCGTTCTCGAGCAGTGCCGCCGACTGCATCGCCGAGGCGTGCAGTGGGACGATCTGGTCGTCGTCGCCGTGGGCGACCAGCACCGGCACGTCGATCCCCTTCAGGTCCTCGGTGAAATCGGTTTCGGAGAACTGGGCGACGCATTCGTAGGCCGCGCGCGCCCCGACCTGCATCCCGAGCCGCCAGAACGCGCGCCGCGCACCTTCGGAGACGATCGCGTCGGGCCGATCGAAGCCGTAGAAGGCCTCGCTCAGCTCCCAGTAGAACTGCGAGCGGTCGGCGGCCACACCGGCGCGGATACCGTCGAACACCGCCATGGGGGTGCCGCCGGGGTTGGTCTCGGACTTGACCATCACCGGGGGCACGGCACCCAGCAGCACCGCTTTGGCAACCCGGCCGCTACCGTGACGTGCCAGGTAGCGCACGACTTCGCCGCCGCCGGTGGAGTGGCCGACCAGAACGGCGTCGCGCAGGTCCAGGTGCTCGATCAGCTCGCCGAGATCGTCGGCGTAGCGGTCCATGGTGTTGCCGTCCCAGGTCTGGGTCGATCGGCCGTGACCACGGCGATCGTGGGCGACGGCGCGGTAACCGTGCTCGGCGACCAGGCGAGCCTGCTCGTCCCAGGCGTCGGCGCTCAGCGGCCACCCATGGCTGAAGACGACCGGCCGGCCCGCGCCCCAGTCCTTGAAGAAGATCTGCGCCCCGTCGGTCGTGGTGAAGGTGTTTGTCATGCCGACGAAGTTACGAACGCAGCCACTGCCTACACATCAGTCGAACGACTGCACAGATGACTGAGTCAGGGTGGTGTTCAGTGACGCAGTCGTCACACCGATTACCGCACCTACCTGCGTCGTCACTTTGTGAAACCGTGGGTTCTCTGTCAGGATCTGGCGGTGATCGGTGAGTTTTCGCAGTCGACTCTGATTGGTCGAGACCGGTATTCGGCCATGCTGGGAGAGCTCCTGGATCGAGCGGTCGCCGGAAACGGCTCGGTGCTGATCCTGCGTGGACAGGCGGGTATCGGAAAGTCGGCTCTGCTCGGCGCGATTCGGGCGCTGGCAACCGACCAGCACCTGACCGTGGTCTCCGCGGCCGGTGTCGAGAACGAAGCAGGCTTGCCGTTCGCCGCGCTGCACCAGCTCCTGCGGCCCCTCGAAGCCGAAGTGTCCAAACTCTCCGTTGCGCAGCAGCGCACCCTGCGCGCCGCGTTCGGACTGGAGGACGGATCGCCCGACCTGTATGCAGTGGCGTTGGCCACGCTGCAACTGGTCGGCGAGGCCGCCGCGGTATGCCCGACGGTCCTGCTCGTCGACGACCTGCAGTGGATCGACAGCTGTAGCGCGGATGTACTCAGTTTCGTCGCGCGCCGGATCGGCAGTGACGCGGTCCTCGTGCTCGGCGCCACCCGGACCGGGTCCGAGGACGCCGCCCGGCGAGCGGGGCTGCCGGAGGTCATGGTCGAACCGCTCGATGAGCAGGCCGCCGCCGCCCTGCTCCAGGCGCAAGCACCCACCTTGCCGAGCACCGTGCGACAGCGACTGCTCAGCCAGGCTGCGGGAAATCCGTTGGCGCTCACCGAGTTACCGCGGGCGATGCGCCAGACCACGGATCGGATGGTCGACGATCTGCCGTTGACCGCCCGCCTCGAAACCGCCTTCGCCGCGCGTTCGGCCGAGCTCAGCGAGCCGACTCGGACCCTGCTCGTCGTCCTCGCCGCCGATGTCAGCTGCGACGCGGGCCGGCTGTTGCGGGCGGCCGCCATCCTCGCCGGTGTCCCGGTCGGCGCGGCGCACCTGCAAGAAGCCATCGACGTCGGCCTGGTCGAGATGGCGGGTCCGCTCCTACGGTTCCGGCATCCGCTGATGCGTTCGGCGACCTATGTCCGGGCGCCGCTGACGCAACGGCTCGAGGCGCATTCGATCTTGGCCGAGGTGCTCGCCGACTTCCCCGACAGACAACTCTGGCATCGCGCCGCGGCCACGCTCGGCACCGACGACGCCATCGCCACGCAACTCGAACACTATGCGCAGCGATCGCGAGCCTGCGGGGCCATCATGGCCGCGGTCGCCGCCCTGGATCGCGCGGCGAAACTGTCCGAACGACCCGAGCGCACGACCGCCCTGCTCCTGCACGCCGCGGAACTGGCGAGCGAGACCGGTGCGCGACGCGAAGCCATAGAACTGCTCGATCGGGCCGACCTGAGCGTCTTGGGGCCCATCGAACTGGCACGCCTGGCAGCCGTCGAGGAGATGGTCGCGTTCCATCGCTACGCGGATGCCGACCGTCGTATCCGGCAGCTCGTAGATATCGCCGCCGGTGTGCACGACGCGGGCAATACCGATCTCGCAGCAGCGATATTGTGGTTCGCCGCCGCACGATGCTCCTCCCAGGACGCCTGCGACGAATCCCGCAAATACATTGTCGCCCAACTGGATTCCCTGAACCTGCCCGCACACGACCCGCAGGTACTCGCCATCGGCGCGTTCAGCCTGCCGTGGGAGCGCGGCGCCGGGATTCTCGAGCAACTCGACCGGCTCGATCCGAATCGCGCCGACGCCGACGCCATGCGCTCGCTCGGCTACGCCGCGCTGTACCTCGGCGATTTCCGCCGTGGCACTGCCTATGTCGACCACGCCGCCGGAATCAGCCGCAGCCAAGGGCGACTCGGCCTGCTGTCCGGCCTGCTCGGCGCCGGCAACTGGATCCGCATCTGGCTCGGCGACTGGGACCGGGCCCGCGCCGAATCCGAGGAAGCCCGCGCCTTCGCCGCGGAGAACGGCCAGGAGTTCTATCTCGTTACCGGGCACGCCAATCTGGCCATGATCGCCGCATTGCGCGGCGAATCCGAACTGGCCGCCGAGCATCTGCGCGCGGTCGGCGCCAGCCCGTTGGCCGCCGGGATGCGGTGTATCCAGATCGCCGCCCAGCAGACCCGCGGCATGCTCCTGTTGTTGGCCGGGCAGGCCAAGGACGCGTTCACGACGCTCGCGCGCGTCTATGATCCCGCCGACCCGGTGAGTCACCCTATGCAACGGTGGTGGGTCGCGCCCGAACTCGCCGACGCCGCGGTTGCCTCCGACAATGCCGATGCCGCAAGGGAATTGCTGACCGACCTACCGGAGCTGGTGCGACGGGTACCTGCCTCGATGTTGCTCGTCGTCGACGAATACAGCCGCGCGGTACTCGCCGCCGACGCCGCCGCCGCCGACGCCTACACCGCCGCGCTCACGGGCCATACGGGTAGGTGGCCGCTGTACCGCGCACGACTGCAACTCCATCACGGTCGCCGGCTGCGCCGACTACGCCGCACGTCGGAAGCCCGCGAACCGCTGCGCGAGGCCCGCGACACCTTCGACGCCCTGGGCGCCGGACCCTGGGCCCAGGCCGCGCGCAACGAACTGCGCGCCGCAGGCGAAACCAGCGCCCGCCGCTCCCCCACCGCCCGCGACCAACTCACCGCCCAGGAACTACAGATCGCCACCCTGGCCGCCGATGGCTTCACCAACCGCCAGATCGCGGAGAAGCTCTACCTCTCCCACCGAACCGTCGGCTCCCACCTCTACCGCATCTATCCACGCCTCGGCATCAGCAGCCGAGTCGAACTCGCCGGCGCCATCTCGGCGATCAGCTGAGCGAGGACCGGCAGAAGATTGCACTCGAGGCGAACATATGTTCGACTGAAGTGGTGCGGTGGCAAAGCCAGACCTTGGACGCCGACGACGGCGCGCTGCCCGGGCTCACCCGGGCCGGGTTGACGCGCACTGTGCAGACGCCCGAGTTCGAGGGCATCACCTTCCACGAAGTTCTCTGCAAAAGCGCGCTGAACAAGGTGCCGGCGAGTTCGAACCTGCCGTTCCAGTGGACGATCAACCCCATGCGCGGCTGCTCGCACGCCTGCCGCTACTGCTTCGCCCGCCCGACACACGAGTATCTGGACCTGGATGCGGGCAAGGATTTCGACTCCCAGATCGTGGTGAAGACGAACATCGCCGCGGTGCTGCGCAAGGAGCTCGGCCGCCGCTCCTGGCATCGGGAACCGGTCGCGCTCGGCACCAACACCGATCCGTACCAGCGGGCCGAGGGGCGATACCGGTTGATGCCCGGCATCATTCGCGCACTCACCGATTCGGGCACGCCGTTCTCCATCCTCACCAAAGGCACCCTGCTGCGCCGGGACCTTCCGCTGCTCACCCTGGCCGCGCGCGAGGTGCGGGTGAGCGTGGCGGTATCCATCGCGATCCACGATCTGGACCTGCACCGCAGCCTCGAAACCGGCACCCCGGCACCGAAAGCCCGGCTGGAACTCGTGCGCGCGCTCACCGACGCGGGCTTCGACGTGAATGTCATGGTGGCGCCGGTGATTCCGTGCCTCACCGACAGCAAGGCGCACCTGGACGAGCTGTTCGGCGCGATCGCCGACGCGGGCGCGCGCTCGGCCGTCGCCTTCCCGATGCACCTGCGCGGCAGCACCCGCGACTGGTTCCTCGACTGGCTCGCCGAGCATCATCCGGCGCTGGTGCGGCGCTACCGTCAGCTCTACGGCCGTGGCGCCTATGTGACGCCCGAGTACTCGACCTGGCTGCGCGAGCGGGTCGATCCGCTGCTGAAGCGACACGCGCTGAAGCCGGAAAAACCGGCCGAACCGGAGACACAGCCGGAAAGTCCGCACGCCGCAGACCCGCAGCTGGCATTGTTCGGCTGAAGCCTCGCGCGATCGACCACCGGTAACCGCACGCAATACCCGTGAACCTCACATATCGGGCGGACGTACCGAGCGGTGCGGAGTAGTTTGGCGGTGGCACCCCTCTCATCGACGAGGAAGTGAAGCAGGCAGATGGTTTCGCACCACAACGAGGTCGGCACAGCCCAAAACGCCGCCGACGCAGCGAAATTGGAAAAGGTAGTCATTCGGTTCGCCGGTGACTCCGGCGACGGCATGCAGCTGACCGGTGATCGTTTCACGCACGAAGCGGCCGCGTTCGGCAACGACCTCGCCACCCAGCCCAACTTCCCCGCCGAGATCAGAGCGCCCCAGGGCACGCTACCCGGCGTTTCGTCGTTCCAGATTCAGATCGCCGACTACGACATCCTCACCGCGGGCGATCAGCCCGACGTGCTCGTCGCGATGAATCCGGCCGCGCTGAAGGCGAATCTGGAAGATCTGCCGCGCGGCGCCACGGTCATTGTGAACACCGACGAGTTCACCAAGCGCAATCTCACCAAGGTCGGCTACCCCGCCGACCCGCTCGACGACGGCACACTGTCGGACTTCGTGCTGCACCGCGTCCCGATGACCTCGCTCACCCTCGGCGCCACCGAGTCCACCGGGGTCGGCAAGAAGGACGGCCAGCGCGCGAAAAATATGTTCGCGCTCGGCCTGCTGTCCTGGATGTACGGGCGGCCGATCGGCGGCACCGAGAAGTTCATGCGGGAGAAGTTCGCCGCCAAGCCCGACATCGCCGAGGCCAACGTGCTGGCGTTCCGGGCAGGCTGGAACTACGGCGAGACCACCGAAAGTTTCGCGACCACCTATCAAATCGCGCCCGCGAAGCTGCCGCCGGGCACCTACCGCCAGATCACCGGCAATACCGCGCTCGCGTACGGACTGGTCGCGGCGGGTCAGCTCGCCGGGCTGCCCGTTTTCCTCGGCACCTACCCGATCACCCCCGCCTCGGACATCCTGCACGAGCTGAGCAAGCACAAGAACTTCGGCGTCACCACCTTCCAGGCCGAGGACGAGATCGCGGGAATTGGTGCGGCACTGGGGGCTTCGCTCGGCGGCGCGCTCGGCGTCACCAGCACCTCCGGGCCGGGACTCGCGCTCAAGAGCGAAACCATCGGCCTCGCGGTGATGACCGAGCTGCCGCTGCTGGTGATCGACGTGCAACGCGGCGGGCCGTCCACCGGCCTGCCGACCAAGACCGAGCAGGCCGATCTGCTGCAAGCGCTGTACGGGCGCAACGGCGAATCACCCGTCGCGGTACTCGCGCCGCGCTCCCCCGCCGACTGCTTCGCCACCGCGGTCGAGGCGGCCAGGATCGCGCTCACCTATCGCACGCCGGTGCTGCTGCTGTCCGACGGCTCGATCGCGAATGGTTCGGAGCCGTGGTCGATTCCGCAGGTCACCGACCTTGCGCCGATCGAAACCGGATTCGAGCCGGAAGGCGAGGAGACCGACCCGTTCCAGCCCTACGCCCGCGATCCGGAGACCCTGGCCCGGCCGCTCGCCGTCCCCGGCACCAAGGGGCGCGCGCACCGGATCGGCGGACTGGAGAAGGCCGACGGCAGCGGCAACATCTCCTACGAGCCGGCCAATCACGAACTGATGGTTCGGTTGCGGCAGGCCAAGATCGACGGCATCAGCGTGCCCGATCTCGAGGTCGAGGATCCGGACGGGCGGGCCGAGCTGCTGCTCATCGGCTGGGGTAGCTCGTACGGGCCGATCGGTGAGGCCTGTCGCCGCGCGCGACGCCGTGGCGTGCCGGTCGCGCAGGCGCACCTGCGTCATCTGAATCCGTTGCCCGGCAACCTCGGTGCCGTACTGCGGCGCTATCGCACGGTCGTCGCGCCGGAAATGAACGGCGGCCAGCTCGCGTTGCTCTTGCGTGGGAAGTACCTGGTCGATGTGCAGCCGTGGACGAAGATCGCCGGAACCGCGTTCTCCGCGCAGGAACTCGTCGGGGTCATCGACGCCGCGTTGGACGGCTCGATCGCGGAGATGGAACAGGACAAGGCCTTCGCCGCCAGAGCGCGGGCCACGTACGTCAGCACTGGGGGTAACGAATGACCATCGTGGAAACCTCGCTCGTCGGCACAGATCTCGGCTTGACCGGACTGTCCGGGGTACCCGCCGCGGCGGGTCCGCAGAAGGTGAAGGACTTCACCACCGATCAGGAGGTGCGCTGGTGCCCCGGTTGCGGTGACTACGTGATCCTGGCGACCGTGCGCGGGTTCCTCGCCGAGCTCGGATTGCGCAGGGAGAACCTGATGTTCGTCTCCGGGATCGGCTGCTCGAGCCGCTTCCCGTATTACCTCGAGGCGTACGGCATCCACTCCATCCACGGCCGCGCGCCCGCCATCGCCACCGGGCTCGCGGTGACCCGCCCCGACCTGTCGGTGTGGGTGGTGACCGGTGACGGTGACGCGCTGTCCATCGGCGGCAACCATCTCATCCACGCGCTGCGCCGCAACGTCAACATGACGATCCTGTTGTTCAACAACCGGATCTACGGACTCACCAAGGGGCAGTACTCGCCCACCTCGGAGCAGGGCAAGGTCACCAAGTCGACCCCCATGGGTTCGGTCGACCACCCCTTCAACACCCTGTCGATCGCGCTCGGCGCCGAAGCCACCTTCGCCGCACGCGCATTGGACTCCGATCGCGCGGGACTCACCGAGGTGCTGCGCGCCGCCGCCGAACACCGCGGCACCTCGTTCGTCGAAATCCTGCAGGACTGCCCCATTTTCAACGATGGTTCCTTCGATGCGCTGCGCCGCGACAACGCCGCCGCGCACCTGGTCCCGTTGCACCACGGCGAGCCCATCCGCTTCGGCGCCGACGGTGAATTCGTCGTCGTCCGAAGCGGTTTCGGGCTAGAGGTGACCCGCACCGACGCCGTCGCCGAATCCGACATCGTCGTGCACGACGCCTACACCGACAACCCCGAATACGCCTACGCCCTCTCCCGCCTCTCCGACCAAGCACTCGACCATGTGGTCACCGGTGTGTTCCGCAGCGTCAACCGACCCACGTACGACGACGGTGTGCGCGCACAGACGACACAGGCGCGCGAACGCAAACCTGTCGACCAGGACTCGCTGCAGTCGCTGCTCAGTGGTCCGGAGACCTGGACTGTCAGCTAGGTCGTGCCGATCCGTTGCCGACCAACGGCTTCCGGCCCAACGGCCAGCCATGCTCTCGAACGGGACGTGACGGCGGCGAAGTGCGAGCGGGCCCGCCCTCATGTCCCGCCGGGGCGAGAAGCCAAGCCCAGGTGGGACGTGGTGGCGGCGAAGAGCGAGTAGCACTGCCCTCATGTCCCTCAGCGAGGCATCAAGGTCCGCTGAGCGCCAGGTGGGACCTAGCGGTGGCCGAACGCGAGTAGCCCCGCCCGCATGCCCAACCTGGCGAGAAGTCAAGGGTCGCTACGTACCCAGTGGGACATGGCGGTGGCGAAGTGCGAGTAGGTCCGCCGCATGTCCCGCCCAACGAGAAGTCCGGGCTCGCTCGGCCGGACAGTGGTACATGGCGGAGGCAAAACACGAGTAGGCCCCACCACCATGTACCACTCAGCGAGAAATCGAGGCTCTGTGAGCGGCGGGCGGGACATGGTGGCAGCAAAGTGCGAGTGGCCCTGTCGGCATGCCCCGCTCCACGAGGAATCAAGGGCCGCCAAGCTCCGAGCGGGACACGGTCGCGGCGAAGATAGCGCCGCCTCATGTCCCGCCAGGGCGAGAAGTCATAGCCAAGCGGGACATGGCGGCAGCGAACTGCGAGTGGGCCCGCCCTCATGTCCCGCCAGGGCGAGAAGTCATGGCCAAGCGGGGCATGGCGGCAGCGAACTGCGAGTGGGGCCGCCCTCATGTCCCGCTCAAACGCATTGGGCCAGTTGAACGCCGAGGGGCACTTGGTGGCGGCGAAGTGCGAGTGGGCCCGCCATCACATCCCACTCAGCGAGGCATCCGGTCCGCTGAGCGCCAGGTGGGACATGGCGGTGGCCAAACGCGAGAGCCCGCCCTCATGTCCGCCCCGCGAGAAGTCAAGGGCCACTAGGCGCCAGGTGGGACTCTGCGTCGATGAACTGCGAGTGGACCCGCCCTCATGTCCCACCCGGCGAGAAATCAGGGCCGGGTGGGACGTAGTGGCGGCGAAGTGCGAGTCGCGGCGCCCTCAGGTCCCGCTCGCCATCGAATTCGGGCGAGTTGAACGCCGAGTGGGACGTGGTGGCTGTGACGTGCGGGTAGCGCCCCGGAGTATGCCTTACCGTGCTGTACGGCTCAGCGACGAATCAAGGCCGGCTGGGGTGGTGCCCGGAGTTCCGGGGTCAGGGGCGCTTGGCGAAGCCCAGGTCGATTACGGCGTCGCGTTCCTGGGTGAGTTCGGCGACGCTGGCATCGATTCGGGTGCGGGCGAAGTCGTCGATGGGGAGGTCGGGGACGATCGTGTAGGTGCCGTCGGCGCAGGTGACGGGGAAGGAGCTGATGAGGCCCTCGGGGACGCCGTAGGAGCCGTCGGAGGGGACGGCCATGGAGACCCAGTCACCGGCGGCGGTGCCGCGCACCCAGTCGTGGATGTGGTCGAGGGCGGCGCTGGCCGCGCTGGCGGCCGAGGAGGCCCCGCGGGCTTGGATGATGGCGGTGCCGCGCTGCTGCACGGTGGGGATGAAGTCGTCGGTGAGCCAGGACGGATCGTCGATGCGGTCGAGGGCGGGGCGGCCGTCGATGGTGGCGTGCGCGATGTCCGGGAATTGGGTCGCGGAGTGGTTGCCCCAGATGGCAACTCGGGCGATGTCGGCGGCGGGCGCGCCGGTCTTCTTGGCCAGCTGTGCGATCGCGCGGTTGTGGTCCAGACGGGTCATCGCGGTGAAGCGGGCGGCCGGGACGTCCGGTGCGTTGCTCATCGCGATGAACGCGTTCGTGTTCGCCGGATTGCCGACCACGAGCACCTTCACGTCATCGGCGGCACTCGCGTTGATCGCGGACCCTTGCTCGGTGAAGATCGTGCCGTTGGCGGCCAACAGATCCGACCGTTCCATCCCGGCTGTGCGCGGCCGCGCCCCTACCAGCACCGCGACGTTCGCCCCCGAAAACCCTTCCCACGGGTCATCACTGATATCGATGGACTCCAACAGCGGAAACGCGCCGTCCTCCAGCTCCATCGCCACCCCCTCCAACGAAGCCACCGCCGCCGGAATCTCCAACAGCCGCAACCGCACCGGGGTATCCGCACCGAGCATCGCCCCCGACGCAATCCGGAACAACAACCCATACGCGATCTGCCCGGCCCCACCGGTCACAGCAACAGTCACGGGCGCGGTCCGACCTCCGGTGCTCACAGCAAACTCCTAGTAGTTGTGCGGACTCTCGAACTTCACCCTAACGACTCCGCATCCCCCGAAAACCACACGGTGAGCAACGCGACAGTCACCCCCGCTCCCGCCGTCCGATGTACCCGCTACCCCCCGCACGACGCAATAGCCGCAAGTTCGACCACCGCACAAGACGCCGACGCGCGCGGCAGGGGTGATACGCAGGGCGAGACGCGCAACTGCGCCGGGCTGTGGCTGTCCGCCCCGCCGGCCGCCGCACCCGAATGAGGGGCGGGCGCACGGATGACCCGGAATGCACCACGGTCACACGCATCGCGCCGAGCAGGGCGTGAGCACGGCAACCGCCTGCGCGTCGACCGCTGCGCACGAATTCGCCTCGCGCGCACCGCTCACCAGGTTCGCGCAGCCGGCGTGGACGTGCGGTGCGGGGTGCTCGGCCACGACTCTCAGGTCAGGGCGGCGACTTCGCGGTCGGTGAGGACTACCGGGGAGACGGCGTCTTTGACTCGGGCCATTTGGACGGCGCGGTACAGGGGACGTTCGGCTAGCCGGGCGTCTCGGGCTTCCGCGCGGAGCTGATGGACCAGCAAGGCGGAAACGGCTACGGCGGCGGCTAGTTGGCTGGTGGCCAGGGCGTCGGCCAGGCGGCGCAGGCCTAGAAGGTGCAGTTCGCGACCGCTGCCTGCGTCGGTGTACATGGCCAGGGGGACGATTTGCGAGATTTCGCCCGCGGTGACGCGCAGGACGATGCGGCTGAGGCGGGCAGGGAAGATCAGTACCTCTACGCCGGTAGCGGCGGACACCTCGATCCGGCGTTCGCCGAATAGTCGTCGGGCGTGGATCACGTTGCCGGACATCCACATTCGGCGGCGGCGCAGGGCGAAGGCGTAGCCGACGGTCGGCGCGCCGACGACCAGTCCGATGGTGGCCGCGATCGGCCAGCTGACCACGGTCGCGGCCAGTAGTGCGGAGCCGATGCCGATGCCGGCCGCGGCCAACGCCAGCCTGCGCAGCATCGGCGCGTACATCTCGGGTGCGACGAGGTCCAGCCCGACGGGTGGATCCGCGTGCTGCTCACCAGATTTCGACGACACAGGCCCACCTCTCCGCGACTCCGCGCCACGTCGTGCGCGCAGTCACGTTACCCCCGCACCCCCACTCCGGTGCCCCCTTCCGCGACGTTGCCGCGGTTCCATACACCAACGTGACATGCCGGCGGCATTCGAACAGGACCGCCTACCTCATGGTTGCGGTGTGACAGCCCGCCCACGCCCCCGCATCGCCAACGGGATGTTGCCGCAGCACACCCGCGAGTGCCGACGCCATGGTCCCGCCGAGCATGACGACACACCTCTGGCGCCCAACCCCTTCACCACCGAGACACGATGCGGCATACGACTGATCCGCCGCCGTCATGACACGTTGACCATGGCAGCGACCCGACGCCAACCTGCGCCACCAACGGGACGGCACAGCCGCATTCGACGAGCATCACCCGCTCTCATGACCCGCCGGATCATGAGACCCGGCACGCGACGCCCAACCCACTCGTCAACGGGACACCGCGGCGGCACTCCGCGAGGGAGCACCGCCCCGGTCGAAGAAACCGAGTCCGGTTCTACCCGGACACGTCCAGTGCTTCGCGAATCGCGACAACCACCTCATCGATCGGAATCTGGCGCTGCTCCCCGGTCGCCATGTCCTTCAACCCGATCGTCTCCTCGGTGAGGTCCCGATCCCCGAGCACGAGCGTGAACTTCGCCCCGGATCGATCGGCCGCTTTCATCGCACCCTTGACCCCACGCCCGCCGTAGGCGAGGTCCACGCTGATGCCCGCCGCACGCAGGTGCGCAGCCAGCACTACCATCCGCTGTTTGGCGGCATCGCCGAGCGGCACGCCGAAGACCTCGCAGCGCGCGGGATCACCGGCGGTCTTGCCTTCGGCTTGCAGAGCCAGCACCGTACGGTCCACTCCGAGCCCGAATCCGATGCCGGACAACGGTTGTCCGCCGAGCTGCGCCATCAGTCCGTCGTAGCGCCCCCCACCACCGATGCCGGATTGCGCGCCGAGTCCGTCGTGCACGAACTCGAAGGTGGTCTTGGTGTAGTAGTCGAGCCCGCGCACCATCCGCGGGTTCACCACATACGGCACGCCGAGTGCGTCGAGGTAGCCGAGCACCTGCTCGAAGTGCGCCTTGGCGGATTCGGAGAGGTGGTCGATCATCAGCGGCGCGTCGGCGGTCATCGCGCGCACTTCGGGCCGCTTGTCGTCGAGCACGCGCAGCGGGTTGAGCTCTGCGCGCCGTTTGGTTTCCTCGTCGAGCGGCAGCCCGAACAGGAACTCCTGCAACAGTTCCCGATACTGCGGACGGCAGGTGTCGTCGCCGAGCGAGGTGAGTTCCAGCCGGAACCCGTCGAGCCCGAGCCCACGGAAGCCGGCGTCGGCGATGGCGATCACCTCGGCGTCGAGCGCGGGGTCGTCGACGCCGATCGCCTCGATGCCGACCTGCTGTAGCTGGCGGTAGCGACCGGCCTGTGGTCGCTCGTAACGGAAGAACGGCCCGTTGTAGACCAACTTCACCGGAAGCTGTCCGCGATCGAGCCCGTGCTCGATGACGGCCCGCATCACACCCGCTGTCCCCTCGGGGCGCAGCGTGACGCTGCGGTCGCCGCGATCGGGGAAGGTGTACATCTCCTTGCTGACCACATCGGTCGACTCGCCGACACCGCGGGCGAACAGCCCGGTGTCCTCGAAGACCGGCAGCTCGATATGTCCGTATCCGGCCAGCCGGGCGGCGCGGATCAGCCCGTCGCGCACCGCGACGAATTCGGCCGAGCCGGGCGGGACGTAGTCCGGTATCCCTTTCGGGGCGGAAAAGCTGCTGGTCTTGGTCACGATGGTCCAGTTTCCACCACCACGCCCCCGCAAGTCCAACCGGTTACGCCTACCTCCCATCCCGGACCTGTTCGTGCCCGTTATGCGCGATTCCGGCCGGCTGTGAGGCGCACCGCACTCGGGAAGTGTCGGGCAGTCTCAGGAATAAATGGCAGACTCTCATGCCGTAACAACCGGACACGGGAGGAACGTGGTAGTGCCGAGCAACGAACAGCGGCGAGCAGCGGCGAAACGTAAGTTGGAGCGCCAGCTCGCCAACCGGGCCGAGCGCGCACGCAGGCGCAAGCAACTCACGATCGCCGGGTCGGTGCTCGGTGTTGTCGTCGTGGTCGCCGCGGTAACCGGGGTGTACTTCCTGACCAAGAGCGACGACAGCAGCAACGACGCCAAGGATGCGACCCAGTCCAGCAGCGCGCCGTCGGCGGCCGCACCGCCCGCGGCGGTGGCCAAGCCCGCGACGGTCAACTGCGTCTACAAGGACAGCCAAAAACCGGCGGACAAGCCGGCGACCAAGCCGGTGAAGGCGGAGGGCATCCCCACCACCGGCAACGACGCGAAGGTCAGCGTCAGCATGGAGACCAACCAGGGTCCCATCGGCCTGACCCTGAACAACGCCGAATCACCCTGCACGGTGAACAGTTTCGTCAGCCTGGCGTCGCAGAACTTCTTCGACGGCACCAGCTGCCACCGGATGACCGCCAGCGAGGGTCTGAAGGTGCTGCAGTGCGGTGACCCGACCGGAAGCGGCATGGGCGGTCCCGGCTACGAATTCGACAACGAGTACCCGACGGATCAGCTCGATGCCAACGATCCGATGGCCGCGCAGAAGCCGATCGCGTACAAGCGTGGCGTGCTCGCCATGGCGAACGCGGGCCCTGGCACCAATGGCAGCCAGTTCTTCGTCGTCTACGGCGATTCGCAGCTGCCGCCGAACTACACCATTTTCGGCACGGTGGATGAGAACAGCATGGGCACCCTGGACAAGATCGCCAAGGGTGGCCAGGACGACTCCAACGGTCCCGGCGACGGCAAGCCGAGTCAGCCGGTCACCATCGAGTCGGTCCGCGTCGACTGAATCGTGAAACCCGTTCGGGCCCTGCACTCGACCGAGTGCGGGGCCCGACACGTGTCGCCTGAGGAAGGTGACCCTAATACTTCGGTAAGGGTTGGCTCAGACCGGAGATACTCCGGCGAGTTCCCGAGCCTGTCGGAATTGTGCGATATATGCTGATAAGCGGCACAGCCGTACGGTTGAGCCGCGGCTTTCTCGGGTAACCTCGAATGAAGGAGTTCCCGTAGCGTAGTAACCCCTTCACCTGGGCGACCCCCGAGCAAGGGCGCGCGACGACACGGAGTTCTCCCGGTGTCCAAGTTTGCAGCCGGGGCATCCTCCACGGACTACAGTTCGCGTGGCGGTGCCCAGACAAAGCACCACAACAACCATAATGTGATCACTGCAGCATCGGGGAGCAGCCATGTCCGAGGAACTGGACGACATCGGCCGCGAGACAGCGGCCATGATGAGGACTATGTTGCAGCTTGCGACGCTGGTCGCACTGCGGACCCGCGAGCGTGGTCAAAAAGAAGCCGAAGCGCGCGTCAAGGTCACTGAGGCTCGCATGAAAGAGGCCCGCGAGATGCAGATCCGCGAGGCCCGCGACTCGAAGGCCAAAGACCCGCGCAACACCGAACTGGCCAGGATGATCGAGAAGCCGATCCCCGAGCGCGGTGTGTCGCTGGAGAAGGATCGCTTCACGGCGCAGGCCGAGGCCACCCGCATGGCGGGCATCGCCGCCGCGCACGCCAAGCCGGTCCTGCAGTACGACTCGCCCGAACGTCGCATGGCAATCGCCGCGCATCTGGCGAAGATGGGCGTCGCACCCGAACTCGCCGCGGTACGGATGCTGATCGAGGTAGGCCAGGCCCAGCCCCCCATCGAGGCGGTACGCACCCGCCCCGAGGAGGCACCCGCGGTCACCAGGGCTCGGGAACAGGAATCCCGCGGCCTGGAACGCACCAGGTAGACAGCCGAGAAAACGCCCGCTTATCAAGCGGGCGTTTCTTTTCGCGCTACGTCACTTCCGCACCGGGTAGCTCTGCTCGCGCGGGCTCATCCGATGCGCTGCCCGGACACCTACATCCGGAAATCACCGATCGTCGGATCACCGAACATCCCGTGCTGCGGCGACTTCAACGGCAACGGACTGAGCATGTCCTTGTGCCCGTTACGCACACTGCAGTACTTGAACGGCCCCTTCGGGTCGAACAGCTTCGCCATGTGCGGGTCGGCGTGATCGAGGAACCACACGCTCAATCCCGTTGCCCCGTCGAGCCGGAAGTGCTCCCAGGCCCGCCACATCGCGTCCAGGCGGGCGATCGCCTCGGCATGCTGCCACCACTCCGGGCACCACACCGTGTCGCTGAGATCGGTGACCTGACGCCGGTACACCAGACTCAGATAGTTCTCCACGAACTCGACCACGCTCGCGTAGATCATCGGCTGCTGCTGCTGTTCGGTCACGGCCGCGCCTCACCGGCGCGCGTAGTGACCGCTAGTGCTGCGTCCGAGGCTCGCTCGATCACAGTGGCCTGACCTCCTCGATCTTCCCGAATTCCGGCGGCGGCGTGCCCTTGCTGAGCGACGGCGTGCCCGGAATCAGGTCGGTGATCTCCGTCTTACGCTGCGGATCATGGTGTGAGATGGACTGCTTCACCTCGGCAGCGTACTCGCCCTCCCACCACGGAACCGTACGAACCAGTACCGGCGGCGCGCCGGACGGGAAGACGATCACCCGGCCGCGCGGCAGCTGGGCCAAGGCCTGCACGCTGAACGTCTTCGATGACCCGAGCGAACGCGAATAGCTCTTGCCGCCTTTGGATTCCGACACCGAGGCGGACACGACCTCGTAGTCGCCGATCGCCTCGGACCGCTCGCGCAGGAAGTTCGTATCGTCCACCCCGCTGCCGAGCACCTTGATGTTCGCGGCGGCCCACAGCGCGTTCATGCCGGGCTCGCCCCAGCAGCGCACGCCCTGCGCCCACGACTGCAGCACCGTCATCACCACGATGCCGCGCGAGCCGAAGTGGCTGTACTGCTTGGGCAGATCCTTCCAGCGCACCACGTTCGCGGCCTCGTCGAGCACCGCGAGCAGCGGAATGGCCAGCCGGCCACCGGCGGACTGCGACGCCTTGCGCATGGCCACGTCGATCACGGCCTCGGTCAACGCGCTCACCAGCGGCGCCGCCGAACCGCGACCCTCCAGCGAGAGGCTGTAGAGGGTGCCGTTGCGTTCGATGAACTCGAGCTCGTCGAACTCCCTGCGGTCGCCGCCGCGGGTGATCCACGGGTGCACGTTGGACAGCTTGAGGCAGCGGATCATCTTCTTCGCGGTGCCGAAAATGCCACTGCGCGTGCGGGCGTCGGTGTTGTACTGCGACGACAGACCCGACGCGGTGTAGTGATGACGGGCCGCGCGCAACAGCTCGATGGGCTCGGTGTCCTGCGGGTTGGTCACCCATTCCCACACCTGCACGATCGGCCTGCTGCCGTTGCGGTCACCGACCGCCGCGGCCAGGAAGAGCCCGGCGAGCAGATCCTCGGCCTCGGGGTCGAAGAACGCGTCGGTCTTGGCGTCGGAGCCGTCGTCACCGTCGGCGAAGTGCCCGGCCAGCCGCGCCGCCCGCATTTCACAGCCCTCGCGACGGGCGTCCACCCAGGCCAGCGGATCCCAGAACCAGCTGGGCTCCTCCCCCGCCACACCCTGCGGGTCGAACACGAAGGTGGGACTTCCCTTGGCCTCCCGCACATCTCGGGTCGCGTCCACCACGTCCCGCTTGTTGGAGGTGGCCAGCACCGGCCCGATCGCGGTGAGGATCGCCGGGATCACCCGGGAGGTCGACTTGCCCTGCCGCGGGCCCCAAATGTCGAGATGCAGATCCTCGTAGGAGCCGTACAGCATCTGGCCGTCGGCGATCCCGATGCCGATCGGCACGCCGGGCACATCCTCGGTGCCCAGGCGCACGCCGAGCTGCTGGGCCTTCTCCCGCACACCCTTCTCGGTGAGATGGGCGATCGCGCCGCCCTGGCCCATCACATTGGCCTTCTCGTCGACCGGCAGCACACCGACCGACCTGCGCTTCTTCAGCTGCCGACGGATGAGTACCCAGGCCACCACCGCCGCGACCACGATCAGCACGATCACCGTCGACGCGCGCGGCCACCGCAGATCGCCGCGGATCAGGTCCGCGACGATGGCAATCGGATTGATCGGGATCGACTGCGTCGGGAACGACAGCATGTTGCCCAGATGCAGCGACAGCCAGAGCGTTCCGAGGATCGCGAACCCGGCGTATAGCAAAATGAGGGTTGCGTCCGGCCCGATCGCGGCCGGATCTTTTACCGGCTTCTTCGCCATGGCTGCCTCCTCTTTCTCTGCGGGAAATGTCTTGGGGTTCAGCGGAACGCGTCGAGCCGCCAGCCTTCGGGCGTGTTCACCACGGTGGCGATGACCGTCGCGGGCGGCAACGTTTCCTTGCGGCCGTTCGGGTAGACGACGGTCTGCTCGATGCCGATCTTGAACTGCTGCATGTTCGGGTCGCCGCCGCTGGGCGGCTTCTCGCCGGAGGCGAAGGTGAACGCCTCGACGCGCGCCTTCGCTGCGGCCCAATCGGCCCACTGCAACGTCGTCCGCGGCGTCTCCAGGCCGGTCGGCGAGCCGTCCAGCATGCGAATCAGGCTGGGGCCCAACCACTTCCGAGCACGCGTCAGCGAAGCGCCCTGGGCTTCGGCGGCCGGCTGCCAGGTGTAGATCTCCTTCAGCGCGGCCACCGCGACGCCGTCGGGCGTGACCGGATCGGGGGCGGGCACGCCCTCGAGCAATCGGGTCGTTGACGTAGCCGGGGGCGCGCCACCGGATCCGGTGTCCACGCCGTCTCCGCGACCACAGGCCGCGCCCAGCATCGCGACGCTCACCACCAGCATCACCACCAGTTTCGCGCGTACCTGTGCCGTGTTCGATATGCGGCGGGGTTCGCCGCTCCCACCGCTGTTATTCCAGGCTAACCGCATCGACCGACAGTTCGGCAGTCCCGAGGTCGCGTGTTCGGATTCGTTGCCCGCGATCACAACACCCTCCTCGCCCGGCTGTCCCCCGGCACCTGCACCTCGCCGACACCGCCGCCGCCACGCGTGCCCGGCACCGCCTGGATCATCCGTCCGTTGCCGGAGTAGATGCCCACCTGTGCGGGCCCGCGCGGGCCGAACGAGCTGAACACCAGATCCCCCTCCTGAATCTTGCTCATCGGCACCTCGACACCCGCTTCCCACTGCTGTTCCGCGGTGCGCGGCAAGGTCACCGAGCCGGACGAGGCGGCGAACACCGCGGCGGCCGTCAAGCCCGGACCGTCCAGTCCGCCACCGCTGGGCCCCTGCGGGCCACCGCCACCCCACACGTACGGGGTGCCGAGCCAGTCGTGCGCGGCCTCGACGATCTGACTGCCACCGCCGCCCTCCTCGGGTGCGAACCGGCCGAGCGCGCCCGGCGCGCGGTACTGCGCCTCCATCGCGAGAATGTTCGCCACGTAGGGCTGGGTCTCCGACAGGTGCGCCGCAACCCGATTCGGCATGCCGCCGGAGGCGAGCACCGCGCCCTCACCGGCGTTGTAGGCGGCCAGCGACAGGGCGGTGATGTCGCCCTGCACCTTGCCCTCGGCCTGCCACTGCGTGATCTTGTTGGCAATGGCGCACATATAGCGGCCCTGCCCGATGATCGCGTCACCGTCGTCCCACACGCTCGCGCTGCCGTTGCCGTCGGCGTCGATCACATAGGGCTGACCGTCGTCCGGGTTCACGCTGACCGCGGTGGTCGGCAGGAACTGCGCCAAACCCTGCGCGCCTGCGGGCGAGGTGGCGCCGCGGCGGAAGCCGGACTCCTGCTTGCCCTGTGCGGCCAGCAGCGAGGGGGTGATCTGCGGGCAGATGGAACCCGCACGGCGATACCAGATTTCGAGCTCCGGCGGCACCTTGCCCGCGGCCAGCGCGCCACCCGCGCTGCCGAAACCACGGGTGCAGCGGGGATCGTTGGAAAAGGCCTGCGCGCCACCGACATCCGGGGTCGGTGCGCCGTCCAGCCAAGGCAGCGGGTCGATCTGGCGGCCTCCGGTGAACCGGCCACCGGGGACGATCTCGAAATGCAGGTGCGGGCCGCTGGATTCGCCGGCGGAGCCGACCTGGGCGATCGGCTGGCCCGCGGTCACCGTGTCACCGACGCGCACATGCACGCCGGAGTCCCACATGTGGCCGTAGACGGCGGAGTACGCGCGGCCGTTGGTGTCGATCGAGTCGACGACGATCCAGTTGCCGAAACCCGATGCGGGCCCGGCGGCTACCACCCGGCCGTCGGACACCGAGTAGATGGTGGTGCCGTCGGTGGCGGCCAGGTCGATGCCGAGGTGCTTGCCGCCGCGCGCGCCGAAAACGTCCGACACCGTGAAGGTCCCGGTGGCCAGCGGCAGGGTGCGCCGGATCGGTCCGGCACCGGCGGCCAGCGATGGCGCGCCCGAGCTGGTCGGGTTCTGCGTCCCCGACGGCGGTGCGGCGGCGGCGGGATTCGCCTGGGTGCCTGAGGGATTTGCGCGCGGATCGCCCGGCGCATAGCCACCCAGCGGCGGCAGATTCGATTCGGTGCCGAGGATCAACGCGCCTTCGCACGGGTCGTCGGCCGAAGGCAGCACGATGACCACCACGAGGGTCATCAGCGCGAGAACCGTGACCAGCGCTCCCCACAGCAGCCCCTTCCCGGTCACCGCTGCCTCGCCGGGACCGGCCCTCCACGCCGACGCGTCACCGCGCCGGATGCATTGAAAGCCCACCGCATCGGCCATTGCGACCGAAGGTGACCTTCGGTCCGGCAGTGGTGATGCAAGCCTTCGATCGGCTCGAGATTCACTGCCCGCGCCGGGATTCGTTGAGGGTGTCGGCCAGGGTGCGGTTCATCTCCGCGGCGGCCGCCAATTGTTGTTGCAGCAGCGCCACTTTGCGGCGCAACGCGGACGCATCCAAGCGCTCCAGGCTCGGGCCCTCGGCCGCACGCACCCAATTGCGCACCGAGTTCGTATGCACGCCGATCTGTTCGGCGACCACGCGACAGGCTTCCGACTCGCTGCGCATCTGCCCGGTGAGCGCGACGACCTGCTGGACAGCGGCCTGACGCACCTCGGGCGACACCCGGCGGTAGGAGCGGTGTGGCATCATCCGACGCACCTCCTGGTGGGCAGGTGCATCGGTAAACCGGATCTCGGCTGATCTGTCATGCGGCGCTCCCGCTCGGCGAATCCGTCCCTCGGGCAGTCGATTCGGTGAATTCGCTGAACCGCTGGTTGGTGTCGTGAATACCGCTCTCCTTCTCCGAGAGCGTGAACTCCATGTGGAACGGAATGCCGGGGCGCCGATCCTCGCCGATCTTCAGCAGGAACTTGCCGGTGCCCGGCGGCGACGGCCGCAGCTGGCCCGGTTTGAGGGCCTCTCCGGTCAACGCCTGCGGCGCGGACCAGCCGGTCACCATCTGTTCCTCGGCGGAGGTGAACGGCACGATACTGTCCAGCCGCTTCACCTCCTCGCCGGGCAACGCGCCGAAGATCTTGGCGCGCGCGCGTTCCAGGAAGCCGAGCGCCTTGGCGATCGCGGCTTCCGAACCCAGGGCCTGCAAATCCTTGATGGTGTGACTGATCATGATCAGCGAGGTGGCGATGCCACGCTGCAGACGGGTGAGCTCGTCGACGCGGTCGACCATGAAGTCGCCGAGGCCGAGCACCTGCCACAGCTCGTCCATCACCACCTGGAAGTAGCGCTGCGGCCCGAGGTCGGCGTCGGAGAGCACGTGCGCGGCCTCGACCGAGGCGAACCCGTCGGCCCAACAGGCCAGCATCACCGCGGCTTTGAGCTTCTTGTCGCCGGTCGGGATGTGCGAGACGTCGATGCAGACCGCGACCGCGCTGGTGTCGATCGGCACCGAGGTCTGCCCGTTGAAGATCGCGCCGAACGGCCCCTGGGTGAGCGCGCGCAGCGAGCGACGCAGGTTCTTGATCGCGTTCTGATACTCGTTAGGGTCGTCGGCGCCCGCGTCGAGCATCAATTCCTCACCGCCCGCGACGATCACCTCGAGCAGGTGCTCCATGATCGGCGGCTGGTCCGGGGTGTAGCCGCTGCCCGGCTGGTAGAGGATGCGCAGCGCGGTGGCGATGAGCGTCTCCTCGAAGTCGCGCACCCTGGCGCCGCGGACCAGTTCGACCAGACCCGCGATGAGGGTCACCTGGCGCGCACGGAGGTCCTGCAATACCTGAATCTGCAAGGCGGGGTGGTCATCCAGGCGCGGCACCACCGCACCCAGCACACCAGCGGCGAGCGGGTTCAGCTTGCCGTGGCCGTAACCGAGGTCGATCACCTGGCCGCCGACCAGCTCCACCATCTTGCGATAGTCCGGCTTGACGTCGGCCAGGATCAGCGGCGTGATGCCCTGAGCGATACCGCCGAGTACGATCCGGCGCACCAGCGACGACTTACCGAAGCCGTTGAGGCCCAGCACGAAAAGGCTCGGCGCGGTGATGAAGCTGCCGCGCATGAACCAGTTCATCGGATCGAAGCAGACCGGGGCGCCGGTATGCAGGTGCGAGCCCAGCGGGGTGCCGATCAGCGGCGCACCGGCACCGACCGACCACGGCCACAGTCCGGCGACCTGCGCGGTGGTGGCCCGGTATTCGACCGGGCGGCCGACCACGTTCATCCGGCCGCCGCCCTCACCCGCGTAGCCGCGATCGGTGAGTTGGGCGGTGCTGCGGTCGAATCCGTCCTCGAAGACCTGCTCGGCGCGCGCGGCGTAGTTGCGGCGCCGGATGTCGTCGGTGCGAATCC
>NZ_BJXA01000090.1 GCF_007990755.1 Nocardia ninae NBRC 108245 | reverse complement strand
GCACCCGGTCGGGCTGGACCTGTCGATGGGCATGCTGGCGCGCGGCCGCGCCGCGATGGAGCGGGGCGGGCCGCAGGTGCCGCTGATCCAGGCAGGCGCCGAGACCCTGCCCTTCGCCGACGAATCGTTCGACCTGGCCTGCTCGGCGTTCGGCGCGATTCCGTTCGTCGCCGATTCCGCCCAGGTGATGCGTGAGGTTGCCCGGGTGCTGCGCCCCGGCGGCCGCTGGGTGTTCTCGGTGAACCACCCGATGCGCTGGATCTTCCCCGACGATCCCGGCCCGGCCGGGCTCACCGCCGCCATCCCCTACTTCGACCGCACTCCTTACGTCGAGGTGGACAGCGAGGGTGAGCCGACCTACGTCGAGCACCACCGCACCATCGGCGACCGGGTCCGCGAAATCGTGTCCGCCGGGTTGCTGGTGGTGGACATCGTCGAGCCGGACTGGCCGGAGTGGCTCGACCGCGAGTGGGGTCAGTGGAGCCCGTTGCGCGGCGAGATCTTTCCCGGCACCGCCATTTTCGTCACCGAGAAACCTGCGTGATGAAGACGACGGCGTCGGCGCCGTCGAGTGCGGCGGGGCTCAGCGGGCCGTAGCGCTGGTCGGTCGAGACGCGCGCCGTGACATCCGAATCCAGGGCGGCGGTCAGTAACCGCGTGGGGAACAGTGCCCGGTCCGTGGTCGCGGCCTGCAGAACGGCGTGCAAGCTGCGCGTATCATCTTGCGGCGCTGGGGCATTCACACACTGGCCGTAGTCCGCCGCGATGAAGACGTACTCGGTATCGAGGGTGGCGGCCGCGATCGCGCCTGCGCTCCACCAGCGCCACGAGAAGTCCGCGCCGTCCCAATGACCCTGCCAGCTCGACTCGGTCCGCTGGAGGTGGCTGTTGTGGGCGAACACGAGACAAGGCCCGCGATGCTTCTCGATGCGGACGATGTCGAGCAGGTTGTCCGCCATCATGCCGTCGCGCAGCCCGAGCAGGATGGAGACGCGGCCGGGACCGGGAGTGGCCATTGCGGCGTGGTAGCGGAGCAGTCCGTGCGCCATCCGGGCGAGCAGGTACGCGCGCTCGAAGTCGGTGTCGGAGCTGGCTCGTCGCAGACCGGGGGCCTCGGAGGTGTAGATCGCGAGGAGATCGTCGGCGGCCAGCCGCAGTGTGCGGGCGCGGTCGGTGTGGCCGATGGAGCGACCCGGATCCAGCATCGCTTCGGGGTTCGTCCAGTCGGCGTCGTCGCCGAGCAAAGTATCGAGCGTTTCGGTGTTGTGCGGAAGTCGTTCGGCGGGTAGATGTTCGAGCAGATAGGCGTATGCGCCGAGGAACGTGGCGCGCGGGCTCGGCGCAGCGGTGATCTCCGTCGGGGCGTCGAATCCGTAGCAGTGCACCTGGTATCGCGGATCACGGCCCGCGTTGTAGTCGCGCAGCCAGGCCACCAACTCGTGGTTGGATTGCCACGCATCGAAGCCGTGATTGAAGCCCGCCGCGACAACCTCGGCCAACTCGCCTTGGCCGGTACGCACGTAGTCGTCCACGACAGCCGCTGCGACGCAGTCGATTTCCAGGGCGATCGAGCGGTAGCCGTGGTGTTCGACCAGATACTGCAGAGCTTCGTTGCGTAGCAGCGGGAAGGCCTCGACGCCGTGGGTCGGCTCGCCGAGGCCGAGCAGGGCGGGCGGCCAGTCGAGGGTGTCGAGGAATCGGCCGATGGTCGCGCCGGCTTCGGCGTCGCCGCCGAAGTGGAGACCGATGTCGTGCACGGAGAGTTGCCTGGTCATGCGGTGCCTTTCTGGGTGTGTCATCAGGTACCTTCGACCGTATCGTTGAACAATCGGTTGAGACTTTTCCTCGTACCAGCTGGTAGATACGCGTCTCAACCTTCAAACTAGGGAGATGGCAGCGCGAACTCTGCGGCCCGCCGACCTGGCTCGTGAGCACGGTTTGTCCACTCAGGCGGTCCGCAACTACGAAGACGAGGGGATCCTCCCGGCTGCCGAGCGCAGCGACGCCGGATACCGCCGATACTCCGAGGTGCACGCTCGCGCGCTGCGTGCGTTCCTCGCCCTGCGTGTGGGTTACGGGCATCAGACGTCCGCCGCGATGCTGCGGGCCGCGCATCGAGGCGACGAGACCGCACTGTTCCGTCTCATCGACCAGGCGCACGCCGACCTGCTGCACGAACGCAAGACGCTCGATGAGGTCGCCGCAGCCCTCGACACCCTGGCCGCCGCGCCACGACCGGTCGAGGACCGGTCCCACGGCCTCACCATCGGCGCATTGGCGCATCGCCTCGGCATGCATCCCGCATCACTGCGCAAGTGGGAAGACGCGGGAATCCTTCGCCCGCACCGTGAACGGGCCACCGGCTACCGGATCTATCCGCCCGACGTCGTGCGCGACGCCCACCTGACCCGGCAACTCCGTCGCGGCGGTTATCCACTTCCCCGCATCAAACTCTTCGTGGATCACCTACGCGCCGTGGGAGATTCGGAGGACCTGTCGGATGTGCTCGAGGAATGGCGGGCCCGGCTCAATCAGCGCAGCCGGGTGATGCTCGCCGCCGCCCCGCACCTCGACGCCTACCTCAGCGCAGACCGGTCCGCCGAACGAGACATGGCGGCGGCGAAACGCGAGTAACCCCCGTCGCCTTGTTCTGTTGGGCGGCAGGGGCTTTCGTGAAAGACTGGTGGCGAAGTTCGCTTCGCCACCAGTCCTCGTGATCATGATTTAGGTTTCCGGCCCGCCTGTTCGAGCGCCAGCCGTAGGGCGAATTCGATTTGGGCGTTGATGCTGCGCAGGTCGTCGGCCGCCCACTTCGCGATCGCCTCGTGGACGGCCGGATCGAGCCGTAGCAGCAGCTTCTTGCGCTCAGCCATGGGCTTCGGCGCTCAGTTGTAGAGCGAGCCGGCGTTCACGACGGGCTGGGTGGCTCTGTCACCGCAGAGGACGACCAGCAGGTTCGAGACCATGGCGGCGCGGCGCTCCTCGTCCAGTTCCACCACACCCTGCTCGGTGAGCCGGTCGAGCGCGAGGCTGACCATGCCGACCGCGCCCTCGACGATCTGGGTGCGGGCGGCGACCACCTGGGAGGCCTGCTGCCGAACCAGCATGGCCTGGGCGATCTCCGGGGCGTAGGCGAGGTGGGTGATGCGGGCCTCGAGCACCTCGATGCCCGCCAGCATGGTGCGGTCGCGCAGCTCGACGGTGAGCTCCTCGGCCACCTCGCTGCCGTCACGCAGGCTGGTGCGGGTGTCGTCGTGCGAGTCGTAGGGGTGCGTGGTGGCCAGGTGCCGGACCGCGGCCTCGGACTGGGTCTGCACGTACTCCTCGTAGTCGTCCACGGCGAAGGCGGCCTTGAAGCTGTCGACCACCTTGTAGACCACCACGGCCGCGATCTCGACCGGGTTGCCGTCGGCGTCGTTGACCTTCAGCTTCTGCGTCTCGAAGTTACGCACGCGCAACGAGATTCGCTTGCGGTCGGTCAGCGGCAGCACCGAGTAGAAGCCGGGGTCGCTCACCGAACCGATGTAGCGGCCGAAGAACTGGACCACCTGCGCTTCGTTCGGGTTCACGATGATCAGGCCGGTCGCCGACAGCAGCAGCACGAGCACCAGGAAACTCGCGACGATCGCCCCGATGAGCGCGGGCAGGTTGCCGTTCTGCGCCGCCGCGACGTAGCCGAGCGCCGCCGCGCCGCCGAACAACAGGGTGAGCACCAGCCACGCCACCAGCACCAAGAAGCCGTTGACGTGTAATGCGGGCCGAAGCTTCATGACATCCTCCAGGTATCAAAGTGATATCACGAAGATAGCAGACAACGGTGCCGGTTGGCACCATCGAATTCGGGGAGCGAGCCCTGGGAACTCGAAGCAGAGATTCCCAGGGCAGCGGTGGCTCAGCCCGCGGCGGGACGGATGTTGCGGTTGAAGCGGAACATGTTGCGCGGGTCGTACTTTGCCTTCAGCTGCGCGAGGTGCGCGTAGGTGTCAGGGGTGTATCCGGCGCGGGTTTGGGTCTCGTCGGCATCGGCGCCCGCGCCGTAGAGGAAGTTGAGACTGTGGCCGATGGTCCACGGGGCGAGTGCACTGCGGATCTTGTCCTTGGCCGCAGTGGTGTCGTCGGGGTCGGTGATCACTCGGACGATGTAGGCGGCGTCGCGGTGGTCGACGACGGTGCCGTTCCCACTCGGGCTGCTCAGTGCCCCACCGAGGTGGCGGAGGTCGACGACCGCGTCTGTGTCGGAGTCCGGTCCTGTAGCGGAGAGCAAGGCGGACAACGTTTCTGCGGTGAACTCGCCGAGCAGTGCGTTGGTGGCCGCGTAGGCGTGCGGGTAATCGGGGTCGCTGTGGATGTTGTGCGATTCGGTGTAGGGCATCGTGCGCAGGTCGTCTTTCAGGCGGTCGCCCACGGCCCGCAGCGGGGCAACCAACCGTTCGCCTTCTGCGGCAGAACCGCTGAAGGCAATCCGGAACGAGGCCACGTAGCGGCCGCGCAGCGGGGCGGGAACCTGCGGGATGTCGGGGAAGGTCAGGGTGGCGACGGTGGAGGTCAGCTGACTGGGAACCGTTGCGGTCCACTGCCGCCAGACCTCGAGGACCTGCTCGACCAGCGGGGTGTCGAAAACGAGCTGGCCGCCGTACACCTCGGTGACGGGCAGCAGCGCCAGCTCGATCGCGGTGACCACGCCGAAGTTGCCGCCGCTGCCCAGAACCGCGCCGAACAGTTCGTCGCCGGGGACGAGCTTGCGCACGCGGCCGTCGGCGGTGACCAGCTCGACGGCGCGCACCTGCTCCGCGGCATAGCCGAATTCCCTTGCCAGCAGGCCGATTCCCCCGCCGAGCAGGTAGCCGACGACGCCGACCGAAGGCGAGGAACCGTTCAGCGGCGCGAGGCCGTGCGCCGCGGCTGCCTCGACCAGTGCGCCGGCGCGCACGCCGGCGCCGATGCGTGCCGTCTTTGCCGCGGGGTCGATGTCGATGCCGGTCATCCGGCGAGTACTGATCAGCACTCCCCCGTCGGCGGCGACCGACAGGCCGTGCCCGGTTGCCTGCACCGCGACCGGAAGATCTTGCCGCGCGGCGTATTCCACCGCAGCGCGGACGTCTTCGGCGTGCACGGCACCGACGACCAGCGCGGGCCGGTGCGTGTAGGCGGTCTGGAAGCCGGCGATCTCCTCGTCGTAGCCGGGGTCACCCGGGCGGAAGACAGGGCCGGTGAATGTGTCGATGGTGCGCTCTGCGGTGGTTCCCATGCCTTCGACGATGCTCGCCTCCGAGTCAGAAGTACAACAGATAGATCTTCTCGAAGTTAGAATCGATAGTTATGGAACTGCGTCAGCTCCGCTACTTCGTCACCGTGGTGGAGGAAGCCAATTTCACCCGCGCCGCCGCACGCCTGCACCTGGCACAACCGGGCCTGAGCGCACAGATCCGTCAGCTCGAACGCGAGCTCGGCCAGCAGCTACTCGACCGCGGCGGCCGCACGGTGACGCCGACCGAGATCGGCACCGCGGTACTGAAGCACGCCCGCGCCGCGCTCGCCGCCACCGAACGCATCACCGAGACCGTGGACGAGTTCACCGGCCTGCTGCGCGGCCACGTCCGCGTCGGCCTGATCTCCGGTGCCGCCACCGAGGAGCTCGACGTCGCCGCCGTACTCGCGGACTTCCACGACGACCACCCCCAGGTCGGCATCAGCCTCACCGAGGACACCTCGGAGCGCATGCTGGCCGCGCTGAGCCGCGGCGAACTGGACGTCGCGCTGGTCGGCTTGACCGGCGCGGCAATGGATTCCGGCATCGGCCTGGACGTGGTGCTGGAAACCGCCGTCGTCGCCGCGGTAGCCGCCGGCGACCGAACCCACGGCGCGGAGATCGCGCTTACCGACCTGCGCGATCACCCGCTGATCTGCCTGCCACCGGGCACCGGCATCCGCGGTGTCCTCGAACGCTCTTGCGCGGTAGTGGGGTTCGAGCCGAACATCGCCTTCGAAGCCGCCGCTCCCCCACTGCTGCTCCAGCTGGCCGCCCGCGGACTCGGCATCGCCGTGGTACCGGAGTTGACCGCCGCGGAAGCAAAAGCCTTCGGCGTCCGCACGATCCGCATCATCGAACCCGAGCTACACGGCCGGCTGGCCCTGGCCTGGCGCACCGACCGCCCCGCCGCCCCCGCGGCAAAAGTCCTCATCGGCCAGCTACGCATCGCACTGCGGCCATCGGAAATGGTTGCGCCAGAACCAAAGTAAGCCGCACACCCTTCGCCCTACCCGCACACCCGGTATAGGCGGTGTGCGGCTCAGGCAAAGGGTGTGCGGCTTAACGAGTATTAGAGGAGGCGGGACAGGAACGCTTGGGTGCGTTCGTGTTTGGGGTTGGCCAGCAGCTCGCGGGGGGCGCCTGCTTCGACGATTACTCCGGCGTCCATGAAGACCAGTTTGTCGGCTACCTCACGGGCGAAGCCCATTTCGTGGGTGACCACGACCATGGTCATGCCGGACTGGGCCAGTTCCCGCATCACCTGGAGCACCTCGCCGACGAGCTCCGGGTCCAGGGCCGAGGTGGGCTCGTCGAACAGCATCAGCTTGGGGTCCATGGCGAGGGCGCGGGCGATGGCCACGCGCTGCTGCTGGCCGCCGGACAGC
The DNA here is from genome assembly GCF_007990755.1 of Nocardia ninae NBRC 108245. Lineage (GTDB taxonomy): Bacteria > Actinomycetota > Actinomycetes > Mycobacteriales > Mycobacteriaceae > Nocardia > Nocardia ninae. The sequence goes on along the minus strand of NZ_BJXA01000090.1, from coordinate 25,394 downwards.
TGGGCGGGGTAGGCATTCGCCTTCTCCGCCAAGCCGACTCGGTCGAGCAGCTCCTGCGCTTTGGCCATCGCATCGGCCTTGCGGACCTTCTTGACCTGGATCGGCGCCTCGATCACGTTCTCCAGCACGGTGCGGTGCGGGAACAGATTGAAATGCTGGAACACCATGCCGATTTCGCGGCGCTGCCGGGCCGCCTCGCGCGGATGCAGCTCGTAGAGCTTGCCGTTCTTCTCCTGGTAGCCGACGAGTTCGCCGTCCACGTACAGCCGACCGGCGTTGACCTGCTCGAGGTGGTTGATGCAGCGCAGGAAGGTGGACTTGCCCGAGCCGGACGGCCCGATCACGCACAGCACCTCGCCGCGCCCGATCTCCAGCGAGACACCCTTGAGCACCTGCAGCGCGCCGAAGTTCTTGCAGACCCGGTCCGCGACAATCATCGGTTGAGCGTCTTTGACGACACTCGTATCCGCACTCATTTCGCCTTCACAATCGTCTGGGCGTCGGCCAGATCCTGCAGCTGCTTACCGGTCAGCTGCCTGGACAGACCGCGCGAGTAGTAGCGCTCCAGGTAGAACTGCCCGACCATCAGCACGCTGGTGATCGCGAGGTACCAGGTGGCGGTGACCAGCAGCAGCGGAATCGGCTGGAAGTTCACGCCGTAGATCTCGCGGGCCCGGCCGTAGAGGTCGGTGCTCAACGGCAAGGCGGTGACCAGCGAGGTGGTCTTCAGCATGCCGATGAGCTCGTTGCCGGTGGGCGGGATGATCACCCGCATCGCCTGGGGCAGCACCGTCCTGCGCATGGTCAGGCTCCAGGACATGCCGAGCGCGGTCGAGGCCTCGCGCTGCCCTTCACCGACGGAATTGATGCCTGCGCGCACGATTTCGGCCATGTAGGCGGCTTCGTTGAGGCCCAGGCCGATCACCGCGAAGGTGAACGCGGCCTGCATGTTCTGCACGTTCAGCTCGAACAGGTGCGGGCCCCACGGGACGCCGAGCACGATCTGCTTGTACAGCGACGGGAACAGGCCCCAGAACACCAACTGCACGAAAACCGGTGTGCCACGGAAGATCCAGAGATACACCCAGGCCGCCGAGCGCAGCACCGGGTTCGGCGACAGCCGCATCACCGCGAGCAGCGTGCCGAGCGAGACGGCGATCGCCATGGCGAGCACGGTCAGTTCGAGCGTGACCACCGCACCGGCGAGAATCCGGCTGTCGAACAGGTACTTCCGGTAAGTACCCCACTGGTATGCGTCATTGGTCGCGGCACCGTAGACGAACAGTCCGACGAGCACCAGGATGACCGCGGCGGCGATCCACCGGCCGGGCCTACGCAGCGGAACCGCTTTGATCGGTTCCGGTTCGCTGGCATCCTTCGCCACACCGGGCCCGGGGTCACCGGGCTCCGGCTTGGTTTCGTTCGAGGTCATGCGATCAGCTCGCGGCGCCGTTGATGACCGACTTGGTGATGGCGCCTTCCTCGACGCCCCAGTTCTTGGCGATCTCCAGGTACTTGCCGTTGTCGACCAGGCTCTGCACGGCCTGCTGCAGCACGGCGGCCAGCGGCGAACCCTTGGCCACGGCCCAGCCGTAGAGCGCCGCACCGTAGGCCGCCGCGCTGGTCTTCTCGATCTTGCCTTCGCTCTTCTGGATCGCGTACACCGTCACCGGCAGGTCGGCTGCCATGGCGTCGACCTGGCCGAGCATCAGCGCGTTGGTCGCGGCGCTCTGCTCCTCGAAAGACTTGATGTCGATCGCGGGCTTGCCTTCGTCCTGGCACTTCTTGCTTCGGGCCGGCAGATCGTCGGTGTCCTGGATGGTGGTGGCCTGCACGGCGACCCGCTTGCCACAGGCGTTGTCCGGGTCGACCGGCTTGCCCTTCTGCTGCGCCCACTGGGTGCGCACGTTGAAGTAGGTCGTGAAGTCGACCTGCTGCTCGCGCTCCTTGGTGTCGGTGATCGACGACATACCGACGTCGTAGGTGCCTGCCTGAATGGTGGGGATGATCTTCTCGAAGGCGGACTCGAGGTACTCGGCCTTCACACCCAAGGTGGCGGCGACGGCATCCATCAGGTCGACGTCGTAGCCGACGATCTTGCCGCTGGGATCCTTGTACTCGTTGGGCTGGTACGGAATGTTCACGCCGACAACGAGCTTGCCGGACTGCTTGATCTTGTCGGGGAGCTGCGCCGCGATCGAGTCGTTCTTCTCGACCTTCACCTTCTCCACGGCGGGGCCGGAGTCTTCGGTGTTACTACAGCCCGTCAGGACAAGTGCGCCTCCGGCGAGTACGCACACCGCCTGCAGGGCGCGCCTGCCAAGAACCGATCGAACAGACACAGCAGCCCTCCACATTTCGGATTCAAGAAACCCGGGTGTCACCACCCGTTGGCAATCTAAGCGACCGAGACGCTTCGTGCTGGACAGTAACGGAACTTTCATCCGTTCCTTGCTGAACACTCCGGGCTACCACACTCTGACTACCGGCGGTGGACCCTAGCACAAACTTGTTCGGTGAACTCGCTGGTCGATGCCAGTCCGCCCAGGTCCGCCGTGGCGATGCCCGCTTCGAACGCGGCGGCGACACCCCGTTCGATGCGTTCGGCGGCGTGCTGGAGGTCGCCGCGCCGGTCGCGAGTCCCCAACCAGCGCAACAGCATTGCCGCCGACAATTGCAGAGCGGCGGGGTTGGCGCGGTTGCGCCCCGCGATGGTCGGCGCCGCGCCGTGCACCGCCTGCGCCATGGCGTGGATGGCCGAGCAGTTGAGCGAAGCGGCCAGGCCGAGCGACCCGCTCAGCTCGCCGGCCAGGTCGGAGAGGATGTCGCCGAACAGGTTCTCGGTGACCAGCACGTCGTAGTCGGCGGCCGCGCGGACGAGGTGGGCGGCCGTCGCGTCGACGTGTTCGTCGGTGACCTCGACCCCGGGATAGGCGTGGGCAATTTCATAGCACACGTCGCGGAACAGACCCATCGTCATCGGCAGCACGTTGGCCTTGTGCACAATGGTCAGTCGCTTGCGGCGCGTCGTGGCGAGCCGCAGGGCCTCGTGCGCAATCCGCTCACAGGCCTGCCTGGTCACCACGCCGACCATCATGGCGACGTCCTCGGTCGGCCGGAACTCCCCCGACCCGGCGAACATATTGCGATCGGCGTAGAAACCCTCGCTGTTCTCCCGGACGATCACCAGATCGATCGTCGGCGCCGCCGCACGCACACCGGCGAACGCGCGGGCCGGACGGATGTTGGCGTACAGCCCGAAACGCTTGCGAATGGCGCCGCCCGGCGCGACCGCGGTGCGGTGCTCCGCCGGGTAGGAGGCATTGTCGTGCGGGCCGAGGATCCAGGCATCCACGCCGTCCAACGCCTGCAAGGTCTGTTCCGGCAACGGGTCGCCGTGTTCTTCGATGGCCCGATGCCCCATCAGCAGCGGCACCCATTCGATCGGCGCGGCACCCGCGGCCGACACCGCCTCGTCGACGACCCGTCGGGTGGCCTGCACCACTTCCGGTCCGATGCCGTCGCCGTCTATCAGTCCCAGTCGCACCAGATCATCCTCGCGCCGCGCTCCGCCAACGGGTGCACCGACCCACCGACCGCTACCGTCCGGAGACCATCTGGTCAGGCGGGATTTCCCGGCGACAAGCCTGGGTATACGGCCAGGGGACGGCGATCGGTGCCGCGCGCGCCGATCGGCCGTGGATGATTTAGGCAATGGCCGGCGTTGTAGTCGGCATACCGAATACGAGAGGACGTCATGGCCACCCAGACGCTGACCCAGCAGAATTTTGACGAGGTAGTCACCGGAAACGACGTGGTACTCGTCGATTTCTGGGCTGAGTGGTGCGGCCCGTGCAAGAGCTTCGCACCCACCTTCGAGGCCTCTTCGGAGAAGCACGCCGATGTCGTGTACGGCAAGGTCGACACCGAGTCCGAGCAGGGGCTCGCGGCCGCCGCCAACATCCGCTCCATCCCGACCATCATGGCCTTCCGGGAGGGTGTGCTGGTGTTCGCACAGCCCGGCGCGCTGCCCGCCGCCGCGCTGGAAGACCTGGTCACCCAGGTGAAGGAGCTCGACATGGACGAGGTGCGCAAGCAGCTCGCCGAGCAGCAGGCCGGCGCCGAGCAGTAACTCGCTGAATCAGAAGGGCCGTTCGTCGCGCGTGCGAGGAACGGCCCTTCTGCTGTGTTCAGCTACCGAGCAGATTGACGCCGGCAATCATCGCGCGAACCGTCGATTCCGCGCCGTCGTCGGCCAGGGCGGCACCCCAGCCGCGCCGGCCGTTGCACTCGCACTGCACGAAGGTCGCGGTGCCCTCGCCGGTGCGACGCTGGTGGAACTGCAGAATTTCGACGTGGTAGCCCTCCTCGTAGAGGGCCGAGGTCATCGCCGCGACGAGGCTGCCGGAGGCGACCACCGTGCGCAGGTGGTCGGTGAACTCCAGCGTCACGGCGAAATCGGCGCTTCGGCTACCCCCGGGCGACCAGTCACCGAGCCGAATCGGCCCGGTGTGCTCGCAGTAGCGGTCGTGGAACTGCGCCGGGGTGAGGTCGGCACTTTCGTGGCGCAGACCCTTGGGGGCGGCGGCATGGAACGCGTGGGTATCGAGAGTGAGGATTGTCATTGAAAGTAGGTCTTCCCGAGGAATGTCGTGGCTCAGTTGACAGAGGGGACCAGCACTAACAAGTCATTCAGCCCGCAGCGAGGGGGCCGGTCCGAATCAGACCCCGCTACGGCGGGTTACTACGAGGAGAAGTCGCCGCTGCGCCACCATCGCGGTAAGCGGAATTAGCGCGGCGCTGTCGCGGTCTGCGACGTTGAGCGCTGCGCTGTGGCGGTCGGCGGGATTCGGCACGCGCTTGAGGATAGGGACATCCCAGCGCAATAGCAACCATATTTGACGCCCGATTTGTCTACCGGCCGGTAGCCTTTGCCCAGCTCAGGGGCGCAGAGCGGCAATGCGGGCCGATCACGGCCGTTATACGCGGCACATGTTCAGCTCGGCGTCATCTACGCGACATCTGCGCAGGCGTGTCGGGAGGGCGTGTCGCGTTCGTGAAACGACGAGATCCGGGCCCGTGGACCCGGATCGCGTGACGTGGACCTCGCACTGAGTGCGGTTGGATCAGTCGGCGACGACCTCGTTCAACTTGCCGGTGGCCACGTCGAAGATGAAGCCACGGATCGAATCCTTGTGCGGCACGAACGGACTCGCGACGATGCGGGCAATCGATTGGCGCACATCGGTTTCCAGGTCCGTGAACGCCTCCGCCGCCCACTCCGGCTTGATGCCGACCTCCTGCTGGATCGACGACTTGAAGTCGTCGTCGGTAAAAGTGAGCATGCCGCAGTCGGTGTGGTGGATCAGGATGATCTCGCGGGTACCGAGCAGGCGCTGGCTGATCGCGAGCGAGCGGATCTCGTCGGCGGTGATCACGCCGCCCGCGTTCCGGATGACGTGCGACTCCCCCTCCTGAATGCCAAGCGCCCCATAGACATTCAGCCTGGCGTCCATGCACGCGACCACCGCGACATGCTTGGCGGGCGGCAGCGGCAGCGGGCCGGGGAAGCTGCTCGCATAGTCTGCGTTGTTCTGCAGGTACTCATCGGTGACGGTCATGGGCGGTCCCCTGCGTTAGGTATGCGTGGCTGCTTATATGTGGCGTGGCCCACGATAAATACGCGCGGGCGTGCGCGGACCGGTCCTGCTCACCGTGATTCGTTTACTGGCGTGCCGACAGCGACACATGCTCACCTCACATTGCGGGGCCGACTAACCGACGAGCGGAGGTCGCAGTGCCTGCCGCGGGAATCGGGTCGCACAGCGCAGCAACAGGACATGGGAGAGACTGCGAGCGCGCATTTGGTTGACGGTGGCGGCGATATAGAGATCGCGGTCCGGGACGTAATAGAGAACGGTGCCGAAAGCGCCCGAGTGGCCGATCATGACCGGAGCGGGCGTGGCGGGGGTTTGCCAGCGTGGCACTCGGTAGCGCATCAGCCCGATGCCGTAGTGGATGGGCACGAGGGGCGAGAACACCGAATGCCACTGTGCGGTCATCTCGGTGAGGTATTCAGCGGGGAACACCCGGCCGGCGACGAAGGCGCGCAGGAAGCGCAGTTGATCGGTTGCTGTCGACACCATCGCGCCGTCGGGCGGGAACGAGGCGATCGCCTCCGGAATGCGCAGCGGCGTGCGACCGTGCCGCAGTGTGGCGACCTCGTCGTACCGGTCCACAGTTTGCGGGGTGAACAGCCAGGTGCTGGACAAGCCCAGCGGTTCGAGCACGCGTCGGCGCAGTGCGTCCTCGAAGCGGCCGGCGGTGACGACCTCGATGATCCGCCCGAGTAGCTGATAGTTGGTGTCGCAGTACTGGGCTCGGCCGGGCGCCGACGGAGGGAATCGACTGGGCATGCTTCTGGCTCGCTCGAGGAAGTCCTCGAAAGTCCAGGCGGCATCGGAGCGGAGCATACTCTCGGCGAGGGTGGCGCCGTCAGGCCCCTTCTGCTCGTAATAGTCTGGTATTCCAGATGTTTGGGCCAGCAGCTCGCGCACCGTGATCGCCGGACCGTAATCGTGCCCGCCGTGCACGTTGAGCCCGCGCATCGTGTCCGCGCCGAGCAGCTCCGCCGCGCGGGTCTCCAGTGTGAGGGCGTGCTCCGCGCGCAACTGCATGATCATCGCGACGGTGTAGAGCTTGGTGATACTCGCGATGAAGTACGGCTGATCGGTATCGCCATAACCCCAGGTGAAACCGGAGGCGGGTTGCTCGATCGCGGCGCTGAACGCCGACACCTTCGGATCGGCCGCGTACCGCGCCGCGATCCGGTCGAGCTCGGTCGATACCTGGGTGCTCATCGAGCGCTCCGCTCCAGCCGTCGCTGCGTGTTGTCGAGCCAGACGAGTTCGGCTTCGGCGACGGTGATGCCGTAGTCGAGGGTGGCCAGCCGCAGCGCCTGTCCGGTATCGGCGGCCTCGGCGGGGACAGCGACCGCTCGCAGCGCCGCCAGCTGCTCACTCACCTCCCGACGACGGGCGTCCAGCAGTTCGCGTAGCCGCTCGGGCGGCAACCTATCCGCGAAGAACAAGCGAGCCAGGAATGGATCGCGCGTCGGCGGCGTCCGCAACGGCGAGGCGAGCCAGGCGTCCAGCTCGGCCAGGCCGGGCTCGGTGACGCTGTGCACGTGCATGTTCGGGCGTTCTTCCTGCACCACGGTGCGCCGGGCAGCCAGCCCGCCGTCCACCAGATCCGCGAGCGTGCGATACACCTGCGACTGATCCGCCGCCCAGAAATGCCCGACGCTCTCGTCGATCACCTTCTTCAGCCCGTAGCCGCTCATCGGCTTGATGGAGAGCAGGCCGAGGACCGCGTGACGCAGAGACATGCATATACGTTAGATCATATATATGCGGTGTCCAATATATCCGTCTGGTTCTGCAACGGCGGTAGTGCGGGGCAACAGCGTGAGGCCAGGCCGCTGGCCTCACCACCAATTCGAGATGGGCCTAGCCGATTCGGTGACGCAGCCGGACGGCGACACAGCATTCAATGAGAGTCGGACGTGCCCTTCGCAACCCCGCTTCACCGACAGGAACGACTCTGATGACCGGTGCGAGCAAGGGCTGCGAGAACGGTTCGGCCGCCATGCGGCTTGACCTTGACGCTGCGTCAGGGTCGGAGGCTTTACACATGATCAACAACACCACCTCCGCGGCTCGGCTGGCTCCCCCGATCGGCGGATTCCAGGAGATCGGAGGCCGCCGGATTTTCCTGCACCGGTTGGGTAGTGGCGGGCCGGCCGTCGTGTTCTTGCCTGGCGCCAGCGCCGTCGGTCTGGACTATTTGGGTGTCCAGCAACAGGTTTCGCAGTTCACTACGGCGGTGCTGTACGACCGTGGCGGCACGGGCTACAGCGATCCGATCCCGTTGCCGCGCACCGTCACCGCCGTCGCCACGGAACTACACGAGTTGCTACACGCCCAGCAGATCCCCGCTCCGTACGTGCTCGCACCGCACTCACTCGGCGCCTTCTACGCGTTTCGGTTCGCACAGCTGTACCCGCAGGAAGTCGCCGGGCTGGCCTGGTTGGACGGTCTGCACCGCGACTGGGACGACTTCATGCCACCGTCGGCGTCCTTTGCCGAGTTCGAGCGGCAGGCACCCGGTCCTGAGCAGCTCGAACAGCTGCGGCCGACCCTGCGCGCGATGAACGCCGAGCTGTTCGCGGACTACCCGGAGCAGGTGCGGCAATCGCTGATCGAGGCCAAGGACAGTGCCGAATGGCGCGCGGTCGGCGTCGCCGAGCGCAGCACGCTGGCCGCGCTCGCGGCCGAATTGCAAGCTGGACCGAACATTCCGGACGTGCCGGTGGTGGCGCTCAGTGTGTTGGGCGAGGACCCCACGCAGGATGCGGCGACATTGCGCGCGATGCAGGACGGCCGTAAGCGAATGGACGCGGCACTGGTGGATTCGGTCTCGCACGGCGAGCAACGGATACTCACCGACACCGTGCACCACCGGCTGTGCTTCGACCGCCCCGATGCGGTGGTCCAAGCGATTCGCGATGTGATCGACCGGGCGCACAGCTGAGTGCATCCACCCGACGCCGTAGCCACGAGACAACCCACGACGCGATCGACCAGGCACACAGCCGAGTACACCCACCCGACGCCGTAGCCACGAGACAACCCACGACGCGATCGACCAGGCACACAGCCGAGTACACCCACCCGACGCCGCGGCCGCAAGACAATCCACGACGTGGTCGCCTGAGCACGCGGCTGAGTGCCCCCACTCCGGCGGCCCCGTCGGCGTACCGCCCTAGACTCGACGCGATTATCTTTCGCGACGATCCGAGGAGGACGGTGCTCACGATCGGCCAGTTGGCGGCGACCGCCGGCGTGACCGTGCGCACCGTCCGGCACTACACTCAGGTCGGGCTGTTGCTCGAGCCCGAGCGCGATGCGTCGGGGTATCGCCGCTACAGCGCGCAGGCGGCGGTGGATCTCATCCGGATCAGGACGCTCGCCGACGCTGGTGTGCCGCTGGCCCGGATCGACGTGTTGCTGCATGCCGAGCCGACCGAGTTCGCCGCCGCCATCACCGACATCGACGCGACGTTGCGACGCAAGATCGATGAACTCAGCGAATACCGCCGCCGGATCGCGGAATTGGCCGGTGGCGAAAGCCTGGTCCTGCCCGCCGATGTGGTCGCCATCCTGGACCGGATGCGGGACCTCGGGGTGAGCGAGCAGCGGGTGCGCCTCGAACGCGACGCGTGGATCCTGATGCAGGCACTGGAGCCCCACGTCATGCCGCAGCGAATACGGGACAAGAACGCCGGTTTGGACGACCCAGAGACGCTGCGCCTGTATCTCGCCTGCGATCAATCGGTCGAGTGGGATCCGCAAGACCCCCGTCTGGACCAACTTATCGATGACCTGGACGCCTGGGAGATCCGGCACGAACGCGACGGCGGTGCGTCCGGATACCTGAAGCTGGTCACTGCACAGATCTCCGAGGCGTCACCGGCCTGGCAGCGCGTCCTCGAGGTGCTCGCGCATCGCGCCAAGCAGCGCCGGACCGTGGCATCCGGCACCTGACCTCGATCCGCGGCACGCCACCGATGCCAAGGGCCACCGCAACATTGCTTGCTGCACACAACGTCGCGATGCAGCCGTTAGCGCGCCGGGACTCGCTGTTTCGAATCAGACTGTCACGCCGCTGCGTCGACCAGGCCGTCACGCCCCCGGCGGCGAATCAGACTGTTAGGCCGCTGCGTTGAGCCAGGCCGTCACGCCCCCGCATCGAAGCGACCGTCACGCCCGCCGCATCGAGCCAGACCGCCAGGCCGCTGCGTCGAGCCGGGCCTCACGCCGCCGCATCGAACCAGTCCGCAGGACTGCCGGTCAGGCCCGACTGGGGAACTAGTCGGCAGACCGAGGTTCCGGATCGATGGCAAGGCCCCAAATGAGCTGCTCGATCACCGAGCGGACCGCCGCGGTGTCCGCGATGACGTCTTCGGTGTGCGCGAGGTATTGCGCGGCTTCGTCCAGCGCGCCGACGACGACCAGCGCCAGCGGCCGCACGGGTTGCGGTCTGATTCGCCCCGCGGCGATGGCCGCGGCCAACTCGTTCTCCACCAGACCGATCGTGTGCCGCAGTTCGATCTCCCGCCACCGGCGCCAACCGAGCACCGCGGGACCGTCCAGCAGCGCGATCCGTTGCACTTCCGGGGCGGTCGAGGCCTGCAACCAGGCCAGGCAGCCGACGATCAGGTCGGCGAGTGGATCATCGGAATGCGACGCGGCGACCGCGGTGCCGATCACCTGGACCAGGCTGCGTTCGAGATCTTCGAATACCGCCTCGAACAGCTCGCGTTTCTCGCTGAACTGATGGTAGAGCGCACCACGACTCACCCCCGCCGCCTCGGCCACCGCGACCGTGCTCACCGCGCCATATCCGTGCTGCCCGAACAGTTCTCGCGCGGCCCGGATCACCGCACCTCGGGTCGAGGCCGAACGTTCGGCTTGGGTTCGACGATCAGCGTTCATAGCGACGTCGAAGTCTAGGGCAGCACCGAATCCGGCTTCGATCCGAGCCACCGCACCCCTTGACCGGCGGTGCCGGCATCCAGGAACATACAGTCAGCCTGTTTGTATGTCAGAAGGATTCAGCATTATGTCCGCGAGCACCACCGAGCTGTTCGAGCGCTATCACGCCTGCTGGGCCGACCGCGCTCCCGACCGCATCGTCGAATTGCACACGCCCGACTCGATTTTCCACCTGCACTCCGGGAGCGAGCCCGCCCGTGGCCGCGCCGAAATCCGCGCCGCCGCCGCGCAAACCTTCGCCTTGGTCCCCGATCTCACCTTCCACCTGGTCAATCTGCGGGTCGGCGACGATTTCTGGGTGGTCCAGTGGCGGCTGACCGGCACCTCGGTCACCGGCAACCCCGTCGAGGTCGACATCGCGGACCTGGTCCTGGTCGCGAACGGCGCGGTGCGCGAAAAACACACCTACGTAGACGGAGTGGCGATGCAAGCCGCCCTGGCCGCGCCCGCCGACATCGCCTGACCGAGGGCCTGCGGACTGGCGCCCCTTTGCGCGACCCGATAAGTCGTGGCGCGCAGTGGTTATCAGCCCGCCACGGAACGAGATCGACAGGGCGCTGATGGGTTCGGCGCACTGCCACCGTCAGCGCGCGGCGCCGACAATCCGGTCCATCGACCGCACTGGATCCTCGGCCGCCACGGTCTCTCCTGGCATGCCATCTGGTAGCGCCACCATGTCCCACCGGCGGCAACCTCCACCCACACCGGACACCACCGCGACATCCACCATGCCCCCTCGGGAAAGGCCGTCGGCGCCGAACGGGACGCCACGGCGGCATTCACCGAGTGAAGCCTCCGCCATATCCCGCTCGTGTACAGCGCCGTCAGCCGGTGGGACATAGCGGCGGCGACCGCCGCGTTGACCCCCGCCATTTCCCACCGGCCAGGGCCGTCAGCACCCAACGGGACATCGCAACCGAAACGCCGGGCAGATCCGCCACCACGCCCCGCTCACGAGTGCGGTCAATGCCCGACGGGACATAGAGCAGCGGCAACCGGCACGTTGACCCCGCCACGTCCCACCCGCCAAGGCCGTCAGCACCCAACGGGACATCGCAACCGAAACGCCGGGCAGATCCGCCACCACGCCCCGCTCACGAGTGCGGTCAATGCCCGACGGGACATAGCAGCGGCAACCAGTGTGCCGCGCGGCATCGGCGTCGACAGTGCTCGGTCCGCGCGGCAGCCGCCATTGTCAGTGCGCGGCGTTGTCCCAACTCCGCCCGGTGCCGACCGAGACGTCGAGGGGCACCGAGAGGTGGATCGCGGCGGCCATTTGTTCCTTGGCCAGCGCCTCCAGGGTTTCCCGTTCGCCCTCGGCCACCTCGAACAGCAATTCGTCGTGGATCTGCAGCAGCATCCTGGAGCGCAGGCCTGCGGCCTCGATCGCCTTGTGCACGTTGATCATCGCGACCTTGATGATGTCGGCGGCGGTGCCCTGGATGGGGGCGTTGAGCGCCATCCGCTCAGCGGCCTCGCGGCGCTGCCGGTTGCTGGAGTCCAGGTCGGGCAGGTAGCGGCGGCGGCCGAACAGGGTCGAGGTGTAGCCGACCTTGCGGGCCTGCTCGACCACCTCGTACAGGTAGTCGCGGATGCCACCGAAGCGGTCGAAGTAGACGTCCATCTGCTCCTTGGCCTCGGTGGTGCTGATCTTCAGCTGGGCGGCCAGGCCGTAGGAGCTCAGACCGTAGGCCAGCCCGTAGGACATCGCCTTGATCCGGCGGCGCAGCTCCGGGGTCACCTCGGCGATCGGGATGTCGAAGGCCTTGGACGCCACGAAGGTGTGCAGGTCCTCACCCGAGTTGAAGGCCTCGATCAGGCCTTCGTCGGCGGACAGGTGCGCCATGATGCGCATCTCGATCTGGCTGTAGTCGGCGGTCATCAGCGACTCGTAGCCCGCGCCGACGACGAAGGTGTCGCGGATCTGCCTGCCGGTGTCGGTGCGGATCGGGATGTTCTGCAGGTTCGGCTCGGTCGACGAGAGTCGTCCGGTGGCGGCGATGGTCTGGTTGAACGTGGTGTGGATGCGGCCGTCGTCGGCAACGCACTTCAGCAGACCGTCGACGGTCACCTTCAGTCGCGTCGCGTCGCGATGCTCGAGCAGGTGCTGCAGGAACGGGTGCTCGGTCTTCTCGAACAGCGACTCCAGCGCGTCGGCGTCGGTGGTGTAACCGGTCTTGGTGCGCTTGGTCTTCGGCATGTCGAGCTCGTCGAACAGCACCACCTGCAGCTGCTTGGGCGAGCCGAGGTTGATCTGCTTGCCGATCACCTCGTAGGCCGCGTTGGCCGCCTCGGTCACCTTGTCGGCGAACTGGCGTTGCAACGTCTCCAGCTGGTCGGTGTCGACCGCGATGCCGGCGTCCTCGAGGTTGGCCAGCACGCTGAGCAGCGGCAGTTCCATGTCCTCGAGCAGCGGGACGGACTCGATCTGCTGCAGCTCGGTGTCGAGTGCGTCGGCGAGGTCGGCGACGGCCCTGGCGCGCAGCATCTCGGTCTGCGCGAGTTCGGCGTCGACGGTGTCCTCGTCGTCGAGCAGCGAAAGCTGGGGGGTCTCATCGGTTTCGGCGCGCAGTTCGCGGCGCAGGTAGCGCAGCGAGAGGTCGTCGAGGTTGAAGCTGCGCTGGCCGGGGCGGACCAGGTAGGCGGCCAGCGCGGTGTCGCAGGTGAGTCCGCCGAGCGTCCAGCCGCGGCCGCGCAGCGCGTGCATGGCGGCCTTGGCCTCGTGCAGCGCCTTCGGCACGGCCGGGTCGGCGAGCCAGGCGCCCAGTGCCGCTTCGTCTTCCGGGGTCAGGATCGAGACGTCGATGTAGCCGCTCTCACCGTCGCCCGCCGCGATGGCCAGTGCGCGCACGTCCCCGTTTCCGGGGGTGCCGGAGCCGACGATCGAGACGCCCTGCCGGACACCGGCTTTCGCGTGCTCGGTGAGCCAGTCGGCGACCGCGCCCACCTCCAGTGCGCCGCCGCTGATCTCGAAGCCCGCCTCGGCTTCTGGCTCCTTCGGGGCCAGCGTCTCGAACAGCCGGTCCCGCAGCACGCGGAACTCCAGGTCGTCGAAGAGCTGATGGATCTTGTTGCGGTCCCACGGCTGCTGCGCCAGCTGGTCCGGGGTGTACGGCAGCGGCATGTCGCGCACCATCTCGGTGAGCTGACGGTTCAGGATGACGCTGCTCAGGTTGGCGCGCAGCGCGTCACCGACCTTGCCCTTCACCTCGTCCACCTTGTCCACCAGCGAGTTCAGGTCGCCGTACTCCCGGATCCACTTGGCCGCGGTCTTCTCGCCGACGCCGGGGATGCCGGGCAGGTTGTCGCTCGGGTCGCCGCGCAGCGCCGCGTAGTCCGGGTACTGGGTGGGGGTGAGGCCGTACTTGGCGAACACCTCGTCGGGGGTGAACCGGGTCAGGTCGGAGACGCCCTTGCGCGGGTAGAGCACCGTCACGTTCTCGTTGACCAGCTGGATGGCGTCGCGGTCGCCCGAGACGATCAGCACTCGGAAGCCTTCGTCCACCGCCCGGGTGGTGAGCGTGGCGATGATGTCGTCGGCCTCGAAGCCCTCGATCGCCATCACCGGGATGCCCATCGCGCCGAGCACGTCCTTGGTGAGTTCGACCTGCCCGCGGAACTCGTCCGGGGTCTGCGACCGGTTCGCCTTGTACTCCGGGTATGCCTCGGTGCGGAACGTCTTGCGGTTCACGTCGAACGCCGTCGCGATGTGCGTCGGCTTCTCGTCGCGCAGCAGGTTGATCAGCATCGCGGTGAACCCGTACACCGCGTTGGTGGTCTGCCCCGTCACCGTCTTGAAGTTCTCCGCCGGTAGCGCGAAGAACGCGCGATAGGCGATCGAATGCCCGTCCAGCAACAGCAGAGTCGGCCGGTCTCCCGGTGCGGATTCGCTGGAGCCGGACGCGGTGACAGGACGCTGAGCAGTCGTGGGTGAACTCACGCCCCAGAGTCTAGGGACCAGCACCGACAAGGTGATACGCCGACACCCACCCACCCCGAAACCCTGCACGTTCGTTGCCCGGAACGCGTGACCGCAAGCCGAGCGATCCTGCTCGCGGTCCGCTCCGGCTCCGGACCGTTCGCAGCGTCCTTCTCCTTCACCCCCGAAAGCCTCCGGCGCCGCCCGCCTGCGGACGAATTCTGAGGCGGGCGGCGCAGGGGGTTACAGGGTTGCGACAAGTTCTCGGAGGACCGGGAGGCTGAGGGAACCGGAGCCGAGGACTATGTCGTGGAAGGCCTTGATGTCGAAGGCGCTGCCGAGGCGTTCGGTGGCGGCGAGGCGCTGGCGGCGAATTTCCAGCTGGCCGATCTTGTAGCCGACGGCCTGACCGGGCATGCCGATGTAGCGGTCGACCTCGGTGGTGATCTCGGCGATGCCGGCGGGCGCGTTGGCCACCATGAAGTCGATGGCCTGCTGCCTGCTCCAGCCTTTCGCGTGCAGGCCGGTGTCGAGGACGAGGCGGCAGGAACGCATGGAGTCGCCGGACAGCATGCCGAGACGGCCCAGATCGTCCTCGTACAAACCCATTTCGTCGGCGAGCCGCTCGGTGTAGAGCGCCCAGCCTTCGACGAACGCGGTGTTCGCGTACGACTGGCGCTGGAACCGGGGCAGGTGGTCGAGTTCGTTGGCGATGGTGAGTTGCAGGTGGTGGCCGGGGATGGCCTCGTGGAACGCCACCGCGGCCGTCTCGAACCGCCCGCGGCCGGTGGGGTGATAAGTGTTGACGAAGTACGTGCCCGGCCGGGAACCGTCCGCGGCGGGCGGAAAGTAGTACGCCGCAGGGGCGTCGGCGGCGAGGAACTCCGGCATCGGCACGATGTCGCAGGATTCCTTGGGCAGCCTGCCGAACCAGTTGCCCACCTGGGCGTTCGCGGAGGTCAGCGCGTGGCGCGCGTCGAACATGATCTGTTCACCGTCGATGTAACAGAGCTCGGGATCGTCGCGCAGCCTGGCGAAGATCTCGCCGAGGTCGGCGGTGCCGAACAGCCGCTCGCCGATCGTCGCGTATTCCTCACGCAGCGCGGCGAGCTCGGTGAGGCCGAGCTCATGGATCTCGTCGGCGCCGAGCTCGGGCAGGGTGGTGTGGTAGCGCAGCTGGCGCTGGTAGATGTCCTCACCGTCGGCGCCGAGCCAGCACAGGCCCGCCTTGTCGTCCGGCCGACTCGCGGGCAGCAGTTCGTTGAACAGCACCTCCCGGTAACGCTGGAACGCCGGGCGGATCACATCACGTGCCACCTCGGTCAATTCGGCACGCCAGTTCGCCTCGCCATCCCAGTTCGGCGGACCGGCGAAGGTGACGAACGGATCTTCGGCCAGCTCCGAGGCCAGATATCCGTCGAGCTGGTTCAGCGACCGCTCGAGGGTGATCCGGGGCGGCGTGCGGCCCGCGGCCATCCCGTCCCGGAACCGATCGACGGCCTGCGCGAGCATGGTGTCGAACTGCCGGAAGCGCTGCACCAGTGCGAGCGCGTTGGCCGGCTCCGGCGCGTTGGTCTGCGGCGCCATCGTCAGCAGGTAGGCGTGCACGCCTTCCATCTGATCGGAGGCCATCTCCAGCGGACGGCACTCCAGCCGCTGGATCGCGCCCGCCAATTCGGTGCGCAGCAGGCTGCGGGTGGTGCGATCCGTGGCGTCGAGCCGCTCGGCGTCGAGCGTGTCGACCTGGCGCAACAGGTCGCGCCAGGTCGACAGCAGTTGTTGTTCGGCCGCGACGGACAGATCCTCGACGCGATCGTCGAAGCGCCGATCGCCGAGCAGTGTCGCGTCGCTGGGTTTGGCCTCCAGGAAGGTGTCCCAGTACCGCTCGGCCAGACCTGTCAGCTCATCGTGACCATTCATGGTCACGATCATGCCTCGAGGACGGCCTTGCGGCCCTGGGGATTACACCGGAACTACCCGACGCCCAGGTAGGCCGACTTCACCGACGGGTCGGTGAGCAGGTCGCGACCGGAGCCGGTCTTGGTGACGTCACCGGTCTCCATGATGTAGGCGCGGTGGCTGCGCGAGAGCGCCTGCTGGGCGTTCTGCTCGACCAGCAGCACCGTGGTGCCCTGCTGGTTGATTTCGGTGATGATCCGGAAGATCTGCTGAATGATCATGGGCGCCAAGCCCATCGACGGCTCATCCAGCAACAGCAGCCGTGGTCTCGCCATCAGCGCCCGGCCGATGGCCAGCATCTGCTGCTCACCGCCCGACAGTGTGCCGCCGACCTGCTTGCGCCGTTCCGACATGCGCGGAAACAGCTCGAACACCCATTCCAGCGTTTGGTTGTACTCCGCCTTCTGCTTGAACGGCCTTCCGTAGCAACCCATGTCGAGGTTTTCCTGCACCGTCATGCCGGGGAAAACACCCCGGCCCTCCGGTGCCTGGATCAGGCCCTCACCCACTCGCTCGTGCGCCTTCATGTGGGTGATGTCGCGACCCTCGAACACGATTTTGCCGCGGGTCAGCGGCAGCAGGCCGGACAGCGCCCGCATGGTGGTGGTCTTGCCCGCGCCGTTCGCGCCGAGCAGGGTCACCAGCTCACCCGCCGCCACCCGCAGCGAAATCCCGTGCAGCGCCTGGATTCTGCCGTAATTGACGACCATGTCGGTGACCTCGAGCAGGGTGTCGGACGCGTCCGAACCTCCCTTGGTCACGTCGACGGTCTGCTGATCCGGTTCTCTGTGCGATGTCATCGCTGCTCCTACCCGTCCGTCCCGTGCGCGCTCGTCCCCGACTCGATGGCGTCGTCGGGCACACCGAGATAGGCGGCGATCACCGCGGGGTCCTCCCGGATTTCGGCGGGCAGCCCGTCCGCGATCTTGCGGCCGAACTCCAGCACCACGATCCGATCGGTCACGCCCATCACCAGGCGCATGTCGTGCTCGATCAGCAGCACGGTGAACCCGTCGTCGCGGATCTTGCGGATCAGATCCATCAGCGCCGACTTCTCGCTCGGATTGAACCCGGCCGCGGGCTCATCCAGGCAGAGCAACTTCGGCTCTGTCGCCAGCGCCCTGGCGATCTCCAACCGGCGCTGATCGCCGTAGGACAGGTTGCGCGCCTTCTCCACCGCCATCGGTGCGATGCCGACGAATTCGAGCAGCGCCATGCCCCGCTCGATCGCATCGCGTTCCTCGCGGCGGTGCCGCGCGGTGCGGAAGATGGCGCCGGGCACCGAGGTCTTGTGCCTGGCGTCGGTGCCGACCACCACGTTCTCCAACGCGGTCATCTCGTTGAAGAGCCGGATGTTCTGGAAGGTACGCGCGATGCCGAGCCGGGTGATGGCGTTGCGCTTGGTCTTCGTCAGCGGTGCGCCGTCGAAATACACGGTGCCAGAGGACGGGCGGTACACCCCGGTGATGGCGTTGAAGCAGGTGGTCTTGCCCGCGCCGTTGGGCCCGATGAGCCCGAGGATCTCGCCGCGGCGGATCTCGAAACTCACCGCGTCCAACGCGGTCAGACCACCGAACTTCACGGTCAGCTCGTCGGTGCGCAGCAGCGGCGCACCGACCTCGGTCGCGATCTCGCGATGCGAGGCCACGACCTCCGCGACCGTCTCGGCGTCGGCCAGGTCCGGAATCACCGCGGTCACGTCGACCACACCGGCACTGGGCTCCGCCTCGGGTTCGGCGACATAGCCCGCGGCCATGTCCTCGTTGTCGAACAGTGCGCCACCGGCGCCCGGCCCGGTCATCGGGTCGCTCCGATCGAGTCGTCGCCGGACGGTCTGCGCACGGCTTGGTACACCTGCCGCCCGTAGGCGAGCAATTTCTGCCGGACCGGGAACAGGCCCTGCGGTTTGAAGATCATGACCACCATCAGCGTGATGCCGAAGAACAGATACTTGTAGTCGCCGAGTGATTGGGCGCCCGGCTTCTGGAAGACCAGCACGTTGTTCAGCACGACGAGCATCACGATCAAGGCAACCAGTCCGCCGGCCAGATAGCCGAGCCGGATCGGCCGTTCCTGATCACGAGCCCACCTGCGCCACCCCACGATCAGCCCGACCACCAGCGCGATGGTGAAGATCAACGCGAGCCAGCCGACCGCCGTCTGCCCGACCGCCTGCACCGAAAGCAACCGGTTCGGCAGATACACGATGACGAACGCGCCGACGATCACGCCGAGCTTGTTGCCCTGCCCGCCGATCACGACCGCGCACAGGAACAGCATCGAGTTGATGATGTTGAACCCGGTGGGATTGATGAACTGCACCTGCCCCGCGTACAGCGCACCCGAGAGCCCGCCGACCGCGGCGCCGATCATGAACGCCCACAGCTTGAACTTGAACGCGGGCACGCCCATTACCTCGGCCGCGTCCTCGTCCTCCCGGATCGCTACCCAGGCCCGGCCGACGCGGCTGCGCTCCAGGTTGCCGACGATCAGCAGGGTGACGATCACCAGCACCATGCCGACCCAGAACCACCAGGCGCCCGCGTTGGCCTTGTCGAGCAGGTTGGCGGAGTCCGAGTTTCCGACATTGCCGGAGGAGAACACGCCGTTCGGCTTCGTCTCGGATTCGCCGATGTGCGGGTAGGCGATACCGGACAGGCCGAGGCTGCCGTTGGTCACGTCGCCGAGGTTGTCGGCGAGCAGCCGGACGATCTCACCGAAGCCCAGCGTCACGATCGCCAGGTAGTCGCCGCGCAAGCGCAGCGTCGGCGTGCCGAGGATCAGCCCGGAAACCGCGGTGACCGCCACCGCCAACGGCAGACAGGCCAGCCACGCCCAGTCGTCGTTCAACCAGCCCTCGCCGGTCTGATTCCACGGACTGTTGGGACTGGTGAGCAGGCCGACGGTGTACGCACCGACGGCATAGAACCCGACATAACCGAGGTCGAGCAGACCCGCCTGTCCGACAACGACATTCAGGCCGACAGCGAGCAGGGCATACATGGCGAACTGCGCCATCACACCGCCGAAGCTGGTGCCCGGAGTGTCGATGAACGGGGGCGGGAACAACGGCAGCAACGCCAGCGCGATGAGGGCGGGCACTCCGACCGCCCACTGAGCCGGCCGGGACAGACCGCCCCACCAGGAACGCAGGGCGTCACCGACGCCGTGCATCGGACGCTCCGGCGCCGGTGGCGGAGCGGCAGTCTTGGTCGAAACGTTCATGCTCGTGCCTTCCCGAGACTCTCACCCAAAATGCCGGTCGGTCGAATCATCAGCACCAGCACGAGCACCACGAACGCGACCACGTCGCGCCATTCGGTGCCGAACAGGATCTGGCCGTAGTTCTCCGCCAGTCCGAGCAGCAGGCCGCCGAGCAGCGCGCCGCGCAGGTTACCGATACCGCCGAGCACCGCGGCACTGAATGCCTTGATGCCGAGGATGAATCCGCCCGAGTAGATGATCCCGTTCGGGATCTTGAGCGCGTACAGCAACGCGGCCGCACCGGCGAGCACGCCGCCGATGAGGAAGGTGAGCATGATGATCCGCTCCCGCGAGACACCCATCAGCGTCGCGGTGTCGGGATCCTGCGCCACGGCCCGGATGCCGCGGCCGAACTTGGTCTGATTGATGAGCAGCTCGGTGGCGATGGCCAGGATGACCGCGGCCACGATGATCACCAGCGTCACGTTGCTGATGTCCGCACCGCCGAAGCTGAACTGCGTGGTCGGCTCCACCAGCATGATCGGCTTCTGGGCATTGGTGCCACCCACGGACGGCCAGATCTTCGGCAGCACGAAGTGCACGATTTCCTGGATCACGAACGAGGCGCCGATGGCGGTGATGAGGAAGATCAGGGGTTTGGCGCCACGCCTGCGCAGCGGCCGATAGGCGACGCGTTCCAATCCGACTGCCGCGGCCCCGGAGACCGCCATGCCGAAGATCATCGCCAACGCCAAATAGGTGATGGTGAGGATGATGCCCTGGGAGTAGACATCACCGCTCGGCGAGAAACCGAGCAACATCAGCCCGATGTACTGACCGAACAGGCCGAGCATGAATATTTCCGAATGGGCAAAATTGATAAGCCGCAAAACGCCGTAGACCAGGGTATAGCCGACAGCAACCAGTGCGTAGATCGCACCATAGGACAATCCGTCGACGGTCAGTCGCCAGAAATCTTGGATCACGCCTTCATAGTTGAAGTCGATTGATCCACCGGCGAGTTGTACAGCGCCGGCTAATGCAGTGGGTGTCATTCGTAATTCGCCCTCATTCATTCACCCTCACGAAACAGCAGCACGTATCGGGATTCGCGCGAACCCCGGTACGTGCTGCGCGACTCGTGTGTATGGGTTACTTGACCGTGTAGATCCAGATCAGTGCGTTGCTGAGCTCGCCGTTGGCGCTCCACTTGTACTGACGGGCCAGTCCGGCACCGTCGTAGCTACGCACGTACTCCAGCAGGTCGGGACGAGTTACCTTGCCCGCGTCGATGCCCTTGGCCAGGATCGTGGCCAAGTCGTAGGCCTCGACCGAGTAGACACCCGAGGGCTGCTTGTTGAAAGCCTGGTAATCCTTCTCGAACTTCTCCGGAGCCGGACCACACGGGCAGGTCAGCGTCGCGCCCTTGGCCGCGCTGCCCGCCTGGGACAGGAACTGCGGGTCGTTGGTGCCGTCCGGGGCGACGAAGACGCCCTTGAAGCCACCCGACTTCAGCTGCTGCGCCAGCGGCGCACCCTCGGCGTAGTAACCGGCGAAGAAGACGGCGTCCGCGTTCGCACCCGCGATCTTGGTGACCGTGGCGGAGAAGTCCTTGTCGCCGGTCTTGATGCTGGACGAGCAGCTGGCGTCGGCCGCCGCACCGAGACCGTCGGTGATGCTCTTGGCCAGGCCGGTGCCGTAGTCGCTGTTGTCCTGGATGACGCAGACCTTCTTGTAGCCCGCGGTGCCGGTCAGGTACTTCGCCACCGACGGGCCCTGCACGTCGTCATGGGCCAGGCCGCGGAAGAAGCTGGTCCAGCCGTTCTGGGTCAGCGTGGCATTGGTGGCCGAGGAGGTCAGCGAGGCCAGGCCGGCATCGCTGAGGATCTTGCCGGTCGCCTTGGTCTCACCGGAGAACGTCGGGCCGAGCAGGGCGACGATCGACTTGTCGTTCACGATCTGCGGGATGACCTGGGTGGCCTTCTGCGGATCGCCCTCGGTGTCGAACGACTTCAACGTGATCTGGCAGCCGGGGTTGGCCTTGTTGTGCTGATCGAGCGCCAGCTTCGCGCCCATGTCGATGTTGATCCCGAGCGCGGCATTCGGGCCCGTCAACGCGCCGGCAAAGGCGATGCTGGTCGGAGCGCAGGTCGCCTTGCCGTCACCGGCGGGGTCGGCGGCCTTGGACGCGTCAGTCTTCGCAACTTCCTTGCCATTGATGTCTACCTGCACCACCGGCTGGATGGACAGCCCGGCTGCGCCGCTGGTACCGGACGAATCCGTACCGTTGCTGCTGGTCGATTTGTCACTACAACCGGTCAGCACCAGCGCGGCGGCAGCGCCGATAGCCAAAACACCTCGCGTCGTACGACTGTGCCATGTCGAACTAAGCACGTTTCACCTCTAAGTCCTGTGCTCCCCCGGGATCACCGAGGAGGCCGACCACGTCAGCCCGGTCAGAACTTAGCGTTCATACGTTAGTTCCGCATCACATTCGGATCATGAACGCGACATCGTGTCGAATTTTTGTTCACGATCGCGTTTCGCACGCGTAAAATTCACACCCGGCGACGGCCGAGGTCACTTGGGAGCGAGGTTCTCCAGCACGACCTCCGCGACAGCCTTCATCGTAGTCCGGCGATCCATTGCGGTCCGCTGAATCCACTTGAACGCCTGCGGCTCGGAAAGACCTTGGGTCTGCATCAGCACGCCCTTGGCCCGCTCCACCAGCTTGCGCGTCTCCAGCCGGTCGGACAGGTTCGCCACCTCGCCCTCCAGCGCGGTGATCTCATGGAAGCGGCTCGCCGCCAGCTCGATCGCCGGCACCAGATCCGACTTCGTGAACGGCTTCACCAAATAGGCCATCGCACCCGCGTCACGCGCCCGCTCGACCAGGTCACGCTG
Source organism: Nocardia ninae NBRC 108245 (assembly GCF_007990755.1). GTDB lineage: Bacteria > Actinomycetota > Actinomycetes > Mycobacteriales > Mycobacteriaceae > Nocardia > Nocardia ninae. The sequence goes on along the minus strand of NZ_BJXA01000090.1, from coordinate 2,792 downwards.
ACTGAACGCGGTCAGAATCACCACCGGCGCAACACGTTTCGACGCGATCTCGGCCGCCGCATCGATGCCGTCCCGGCGCGGCATCTTCACATCCATGATCACCAGATCCGGTCGATGCTCCACCGCGAGATCCACCGCCTGCTGACCGTCGCCGGCCTCACCGACCACCAGATAACCCTCTTCGGTCAGCATCTCCACCAGATCCATGCGGATGAGCGCCTCGTCCTCGGCGACGACAACCCGCTTCGCCCCCGCGTCGCGCTTCGTGCCTGCGCCCCCTGCTGCTGTGCTCATAGGTAGACCCCTCTGGTTCAGATGCCTGCTCCGACACGCCGAGAGGTGGACGTTGGTCCAACTAGCCGACCATCGACCTCACCACCGCGCTATCGAGTGATGTAAAGAGTACCTTTCACTTCGGCATAGAACTCATATACCCAGGGCAAACCGCCCGGCCGCGGGTCGACGACCAACCAGTTAGGTCCCAGCCCACCCCACCCGCTATCATTTCCTCCCGGTGCGCCGGGTTGGCGGAACTGGCAGACGCGACGGTCTCAAAAACCGTTGTCCGAAAGGACGTGTGGGTTCGAGTCCCACACTCGGCACTCGACACTGGGCATCCTTGCCCGCGGAACGCGCGGGCGGGGGTGTCTCGTCGTCACACTGGGGGCGCAGCCCCCAGACCCCGCTCGGCGGGGCGTTGCCCCCCGAACCCCCTTCCAGTGGTGGCGTGGGTTGAGGTAGTCGCGATCGAATGTGTACCTCGTTGCGCGGTTTTCTTGCACGTGCATTCGCGCGGGCGATTTCCTCCGCACTCTTTTGCTCAAGCATCGGCTGAACGATCTTGACGTTCGCCCCCGTGCTGATCGTCAGAGACGCGGCTGTATGGCGAAGTGCTTGTGGCACAACACCCTTCGATTTCACCTCCGCTGCCGCGCGGTTGAACACCCACCGGAACTCCGTGGAGGTGCGGTAGCCGCCCTTGTGGCTCGGGAAGACCAACTCATCAGACTTCGCAACCACACCCTCCCTCCGCTCAGCGATGGTCAGTATCCACCGACCCATCCGCACCTGAGGTCAGCAACGAATCAGTTGCGACACTTACACCCGCGACCCTGAGGTCACCGTTGTTCCGGTAGGCAGCACTGCCATCGTTGGAGGAACACATGCTCGTTCTGCGATTTGCACTCGTTACCGTTGCTTGTGCCGCGTGGCTCGTGTCCGGAACCGGCCCGGCAGCCGCTCGGCCGATCGCCGAAGAAGGCACTCAGACGGACTGCCAGAGAGATGCGGCCAAAGAACGCGCTGAGCATAGTGGCCCCAGCCGCATCGTTCCGCGATGCGACAGAAACGGGGACTACGGGGCGCTGCAGTGCAGCGAGAATTCGCGATTCTGCCAAGTGTGGGATCCGAAGACAGGCGTCCCCCTCACCCAGCCGAGCACCAGGTTGAAGCGTGCCGACTACATATTGGCTAGGCACTACGCGGAAGAGCGCGGCCAAGAACCGCCCGTGTGTGCCCAAAATGGCGGCTTCGCAAGCTGACAGTGCAATCCCGGACACGCTCGACCAAGGACACTACTAGGAGTTGAGCGCTCTATCGATGCCCAGTGTGGCAATTAGATCTTCGTGCAGTTCGAACCAAACTCGGTGGGCCGATTGAGGTTTGGTGCCGGTTACCATTTCGGGATCGTCGGTGGCCGAGGCGAGGGCAGCGGCGAAGCGGGTGTCGTAGCCGGAAGAACGGGCGAGTCGTTCGGTGAGCCGAGTGGTGAGTGGGGCCAATTCCTCTGCCAGGTTTGCGAGTTCGGCCAGGATTCGCTGGTCACGGGGTGCGTCCCGATGGTCGTTCTCCTGCATGCTGCCGTCGGGCAGGATGATCAGTTGCCAGTCTGTGCACGCCTGCACCAACCGGGCGTTGAGCGGGAGGAACAAGCGGTAGACGTCTTCCACCAACACTTTTGCCGCGCACGCGGAAAGCTCGTCGGCCAGTAGCCGCTCGTTCTCCACGCGCCCACCCTCGGTGAGCGACCACCCCGCGTCTGCCCCGAAACTGAAGCGGCTGATCCAACCATCGGTCCGGAAGTCCCGCACGTGCGACTCGGCGAGGCCGACGGGCATTCCGTACCTGTCGGCCACCGCCTGCGTATCGACGAATCCGCCGAGGCGGATTGCGTGCAATGCGAGCAAGGAACTGCGTGAAACGTGCGGCATCCCGGACCATTTCCTCCTGTGTCGAGCAGCTGTGCTCGGTGCGGTGACATCAACGCTGGGTCGAGCGAACGGCATGAACGTGTCCATTGGTTCCATCGACCGAGATCGTCCGATAATTCGCCAGCGCCTCCATCGCACCTTCGGCCGCCACCACGGCGGGAATCCCGTACTCGCGGGCGACAATTGCCGCGTGGCACAGAATGCCACCGGTCTCGGCCACCACCGCGGCCGCGATGCCGAAGAGCACTGTCCACGATGGATCGGTCGTGCGGCAGACAATGACATCGCCGGCCCGAACCGCAGCGAAGTCATCGACACTGCGCACCAGCCGGACCGGGCCGGTGGCAACACCTTTGCTGCACGGAACACCGGTAACAATCGGCGCTTCCAGCGTCATGTCTTCTCCCGTCCGCCACGCAGAGCCAGCACAGTCCGGGCCTCGCAGCCGCTCGATCGCGGCGATCACCCCGCTTAGCGGCATCCACCCCTGCATGCGTCAACCTTAAGTTGACGATCGGTTCATCGTCAACTAGTAGTTGACGATGTGGCGATAGCTCATCGAAGGCTTTCGCCGACCGACCC
>NZ_BJXA01000089.1 GCF_007990755.1 Nocardia ninae NBRC 108245 | reverse complement strand
GCCGAGCGCCGCGGCGAGCATGCGCCGTCGGCCGACCGCATCGTCGTTCATCGCCGCAGCCTCCCGCTGAGTCGCTGCAGCCGGTTGCCCGGCTTGCTGTACGCTACCGCGCCGGTGAGCTTGTTGTCGCCGAATGTGGCCAGCGCACCGCGCAATTCCGGCGAGCTGGTCCGCCCGAGCAGCACGACCGCGATGGTGTGATCGCAGAGCGGGGCCACGGCGATGGCGTCGGCGGCGTGCGCGACGGGTGCGGCCTGCACCACGACATGGTCGTAGTCGGTGGTCAGTTTCGCGACGACGGCCGCGAACCGGTCCGACGCGAGCAGATCGGGTGTCCGCTCGTCGGCCGCGCCGAGCGGCAGCACGGTCAGGCCGGTCTCCGGCCACGCGGTCAGTGCCTCCGATATCGGCGCGGTGCCCTGCAACACCGTGGCTAGACCGGCGCTCGGCTGCTCTGCCAAGGCGCGCGAGCTGCCTTGGCCCGAGGTATCGGCGTCGATCAGCACCACCTTGCTGCCGGTGTCGGCGAACGACTTCGCCAGTGCCACCGCTACTTCCGGCTCGGACTGCGAGGAAAAGCTGGTCAGCAGCATGCTTCGGCTCTCGCCCTCACGGAGCAGCCGGGTGCGTAGCCGTCGTGTCTCGTCGGGCGCGCCGGGCCGATCCGCGTCGATGATGCCCAGGATCGGCACCGGCAGCACGGCGGCCAGATCGTTGGACGTGCGCAGGGTGCGGTCGGTGCGATCGCGGACGAAGGCGGCCGCGCAGCCGAGCGCGATGCCGGCGAGCAGGCCGAGCGCCAGGATGCGGGTCGACTGCGGTCCGCTCGGCGCCGTGGGCACCTCGGCGCGGTCGACCACGGTGACCCGTGCGGCCGGCGCCGCGTCACGCTCGATGGTCTCCAATTCGTCTACCAGGCGCCGGAATTGGGAAACCACCGAATTGGCCAGGTCGCGCGCGCCTTCGGCGGACGAGGACTGGACGGTGAGGATGATGTTCGTCGTCGCGGGCGGCGAGAACGCCTTGATGTTGCCCTGGACCTCGCTGACCGACATCTTCAGGCCGAGGTCGTCGATGACGCGTTTGGCGACGGTGGCGCTGGTGGCCAGGTCCAGATACGAGCGGACCCGCTGCTGGGCGGCCAGTCCACCCTGATAGGAGTCGTTGACCGACGTGCCGGTCGCCATCGACACGTACATGCTGCTGGTGGCGACGTAGGTGGTCGGGAGGGTGCTGAGGTATCCGGCCGACGCGCCGAAGCACAGCACCATCACCGCGACGATGATGACCCAGCGTCGGCGCGCGATATGCCAATAATCGATCAATCCCATGGGGATTCTCTCTTTTCGGTAGTGACAGCCCCGACGACAACAGGTTCCGCAGCAGGTGGTCGCTCCGCGGACGGTAGATCAGTCTGTGTGCGCCTGCGGTATTCGCGGACGACCAGCGAGATGAGCCAGGCGAGCACGGCGGCTTGCAGGAATTTGCCGAGATTCTCCATGCTGCCGAGAATCCCGCGTTCGAACAGCGCGGAGGAGCCGGTCATCGCGAGCCCGAGCACCACGATCGGGAACACGCGCGAATATAACGCCCTGGCCCAGGCGAGCAGCAGCAGAAAGGTGAAGACGGCACAGATGCCCACGCCCGGATAGCCGCCCAGCACATAGCCTTCGTTGAGATTGCCCTCGGCCAGCGACACCGACACCCTGGTCATGTCGACCGACGCGCCGCGCACATCTTGCGCCCACGCGGTGCCGGACTGGAACTTGGCCGTGCCGAGCAGCTGACTGGGAACCAGGCTGGCCGCGGCATGCCGCAGCGTCTCGACGGGCGACAGCCACAGGCCCGGCTGGTGGAAGTAGGCGTCGGTCGCGGCCTCGAGTAGATCGAACCGTCGCAGAATGCTCAGGAAGGGCTGGACGACCGGCGGATAACTCGAATCGACCAGTGCTGCTTCGGCTTTCGCGTACTCGGTCTGCTTCAGCGACTGCAACCAACCGAACCCGCCGACGCCGAGCACCGCGATGGCGCCGACCGAGATCGCCTTGGTCTTGGTCCACCCGAGGATCGCGAAGCGGATGGCGATGGCAAGTGCGGCACCGATGATGGGCGTCTTCGACTCGACAACGGCGGTCCAGGCCAGCTCACCCATGAGCAACCCGCCGATGATCAGGGCGGTCAGCTGCGGGCGGGCAGGGCGGACGAAAATGATCAGCCCGAGGGCGGAGATGGTGGCCAGGATGGCGACGAACGACAGGATCGGATTGGCGCTGCCGATCTCGCCCGCGCCGCCGACCGAACCGGAGGCGACGGAGGCGGCCCGGCCGAACAGTCCCACGCCATAGGTGGCCACCAGGGTCGGCACGAAATTCGGATCGCCGGTCAGTGCGGGCAGCTTGACGGGCGGATGCCGCCGAGCCCAGAACGCATAGGCGACAACGAGTCCCGCGTAGACCCACAGGCCGAAGGCGACGTGCTCCAGCACCAGCGCGATGCCGCGGTCGTAGCCGAACTGGGCCAGCCGCGGGTCGGCCACATTGTCACCGAAGTGCGGTTCGGGCTGCACCCACAGCAGCACGAGCGGGCGCGCCAGATACGACAGCGACCAGAACGCCGCCTGCGCGATGAGGAACACCCGCGCGACGCCGGGAATCGTGCTGGCGGCCACCACGATCGTGGCCAGCGCGAGCGCGATCAGCAGGACCTCGGTGGTGGCTGTCATGAGCGGTCACTGACCGCGCGCACGATCTCGCGGGCCCGGTCGACGTAGCGGTGCTCGCTCGCGACGATGCGCTGGTACCCGGCCTCGGCCACCGCGGCCGCTTTGTCGGGATGCGCGGCGCACCAGTCCAGGATGGAGCTCAGCTCGTCGGCCCCGGTGAACAGGAAGCACTCGCTGGTGTCCTGCAACAGTTCGGCGTGCTCGTCGGTGCGTTCGCCGACGAAAAGCCCACCGGCGGCAGGCACTTCGAAGGTGCGGCAGGTGTGCGTATCGCGGTTGTCGGAGTTGAGCAGGACCAGGTTGGCGGTGACGCTCGCGACCACCTCCGAGTAGCGTTCGCCGTACACGGCGCCGCCGACTTCGGCTCCGGTGGCGCGCAATTCGGGCACCCGGCGCCAGCCCGGCCCGTGCACCAGCATGCGGGAGCCGTGCGTACTGGCGAGCTCGACCAGCTCGGCCCGGCGGTCCGGGCGGCGCACGCCGATGAAGCCGACGAGGAACTGCCGGGTGCCGCGCCGCGCGGTGGGGTGGTGCCAGGCCGGGTCGTAGGCGCTGCGCACGAAGGTGACGGCGCGGGCGCCGCGGTCGCGCAGTTCGGCGACATTGTGGCGTTTGGTGGTGACGATGTGGTCCCAGTCGGCCTCGTGCGCAAGGTATTCCGCGCTGACATTCTCGGGGTTCGCGACGTCGTCGGGGCTGTAGTGCACGTGCAGCCGCGCGGGGACGTCCAGCAGCCTGCGCTGGTCGAAATGAATGCTCTTGAACGCGAACAACATGTCCGGCTGGAACACGGCGGCGGCCCGGTCGATGTCGGCGTGCAACCCGGCCACGTTCCACGGCGCGCGCTTGCGGGCCAGCTTCGAATACACCCAGGGCGGCGAGAGTCTGGTCGGCAGGGTAACCCGGGTCGTGTCGATGACCACGACGTCGTGCCCGGCCTGTCGGAAGCCGTCGGCCAGTGAGTGGGCATTGCTGCCGACCCAGTCGTCGCCAAGATAGAGAATTCTCATGTCCCGCCGTCCTCCCGCATCAGCACAATCGCGGGATCCGGAGCGGGTGTTACCCGCTCACGGCGGATGAGTGTGCGGATCCTGAGCAGATACCAAGCGGCGACGGTGAATTCGACGATCACGGTGCCGTAGACCAGCGTCCACACCGAGTGGGTGCGGAACGCGATGGCCAGTGCCGTGGCCGCCACGCAGGTGCCGAGCACCGCGCCGATCAGGACGCCGGTGGTGTCCTGGCGCACCGGGAGCACGGCGGTGGTGACGAACGAGGTGATCGCCGTCGCGGGCAGCACGAACGTCTCCACCCGCAGCAGGTCGATCGCGGCGGTGAAGTCCTTGCCGAACACCAGATGGATCAGCATGGGCGCGGCCAGCCATACCGCGGCGGCCGCCACCGTCGCGGTGCAGACGCAGGCGGCCAGGGCCTGGAGTGCGTGCCGCCAGAAGTTGTCGTCGGCGCTCTTGCGCGCCATCCGCGGTAGCAGGGCGAAACCGATGGGGTCCAGGGTGGATTGGATGGCGCGGACCAACCGGTCGCCCGCTGAATAGAGCCCGAGCGACACGGCGTCGAGCACGCCCGAGTACACCGCCGCCGCACCTTGCCCGTAGGTGGTCACCAACAGACGAGAAGTGAAAACCGGTGCGCCGGTACGTAACACGGTCCGCACGTCGCGCGGCCGCGACGGCAGCCCGAAGGTGCGCAACGAATCCCACCAGGTCAGCAGCACGGTCGGAATGGACGAGACGAGCAGACACAGCACCGCGACCTGGGCATTGGGCACGCGGGGGAGCACCGCCACGAGCAGCGCGAGGTACCCGATGCGGCCGACGGCTTGATAGGCGGTGGAGGCGCCGAAGCGCCCCTGCCCGATGAGCAACCAGTCTTCCGACACCGACCAGAAGCCGCCCGCGAACAGCCCGAGCAGGATCATCTCCAGATGCACCGGTGCGCCGAGCGCGTAGCTGAGCAGCAACGCGACGCCGAGGACGCCGAGGGTGGTCGTGCGGATGGCCAGGTAGTCGCCGCGCAGCTGATTGATGTGCGCCAGCCGGTCGTCGCCGAGGCCAGCGTCGTGCACCCGCGCGGCCAGGTACGAGGTGATGCCGAGATCGACCAGCAGCGAGCCGATGAAATAGGCCGACATGCCGATCGCGAGCAGGCCGAGACCGTGCGCGCCCAGTACGCGGGCGATCAGCGGCACCGTCACGATGGTGACGACGTACTGCCCGTACTTGCCGAAGCTGACATAGCCGATGTCGCGAACGATCCCGAGAAAGCCGTGGCGGCGCTTGATATTTCGGCGGTGCGCTCCGGGTGGAGCGGGTGAACGGTCCGGGTCGTGCTGGTCCGCGTGTTCAGCCATGCGGGGCTCTCTCTGCTGAATGGGGGGTGCCCGCCGCGCCGTTGCGTTGTGCGATGTCGTAGAGGAAGGTGGCGACCGTGTGCGCCGTTTCGGTGATGTCGAAGTCTTTGGCGCGCGTGCGGGCCGCCGTGGCCAGTCTGGTGCGCAGTGCTGGGTCGCCGATGAGGGTGTCGAGTGCGGCGGTGAGTCGTCGTTCGTCGCCGCCTGGTACGAGTAACCCGTCGACACCGGGCTGGACGATCTCGGCGGGACCTCCCGGCGTGCTGGCGATGACGGCGCAGCCCGCGTGCATGCCCTCGACCACCACTTGGCCGAACGGTTCGGGAAGGACCGAGCTGTGCACCAGAATGTCGGTGTCACGCAGGTATTCGGCGGGGTCGTCGACGTGGCCGGTGAAAGTCACCGGCAACTGGAGTTCGCGGGCAAGACGTTCGAGTTCGGCGCGGTACGGCTCTTCGTCGAAGAACGTGCCGCCGATCAGGAACACCTGTCGCGGACGGACTTTCGCGGCGGCGAGGGCACGCAGCAGCACGTCCTGGCCCTTCCAGGGTGACAACCGGCCGACCACGGCGACCACGGTGTCGGCGGGCGGACGTTGAGCCCGACGGGGGATATCAGGGCCGAGTTCGACCCCCGGATAGGCCACCAGCGCGGGCCTGCGTCCGACCGGCAGGGTGGCCAGCGTGGTGCGGCTGTTGGCGAGATAGCCGCGGCTGAACAGCCGCCCGAGCAGCCGCAGCACGAGGGTGGGCAGTCGCCCGAAGTAGTCGCGGGCGAGGCGATCGTGCACCTGCCAGACCAGCGGAACGCGGGCACGCCGCGCGGCCACCGCACCCATCACCAGCGCCTTGCTGCTCTCCGCCACCACGACGTGCGCGCCGAGCTCTTTGGCGGTCGCGCCGAGCGACCAGCCGAGCCGCAGCAGAGCGGCGAATCCGGCGACCAGGCGGAGCGGGCCGGAACCGATGGTCATCGCGCGGCTGTCGAATCGGCCACGCAGCACGCGGGTTTCGATCCCGCGTGCGCGCATCCGTTCGACCAAGGGGCCGTCCGCTGTGTAGACCATGGCGACGCCGAGCCGCCCCTGGTCGCGTAGGGCCGACACCAGTCGCAAGGTGGCGAGCTCGGCGCCGGAGGGCGCCGCGGTGTGGGCCACGAACAGTGCCGTGGTCATTGCCTGATTGCCCGGTACATCGCGAGATGCCGCTCGGCTGTGACATCCCAGGAGAAGGTCTCCGCGTGGGCCCGGCATTGTGCGGGGGTGGGCACGGTGCCGTGCAATCCGGCGACCAGGCGGGCCCCGAGCGCGTCGGCGTCACCGGCGGGGACGATGAGCGACGGATCGAGCCCGCGCACCGAATCCGGTAGTCCGCCACAGTCGGTGACGATCGGCGCGCGCCCCGCAGCCAGCGATTCCAGCGCGATCAGGCCGAAGCCCTCCAGCGCGGTGGTGGGCACGACGGTCAACTGCGCCTGCTCGTAGAGCTCGGTGAGCCGCTGATCGTCGACGTGCCCGGCGAACTCGACGGTGTCAACGAGTGATGTTGCGGCGGCGCGTAATTCGGCCTCGGCCGTGCCGGTGCCGACGATTACCAGTCGCGCCGTCGGATGCTCGTCGAGCACACCGGGCCAGGCGCGCAGCAGGGTATCGATCCCCATCCGGTGTTCGAGCCTGCGGACGCACAGCACGGTTCGCGTCTCGGGTCGGATAGGGGAGGCGTCGAAGCGGGTCAGGTCGACGCCGGGCGGGATGACCGCGATGCGGTCCAGGGAAACCCGGTAGTCGGTATGTAGTACCTCGCGAAAGTGGTTGGACAGCACCACGAATCGGTCCGCGCCGAGGTAGCGGAGGCGTTCGATCAGATACTTCGCGCGCGCCGCCGCCGCGCTCTGCCCGGTGAGCCGGCTCTCGGCCGCCCACGGCCCATGGAAGTGAACGACCAGCGGGAGCCGTCCGTGCCGGGCGACGGCGGCCGGCCCGTAGAGGCAGAAGTGCCGGTCGAGCACCGTGCCGGGGCGCAGCTCGTCGCGATCGAGGAAGGCGGTGCTGGCCCGGCGCACCGTGGAACCGCCCAGCCTGCCCCATGATCGGGCACCGGGGGCGGGCGCGCCGAAAGCCGCGGCGGACACCTCCGCGCCGGGTTGCCTGGCGAGCGCGTGGAACAGCTCGGTGAAGTACCGGTTGAGCCCACCCGGCGCGGACGCGAACCACTCGGATCCCGTCATGTGCACCCGGACGATCTCGGTACTTTCCGTCACCCATGCCCCCTACTGGCGGTGATGGCGGACGAGTCGCTGTCGGTGAACCCGTCTCTCCCGCGAAAGTCTAGGGGACCGAGGCTTTTCTGGCGGGCAGTCGGCGAGCAACCGAAAAGTCAACCGAGATCGAACAGATTCGGCTGCCCCGCGCGGTAGCGAGCGGCGTCCATCTGACGCAGCGGTTCGAAGGCGGGAATCGAGTCTCTGGTGAACAGCGTGGCCCGTTGCGCGGTGGATCCCGCGGCGTCGAGCAGCGCGTTCACCGCGGCGCGGCCCGCCTCGTTGGCGCCCTCCATCGTCGCGAGGTCGAAATTGGTCCGCACATAGTCGGCGGCGAGGAACAGGTTCGGGATCTTCGTGTACGCGTTGGGCCGCGCCGCCCAGGAACCGATCGTGTTGACCAGCAACGGTTCATCGTTCTGGTTCCGGCCGTCCTGCCAGCTGATGCCTGGATCGAGCAGCCAGTCCCGGACGATGCCGTCCTGCAACTGAATTCGGCCGTCGTCGTTGAGCGCGGCGGTGAGCTGTGCCCAGGTCTCCTGGTAAATCTCTTCGCGGGTGCAGTGTTTGGCGGTTTTGCCGAACAGGATGCCGGGGGTATCCCAGTCGGCGATGTCGATGGTGAGGCCGTCGAGGACGGTGCCGTCGCCGTACTTCGCGGCGTAGTCGACCTCCCAGAACGCGCGCTGGGAGTACGAGGTCAAGCGCCACGGCGCGTCGAGGTAGATGTTGTAACCCGCGCCGAGTTCCAGCTTTTCGCTGACGAACATCTGCAAGCCGGTCATCCAGTCGAGGGTGAGCTCGTCCATCCGCGCGAGATCCGGGTCCAGGCCCCGGATTTCGGGCGACCACAGTCGCCGCGCGCGGTCCGTCGGCACCGCGCAGACGTACCAGTCGGCACTGTGTAGTCGAGTTACGCCGTCCGGCACACGGATTCGCGCGCCGGCGATCTGGTCACCCGCCACCTCGAAGCCGTCGAGGGCATGGCCGGGCCGGAACTCGACACCCATCTCGCGCAGTAGCGTGATCCACGGATCCAGCCACGCCTCGTTGGTCGGGCCGTTGAGCACCTCGTAGACCTTGGGGCCGCCGGTGAGCTCCTGGAGCAGGGCGATGAAGAAGCCCTCCATCATGTTGCCCATCGTCCTGGTGCTGGCGACGTACTCCTTCGCGGCGACCAGCGCGCGCGTCAAACCCGTTGCGGCGAGGGCCTGGAACTGCGCCGACCTGCTCCCGGCGTCGACGAAATCCCACCAGCTCACGTGCTCCCACTGCCCGAACCTGCGCTCCTCGCTGGAGGTCAGGTAGGTGACGACCCGGCCGGCCATGTGGATCGCCTCGGGGAGCGGGATGAGGTTGTTCTTCAGAAAGACCTCGACCAGAATGCGCTGCAACCCGTCCGGGGTGAGGGCCTGCCGTGGATCGAAGTAGAAGCCGAACATGAGCGGGAAGCCGTCCGGCAGATTTCCGGCGCGCGGGTAGCGCGGGTCGTTGACCGAGAACGGAACCAGGTTGTCGTGCACCGTGTTTCGGGTACCGGGCAGTGGAATGCGGCGCATCGTGTCGTGCACGTGGTGATAGAACGAGGTGAAGCCGCGGGCGCCGTGCTCGCCCGGTAGCGGCGCGCGACCACCGCCGCCGGTGCCGGGTAGCGGGATGGTGCGTGACTTGCCGCCCAGCTCCTTGCGGTCGAACACCGTCACCTGGAAGCCGCGCTCGGCGAGCTCGTGCGCGGCGGTGAGTCCGCCGATGCCCGCGCCCAAGACCGCGACCGTATTGCGCGGCGGACCGTTTCGCCTGCGTGCCCCCTGTGCCGCCGCCGGACCCGCCGTCGCCGCCAACCCGGCCGCGCCTGCCAGACCCGCCGCGCCACGCAGTACCGATCGCCTGCTGACCGCGCTGTCCCGATAGTGAGCTGTCACTGCACGACCCCGTTCGCAATTCTGACTATCCTGATAGTCATATTTAGCAGACGGTCGCTCGCCATGGGAGACAATGCGGAGATGACGAGAAAGGTCCAGCGATGAGTGGCGGCGCCGAACAGCGACGACCTGTGCGGCCCTACGGCGGCGTCGGTGCGGCGGATCGGGTCGCCGCGCGGCGCGGCAAACTGCTCGACGCCGGCCTGGAACTGTTCGGCACCCAGGGGTATGCGGCGACCGGCGTCAAAGACCTGTGCCGGTCCGCCGGGCTCACCGACCGGTACTTCTACGAATCATTCGGCGGCACCAAGGAGTTGTTCGCCGCGGTCTTCGATCGCGTCATCGACGAGCTGTTCGACGCGGTCGCCCGCGCCGTGGGCGCCGTGCCCGCCGAGGGGACCCGCAAGTTACGCGCGGGTATCGGCACCTACCTCACCGCGCTGGCCGAGGATCCGCGCAAACTCCGCATCGTCTTCGTGGAGCCCACCGGGGCGGGCGCGGAACACCGGATGCGCGAGGCACTGTGGCGATTCGCGCGATTGGTGGCCGCGACCGCCACCGAGGCCAGACCCGAAGCGCGGCCGCCCGCCGAACTGGTCGACATCTACGCGCTCTCGGTCGTCGGGATGCTCGAGCGGGTCCTCGTGGAGAAGCAGGGCGGGCGGGTGACCGTGCCGATGGACGAGCTGGTGGACTATTGCACGGCATTCGCCGGTGCGTCGCTCGGCGCGCTCTACGCCGGGCGGATAACCAAACAATCCGGTCGGCACGAAGCAGCTTCGCGCGCAACGGAGTAAGTAGCTCGGCGCTGGCGGGTAACCCTCGGTCCGGTAGCCGCGATGCATAGCGTGAGGTAGATTTCACAACGAGTTCGTGCTCGGCACGGACCGACCCGCGGGGGACTGGCGGGAGGACATGGACAGTGGGGACCGTAGGTTCCGAGGCCGAGCGCGCCGCTATCGCCGAGGGCGATATCCGAGTGCTGGTCGAGAACGGTGAGTACTGGCTGCGTAACCGCGGCGACATCGCGATGATGGCGGTGACCGTCGAGCGGCTGCGGGCACGCTGGCCGCGCGCCAGGATCGGCGTGCTCACCCATCAACCCGGCATCCTGCAGGCGCTGCTGCCCGAGGCGGAACCGCTGTGCGGGCCCGACTGGAGCTGGGGCCGCGACAGCTGGCCCGGCCGCCTAAACCGTACGGCCGGAACACGATTGGTCGGCCCGGCGGCGCTGCGCTGGCGGGCCGCGACCGACGGACCGAAGGACCGGCTGCGGGCGTTGCGCTCGGCCGCCCGGCGCCGCGCCGACGGCCCCGGCCGCACCGAACACGTCACGACACCGGAGGAGACCGAGTTCCCGGTGGAGATCCCGGCCGCCGTCGAGCAGGCCTCCCTGGTGCTCGCCCTCGGCGGTGGCTACATGACCGACGTCGACCGCTATCAGGCGCACCGGACGCTGAACCTGCTCGAACACGCGCGGTCCCGGGGCATTCCGACGGCCCTGGTCGGCCAGGGCCTCGGACCGCTGCGTGATCCGGCGCTGGTCCGCCGCGCGTCCGAGGTGTTGCCCGGCGTCGATTTCCTGGCGCTGCGCGAAGCCAGGCGTGGCCCGGAACTGTTGTCGCGCTTCGGCGTCGCACCGGAACGGGTACTGGTCACCGGTGACGACGCGATCGAATTCGGCTACCGCCTGCGGCAGGCCAAGATCGGCGCGGATATCGGACTGTGCCTGCGGGTGGCCGACTATTCACGGGTCAGCGCGGCCGCGCAGGCCACGCTCGGCCGGGTGGTCCGCGCGTGCGCCGGCCAGCTCGACGCCGGGGTGGTGCCGCTGATCATCTCCGAATACGCCTCCGAGGATCGACTATCCACCTTGCCGCTGCTCGCCGGAGCGGAGTGCGCCAGGCCTGCCATCGGCCGTGGCGGCACGCCCGAGGATGTCGCGCGTCAGGTCGCGGGGTGCCGGGTGCTGGTCACCAGTGCCTACCATCTCGCGGTTTTCGCGCTGTCCCAAGGCATTCCGGCCGTCGGCATCACCGCCTCGGAGTACTACGACGACAAGTTCCACGGCCTGCGCCAGATGTTCGGCACCGGACTGCGGATCGTGCACCTCGATGACCCCGCGCTGGACCGGACGCTGACCACGGCCGTGACAGAGTCGTGGTCCGAGGCGCCGACACTGCGGGATACGTTGCAGCAGAAGGCCGTCCAGCAGATCGACGCCAGCCGGGCCGGGCTCGAACGGGTCTTCCGGCTGGTGGAAAGCGGACCGGTGCGGCCGGGCCATCAGCTAGGGGGATAGATCATGGCTAGTTTGTCGGTTTGCGTGCCTGCCTACAACTCGGGACGCACGCTGGCCACGACACTGCGCTCGGTGCTCGACCAGGACGTGGACTTCGAACTTCTGGTGCTGGACAACGCCAGCACCGACGAGACGGGTGACATCGCACACGGGATCGACGATCCGCGAATTCGGGTGCTGCGCAACGACACCGTGCTACCGATCGGGGACAACTGGAACAAGGCGATCACCGCGTCGACCGGGGATCTGGTCAAGGTGGTCTGTGCCGACGATGTGCTGCGGCCCGGTGCGCTGGCCGCGCAGCTCGCGGTGATGGCCGACGATCCCTCGATCGCCATCTCGTCGAGTCGCTTCGAGGTGATCGACGAGGCGGGCGAGGTGCTCGAAACCGGCCTGGGACTGGCCGGTTTGCTCGGCAAGCAGACCGCGCGGGCCCTGGCCAGGGTCATCGTGCGGCGCGGTCCGGCCGATTTCGGGCCGACCGCTGCGGCGATGTTCTACCGCAAGCACTTCGACCTGGTCGGCGGGTTGCGCGGCGATCTGGTGTTCCCGATGGACGTCGACCTGTTCGCCAGGGTGTCCTCGTTCGGCGGGTTCTTCGGGATGTCGGAAATCCTTGCGGCCTGGCGCAATTCGTCGTTCAACCTGTGCAGCCGCACCTCGACGGTGAGCAAGCTGACCGACATGTACCGGTTCCATCACCGCATCGCGGGCGACTATCCGCACCTGGTGAGCCGCGGCGACGTGCTGGCGGGGGATACCCGCTTGGCGCGGGCGGCGTTGTACCGCTTGCGGGTTCGCACGGTGGCCACCGTGCGGAACCGGCCGGATCTCCTGGTCTGAGCACCGTCCGATCAGTGCTCTGAGCACGTCCGAGGAACAGCGAAACCGCCCCGCACTGCGGGGCGGTTTCGCTGTTGAAAGATCACCTGATCGCGATCACCTCAGATCGACCAGAGCCGCCCATAGGTGAACACGGCGTCACCACTGGAACTGACCACCTTGACGAACGGCCGGATCGTGGTCTGCCCGACCACCCCGGTTACGGTGCCGTGGAAGCCGGACATGCGCAGGAAGCCGGCCGCGCCGGAAACATCGCCGCCCGCGCATTCCACCGTCTGGATCCCAGGTCCGAAGCCGACCTCGAGTTCGACGCCGGCCCGGGGGATCAGCCCCTCCAGCTTCAAGGTCGCGCCGTCGCTGCCGAGGTCCACCCCGAGACCCGGCGTCGAGTAGTTGAACTTCAACCGTCCGGTCAGGGTCGCCGGATAGCCGACCTGGTAGCCGATGGTGATGTGCCCGCGCCAGTCCTCGGCGTTCGGCCCGGCGATCTTGTAGGCCGCTTCGCCATTGTGAAACCACTCGCGGGTCAACGCGTTTCCGTCCAGCGGCGGCACGAAGTCGATCCGCGTGTCGGACTGGATCGCCTCGATCGAACGATCCTTCTGATCGACGATCTGGTTACTGCTGTCGACGACCGCTCCCGCGGTGCCTATTCCCAAAGCCAGCCCCGACGCCACCACGGTGGCGATCGCGAACATTCGGACGCAACGGCTGCATTGCTGCGTGAAATCCCTCATCAGGTTTGTCCCCTCTGCACACACACCTGGCCGAGCGTGGTCGTTCGCTCGACGCCCGCTCCCCGACACGCGGGAGCGAAGAACTCATCGATCATCTGTGGCGATCAGGTGTTCGGTAAATCGAATCATGTCAGATCAAGCGCATCGAGCAAGCGGGCGAGCATGCGCTGGGGGACAGCGAATTCGGAGCAACTCAGCCTCCTTGCACGGTGGTGTCGGCCGGGTCGTCGACGATCCAGCAGCCGTCGAGTTCCGGGTAGCGGGCGCGGACCTCCGGCAGCAGATCGGGCAGCGTCAGCAGCACGAGATCCGGTCGGGCCGTGACCAGTTCCTCGGGCGCGATGATGGGCACGTCGGTGCCCGGCATCCGGCGACCCTGCTTGGCCGGTGACGCGTCGGCGACGGCGGCGATCAACCCGCGATCGACACCCGCCAGACTGAACAGCGCCACCGCACGCGACGCCGCGCCGTAGGCGAACACCCGATCACCCTGTGCGGCATGCCTGGTGAGCCAGCGGCGCAACGCCTCGGCGTGTACGTCGGCAGCCTGCTGGAGGCCGCGGACGGCGGCGACCTCGGTGTAGGCGGACTCCTGGGTCAGGATGTCGCGCGCCGCCGCGTCGGGGCGATGCGTGCCGTGGCGGGCAGCGACCAGCACGGTGCCGCCGTACAGGTCGAACCGCCACGCGGTGGTGACGCTCATGCCCGCGGCGGCCAGCAATCGGCTCAGCGCGGACAGCGAATAGTAGGCAAAGTGCCCGTGCCGCAATGCGTTCCACTGGCGCGAGGCGACGATCGTGGCCAGCGAATGGAATTGGATCAACAGCAGGCCGCCGGGCGCGGTGGCCGCTGCCCGCTCGGTGATGGCGGCACGCTGGTCGGGCTCGTGCATAAGGCCGAAACAGTCGAGCATCACATCGGCGACACCCTCGGTCTGGGTGTAGCCGCGCTCGGTCAGCAGGGGCACCCAGGTGCCCCCGTGCGGGCTGCCGAACTCGCGCACCGTATTCCCGTGCAGCAGACCGGATTCGGCGACCCGCGCGACGGCGTCGGCCGCTTGTTCGCGCAACGCCGCAGGCTCGATGCCGCGTGGTTCCTGCGTGCGGGTGTCGTCCTCGGCCAGTTGCGCGAGAGCGCAGCGCGCGCACAGATCCATGCGCAGCGGATGCGCCGTCTCGGCGAGGCCGACCGGCGCGGCCGCCGGCGGAAAGTAGTCCGCGGCCGGGACCATACCCAGATCGAGCACCGTCGTGAGCTCGGTGCCCCCGCAACCCCGGCAGGGTCGCCCGCTATCGAGGGGAACCATCACCGGCCCTTTCGTGGTGCGCCGGTGCGGGCCGCACGCATGGCACCGTGGCCGACCGCCGTCGACGCTGCGCCGGAGCCGCCCGTCTAAGTGGCTGGCACACGAGCGGGTCCGGGCTGTATCCGGCGCATCGTCCCATCGAGCACCCCGCTGTCGCGTAACTTCTCCAGGTGCGGCAGCCGGGTGAACTTCTGGAAGAAGTCGTCGTAGGTGAGGCCACGCGCGGTGTACTCCTGGAACAGCTCGTCCGCCCCGGCCTGCACGGTCCACAGTGCGCGAAAACCGATGGCGGCGCGGGCGGCCGAGAAATCGACGCGATAGGAGCGCGGGTCGGCGCCGCTCTCGCCGGTGATGTTCAGCCGCGACCCGGGCACCGCCGCCACCACCGCCTGCGCGATATCGGCGACGGTGAGGTTGTTGGCCTCGGTGCCGATGTTGAAGGCGCGGCAGTGGATTGCCGCCGGGGGAGCGGTGAGACAGTTGGCGAAGGCCCACGCGATATCGCGGGCGTGCACCAGCGGCCGCCACGGGGTGCCGTCGGAGAGCACCTTCACCTCGCCGGTCAGCGTGGCGTAGCCGACCAGGTTGTTGAGCACGATGTCGGCCCGCAACCGTGGCGAGAAGCCGAATGCCGTTGCGTTGCGCAGGAATACGGGGGAGAAGCCGGAGTCCGCGAGCGCGGCGACATCGTCCTCGACCCGCACCTTGCTCTCCGCGTACGGGGTGATCGGCCGCAGCGGCGCATCCTCGGTGACCAGGTCCGCGCCCGCGGCGCCGTAGACCGAACAGGTGGAGGCGTACAGGAACCGCCGCACCCCGGCCTCTTTGGCGAGCCGGGCCAGCCGCACCGACGCGTGATGGTTGATGGCGTAGGTGATCTCGGGCGCCAGCGCGCCGAGCGGATCATTGGACAGCGCGGCGAGATGGATGACCGCGTCGAAGCCGCGCAGCTGGTCGACGGTCACATCGCGCAGGTCCACGGCCAGGCCGGGCGGGTCGCCCGGCAGGTCGCCGAGGACGCAGTCGGCGAAGAAGCCGGCGTCCAGACCGACCACCTCGTGCGCGTTGGCCCGCAGGACCGGCACCATGACGGTGCCCAGATACCCCTGGTGTCCGGTGACGAGTACCCGCATGGCTTACGAACCTCCGAAATCGATGACTGCCTTGTCGAGCACGAATGCTTCGGCGTGCCCGGCGTGGCATTGCACGCCGCGCAGCCGGGTCAGGCCGGTGAACGCCTGCTCGTCGAACCAGTCCCGGTGGGCCTGGGACGGATAGTGCTTCAGTAGTAGCCGGGCCTTCTCCGCGGCGAGCGCCGCGGTGATCCGGTGGTAGACGCTGGGACTGGGAGTGTCGCTCTCCCACTTGAGGATCTCGTAGCCGAGCACGAGGTGATCGCGGAACTCGGTCGGCACCAACTCGGCCAGCAGCCGATGATCCTGATGCGCGTCGCCGCGTTGCGTGGCGAAGACCAGGTCGGGTTCGGTGCTGCCACGAAAAGCACTGAGCGCGTCCTTGATTCGGTCCCAGTGCGCGGGAGCCCGGCCGTCGGGTACGTCGAGCACGGTGAGGTCGAGCTCGGCACCCGGGCAGAACGCGGCCAGCGCAAGGCTTTCCTCGTCCGCCCGCGCGGTCCCGCCGCCGGACAGGACCAGGGCGCGCACCCGCAGTCCCGGGTGCGCGCCAGCCAGTGTCAGGAGCGTCGCGCCCATGCCGATGGCGATGTCGTCGCAGTGCGCACCGAGCACCGCGATCTCGGCGACCGCTCCGACGCCGAGTCGGATCACGCGTGCTCCCAGACCATCCAGGGCCGTGCGCCGCTGCGGTAGCCCGCGTCGAGTTCGGCGCGCTCCTTGAACGTGTCGGCGGGCTTCCAGAAGCCGAGATGCCGATAGCCGAACAGCCGGCCCTGCCCGGCCAAGGTGCCGCACGCGTCCGCGACCAGATCGCCGCCCGGCGGCAGCAGATCGAAGATCTCCTGGTTCAGCACGAAGTAACCGCCGTTCTCCCACAACGGCATTCGCGACACCGGCATGATCTCCTTGACCTCACCGGTCGGCTTCATGTCCACGCAGTGGAACGACGATTGCGGCGGCACCACCATCATCGAGGCGGCCGCGCCGGACTCGGTGAACTTCTCGATCATGTCGTCCAGCGGTGCGTCGGTGAGCACGTCGGCGTAGTTCGCCAGGAAACGCTCGTCACTTCCGACGTGTTCGCGGACCCGGCGCAGCCGCTCGCCGATGGGCGATTCCACGCCGGTGTCGACAAAGGTGATCTGCCAGTCGTTGATATCGGAGCGCAGCATTTCCACCCGGCCGTCCCGCATGACGAAGTCGTTGGACACCGATTCCTGGTAGGTCAGAAAGAAATTCTTGATGTGCAGACCGCCGTAGCCGAGACACAGGATGAATTCCTTGTGCCCGAAGTGCGCGTAATAACGCATCACATGCCACAGCAGCGGTCGTGGGCCGACGAGCTGCATGGGTTTCGGAATCATGTCGTCGGTCCCGTCACGCATCCGCATGCCGTACCCGCCGCAGAACAGCACAACCTTCATCGCGCTCCCCTCCCTGTCTTTCCTGAATGTGTAGCGCTGTTCACTTCGTTGTGACTGGTGAGATCGGCACGATGCAGTGCCGGAAGCGGGTAGACCAATTCGGCTCCCCACGAGGCGATATGGCGCAGTTGCGCGGTGATCTCGGTTTCCAGATTCCACGGCAGCACCAGCACGACGTCCGGTCGATCGAGCTCGATCCGGTCGGGTGCGTGGATCGGGATCCGGGTCCCCGGGGTGAAGCGTCCGTGCTTGTAGGGATTCCGGTCGACGGTGTACTCGAGCAGGTCGGTGCGGATGCCGCAGTAGTTGAGCAGGGTGTTGCCCTTGCCCGGTGCGCCGTAGCCGACGACGCGTTTGCCCGCGGCGCGCTGGTCGAGCAGGAAGCGCAGCAGGTCGTGGCGAACCGCCTCGGTGCGCGGGCGCAGTTGCGTGTAGCCGTCGGCCTGGTGCAGGCCCGCCTCCCGCTCCAAGCGAAGCACGTCGGCTACCCGGCTGGTCGGGGTGGCGCCGAGCGGGGTAGGGCGGGCCCACAGGCGTAGCGAGCCGCCGTGGGTGTCGAGCAGCTCGACATCGACGACCGACAGACCGGCAGTCGCCAGCGCCCACTGCGCCGAATGCACGGTGTAGTACTGGAAGTGCTCGTGGTAGATCGTGTCGAACTGGCCGAGTCGCAACAGGTTCAGCGCGTGGTGCACCTCGATCGAGAGCCAGCCGTCGTCGGCCATCAGCTCGCGCAGCGACCGGGTGAAGCCGCGCAGATCGGGCACGTGCGCGTACACGTTGTTGGCGACCACCAGGTCGGCGGGCCGGTGTGCCGCACGAATCTTCGCGGCCGAGTCCTCGTCCAGGAAGGTGGTCTCGGTGGGTACGCCCGCCGCCCGCGCGGCGTCGCCGACGTTCACCGAGGGCTCCACGCCGAGGCAGGGGATGCCCGCCGCCACCGCGTGCCGCAGCAGGTAGCCGTCGTTGCTCGCCACCTCGACGACGAAGGATTGCGCGGTCAGGCCGAGCCGCTCGATCGCCTGTGCGACAAAGGTTTGCGCGTGCCGCACCCAGCTGTCGGAGTACGACGAGAAATACGCGTACTCGGTGAACGTCTCCGCGGGAGTGATCAATGCCGGAATCTGCAACAGCAGACAGTCCGTGCACAGCCGAAGATGCAGCGGGTAGGTTGGTTCGGGAAGGTCGAGTTCGTCCGGCGCGAGAAATTTCTCGCACGGCGGCGTCGCTCCCAAATCGAGCACGCTCGTCAAGCGCTCGGAATCACACAGTCGACATAACAACGAAGCCCACCTTCTGCCGAGAGCCGTACCTCCGGCGCATTGCCGGCGCACCCCTGAAGTCGACCCGATCCAGTGAGACGTTACAACGAATGCCCCGCGTGTCGTAGGTGAAATCGACTGGTCTGGAAGTAATTTCCGGTAATTTTGGCCTGTTTCCGACGAGTAGCTTCCGGATGGCTATCGGGCGGCTTGGTGGTTCCGCCCCCATCGGATGAATTCGCCTGCGGATAGCGAAGGTTCGCGACCTGGCCTCCTGTGCCCCCGAACGCCGGAAACATACCGGGGCGGAAAACCGACCGTTACCCTGTCGGCTACTAAGTGGAACACTTTGCGGCCCTGATGATTCGACATGTGAAACGGATTGTGTTCTGTAACAATCGGCTTCTGGCCGCCGAAGGACGGACATCCGAGGCGTCAGGATGATGTCGCGGGGACCGGTCAACGCAGATCGGGGGGCTAGTTTCTTCTCTCCCAGGGGGAGGTGCGTTTCCATGAGCTACGAGCTCACCGACGACGACGATCTGGACTATCGTCGATCGCCGCACAGTATGCCGCGCTCCGAGCGTGAACGATGGCAAGCCGAGTATGTAAAACGGATAGGCGCAACCGATTTCGCCGTGATCGTGGTTGCGGTGGCGCTGGCGCAGATCATCCGGTTCGGCGGGCCCGCCGCGCCGCCGCTGGCCTGGCACCTGCCCTACGAAGTGGGGTACACGGTCGTCTCCGGCGTGCTCGCGCTGAGCTGGGCCGGTTTCCTCGCGGTGGGCAACACCCGGTCGCCCCAGGTGGTCGGCAGCGGCAGCGAGGAGTACCGGCGCTTGGTCGCCGCGACGCTGCGCTTGTTCGGCGTGCTCGCGATCTTGTCACTGGTTTTCCAGATCGAGTTCGCTCGTGGCTATTTGGCGATTGCACTACCGCTCGGTCTGTTCGGACTGATGCTCAACAGATTGCTGTGGCGCATCCACGCGCGACAGCTGCGCGCCAGGGGGGAGTACCGGACCTCGGTCCTCGTCGTCGGCTGCGCGGAGGCGGCGCAGGCGATGGCGAACGCCTTCGCCCGCGACCCGGCCTCGGGATACCGGGTGGTCGGTGTGTGTATTCCGAACGGGCTCAACGAGATCACCGAGTACATCCGGGAGCCCTCGGGGCACACGTTCTCCGTGGTCGGCAGCGACCGCACGGTGCTCGACGCGGTGCGTCGCAGCGGTGCCGACACTGTGGCGGTCACCGCGACCGATCACCTCGGCCCGGTCGAACTGCGGCGGATGGCCTGGGAACTCGACCCGCTCGGCGTCGAGCTGATCGTCGCGCCCGGCGTCGTCGATATCGCGGGCACCCGACTGACCAATCGTTTCGTCGCGGGAGTGCCGATGCTGCACATCGCCAAACCGCAATACGACCGCGCCAAGTCGACCGGCAAGGCGGTGTTCGACATGTGCTTCGCGGCCGCGGTGCTGGTGCTGATCGCGCCGACGATGCTGGCCATCGCGCTGGCGGTGAAACTGACCAGTCCGGGGCCGGTGTTCTATCTGTCCGAGCGAATCGGGCGGGGCGGCAAGCCCTTCCGGATGATCAAGTTCCGCAGCATGTATGTCGAGGCGGAGGCGGGCGTGGACGCGCTCATCGCGCGGCACGGGGGCAATCCGGTCTTCTTCAAGATGAAGGACGACCCGCGTATCACGCCGGTAGGCAAGATCATTCGCAAGTTCAGCCTGGACGAGCTGCCGCAGTTCTTCAACGTGCTGCGCGGTGAGATGAGCGTGGTCGGGCCGCGCCCGCAGGTGCAGCGTGAGGTGGACAGCTACGACGGCGAGATGCGGCGCAGG
Organism: Nocardia ninae NBRC 108245; assembly: GCF_007990755.1. Classification (GTDB taxonomy): domain Bacteria; phylum Actinomycetota; class Actinomycetes; order Mycobacteriales; family Mycobacteriaceae; genus Nocardia; species Nocardia ninae. The sequence goes on along the minus strand of NZ_BJXA01000089.1, from coordinate 12,407 downwards.
CTGCTGGTCAAGCCCGGGGTCACCGGGCTGTGGCAGGTCAGTGGGCGCTCGGACCTCTCGCTGGAAGACTCGGTGCGGCTGGACCTTTCGTACGTGGAGAACTGGTCCATGGTGCTGGACCTGCTGCTCATCGCCAGGACGATCGGCGCGGTGACCCGCGGCGCGGGCGCCTACTGAGCGGCCGGAAACTCCTGCGCGAGTTCCTGGAACAGCGCGGTGTTCATCGCGAACGCGCGCTGCCCCTCGTCGAGCACGCGGCGGCGCTCGAGATCGTCGAGCGGCAGCTGGTCGAGCAGGCTGCGGTATTCGCGCTTGAACGCGGCCGGGTTGCCGACGCCGTCGAAGACGTAGAAGCGGACGCCGTCGCCGCGGTGCGGCAGGTTCCACAGCTTCTCCGCGGTACCGCGGATGACCTGTCCGCCGGAGAGGTCGCCGAGGTAGCGGGTGTAGTGGTGCGCGATGTAGCCGGCGGGCCAGTCCCGGGCGCACTCGTCGATGCGCGCGGCGTAGGCAGCGGTGGCGGGGAGTGGTTCGAGTCCGGCGCGCCAGTCCGGGCCGATGAGGTGGGCGAGATCGCGTTCGAGCTCGGCGGTGCGGGCCAGTTCGGGCCGGATGAACGGACCGGCGATCGGGTCTTCGCTCAGGGTGTCCCAGCGGCTCTCCAGTGCGCGATAGATGAACCAGAGTTGGCCGGTGTAGCGGTGATACGAGTCGACCCCGAGCGCCCCGCCGAGCATGTCGCTCATGAACCGGGAGTTCTCCGCCTCCGCGTGCTGCTGCTCGGTGGCGCTACGGATCTGTTTCGAGAACGGCGTTGCCTCTGACATATCCGAACCACCTCACTCGCGCACCTGCGGGTCACCTTCTAGTATGGCTACCCTAACTAACTCGTCTGACCATACCGGGTTAATGTGCGCCGCGCACGGACATGCCTCACTCACTGGGCGGCGCGTCATTGGATAGGCGGCGGCCTGCGGCGCCCGCGCGGCCGGATCCGGCGCACGATCGGGCGGCGCAGCGAGCCGAAGCGGCGCAGGATGCGCGGCCGCCGAACGGTACGGTCGAACCATTCGCCGAGGGTGACGCCAGCGGCCAGCGCGCAGCCGACGCCGAAGGCGAGCAGCAGCTGATTCGCGCCGAGCACCAGCTCGTCGTTGAGCACCGCATACAGTCCGCGGTAGAGCTTGAGACCGGGCAGCAGCGGGGTGATGCCCGCGATGGCGACGACCAGCGGGGGAGTCAGCGCGCGGCGCGCCATGAGACCACCGGCCATGCCGATCACGGTTGCGGCTACGCCCGAGGAGAGCACCGGGCCGAACCCGATCTCCTGCACCACCAGATAGCAGATGGTGCCCGCGGCGCCACTGCCCGCCGCGGCGGTGAGCGCGCGCTTCTCGGCGTAGCAGGCGAGCGCGAAGGCGAGCGACGCGACCGCACCGGCCACGATCTGGACCGGCAGGTCGATGATGCCGCCCGCCGGTGTGGTCAGGATCGGCGGCACCGTTGCGCCGAAGAGCCAGCCGATGCGCAGCGTGAGCGCGATGCCCGCGATGATGCCGCCGGTCATCATCATCACCTCGAGCATGCGGGCGGTCGAGGTGATCGGCGCCCCGGTTATGCCGTCCTGCACCGCGCCGACCAGTTGTAATCCACTGAGCAGCACGGTGATTCCGGCCGCGATGATCAGCGCCGGATCCACCTGGATGCCGAGCGGCTCGGCGAGGGTGGCGAGCACGACGGCGGGGGTGGCGGCGATCGCACCACCCACCATGTGCTGGAAGAAGAACGGCAGACCGTAGCGGTTGAGCACGCGGTTGGACCGGTCGATGGCGAGTGTGGTGACGAAACTGACTGCCGCGACGACGATTCCGCCACCGAGCAGCGCGGCGATCGCCGCGGCCAGCAGCGACCAGCCGAAGGTGGCCGTCCAGCGGTGGTAGGGGTGCGGCGCCGTGGTGATCGTGTCGAGCGCGGCGCGCGCGTCCTCCGGCGCGACCACCTCGTTGCGGATGCGGCGGGTCAACCGGTCGACCGCGGCCAGCCTGGTGAAGTCCAGTGACCGGTAGGTCACGATTCGCATGGAACTGGCCGGCGGCAGTCGCGGGCCCCGATCGGCCCAGATCCTGATGGAGTCGTAGGTGACATCCACATCGCAGCGTGCCAGCCCGTAGGTGGCGGCGATGAAGCGGACCTGGGTGGTCGTATCGATCACGCCCGTCCCCGAAGCCAGCACCACCTCGCCGACGCGCACCGCGAGATCCAGCACCTCCGCCACCCGCGCATCGTCGGTGAGGTCGATCGGTTGCAGCGGCGAAGGCGCCGCAACGATCGTGTCCGCGGTAGCCGGCCGATCGGCGACCAGCTTCCCGACCGCCTGACTCACCACCGGCATGCGCCGCCCGCGCCGGAACAGCCGCCGCCGACCGAGATGATCGACCCGCGTCTCCGTGCTGTCGCCTCCCGGCAGCGTGTCTGAATCCATGCACGCGAACGTAGTCACCTCCCGGCGACCTTCGCATCCGGGCTGCACAACGGCCCGCCAACCGCGTGTCGGGCGGCCGCCATGATCATCCGCCGTCGGGGGCGAAGTCTGTGCTGCCGCCGGACCATGGCGGCTAGATTGCTAGCATGCTAGCATCGACGTTGTGGGCGACGAGGAAGTGAAGCAGTTCAACGTGTACTTGCCGTTAGGTCTGATCAGGCAGGTCAAGCATCACGCGATCGAGCACGAGCTCTCGCTCTCCGCTCTGGTCGCCGCTGCGCTGCGCGCCTACCTCGCCGATACCCACTCGGACAAGCGAAACGCTGAATAGGAGATCCGATATGGCAATCGACGGCATCGAAGGTATTTTCCTGTCCACCCACAACTGGGGCAGGGCGGCCAAGTTCTACGAGGCACTCGGCTTCGAGCTGGACTTCGCGACCGACCACGGTTCCGGCATGCTCCGCCGCGGCGACGGGCCTTACCTGTTCATCGCCGAGGTGCCGAAGAACCAAGAGCCGCAGATACAGCTCATCCTGTCGGTCGCGAACGCCGACGAATTCCAGCCCGACGCATCGATCGACGTGGTCACGCCGTTCGAGGAAACGCACTACGGAAAGAAGGAAATGACGGTTCGCGACCCCGACGGGCGCGTGCTGAACATTCAGGCCCCGCTCGAAGGCTGAGCAACGGCTCGACGTCAGCGGGTGAGTTGGAGGATGTCTACGCCTCGGTTGTTGTCGGCGACGTAGGCGTAGCCGCGGTGCCAATAGGGGGCCCAGGCGGCTGCGTCACCGGGGCGGTAGTAGGCGATCTGTTTGGGGTTGGTGGGGTCGCTGACGTCCAAGAAGCGGGTGCCCTGGGCGTAGAAGGATTGGACGAGGACCTTGTCCTGGACGTCGAAGTAGTGGGCGGAGCAGTCGGGGGAGGCGGGGTTGCTGCCTTCTTGGCCGGCGACGCTCCAGGTGCCGATGGTGTTGAGGCGGTACGGTTTCTGTGGGGTTGATCGCCAGCCTTCGCCGTTGTAAGACCCTTCGAGGGACGCGATCACCAGTACGCCGTCACCGGCGCAGCCGTCGACGAAGCTCTCTTCGGTGGCGTAGATCAGGTTTCCGTTGCCCCAGGGGCCGGTGCCGCCGCCGTCTTTCGCGCGGTTGCCGATCGGGCGGTAGCTGTTGTGCATGAACTTGGACGGCGCGGCTGTCTCCTTGATGCCGCCGCCTGCGTAGGGGACCGGGTCGCTCGCCGAGGCCATCCGCATTTTGCCGGTCACCGGGTCCTTGTGCATGCCCTCGGTCCAGTACCCGCGCACGCCGCCGCGGCCCGACGCCCAGGCGACACCGGTTTGGTCGACCTGGACGTCGTGCACGTAGTCGGTCTTGCCGTCGTTGCGGGCCAGTTCGATCGGGTTGGGGAAGACCTTCGGCTTGCGCGGGTTCCTGATGTCGGTGACCCAGATCGGTCGACCGCCCCACTCGGCGGGCATGCTGTCGGCCTTGGCGGGGCCGCCGGTCCACAGGTATTGGCAGTCGTTGATGCAGGTGGTGGTGTGGCCCGCGGGCACCTTGACGTAGCTCATCACGGACGGTTTCGCCGGATCGGCGAGGTCGACCACGTAGATGCCGGACTCGCCGGTGCGGACGTTGCCGCCGAAGGCCCGTGGGTCCCTGGCGAGGAAGACGCGTTTGCGCACCGGGTCGACCTCGGTGTCCTCGGTCTCCCACATGCCCGGCATATTGAGCTGCCCGATGAGTTTCGGGGCCGCCGGGTTCGCGGTGAGGTCGTAGGTCTTCACCCCGAACTCACCGGCCACGACCATGACGTCCCTGGCGCCGTACTGGAGGAATTGCAGCGAGATCGCGCCCTGCGCGTCCGGGACGCTGCCGACGGCTTTGACATTCTTTTCCGCGGCGGGCGCATTCGTGGCCGACGGTGCCGCGGCCGGTGGGCCGTCCTCCTCCCCGCAGGCCACGGCGGGCAGCGCGGTGGCGGTGAGGGTCGCCGTCACGGCGATCAACAGCAGGGACGACCGGAAGAACAAGCGGCGCACAACTACCTCCCAGCGAGGCGTGACCAGGGGATTCCTGGTCGCCGAGATGCCTCACTGTAAGTGTCGGCGCGGCCGCACGCGATACCCATATCGCCAGATCGGGAACTGGGGAGCAACTTTCGCGTGGTAGGCGACGTGATGCCCGGTTCGGCGGTGTGCTTCGAGCGCTGCGCGGTCAATGATGTTGGTATGCCAGGTGATCCATGCCCGAACCGGGTCGCTGCCCGCAATAGCCGCTGGGCTGCTCGGGCCGTGCGCCTTGCCGCCGCGTTCGTCGTCCTCCTGCTCGGCGTCGCCGGCTGCGCCGCGTCGGCGGAGCAGCCGGAGCCGGGCGTGCTCACGGTCGGTGTCCGCGAACCGGCCGGCCTGCTGCCCGCCGATCTGCGCGACCAGACGGGCCGGATGATCGTCGGCGCGCTGTGGACACCGCTGGTCGACTACGACGCGGCGACCGGGACGACCACGCTGCGGGCCGCGGAGGCGGTCTCCAGCACGGACCAGATGACCTGGGAGGTCAAGTTACGCAACGGAAATCAGTTCCACGACGGGACGCCGGTCACCGCGAAGTCTTATGTCGACACCTGGCGCACCGTGGCGGCCGAGCGATGGACCGGCTCGGGCGCGCTCACCGAAGTGTTGCGCGCCAACGAGATCAGCGCGCCGGACGAGCACACCCTGCGGATCGTGCTCGACCGGCCGTTCGGTCAGGTGCCCGCCGTGCTGGCCGCTCCGGCGTTGCTCCCACTGCCCGCATCGGTGCTGGCCTCCCGGGATTGGGCAGGCTTCGCGGTCGCACCGGTCGGCAACGGGCCGTTCCGGCTGGCCGAGCCATGGCAGCCGAATTCGGGCGGTCGGCTGCTACGGGTGGGGGAGGCCGCGGGCAACGTGCGCGAGATCCAGCTCAGGGTGGGCGATTCCGTCGCGCAGTACGCACAGGTGCGGGCGGGCTCGCTCGACCTGGCCACCGAGGTGCCCGGCGCGCGGCACGACGCCATGCACCAGGATTTCGCCGATCGGCACGCGATGTGGCCGTTGCCGGAAGCCAGCTATCTGGCATTCCCCATGTCCGACAAGCGTTTCGAGGACGCGGCCGCGCGCCATGCGTTCGCGATGGCGCTGGACCGCGCGGCCTTGGCGGCGGGCCCGCTCGCGAACCAGGTCGATCCGGCCCGCGCGCTACTGCCACCCGGCATCGCCCCCGGCGAACGTTCCGCCACCTGTCGGCCGTGCACGCACGACCAGCCCGCGGCGAAGTCGCTGCTCGGGCAGGTCACCTTCACCGGCCCGGTCACGCTGTATTTCGGTGCCGCGCAAGAGCAATGGGCACAGCCGCTCGCCGAGCAGCTGCGCACCGCCTTCGCGTTGGAGGTGACCGCCCGACCACGCGGCTACCAGGCACCCCAACCGTCCGACGCGCCCTTCCTGCTGACCTATGCACCGAGCACCGCCAGCCCCCACGAACTCCTCACCGCCCTAGCGAAAACCACCGCCCTTCCCGACGAAGGGTTCACCCAGCTGTTGGCAGCCGCCGATGCCGCGGCCACCGCAGCGGAGAGCGGCCAGCGCTACCGCCTCGTCGAAAACCACCTGCTGCGAGACCTCCCGATAGCCCCACTGTGGTCCGGCCACGGCCACGCGGTCTGGACGCCGCGAGTACACCAGGTCACGGCCACCCCGCTGCGCGGCATCGAGCTAGCCTCCATCTCGCTATGAGCGGTTGCCGTGTCGAAATACCGGGCCGGACGCTGAGTGCTAAGTCATAGTCGTACAGGGTGATTCGGCACGAGCGAGGGGCTGTGATGATGAGTGAACCGGCGGCGACTTCGGGGGCGCGATTCGCGCGGGTGGTCGCGGCCAGCGTGGCGGGCACGACGATCGAGTTCTACGACTTCTTCCTCTACGGCCTGGCGGCGGCGCTGGTATTCAACAAGGTGTTCTTTCCGGCCGGTGATCCGTTGGTCGGGGTCCTGCTGGCGATGGGGACCTATGCGGTGGGGTTTCTCGCGCGGCCGCTCGGTGGGGTGCTGTTCGGACACCTCGGCGACCGGGTCGGGCGGCGGCGCACCCTGTCCATCACGTTGATGCTGATGGGTGCGGCGACGGTGGCGATCGGGCTCATTCCGTCCTACGCGACGATCGGGGTCGCGGCGCCGATTCTGCTGGTGCTGCTGCGGCTGGTGCAGGGGCTGGCGCTCGGCGGCGAATGGGGCGGCGCGGTGCTACTGGTGGCCGAGCACGGATCGGCGGCGCACCGGGGGTTCTGGAGCAGCTGGCCGCAGACCGGCGGGCCGTTGGGGAACCTGCTGGCCACCGGGGTACTCGCCGCGCTCGGACTGGGTGTCTCCAACGCGGAATTCGAGGCGTGGGGCTGGCGGATACCGTTCCTGCTGTCGATAGTGCTTGTCGCGGTGGGGCTTTGGCTGCGGCACGCGGTAGAGGAGTCGCCGATCTTCGTGGCGGCGCAGCGGCGCGGGGCGACGCGGCAGGGGCACGCGCCGTTGCGGATCGTAGTGGGTCGCTATCGCAAGCAGGTGCTGATGGCGGCACTGGCCGATGTCGGCGAAAAGGCGACGTATTACACCTTCAGCATCTTCCTGCTGGCCTATCTGACCCAGGTGGTGCATGTGCCGAAATCCACTGCGCTGACCGCGATTACCATCGCCTCGGTCTTTCAGGCGACCGCGATCGTGCTGGGTGGGGCGCTCGGCGACCGGTTCGGGCGACGGGTGATCAGCGTGCTGCTCACGGTGCTGGTCGCGGCGTGGGCGCTGAGCGCGCTACCCATGGTGGACAGCGGAAGCGCGGTCCGGATCACGGTGGTCATCACCGTCGGCCTGACCCTGCACGGCCTGCTGACGGGCGCGCAGGCGCCGTTCTTCGCGGAGCTGTTCCCGAGCGAGGTGCGTTACACCGGCGCGTCATTGGGCTACCAACTCGCGACGATCGTCGGCGGTTCGCTGATTCCGCTCATCGGTCTGGCGCTGCTGCAACGCTTTCCGTCGACCGTGCCCATCACCCTGTTGCTGTGCGCGACGCTGGCCTGTACCGCGAGCGCGTTCCTCTGGGCGGGCGAGACCCGTGGGCGCGATCTGCGCGATATCGCGGGGGCGGCCGGTTCATCGACCGGCCCGCGCCGCTCGACCGCCAGCTCCTGAAAGCCGATGTCGGGTGTTCGGCGGACAGACGCCGTAAGTCCTTGGTGCAACACTCATCTGGACGACACCGGACAATGAGTGCCGTCTCGACACAGCACGCGAGGAGTGCGTTATGCGACTGGTGGTGAACCGCAGCCAAACGGCGGTCAAGGGGAAGCGCGGCGGGCACAAGGGCATCGAGTTCAATCTCACCTGCCAGCTGCAGCTCACGGACGAGGAAAGCTGGCTCGTCCAGCAGTACACGCTGCTGGAGTATCCGCTGACCTGGCGCACCATCCAGGGCACCCGGCTGGTCGGCGACACCATCGGCAGTCTGCTGAACGGCTCGAGTCAGACGGTGTCGGACGTGAAGACGTTGCTGTCGAACGAAGCCGTGATCAAGGATGCGATCGACGAGTTGCCGACGCTGTTCGAGGTCTGCCGGACCTTCGGCGGCAAGGAGATCATCGACTACCCGCGCGAGAAGCGTGTGATCGCGCGCGGGTAGTCGAGGTGTTCCTAGCCCCGCTCGAACACGCTCGCGTCGTCCAGCATGGCGGCGTGCAGCATTGATTCCGGCACACCCATGCCCTCGACGAGGGTGAGCGCTTCCGGCCGAAGCCGGTCGACGAGCTCGTTGACGCCCCGGCGCACCGCCTTGGCCCGCTCGACGGACATGAACCGGTGCATGATGTACCACGCCGAGTTCTCTTCCAGCGTCGAGTAGACGAAGAGATCGCAGACCGTCTCCGCGAGGGCGCGCGCGTCCGGGTCTTGAATGTCCTCGATTCCCTCGATGAAGGCCTCCAGCACCAGCCGATCGATGTGGGCGGTGCCCGCGGTCAGGATGTGGTCCTGGGCGTTGTTGAAGGCTTCGAACGGTGTGGTGTCCTTGGCTCGGGCGCGCAGGCGATGACCGGCGGTGCGCACCAGGTATTCCTCGCGGTCGGCGAAGAGTTGGAGCTGTACCGCGCGCCGGGCGAGATCGCCGTCGTCGATGGAGTCGTTGGAACCGTCGCGCAGGCGCTGGATCAGCTGCCGCACACCGGTCACCTTGCGCACTTCGTCACCCGCCATGGTGGCGGCGAACTTCACCCAGCCCAGCGCGTCCAGGTCACGCACCTCGTCGGAGTACGCGGTGAGCAGCTCCTTGGCCACCAGCTGGGTGAGCACCACATTGTCGCCCTCGAAGGTGGTGAACACGTCGGTGTCCGCCTTCAACCCGACGAGGCGGTTCTCGGTCAAATAGCCTGCGCCACCGCAAGCTTCGCGGCACTCCTGGATGGCGCGGGTGGCGTGCCGGGTCTGCGCGACCTTCAAACCGGCGGCCCGCTTCTCCAGCGCTCGCTGCGAGCTCGGGTTGAGATCCTGACCGGTCTGCACGAGATGCATGCGGCGCACCAGGTCGTTCTGCGCGAACGCCAAGGCGTAGGTCTTGGCGACCAGCGGCAGCAATCGCCGCTGGTGGCTGCGGTAGTCCAGCAGCACCGTCTCCTGTCCGCTGTCCGGATCGGAGAACTGCCTGCGCTTCAACGCATACCGCAGCGCGATGCTCAGCGCGACCCGGGTGCCTGCCGCCGCCGCACCGCCGACGCTGACCCGCCCGCGCACCAGCGTGCCCAGGGTGGTGAAGAAGCGACGGCTCGGATTCTCGATCTCGGAGGTGTAGGTACCGTCCGGCTCGACGTCTGCGTACCGGTTGAGCAGGTTCTCCCGTGGAATGCGGACATGGTCGAACACGATGCGGCCGTTGTCGACACCGGGCAGGCCGCCCTTGAGTCCATCGTCGATGGTGGTCACGCCCGGCAGGTCGGCGCCGTTGTCGTCGCGGATCGGCACCAGGAAACAGTGCACGCCGCGACCCTCGCCCTGGGTGATCAACTGCGCGAAAACCGCTGCCATTCTTGCGTGTTCGGCGGCACCGCCGATGTAGTCCTTGCGCGCCGACGGCGTCGGCGAGTGGATCACGAACTCCTCGGTGTCCGGATCGTAGGTCGCGGTGGTCTCCAGGTGGGCCACGTCGCTGCCGTGCCCGGACTCGGTCATCGCGAAACACCCGAGCAGATCGAGCGAGATCAGCCGCTTGATGTACTCGCGGTGCCGTTCGGTGCCGAGGTTCTCCACCGCCCCGCCGAACAGGCCCCACTGCACGCCCGCTTTGACCCACAGCGACAGATCCGTGTAGGCCAGCATCTCCAGCCCGGTGACCGCGGCGCCCGGCTCGCTGGTGCCGCCGTTCTCCCGGCGGAAGCCGCGCTCGGCGTAGCCCATGGTGGCGATGACGCGCATCTGCTCGAGCACCCGGGCCCGGGCGGCCTTGTAGTCGAGGTAGGGGTCTCCGGCGAACTTGTCGTCCGCGAGCTGGATTCGGGCCTGCTCCCGGATCTCGCCCCACGGTCCGTCCAGTGCTGCGCGTAGGTGATCCGCCGTCGTAGCGGTGCCGGTAGTCATAACTCGACATTAGCCCGCGCCGCGCCGGGCAAACCGTGACTGTTGACACGACATTCCGGGCAGGGCTCTTGTGGCGGATTGAACGAGTGTTTAATATATTGAACATGTGTTTAACGAACAGCCCCTACCGCAAGGACCCGCCACGGATCTGACCACGGCGGCCCGAATCCGTGATGCCGCGATCGAGGTCTTCGGCGACCAGGGCTTCCAGGTCGGCGTGCGCGTGATCGCCCAGGCGGCAGGCGTCTCGCCCGGCCTGGTGAACCACCACTTCGGTTCCAAAGACGGCCTGCGCGCGGCCTGTGACGAGCGGGTGCTCCAGCTGATTCGCGACGAGAAGATCAAGGCGATCACCGCGCAGAGTGTGGCGAAGGGCATGCTGTCCGCGCTTGCCGAGATCGAGGTGTACGGACCGCTGGTCGCCTACATGGTGCGCAGCCTGCAGGCGGGCGGGCCGATGGCTCAGTCGCTTTTCGAGCACATGGTCGCCGATGCCGAGATCTACATCCAGCAAGGTGTCGATGCGGGCGCGCTCAAACCGAGCCGCGACCCGGCGGCGCGTGCCAGATATCTGATGACACTCAACGTCGGCGCGACCCTGCTGTGGGTGCAGATGCACCAGCAGCCCGGCGAAAAGCTCGACTTCCGCAAAGCGATTCGCGAGCTGACCGAGGAGCTCACACCCCCCGCCCTGGAGTTCTACACCCAGGGCATCCTGACCGACCCCACGCTATTGGACACTTTCATCGAGGAGCATTGATGTCCGAAGTCATCCAAATCCACAATCTCCGCAAGGCTTTCGGTCATGTCGCCGCTCTGGACGGCCTCGACCTCACGGTCAGCGAGGGCGAGATCCACGGCTTCCTGGGTCCCAACGGCGCGGGTAAGTCCACGACGATCCGCGTCCTGCTCGGAATTCTGCGCGCCACCTCCGGCCGCGCCGAACTGCTCGGGCGCGACCCGTGGTCCGACGCGGTCGCGCTGCACCACGAACTCGCCTATGTGCCAGGCGATGTCACGCTGTGGCCGTCGCTGTCCGGCGGCGAGACGATCGACCTGCTCGCCCGCATGCGCGGCGGCATCAACGCCGACCGCCGCGAAGAACTGATCGAGCGGTTCGATCTGGATCCGCGCAAGAAGGCGCGCACCTACTCCAAAGGCAACCGGCAGAAGGTCGCGCTGATCTCCGCGCTCGCGTCCGACGTGCGACTGCTGCTGCTCGACGAACCCACCTCGGGCCTGGATCCGTTGATGGAACAGGTGTTTCGCGAATGCGTCGAGGAGGCCAAGCAGCGCGGCACCACCGTGCTGCTGTCGAGCCACATCCTGTCCGAGGTGGAGGCGCTCTGCGATCGGGTGACCATCATTCGCGCCGGACGCACCGTGGAAAGCGGCTCGCTACAGGAGCTTCGGCACCTCTCCCGCACCTCGATCACCGCCGAATTGTCGGGCGACCCAGGGGATCTCAGCCGCATCGCCGGCGTCGAGGACATCGAGCGGGACGGCTCGACCCTGCGCTGTCAGGTGGACGGTGAGCATCTCGGTGAGCTGATCCGGGTGCTCGGCGACGCCGGCGTGCGCAGCCTGACCAGCGCACCGCCGACCCTGGAAGAGCTGTTCATGCGGCATTACCACGTCGACGGCGACGCCTCGGCGCACGCGACGAAGAGCGGGGAGAAGGTGGGCGCATGACTACGGCAACCGCGGGCAGGCATTACGCTGCCCCGACGGTGCGCGGCTCGGCCGACTTGGCGGGCACCGGCCAACTGTTGCGCCTGTTTCTGCGCCGCGACCGAATTGTCCTGCCGCTGTGGGTGATCGCGTTCGGGCTGCTGCCCGCCTTCTATGTCGCGAGCACCAAGAGCGTCTACGGCACGCAGGCCGATCTCGACAACTACGCGAAGACCATCACCGACAGCCCGGCGCTCGTCGCCATGTACGGCCCGGTGTTCAGCACCGATATCGGCTCCATGTCACTGTGGAAAGCGGGGCCCTATTTCGCGATGATCGGCATCGCGACCATCCTCACGGTCATCCGGCACACCCGGGTCGAGGAGGAGACCGGCCGCGCCGAACTCGTCGGCGCGACCAGCATCGGCCGCTTCGCCGGGCTCACCGCGGTGCTGCTGATGACCACCTTCGGCTGTGTGGTCGTCGGAATCCTGTCCACCGCAATGCTGTACAGCAACGACCTGCCACTGGCCGGGTCGGCGGCGTTCTCGGTGACGCTGGCCTGCTCCGGCCTGGCTTGGGCCGGGGTGGCGGCGGTGGCCGCGCAGGTGAGCACCGG
>NZ_BJXA01000088.1 GCF_007990755.1 Nocardia ninae NBRC 108245 | reverse complement strand
CGGGGCCGGGCCGATCTCGGTCCCGTTGGGGCCGGGCGCGGTCAGTCCGGGACCGGTCGTGTTCGCCGGATTGCTCGGCTGGTGCACCGGCTGGTCCGGCACCATGAAGGTGCCGACGGTCGGCGTCATCACGCAGTTCGCGAACGGGTAGTTGATGATGCCCCACATCGAGGCAATTACCGTGCCTGGTCCGCTGTGCACCGTCTTGGACAGCGACGGCAGGCCGTACTCGGTGAGGTCGTCGAGCGAATCGATGCCGCTAGCGCCGTTGTTGATGTTCACCCAGGCCACGACGAGGCCGGAGGCGAGCGGCGCGCCGGTGTGCGCGGGCGTCGCGCTGAACCGCAGCGTGCCCGGCGCGATATTGAGGTCCTGGTTGTTACCGGCACCGTCGGTGGTCGCGGCCGCGATGATCGTGGTGACCGGGCCGACGCTGCCACAGCCGAAAGTGGGTGCGGCGTAGGCGAACGGGGTGAAGGCGCTTGTCACGTGGCGCAGTCCGGCGACGTCGGCGAGCTTGGTGTACTGCGTCAGCGCGCCGACACCCGCCTGCACGGTCGGGTCCGGGCCCGCGATCTCGGCAAGATGGGTCAGGCCGGCGTCCACCGGTGCCGGTTCGGGATCGGCGGTGGCCGGGCCACCCAGGGTCAGTGCCGCGCCGATGCCGAGAGCTGCCACGGCCGTACTGGCTCGTGCGATGGTCCTGCCGTTCACTCGAACTCCTCGATACGCAAAGTCTCGGGGTCCCCAACCCACGTCCAGCAACGTACCAGTTCGTCCGAGGTGCCGCCCAGGTAGCGCCGGTGTCCACCCCTGGTTGACGCCCGCCGAGCGTGTCCTACCTGTGTGATCCAGTCGACAGTGGAGGATTACCGGAGGGTAGGTTGGACTCGGACGTACGAGACACAGACGGAGCTGCGTATGAAAATAAGCCTGTCCCCCGATGAAGTCGCCTTCCGCGACGAACTGCGAAACATCTATCGGACCGAGATCCCCGCCGACATCCGTGAGCGCTTCAAATACGGCAGGGAGCTGTCCCGCGACGACATCGTCCGCTCGCACAAGGCCCTCAACGACCACGGCCTCGCGGTGCCGAACTGGCCCGTCGAGTGGGGTGGCAAGGACTGGACCCCGATGCAGCGCCACATCTGGCAGGACGAGATGCAGCTCGCCTCGGTGCCGGATCCGCTGACGTTCAACGCCCAGATGGTCGGCCCGGTGATCGCGCACTTCGGCTCGCCGGAGCTCAAGCAGCGCTTCCTGCCGCCCACCGCCGCGCTCGACATCTGGTGGTGCCAGGGCTTTTCCGAGCCCGACGCGGGGTCGGACCTGGCCTCGCTGCGCACCACCGCGGTGCGCGACGGCGACTCCTACATCGTCAACGGCCAGAAGATCTGGACCACCCTGGCGCAGTACGCGGACTGGATCTTCTGCCTGGTGCGCACCGATCCGAGCGCGCCGAAGAAGCAGGCGGGCATCTCGTTCCTGCTGTTCGACGTGAAGTCGCCCGGCGTCACCATCCGCCCGATCAAGTTGATCGACGGCGGCTACGAGGTGAACGAGGTGTTCTTCGAGAACGTCCGGGTGCCCGCCGATCAGCTGGTCGGCGAGGAGAACATGGGCTGGACCTACGCCAAGTTCCTGCTCGGCAACGAGCGCACCGGTATCACCGGCGTCGGTCGCACCAAGGTGAAGATCGGCGTGGCGAAAGAGTATGCCGCGCAGACCAGGTCGGGCAGCGGAACCCTGCTCGAGGATCCGCTGTTCGCGGCGCGGCTCGCCGAACTTGAGAACGAGCTGCTCGCGTTGGAACTCACCCAGCTGCGCGTGGTCTCGAACTCCTCGGACGGCAAGCCGAATCCGGCGTCCTCGGTGCTGAAGCTGCGTGGCTCGGAGTTGCAGCAGGCCGCCACCGAGCTGCTGCTCGATATCGCGGGCCCGGACGCGGTGCCGGTCGGCGCCGACGACATCGCTTCGCCCGGGTGGGCGCAGCGCAGCGGTCCCAGCTATCTGAACTACCGCAAGACAACCATCTACGGAGGCTCCAGCGAGGTGCAGCGCACCATCATCGCCTCCACGATCCTCGGATTGTGAGGCGCCGCCATGGATTTCGATCTCACCGATGAACAGGAAATGCTGCGGGACACGGTGCGTGAGCTGCTCGCTCGCAACTACGACCCGGAGACCAGGCTGAAGGTGACCGACACCGAACTCGGCTGGAGCCGTGAGGTGTGGCAGCAGCTCGCCGAACTCGGCGTGCTCGGACTGACTTTCAGCGAGGACGACGGCGGCGTCGGCGCGGGCCCGGTGGAGACCATGGTGGTGCTCGAGGAGGTGGGGCGCAGGCTGGCGCCGGAGCCGATCCTCGATGCGGTGCTGGTCCCCGGCGCGCTGATCACCCTCGCGGGCAGCACCGAACAGCGGCAGCGCGTGCTGCCCGAGGTGGCCTCGGGCAGCAAGCTGCTGGCCTTCGCCCATGCCGAACCAGGCGTGCGCTGGCCGTCCACCGAACTGTCGACCACCGCTGTGCCGCAGGGTGATTCGTACGCGCTGACCGGCATCAAGAATCCGGTGACACACGGCGACTGCGCCGACGAGCTGGTGGTCAGCGCACAGCTGCCGGGCGGCGGGACCGGGCTGTTCCTGGTCGCCGCCGACGCCCAGGGCGTCAGCCGCAAGGCCTACCGCACGGTGGACGGGCAGCGCGGCGCGCAGATCGAGTTCGATCAGGCCGCTGCCGAACTGCTCGGCGGCGATGGTGATGCGGCCGAGGCGATTCGGGCCGCACAGGGCCAGGCGCAGGCGAGCCTGTGTGCGGAGTCCATCGGTGCGATGGAAGAGGCGCTGCGGTTGACGACCGATTACCTGAAGCAGCGCAAGCAGTTCGGGGTCACCCTGTCGAAGTTCCAGGCGCTCACGCATCGAGCGGCGGACATGTATGTGTCGCTGGAACTCGCGCGCAGCATGAGCCTGTACGCCACCGCGGCCGCGGCCGACGGCGCGATCGACGACCAGGTGGCCTCGCGGGCCCGGCTCCAGGTCGGTCGCTCGGCGCGGCACATCGGCCAGGAAGCCATCCAGCTGCACGGCGGGATCGGCGTCACCGCCGAGTACCCGGTCAGTCACTACGTGGCCAGGTTGACCGCGATCGAACGCACGCTGGGCGGCGGGCTGGAGCATCTGCGGGTGCTCAGCGCGCGGGTCGGCGAGCACGAGCTGCCCGAGCTGTAAATCCTTGCGGTGGTGCGTGCTTCGCGCACCACCGCGGGTCACTCGTGGTCGGTGTTCAAACCGCCGGACGGGCTTTCGGACGGGCGGGTGGTCGGCTCGTCCGGGGTCGTAGTCGTCGGCCGCGGCCTGGTCGGCCGAGTGGTGGTCGGCCTGGTCGTCGGCGCTTCGGTCGTGGGCGCCTCGGTGGTGGTGGCCGGTGGGCGCGCGTCCTCGGACGGGGTCTCGTGCGGTGGAATCCCGTGCGACTCTTCCGGGGCCGGCTCGCCGGACGTCGTGGTGGCGAATCCGGTGAACGGTGTCGCCTGGGGCGCTTGATACGGGGCGATGCGCCAGGTCGGCGACGGCGGAATCGACACTTTCGGCACCGTCACGCTGGTGCCCGAGTGCACCACGGGCGCGACGTTCGGGTCCGACTGCAACGGTGGCGGTGCGACGTAGGTGTCCTGCTTGCCGATTCCGCAGGCGCCGACGAGGACTAGCCCGACGGAGATCGCGCCTGCGGCGATCGCCGGACCTGCGATCTTGGTCCTGGTGCTCTCCATCGGTGACAACTCCTGCTGCGGTTCGAGTGGGCATCACCTTACTCGAGCGCGGTCCACCGGGCCAGGCGAAGCGGTCGCCGCCGGTGCGTCGGACGTACACATTTTAAACGCCGGTAACTCAGATATCGAATTGGTCTCTTCGGCGTGTCGTGGGCACGTGTCGCTGTCATATGGCGCGACATGGTCGTAGCGTGTGAGCAAAGTTACGCGTGAGACGCCTGTACCCAGATGAGAGAAGCGTTGTGTGATGAACGCGGCATTGGTTCTCTGATCGGCGTCATCGAGGAGTAGATGATGGGAGCTTACTCGACAGCGTCGCAGCAGGAGTCGTCCGCAGCCGCCAAGGATGCGGTGTCGGCTTCTTCGCAGCATCTCGTGTCGAACGGGTCAGCGCGCTCGCTGTCCACGATTCTTTCGCGGACACTCGCCTGGCTGATCTTCATTGGCGGCATCGTCGGGGCTGTCCTCGGCATCGCAGGCCTACACGTCGAAATCACCGTCGCCGGACTGATTCTCGCGTGCACCGCAGGGTTGGTCCTGCTCAAACTTCGCACAGGTGGCCGTGGCGGCAACGAAACGGATTGACGCCGAACCCAACTGAGCCGTGCGCCGACTCGACCACCGGTCGATCATCGTGGCAGGCCTGGCGAGACACGCGGGCGCGCAACGCATCCGCCGCCTACCGTGGTGATCATGAGGATCGAGATCAGCACGGACGCGGCCGAGTTCCGCTCGCGCACCGAGTCGTTTCTGCTCCGTGATCCGCTGCGGCACACCGTGATCAGCACCAGCATCGCCAATCAGGTGGCCGGCCTGCAGGCCGCCGACGGCGGCTCGCGATTCCTGGCGTTGTATGGCGACGGCGCGGCCGTGGCCGGGGTCGCCATGCGGGTCGCGGACCGGGACCTGTACCTGGGCGAGCTGCCCGAGGGCGGCGCGAGCGCGGTGGCGGACGCGCTGGCCGAGGTGGCACCGGAAAGCGCAGGGGTGGAAGGACTCGCCGCCGACGCCGACATCTTCGCCAAGCGGTGGAGCGACCGCCTCGGGGTCGGCGTCCAACCGTCCTACACCACCAGGCTGTACCGGCTCGGTGCGCTGCGTACCCCCGAGGTGCCCGGGAGTCCGCGCCGGGCAACCGAATCCGAGGTCGAGCTGTGTGTCGAATGGGCCGAGGCCATGCGTGCCGAGGCCGGGATCTCGCCGGCCGGACTGGACAAGGCGACCCTCCGCAACCGGGTCGCGGCCGGACTGATGTGGTTCTGGGAGCGTGACGGCCGCCCGACAAGCTTTGCCGCCCATCACCTTCCCGTGCACGGCTGGTCCCGCGTCGGCATGGTGTACACACCGCCGCAGGAGCGCGGACACGGCTACGCCAGCGCCGTCACCGCGCACATCGCACAAGTCTTGCGCGCCGACAACTTGAACGTGTGCCTGTTCGCCGACACCGCCAACCGCACCTCGAGCAAGATCTACCAGTCCATCGGCTTCCATCCGACCCACGAATTCGTGCACCACGCGTTCGGTTGAGCGCCTGGCCCTTCCAGTCGCGGCGGGTGGTCGGCTCGCTCAGTTCAGTGGGGCGTCGGTCCACCACTGCATCAGCTCGGACTCGGTGGCGATGAAGCCCGCGCTGTACATCAGGATCGTGGCGCGTTGCGGGTCGGCGGTGAACTCCGTGATCATCCGCGGGCGCCGGGTACTGCTGTTGTGCAACGTGTAATTGGTGTAGGTGTGGCCGTGATTGGTGGCCGTGGTCCGGTCGTTGGCGGGTAAGGCGTCCAGCGCGGCGTGGACGTCGGCGGGGGAGTTGTAGAGGTAGAAGGAGAAGGCCGCTTTGTTCTCGGTGCCGCCGAAGCAGCGCCACATCACCAGCCAGGCGCCGAAGGCGGGATCCTCCTCGTCGATGGTCGGCGCGGAAGTCGGATCATAGGAGAAGCAACCTGCCTTGTTGTAGCCCGATCCGGAGTGAACCAGCTGCTGGGCAGTGGTTTTCGGCAGCATCGCCGGGAACTCGGCGCTGAGCGCCGCGGCGTTCGTGCCCACCTGGGCGGGGTCGGCGGTCGTCGCCGGTGGTGCCGAGGTCGGCGGCTCGGTGGTGTCGGCAATGGCTGTGGCGCGTGGCGTAGTCGCCGTCGTGGTGACCGTCGGTCCCGCCGAACCTGATTCGCCGCGCGAGGACATGATGAGCGAGGCGATGAGGCCGAGCACCAGAAGGACGCCGATGCCGCCGCCGAGCTTGGCGTTGGACTTCGGGCGCTGCACGGGAACCGGGCCGCGCCGGGCGGGACTGGCATCGTGCCCGTTCTGCCCCATGACGCGTTGCTGATTCAGCGGGTGAGGTGGCGCGAACTGGCTCGGCGTGGAGGACGGTGCGAACTTGTGCGGTGCGGCGGAGGGCGAGAACTGGTTCGGTGTCGAGGATGGCGTGAGCTGCTGGTGTACCGGGGATGGCGTGAACTGTTGCAGTGCCGAGGACGGCGCGAATTGCTGCTGCGCCGGGGGCGAGCCGAACTCTTGCGCCGCGGTGAGCGCACGCCAAGCGGCACCGGCGAATTCGGCGCAGGAATCGAACCGCCCGTCGGCCCGCTTCGCCATCGCCTTGGCCAGCACCGCATCCAGCGCCACCGGCAGCCCCGGCCGCAACCGGCTGACCGGCGGCGGCGGCACCTGCAAATGTCCCTGGATCACCGCGACCGGGTTGGTGGCGTCGAACGGCACCGTGCCGGTCAGTAGCCGAAACAGCGTGCAGGCCAGCGAGTATTGGTCCGAGCGGTGATCGAGCAGCGCGCCCGACAGCTGCTCCGGTGACGCGTACGCCAGTGTGGCGGTAAATGTTCCGGTCTGCGTGAGCCGCCCGGTGTCGTCGCGGAAGCGCGCGATGCCGAAATCGGTCAGGAACACCCGTTCGCCGGCGCCCGCGGTGCGTTCGAGCAAGATGTTGGCGGGCTTCACATCTCGGTGCAGCACGCCACGACGGTGCGCGAAGTCGAGCGCCTTGGCGGTCTCGCCGATGATCTGCACCGCGCGTTCCGGCGGCAACGATCGCGCCTCCACCCCGGCGGCGTCGGTGCCGTCGATGTACTGCATCGAGATCCACAGCCGCTCGTCCTCGACGCCGCGGTCGAACACGGTCACGATGTTGGGGTGATCGAGCCGGGCGACCAGGTCGGCCTCCCGCTCGAACCGAGTGCGGATCTCCTTGTCGTGGAACACTTCCGGGTTCAACAGCTTCATCGCCGTCAACCGTGGCAGGCGGGGGTGCCGCGCCAGGTACACCGAGCCCATGCCGCCGCGACCGAGCAGCCGTTCGATGGTGTACCCGGCGAATATCTCTCCGGGTTGCAGCATGGATCAGTTCAGCGGCGCCGAGCGCCACCAGCGCAGGGTCTGATCGATGGAGCCGGAGCCGTCGGTGAACATCAGGTACTGGGCACGGTCCGGATCGCCGGTGAAGGCGGTGACGATCTTCGGGCCGCCGGTGTCGTATTTGTAGTTGGTGTAGGACTTTCCGCCGTTGGTGTCGGTGGACTTGGTGTTGGCGGGCAGCGTCTTCAGCACCGCCTGCACGTCGGCGGTGGACTTGTAGACGTAGATGCGATAGAGCGGGTCGGAGCTGTCGCCGCCGCCGTAGCAGCGCCACTGCCAGGCCCAGTCACCGAACTCCGGGTCGCCCTCGCTCGGCGAGGGCGTGTAAGTGGCGTCGGTCTCCCAGCATTTG
This sequence comes from Nocardia ninae NBRC 108245, assembly GCF_007990755.1. GTDB lineage: Bacteria > Actinomycetota > Actinomycetes > Mycobacteriales > Mycobacteriaceae > Nocardia > Nocardia ninae. The sequence goes on along the minus strand of NZ_BJXA01000088.1, from coordinate 25,709 downwards.
GCGCCGTTGTAGCCGACCTGCTCCGTCTTGCTGGCGGGCACCATGCGCGGGAACTCGGCACTGATCGAGTCCACGGTCGCGGGCACCGTTTTACCGGGCCCGTTCACGCCGGACGCGACCGAACTCGGTGTCGTGTCGCCGCCGGAGGCGGTCGAATCGCTGACCGCGCCGATGATGGCCAGCGTCACTACCAGCAGCACCACGACTCCGACGCAGATGCCGATGATGACGCCGACGTTGGATTTCTTCGGCGGCCGTCCGCCGACGCTGACCGGAGACATGGGCGGCGGGCCGTAGTTGTTGCCGAACTGCTGGCCCGCGTACGGGGCGGTCGGCTGCGGGGCCTGGCCGTTGCCGTACTGCGGCGCGGCCAGCGTGGCCGGTGGCGGCGTGAACGGTGATCCTGCAAGGTGATTCGGTCCGCTGGTCGGCTGGCCGTACTGCGCCGGGTAGGGCGCGCCGGTGGTCGGGGTGGGCGGTCCGGTGGTGGGGCGGGGTCCGGTGGTCGGCCTCGGCCCGGTGGTCGGGCGTGGTCCGGCCACTGCCGTCGGTGGTGCGGTGAACGGCCGCGGCCCGCCGGCCACCGGCATCGAGGGCACGCTGGGGTTGGTCAGGGCGTGCCGGGCGGCGGCGGCGAAGTCGGCGCAGCTGGGATATCTGTCCTCCGGTCGCTTCGCCATCGCCCTGGCCAGCACGCTGTCCAGCGCGTAGGGCAGGCCCTGGCGGTGGCTGCTCAGTGCGGGCGGAGCACCTTGCAGATGACCCTGGATGACCGCCGCGGGGTTGGTCGCGGAGAACGGGCCGGTCCCGGTGAGCAACCAGAACAGCGAGCACGCCAGCGAATACTGATCCGACCGGTGATCCAGCGACGAACCGGTGAGCTGCTCGGGCGAGGCGTAAGCCAGTGTGGCGGTGAAGGTTCCGGTCTGCGTGAGATGGCCGGTGTCGTCCCGGAAGCGGGCGATGCCGAAGTCGGTGAGGTACACCCGCTCGCCGCGGCCACCACCGCCGCGCGCCAGCAGGATGTTCGCGGGTTTCACGTCGCGGTGCAGCACACCGATGCCGTGCGCGTAGTCGAGGGCGTCCGCGGTTTCCTTGACGATCTGCACGGCCCGCTCCGGCGGCAGCGCCTGCGGTTGCACCGATGCGGCGTCGATGCCGTCGATGAACTGCATGGAGATCCACAGCTGCTCGGCCTCGAGCCCGCGGTCGTAGACCGTGACGATATTCGGGTGGTCGAGCTGGGCGACCAGATCCGCCTCCCGTTCGAACCGCGCCCGCACCTCCTTGTCGAAGAACATCTCCCTGTTCAACAGCTTCAACGCGGTCAGGCGCGGCAGCCGAGGGTGTTTCGCCAGGTAGACCGATCCCATGCCACCGCGACCCAGTTGCCGCTCGATGACATAACCGGCGAAAACGTCACCGCTGGCCAGCATGTCTGCTCCACTTCCCGCCGCCCGCCGGGACCCACCGACGAACAGGCGTACAGCATAAGAACGCGCGATCAGGCACGGGCCGGACCACGGAAAACATCGAAACCATAGCAGTTGTCACCGGACCGGCGGCCCGCCAGCAAGGGCGGGGCAAGGCCGGTCGATCGTCGGTCTGCAACACGGTATTCACCCCCGTTGTCGGGTCGAGCGCGCGGATACTACCGATGTATCTCGCCGGACTCGCGCGATGCAACATATCCCGGTTCGCCGTCCGCGGCTCGATGTCGGTGGTGGTCGTTAAGCTGGCCCTCATGCAGATTGGCGCACATGTCCGGCTCGACGGCGATCCGATCGGCTTCGGCGAGAAACTCGGCGCCGACGTCATCCAGATGTTCGTCGTCGACCCGCAGAGCTGGGACAAACCCACCCCGCACCCGCGGACCGAGGAGATCGTGGCCAGCCCGATCGACGTGGTGGTGCACTCGTCCTATCAGATCAATGTGGCGAGCCTGAACAATCGCCTGCGCATGCCCTCCCGCAACGCGGTCGCCCAGCAGGCCAAGGCCGCCGCCGACCTCGGCGCGATCGGTCTGGTCGTGCACGGCGGGCACGTGCGCTCGGACGCCGAGCTGGCGACCGGCGTCGACAACTGGCGCAAACTGTTCGAACGCCAGCAGGACAAGGGCGGCTTCGCGGTGCCGATCCTCATCGAGAACACCGCGGGTGGCAATCACGCGATGGCGCGGCATTTCGATTCGATCGCCCGATTGTGGGACGCCGTCGGCGATTTCGGCGCGGGCTTCTGCCTCGACACCTGTCACGCCTGGGCGGGTGGCGAGGAGCTGATCGGCGTCGTCGACCGCATCAAGGCGATCACCGGTCGAATCGACCTGGTACACCTGAACTCCTCGCGCGACGAGTTCAACTCCGGCGCCGACCGCCACGCCAACTTCGCCGACGGCACCATCGACCCTCAGCTACTCGCCGAGGTCTGCAAGAGCGCGGACGCCCCGGTCATCCTGGAAACGCCCGCCGACGGAGTGGCCGAGGATCTGGCTTACCTGCGCGAGCACGTGGGGTAGATGGGTCCCAGCGAGGTGTCGTCGTGCGCTGCCGCTGCGGCCCCTGAGACACTGGTGCGATGAGTATTCGGCCGTTGGACGGTGTTCGCGTCCTGGAGCTGGGCAATTACATTGCCGCGCCGACCGCCGGGCGCATCCTCGGCGACTTCGGCGCCGAGGTCATCAAGGTGGAGCGGCCGAAGGCCGGCGACGAGCTGCGCAACTGGCGGCTCTACGGCGGCGACACCTCCATGCTCTACCGCACCGTCAACCGGAACAAGAAGTCGATCACGCTGGACCTGCGCAGCGAAGCAGGCCGTGCCGTCGTGCTCGACCTGGTCCGCCGCTGCGATGTGCTGCTGGAGAACTTCCGCCCCGGGATGCTGGAGAAGTGGGGGCTCGGCCCGGAGGTGCTCAACGCGGCGAACCCCGACCTGGTGATCACCAGAATCTCCGGCTACGGGCAGACCGGGCCGCACGCGTCCCGGCCGGGCTTCGCCGCCGTCGCCGAAGCGGTCGGTGGCCTGCGCGAACTGATGGGCGAACCGGACCGGCCGCCGGTGCGCACGGGCGTCTCGATCGGTGACTCGATCGCGGGCGTCTATGCCGCCTTCGGCACCGTGATGGCGCTGTTCCAGCGTGAGCGCAGGCCGGACGAGACGTCGATTCCGTTGCGCGAGCGGGTCATCGACGTCGCCCTCAACGAGACGATCCTGTCGGTGATGGAATCGCTCGTGCCCGATTACCTTGCCTACGGCATCAAACGCGAACGCACCGGCGGTCTGGTCGAGGGCATCGCCCCGAGCAACGCCTACCCGTGCAGCGACGGCGTCAGCATCATTATCGGCGGCAACGGTGACGCCATCTTCCAGCGCTACATGCAGGTGATCGACCGCCCCGACTTGGCCGCCGACCCGGAACTGCACGACAACGCGGGCCGCTGGCGCAACCACGACCGCCTCGATGCCGCGATCACCGAGTGGACCAGCAGGCACACGCGCGCCGAGGCACTGAAGATCCTGGAGGCCGCGGGCATCCCGTGCGGTCCCATCTACACCGCGGCCGACATCGTCGCCGACGAACAGTACAAGGCGCGCAACATGATTCAGCAGTTCTCGGTGGATGTCGGTGCGGCGGAACCGAAGACGGTCGGCTTCCCCGGCATCGTCCCGGTGATCGGCGAACAGTCCCTGCCCATCCGCAACGTCGGACCCGATCTAGGAGAGCACACGCACGAGGTGTTGTCCGGGCTACTCGGCATGAGCGACAGCGAGATCGACGCTTTGGAGGCGAAATGAGGGAAGACCGCAGGCGACCGCCGCGACGCGGCCCACGCGACATCCGCTCGCCCGGGTTCACCCGGCCGACCGTGCATCCGAACCCCGCGGGTGTGCACGAAAAGCCGTGGGGCGGCGTGATGTGCGCGCCGCGGCAGGAGCGGGACGAACGGTGAGCTCGGCGATCCTGCGCGACGTGACCCTGCGCGACGGCTTGCAGCTCACCGGAAAGGTGCTGCCGGTCGAGCAGAAGGCCGACCTCATCCGGCGGCTGCTCGGGCTCGGTGTGCCCGCGCTGGAGATCGGCTCGATGGCCCGGCCCGACCTGGTGCCGCCGATGGCGAACACCATGGAGCTCATCGCCGCGCTGAGTCCCGAAGAGCTGCAACGCTGTTGGGTGTGGGTGGCCACGCCGCGGCACGTCGAGAAGGCGGCCGCGGCGGGGGTGCGCAATTTCCAGTACTGCTTCTCCGTCTCGGATGCGCACAACAAGGCCAATATCGGCCGCAGCACCGAGGACAGCGTCGCCGCCATGCCCGACGCGGTCCGGCTCGCCACGTCCGTGGGCGGCTCGATCCAGCTGTGCCTGGCCACCAGCTTCACCTGCCCGTTCGACGGCCCGGTCGATCCGGAGCGCGTCCTCGCCATCGCCAACGACCCGCGCACCGCGGGCGCCGACGACATCGTCCTCGCCGACACCCTCGGCCAAGCCCATCCCGGCGAGGTCGCCGCACTGGTCTCCGCCGTCCACACCCGAACCCCCCAGCGCCGCATCGTCTTCCACGGCCACGACACCTGGGGCATGGGCGTAGCCAACACCCTCGCCGCCATCACGGCCGGCGCCACGATGGTCGACGGCGCGCTCGGCGGCCTCGGCGGCTGCCCCTTCGCCCCCGGCGCCAGCGGCAACACCGCCACCGAAGACATCCTCTTCGCCACCCGCCCGGCCTGGTTCACCCCCACCACCCTCGCAACCTTGGTCGACCTCTCCGAAAACCTCCTCGCCGACCTCGGCGAACCCAACCGCTCCCGCACCGCCGAAGGCACACGATCAAAAGCCGAAGCCTTCGAATGGGTCAGCCAGCGGTCCACGGGCTCATGACATCCGGCGGCATCCGGTAAACACTCAGACAGCCGTCGGGCGGTGAAGCTCGTGTGCGCTCTGCGAGCTTTCGCTCATCGCGCGGCGGTAGATGGCGAGGCGCCCGGCGCCCGGAAAATGCGTCGCGCTCAGCGGGGCTCGGCGCTTACCATTCCCAGCATGTTCAGCTACGCCATCGTCGCATCGTCCGCAGTCGCGGGCGCGATGGCTGCTGTCCTGGCCGCCTCGGCAGCATCTGCCGCGCAGCTCGACGGAGCCCGAAGCTGACCTTCCCCGGGATGTCCCGGGACCTCGGACGGGGAAGGTCGCCCCGTCGCTGAGGTCCCGCTCGACATCGTCGGGCACATTCGCTCGTGCCCGCCAGGCAAACCAGGAAAAACAATGTCCAAGAAGACCTATGTCCGCACCAAGCCGCACCTCAACATCGGCACCATGGGCCATGTCGACCACGGCAAGACCACGCTCACCGCGGCGATCACGAAGGTGCTCGCGGAGCGGGGCGGCGGCAGCTTCGTGCCGTTCGACCGGATCGACCGGGCGCCGGAAGAGGCGCAGCGTGGCATCACCATCAATATCGCGCACGTCGAATACGAGACGGCGACCAGGCATTACGCGCATATCGACATGCCGGGACACGCCGATTTCGTGAAGAACATGATCACCGGGGCGTCCCAGCTGGACGGCGCCATCCTGGTGGTTTCGGCGCAGGACGGGGTGATGCCGCAGACCGCCGAGCACGTGCTGCTGGCCCGCCAGGTCGGCGTCGAGCACATCGTCGTCGCCCTCAACAAGGCCGACGCGGGTGACCCGGAGCTGCTCGACCTGATCGAGCTGGAGGTACGCGAACTGCTCACCGCGCAGGGTTATCCCGGGGCAGACCTGCCGGTCGTCCGGGTCTCCGGCCTGCGTGCGCTGGAGGGCGACGAGCGGTGGACGGCCGCGCTGCTGGGGTTGCTGGACGCCGTCGACACGCATGTGCCGACCCCGGTCCGGTACACCGACGCGCCGTTCCTGCTGCCGGTGGAGAACGTCCTCACCATCACCGGTCGCGGCACCGTGGTCACCGGTGCGGTGGAACGCGGCCGGGTCCGGCTCGGTGATCGGGTGGCCGTGCTCGGCCTCGGTGACGAGCTCACCTCGGTCGTCACCGGCGTCGAAACCTTCGGCCGCACCATGGATGTCGCGGAGGCGGGCGACAATGTCGCGCTGCTGCTGCGTGGCGTGCAGCGCGATCAGGTCCGCCGCGGCCAGGTCGTCGTCGAACCCGGCAGCGTCGCCGTGCACAGCGGGTTCACCGCCCGCGTCTACCTGCTCGGCGCGGCGGAGGGCGGCAGGCGTACGCCGATCACCACCGGCTACCGCCCGCAGTTCTACATCCGCACCGGTGACGTGGTCGGTGACGTGACACTGCCCGGCGACATCCGGGTGGCGATGCCGGGGGAGACGGTCGAGCTGACCGTCGAACTGGGCCGCCCGGTGCCGTTGGAGCCCGGCCTGGGCTTCGCCATCCGGGAGGGCGGCCGCACGGTCGGCGCGGGCACCGTGCTCGCCACCGGCTAGCGGTGCGACACCGTGCGCGGGGACTTCTCGGTCCCCGCGCACGGCGGTCGCTCAACCCGCGGTGGCCGATGTCTGCGCATGTCGGGGTGGTGGTGCGCTCGGCTTGGGGTACGGCTCGACCGGTGGCATCGCACCGAACCTGGTGCGAACTTCGGTGCACGCGTCGATGATCCGGTCGACGGCTTGGTCGGTGAGGCCAGCGTGCAGGCAGAAGCGGATCAGCGTGTGATTGCGTGCGGTGTTGGGCGGACACAGCAGGGTGCCGAAAATGCCGCGGATCTCCAGGAAGTCCCGGATGGCGGCGGCCCGCAGGTCCGGTCCGGCCTGGAGCGCGACGATGTGGCTGGCCGAGCCGGCCAGGTCGAATTCCAGGGCGGTCAGCGCCCGGCGCACCATGGTCGACAGCTCGCGTAGTCGCTGGCGCCGCCAGTTGTCGGTCCGAATCATCTCGAGCGTCGCGGCCAGTCCGGCGATTTCGTAGGGCAGCATGGTCGAGGAGAACACCGCGGGATGCGACTCCAGCTTGAAGTAGTCCACGAAATCGATGCTGTTCGCGCCGACGAACCCGGCCCGGCCGCCGAAGGCCTTGGCCAGGCTGGCGATTCGGTAGGGCACCCGATCGGTGAGGCCGAGCGCCGCTACCATTCCCGCCCCGGCGGGACCGTCGGTGCCCAGCGCGTGCGACTCGTCGACGACGAGCACGCTGTCGGTTTCGTCGGCGATATCGCACATGTGGGTCAGCGGGCACCGGCTGCCGGTGTTGCCGTAGATGGCGTCCACCGCGATGATGCCCGGCCCGTGCGCGCGGATCTGCTCACGGAGGTGCCCGGGAAAGTTGTGCCGGAACGAATAGATCGGCGCCCCGGCCGCCCGCGCGCCGTGCCAGAACGACATGTGGGCGAATTGGTCGATGTAAACGGGAGTTTCGGCGTCCGCGATCGATTGAAGAAGCCCTACATTCGCATCCCAGCCGGATTGGCAGAGTATCCCGGCGGGTGCCCGCAGATGATCGGCGAGCGCACGTTCCAATAGCACCTGCGGGTGGTCGTCGCGCAGGAAGGCGCTCGCGGCGAGTCTTCCCGAGGTCGGGGCGCGTAGCGCGGTCTCCAGCGCGTGGGTGATCCGCGGATCGGCCCACAGCGCCAGATAGTCGTTGCTGGTGAGCACGACATCGCCGTGGTCGGGGACACCGCCGTGCAGAATATGCCGGCCGCCCCAGTGTCCGGCGAGTCTGCCCGACTGAAAGCTATCGACGCGCAGGCGAATCCGTTCGGCGACAGTAGGGCCCATGGAACTCCTTTCGCTACCAATAGCTACTTCAGAGCACACGCCTCTCGATTGAACCACCGTGGCTTCGGGCCAGGGCGGTATTCGGTAACTTGACGGATGACCACTAATTCACCTGCGTACGAACGCCGACCGCACGGTTTGCCGCAGTTCTATGTGCGGGCACCCGCAATGATTCAGCAATCACCCGGCAGGCCGGTTGTGACAGGCGGGCACAACCGGCACCGCGTGGTCGGTCAGCGGGTGGCGCGCGGCGCGCCGGGGCCCGGGTCGATCCGAGTCGGACCGGCTGCGGTCGGGAGCACGGGGAAGTCGAAGATCGCGGTCGGAATGTAGACGGTGGCACAGGAATTCGGAATATCGACGACGCCGGAGAACCTACCTTCGATGGGCGCGGCGCCGAGTAATAAGTAAGCCTGCTCCGGGGAGTAACCGAACTTGGTGAGGTAGTCGATGGCGTGCAGGCAGGCCCGCTCGAACGACAGCTGCGAGTCGAGATAGCGCTGTTCGCCGTCGAGAGTCACCGAGGTGCCCGAAAAGGCCAGATACTCAGAGTAATTGGGTCCGGAGTTACCCGGAACGAAGATGGCGTTCTCGCTGACGCCGTAGAGCTCCATGCCGTTCTTGATGAGATCGACCCGCAGGTCGATGAATCCGCCCATCTCGATGGCGCCGCAGAAGGTGATCTCGCCGTCGCCCTGGGAGAAGTGCAGGTCACCCACCGAGAGGTGGGCACCGTCGACGAACACCGGATAGAACACCCTGCTGCCCCGGGTGAAGTTCTTGATGTCCTGGTTGCCGCCGTTCTCCCGCGGCGGCGCGGTGCGCGCGGCATCGGCGGCGACTCGATCGAACTCGGCGCCCGTGAGCGTGCCGAGGACGGCGTCGCGCGGTTCGGGCGGCAGCGCCAGCGGCGGCACCCGGTGCGGGTCCGTCGCGATCAGCGCCTCCTCCCGGGCGTTCCATGTCGACAGCAGCGCGGCGGACGGGGCGGTACCCATCAAGCCGGGGTGCGTCATACCGGTGAACTTCACCCCGGGGATGTGCCGCGAGGTGGTGGTCTGACCGCTGAAATCCCAGATGGCCTTGTAGGCATCGGGGAAATGTTCGGTGAGGAAGCCGCCGCCGTTGTCGGTGGCGAAAATGCCGGTGTAGCCCCAGCCTTGACCGGCGAGCGGGCCCGCGTCCTCCTGTGGGATGGGGCCGATGTCGAGAATGTCGACGATGAGCAGGTCGCCGGGCTGCGCGCCCTCGATCGCGAACGGGCCCGACAGGCAGTGCACCGTACTGAGCGGCGCGTTCAGTACGTCCTCGGCGGAGTCGTCGTTGCGGATGGCGCCGTCGAACCACTCGCGCACGTGCACGCGGAACTCGTCGCCCGGTTTGACGGTTACCGCGGCGGGGATATCGGGGTGCCACCGGTTGTGGCCGACGATCTTCTGCTCGGTGAACCGCTTGCTGGAGTCGAGCGGGAACAGTAACTCGGGCATGGTGTTTCCTTCAGGTCAGGGGCGGGGCAGCTTGCGGTGCAGCGGATTACGCGTCACCGGCACGGACCGGCGCGGCGGTGGCCCGGCGACGACCGACGGCTCGCTCGCGGTGCGTTCGGTCATGTCGATGAGCCGGGTGGCCGAGGAACCGGGCCGGATCAGTGCCGCGACGCCGAACTGCCGTTTGCTGCTCGTCGCGCAGTCCGGGCACGGCGCCGCGGCGGGCACGTCGGCCATCGAGAAGGTGAGATCGAAGCCGCCGCAGGCGCGGCAGTGGAACCAGTAGAGGGGCACGGAGACCTCATTATTTTCATTTGAATATGTTTCGTATGATGACGATACAAAGCCCGGCAGGTCGCCGCAGCGAAACCGCAAGGTGAAGTTCGTGTTACGAGATTCAGGAGTTCAGTTCGGCGAGCACACTGAATTCGAGCGCGTCGGCGTCGGCCAGATAGACCGGCTGGGTGGTGTGCGCGCCGCGGACCCGTACCTCGCCGCGCGGGCCGCCGTAGCTGACCCGAGGGGCGTTGCGTTCGATGTCTCGCAGGTCGAGGCTGCGGGCGGATTCGGCGAGCGAGGCGAACAGCAGCAGTCCCTCGTAACAGGATTCGCCGATGTTGTTGAGCGCCGGCCCGGCCGGGCCGAACTCGTGCAGGTAGCGCGCGCCGAAATCCATCCCGGCCGGCGACACGACGCTCTCGAAATAGCCACTGGCGGTGAATAATCCGCGCGTGCTGTCGGCACCGCCCGCGTACAGCACGTCCTCGCCGATCATCATGCTCAGCCGCAGCCTGCCGTCGTCTAGTCCGGCCTCGGCGAAGGCCAGGTTGAACGCGGCGCAGTCCGCGCCGACCATGAACAGCAGCACGCCCTGCGCCGGGGAGCGGCGGACCAGCTCCAGCGCCTGCCGGAAGTCCCGGCCGCCGAGCGGGACGAACGCCTGCCCGACCACCTCGATATCGGTGGTCAGTGCGAATTCCCGGGTGGCCCTTGCGGTTTCCCGCGGCCACACGTAGTCGTTGCCGACCACGCACCAGCGGCGGATGCCGTGCTCGGCGCGCAGCCAGCGCAGCGCGGGGAACAGCTGCTGCTCCGGGGTCTCGCCCACCATGTAGACACCGTCGGAGTCCTCGCCGCCCTCGTAGAAGGTGGTGTAGACGTAGGGCACCCGGCCCGCGGTGTGCGGGGTGATCACCTTGCGCGCGTTGGACAGATGCCAGCCGACGACGCCGTCGACCATCCCGGTGCCGACCATCCGGTCGATCGTCGCGGCGAGCACGGGCAGCGGCGCGCCCGCGTCGACGGGGTGCAGCCGGACCGGCCGATCGAGGATGCCGCCCGCGGCGTTGATGTCGCCGATCGCCAGGGCGGCGCAGGCCTCGCAGGAGGGCCCGAACATGCCCGCCGTGCCACTCAGCGGCACCACCAGCGCGATGTCTACCGTGGATCGACGAAAACCGGAGCGCGACAACGGAAATCACCACCGTATATTTCCATTTGAATATTTACCATACGGGGTTGGCTATAGTACTGCTGTGGACGATAGCACCGCCCCCGCCGCGCTGGAGGAGCTGGCCCGGCTTGTGCGCAGGGCATCGCAGGAACTCGACCGGGCCATCGCGACCAGCCTCGGCGAGAACTCCGTCGCGCGCTGGCACGTCCTGGCCGCGGTGGTGGACGGCGTCGGCCACCCCATGTCGCACCTCGCGGAGGCGACCCTGCTCACCGGGGCCAACCTGACCCGGTTGATCGACGGGATGATCGCCGACAACTTGGTGCACCGCAAGGTCGACGACACCGATCGCCGCCGGGTGCTGGTGTTCCCGACCCGCCGCGGCCAGCTCGCCTACCAGGCAATGAACCGTGCCGTCGGCGCCAGCGGCCTCGATGTGCTCGCCACCGGTCACGGACGATTGGCCAAGTCGCTGGCCGCCATGGTCGACCAACTGCACACCGAACCCGCTACCACGTAACCCACCGCAGCGCATCGATACCGGAGGAGTCGGGGAATTCCCTGATGGCGCGCGGGGGCGAACCCGGTAAGACTGGTGGGCATGACTTCGCAAGCTTTGGGTTCCGACACCGCCGAAGTGGCGGTTCCGACCGATGTCGCGGCCCGCGCTATCGACCTGGTGAAGGTCTACGGGTCGGGAGATACGCAGGTCCGGGCCTTGGACGGGGTGTCGGCCGAGTTCGCGAAGGGGGAATTCACGGCGATCATGGGCCCCTCCGGGTCCGGCAAGTCGACCCTGATGCACTGCCTGGCCGGACTGGACAGCGCCAGCACGGGCACCGTCCGGATCGGTGACACCGACCTGGCCGGGCTCTCGGACAAGCAGATGACACGGCTGCGGCGCGACCGGATCGGCTTCGTCTTCCAGGCGTTCAACCTGGTGCCGACGCTCACCGCACTGGAGAACATCACGCTGCCGCTGGACATCGCCGGCCGCAAACCGGACCAGGAGTGGCTGGACACCGTGCTGAAGCGGCTCGGCCTCAACGACCGGCTCACCCATCGGCCCAGCGAGTTGTCCGGCGGGCAGCAGCAGCGGGTGGCCTGCGCGCGGGCGCTGGCGGCGAAACCGGAGATCATCTTCGGCGACGAGCCGACCGGCAACCTGGACTCCAAGGCCTCCGAGGAGGTGCTGTCGATCCTGCGGGCCGCGGTGGACGAGTTCCGGCAGACCGTGGTGATCGTCACGCACGAGCCGCACGCTGCCGGGTTCGCCGACCGGGTGGTGTTCCTGGCCGACGGGCAGATCGTCGATGAAATGCGGGACCCGACTTCGGAAACCGTGCTCGATCGGATGAAGGCGCTGGAGCAAGCCTGATGGGTAGTCCGATGCGCAAGGTTGCGTTGCGCAACCTTGCGGCACATAAGGTCCGGCTGGCGCTCACCCTGTTGTCGGTGGTGCTCGGCACCGCGTTCATCGCGGGCTCGTTCGTGTTCACCGATACGCTGCAGCGCACGTTCGACGGCATCTTCGCGGGTCAGGCGAAGGGCGTCGACGTTCGGGTAAGCCCGAAAGAGCGCCAAGCGCAAGGGATTCCGAACAATATCGTCGACGAGCTGCGGAAGTATCCCGGGGTGCGCACGGCCGCGCCGAGCGTGAACGGCGTCGTGGTGCTGCTGACGCCCGATGGGAAGAAGGCCATCCAGACCGGTGGCGCGCCCACCTTCGGCCAGTCGTACCTGCCGCCGGAGCAGGCGGTCGCCGAACCGAACAAGTTCGTCCAAGGCGCCCCGCCCACCAAACCGGGCGAGATCGCGCTGAACGCCACCGGCGCCGAGCGGGCGGGATTGAAGCTCGGCGAGCACACCAAGGTGATGATCCCGTCCCAGGGCAATCCCCTCGATGTCACCCTCACCGGCATCTACGAGGTGCCCTCGGACACCAGCGGTTTCATCGGGGTGCTGTTCGACGACAGTCAGGCACGCAAGCTGTTCACCGACGGACTGCACGTGGCCTATGTCGATCTCGCTGTCTCCGGCATCCCGGGTGATCAAGTGCGTGACGACCTTGCCAAGGCGCTGCCGAACTACAAGGTGCAGAACGGCGATCAGGTGCGCGAAGACCTGAAGAAGGAGGTCTCCAACGCGCTCAACTTCATCAACTACTTCCTGCTCGCGTTCGGCGCGATCGCGCTGATCGTCGGCACCTTCATCATCTACAACACCTTCTCGATGATCGTCGCGCAGCGGTTGCGCGAACTAGCGCTGCTCCGAGCCGTCGGCGCGAGCAGACAGCAGGTCGGCCGGTCCGTCGTCGCGGAGGCGTTCGTTATCGGATTGGTCGGCAGCGCACTGGGTTTGGCCGGTGGTGTCGGTCTGGCGTTCGGCTTGTCCGCAGTGCTCAACGCCTTCGATGTCGGGTTGCCCACCGGGTCGATGGCGGTGCTGCCGCGCACCATCGTGGTCGGGTTGCTCGTCGGGCTTGCGGTGACGGTGCTCAGCGCCTACGCCCCGGCCCGCCGGGCGGCGAAGATCCCGCCCGTCGAGGCGATGCGTGAGGAATTCGCCTCGGCCGGTGACTCTTTGCGGGTGCGCACGCTGGTCGGCGCGGTGCTCGCGGTGGCCGGTGGCGTGCTCGTGTACGTCGGCGCGCAGTCCACCGGTGGCAACGCGGCGTTGACCGTCGGCATCGGCGCGCTGGCGCTGATCCTGGCGGTACTGCTGGCCGCCCCCGCGCTGTCGCGGCCGGTGGTGGCCGGGCTCGGCGTGCTCATCGGCCCGTTCGGGCCCATCGGGCGGATGGCGCGCAACAACGCCGCGCGCAACCCACGCCGCACCGCCGCAACGGCTTTCGCGCTCACCCTCGGGTTGATGCTGGTGACCGCGATCGGCATGCTCGGCGCCTCGGCGAAGGCGAGCGTCGGTGTGCTGGTGGACAAGGGTGTGAAGTCCGAATACGTGCTCGCGGGACAGCAGTTCGTCGGCGTGCCGTTCGGTGCGGCCGACGCGGTCCGCAAGTCGGTGCCCGGCGTCGCCGACGTGGTCGGGATCCGCGGGGTCGGCTTCAAGATCGGTGACGACCAGGTCGGCGGTGCCTCGCCGGACGGGCAGCTCGATCGGGCGCTGAACTACGAAATACTGCGCGGCAGTGCCACTCTCGGCGATCGAGACATCCTGGTGTCCGAGGACGAGGCCGACAAGCGTGGCTGGCGAGTCGGCCAGCAGGTGTCGCCGAGCAGTTTCGACGGCAAGAAGGTACCGCTCACCGTCACCGGCATCTACCGCAAGACCCCGCTGCTCGGCGCGTTGGTGGTGTCGCCGGTCGTGTACAAGGAGGTCGTGCCGGTCAACTTCCAGAGCAACTTCGTGGTGCTGGTCACCGCGCAGCCCGGCACGGACCTCACCGAGTTGCGTGCCGATCTGGAGAAGGCGGTCGAACCGTTCCCGGTGGTCCAAGTGCAGGACCGGGAGGAGTTCAAAGGCGCTCAGGGCCAACAGATCAACACGCTGCTCGCCATCCTCTACGGCCTGCTCGCGCTGGCGGTGGTGATCGCCATCCTCGGCATCGTCAACACGTTGGCCTTGTCGGTGGTGGAGCGGCGCCGGGAGATCGGCATGCTGCGCGCGGTCGGGATGCAACGTGCCCAAGTGCGCCGGACCATCTATTTGGAATCCATGCTCATCGCCGTGTTCGGCGCGATCGTCGGCATGCTGCTGGGCCTCGGCCTCGGCGTGGGGTTCCTGCGGACGCTGCGTGATCTCGGTCTGGATCAGATCGCCATCCCGTGGTCGCAGCTGGTGCTCGTCCTGGTGAGTTCGGCGGTGGTCGGCGTACTGGCAGCGCTCTGGCCTGCGGTGCGTGCGGCTCGCACGCCGCCGTTGGCGGCGATCGCCGACCTGTAGCAGCGCGTTATCCGGCGGGCCCCGATGTTCGGGGCCGCCGTTTTTGTGCCCTGGGTTCGAATCCGGTGTCCTCACAGCAGGTCTGGCGCAGGTCGGTCGATCGTTCTGTCTCCCTGATCACCCTTGTGGAAGTTGACCGGTGGGCGCTGCTAAGTTAAACGGAGGATGTAGCTCCACTTAATTGCCGGGATCGGCCTGGTTCAACGGAGAAGGAGGCCGCAGGCAATGGTGGCTGTGGGTCTTGATGGGCCCGGTGCGGGTCTGGAGTTCGCGCCGAGCGGGATCGTCGAGCGGGTGCGGGCAGCGGTGCACGGCCGTGGTGGCGAGGCTGCCGGGCAGCTCGCGCTGATCACCGTGCTCTATCTCGGTTATCGCGTCGGCCGGATGTTCACCGCCGACGACACGGTGCGCGCGTTCGGCAATGCGCGGGGTCTGCTCGGTCTGGAGGATCGGCTCGGGCTGCCGGCGGAGACGACGGTGCAGTCGATCTTCGTGCACCGCGACTTCTTCGCCGTGCCTGCCAACTTCTATTACGCCACCGCGCATTTCACCGTTGCGGTGGCGGTCCTGTTGTGGCTGTGGATGTTTCGGCCCGAGCACTATCGATGGACGCGAAACCTGATGGTGGCGTTGACGGCCGCCGCTCTCGTCGTGCACGTTCTGGTCCCGCTCGCGCCGCCGCGCATGCTGCCGGAGCACGGTTTCGTCGATCTGGCGGCGGTATACGGTCAATCCGTCTACGGCTCGGCCGAATCCGGCGGGCTGTCCAATCAGTTCGCCGCCATGCCGTCACTGCATGTCGGCTGGGCGTTGCTGCTCGCGTTCGCCGTCGTGGCCGCGACTCGCACGTCGTGGCGCTGGCTCGCCCTGGCCCACCCGGTGCTCACCACCGTGATAGTCGTCGGCACCGGCAACCACTACTGGCTCGACATCATGGTTGCGATCGGTTTGCTAGCTGCGGCCGCCCTGCTGCATCCGAAACTCGTCCCGACCGCGGCGACCGCCTGGGGCATCATGGGCCCCGTTCCGGCAAAACCCGCTGTGACCAGCTGAAACCGGTCGCGCGGCGGTATGCCGAACCCGGCTCCTCCCCGCGATCTCTGTCGTACGATCTCCTGAGCTGTCCGGTTCGCCCGTTCAGATAGGAGCCCGATGGATCTCTCCACCCTCTCCACCCTGCTCGGCATCGCCATCCAGCTGGTCAACCTGGCCTCGGCCCTCTCCAGCCTGTCCGGGTGAGTGGTTGCCTAATAGTTGCGGATGTTGTGTTCGGTCAAGTCCGTCGCATGCCTGGCGACGGTGCGAAAGTCGTTGTCGTCGTGCAGCACGGTCAGCCCATGGTGGGCGGCCGTTGCCGCGATGATCAGGTCCACGGCCGAGGCGCTGCGATGCTGACCGACTCGTGACATGCGGTGCTGCACGGCGTTGACCCAGGCACCCGCCTGCTTCGGCACCGAAACGTCCGGGTAGATACGCGCGAACATCTCGTTGAGCTCATCGAACTCCTGCGCGTCGCGGGCGCTGTAGAGGAACTCCGAGCGCTGTACATAACAGGAGCCGACGGTCTGCGCGACGATGGCTTGCTCCCAGGCTGCCTGAATGGCCGGGTCTGCGAGCAGGCGCACCAGTCCGGAGGTGTCCAGAAGGTAGATCACCGATCG
The DNA here is from genome assembly GCF_007990755.1 of Nocardia ninae NBRC 108245. Taxonomy (GTDB): domain Bacteria; phylum Actinomycetota; class Actinomycetes; order Mycobacteriales; family Mycobacteriaceae; genus Nocardia; species Nocardia ninae. The sequence continues at coordinate 9,482 of NZ_BJXA01000088.1, read as the reverse complement.
CGTTCCGCTTTCTCGGCGAGATGCAGCCGCTCGGCGTCCGCCACCGCACCCCAGGTGCGAGCGCGCTCGAAGTGTTCGCGCACCAGGGCGGCGCGTTGCTGTTGTTCCGCGTAGAAGCGAAGAGCCATATTGACCGCCTCCTTCTTCGTGCGGACGCCGGACAGTGCCATTGCCTGGGCAAGCGCGTCGTCGTCCAGGTCGATCTGCGTCACTGACATGGCACACCTCGGTCTCGATGTTGGTGATGTACATTCAAGGATACATGACCAACATTCCTTCAGCTATGGCTCGAGTTGGCGTTGGCCCAGACTTGGAGGTCGCCGCGGTCCAGGGCCACGGCGAGCAGGGCGGGGAACTTGTCGGGGGTGCAGGCGAAGGCGGGGACGCCGAGGGCGGCCAGGGCGGCGGCGTTGTCGTGGTCGAAGGCGGGGGCGCCCTCGTCGGAGAGCGCGAGCAGGACGACCACCTGGACGCCGGATTCCTTCATGGCGTTGACCCGGCGCAGCATTTCGTCGCGGACGCCGCCCTCGTAGAGGTCGGAGATGAGGACGAAGAGGGTGTCGGTGGGGCGGGTGATCAGGGTTTGCGAGTAGGCGATGGCGCGGTTGATGTCGGTGCCGCCGCCGAGCTGGGTGCCGAACAGGACGTCGACGGGGTCGTCGAGTTTGTCGGTGAGGTCGACGATCTCGGTATCGAAGACGACGAGGGAGGTCTTGAGCGAACGCATGGAGGCGAGGACGGCGCCGAAGACGGAGGCGTAGACGACGCTTGCGGCCATCGAGCCGGATTGGTCGATGGCCAGCACCACATCGCGCTGTACCGCTTGGGCTTTGCGGCCGTAGCCGACCAGCCGCTCCGGCACGACGGTGCGGTGTTCGGGCAGGTAGTTGGCCAAGTTCTTGCGGATGGTGCGGTCCCAGTCGATATCGCGCAGCCGGGGGCGGGAGACGCGCGCGGCCCGGTTCAACGCGCCGGAGACGGCGGCGACGGTGTGCGCGGCGATGCGTTGTTCGATCTCGCGCACCACCTTCTCCACCACCAGACGCGCGGTGGCCTTGGTGGTTTCGGGCATCACCCGGTTCAGGCTCAGCAGGGTGCCGACCAGGTGCACGTCGGGCTCCACCGCCTCGAGCAGCTCCGGCTCGAGCAGCAACTGGGTGAGATTCAGCCGCTGCACGGCGTCGCGCTGCATCACCTCGACGACGGTCGAGGGAAAGTAATTGCGGATGTCGCCGAGCCAGCGCGCCACCCTGGGCGCGGACCCCTCCAGCCCACCCGAGCGTTTGCCCGAGGTTCGTTCGTCGTCGTTGTACAGCGCGGACAACGCGCGATCCATCGCGACGTCGTCGGCCGAGCCGAGGCCGCCGAGCCCTTCTTCCGCAGCGGTGCCGAGCACCAAACGCCAACGCCGCGCCTGGGTTTCGTTGTCGGTGTTCATCGCATCCCCTGAGTGGTCGAACTGACGAACGGCGCAGGCCGCGCGGATCTAGCCCGGACGACGGTGCCGGACGGTGCGGCAAGCAGTGGCGTACTCACACCGCGACCCCCAAAATCTCTGCGGCGGAGCGCAGTGCGATGCTGCCCCGCGCCATGTCGAAACTTCCGTCGCCATCGGATCGGACGGCGGCGGCACCCCCATCGCGCACCGCTCGGCCGATCGCCCGGCGCTCACCCGATTCGAAAGCGCCGAAAGTTCTGCGCAGCAGAGGGAGTGTCTCGACGAACTGGTCCTCGCGCAGTTCGCTCAGCCAATCGTCGATGAGGCGCAACAACTCTCGGTCGTGCACCAGCAGCAGGCCGCGGCCGCCGAGGAAGCCGTCGATCCAGGCGGCCTTCGCGGCGGCGGTGTTGCCGACCGACAGCGCGGCGGAAAGCCGACGGGCGGAATCGGTCTCGTCGATGAGGCCCGCGTCGCAGAGTAGCCGGACGGCGCGGCCGACCAGGGCGCCGTGCACGTCGTCCCGGTCGGCGAGCTTGCGCAGCGCGCCGAGCCATTCGCCGGTGGCCCAGCCGTCGTCGCGGGTATGGATGGCGGTGTGCGCGGCGTCGAGCTGGGCGCGCAATTCGGTGGCCGCGTCGGTATCCAGCCCGGTGACGGCGCCGGGCAGGCCGGCACAGACGCGCACCAGCAGGCCGTCGGCCACGTGCGCGAGGGCCTTGGTGTCGGTGCCGCGGACATCGCCGTAGCGCAGCGTCCTGATCAGGCCCGGCAATGCGGCGAGCAGGTGGGTGATGTCGTGATCCAGCGCGGCGGCCGATTCCAGCCTGCTGATCAATCCGTCGGTGGCGCCGCCGAGGTCGGCCAGCAGCGCGACCTCCAGCGCGGCGGTGAGGTCGCCGACGGTGCTCTCGTCTCGCGCGGCCGTGTCGAGGATCTTCGCCTCGGCGGCGGTGCGGATGGTGGTGCCCCAGCGGGAGGCCTCGATGATGGAGATGGAGTACTCCGGCCGCCATTGCAGCGTCCAGGTCTCGCGGAAGGTGCCGGTGCTGCGCACCTCGCTGGTGGTCAGCTCGCCCCACGGGATTTCGAGCACGCGCAGCCGGTGCAGCAGGCGCGATCGTTCGACCTCGCGTTCCTTGCGCAGGTCGAGGTCGAGCACCCGGGACGAGGCCTCCTGCTTCATCCGCAGCGAGCGGGTCCGGGCGCGTAGGTCGGCGTCGAGCGGGACGGTCGGCGTGCCCTCGGGCACGGTGCCGAGGGCCTCGCCGACGACGAGTTCGTTGACGACCAGCCGCAGCATCGTCTCGTCGCCCGCGCACATCACCGCCCTGGTGGCCTCGGTGACCTCGGACAATCCGGCCAGCGGGCGATCGCGCATGGCGGCGAGCGCGTCCGCGAGCCGGACGGCCTCGATGATGTGCGCGCTCGACACCGGCAGATCGTGCGCCCGCAGCACCCCGGCGACCTTGGTGAGCCAGCGCACGATCGGCCGCTCGGTCTCGGTGAACAGATGGTGGTACCAGCCGGGCGAGGTGATCCCCGCGCCGTATCCGGAGGTCGTGGCCAGCCGCGAATGTGTCCACGGCACCCAGGTCAACGTGGCCTTCGTCTTCGGAAGTCCTTTCAACAGGCGGGTATCCGGGGCGGCGGGCCCGAGCTTGCCCGCCAGCGCGGGTGCATGCCATGCCCCGCACACCACCGCGAGCCGGACCGCCCCGTCCTTCAACGCCTTTCGCATCGTCTGCCGCATGTACGCCTCGCGCCGCAGCGTGTGCGCGTCGATGCGGACGGGCCCGAGTCGGATCGGTTCCAGCTCGAGGACATCGTCGGTGGCCTCGGCGACCGAATTGGTCTCCGGTTCCCCGCGGACCGCTTCGGGTCGCAGGTCGATGGATGGGGTCGAATCATTCTCGGCAGCTACATGTTCGGGCCGTAGGTTGACGGACAGGGGCGAATCATATTCGGCGGCAACCTGTTCGGCCTCGTCGCGGCGGCCGTTCGTTGTGATGCCGACCGGCTCCAGCTCGGTCGCAAGCTGCTCGGCACCTTCGCGCAGGGCACCCATCGCCTCGGTGATCGCCTCGAAAGCCGTGGCGTCGGGCGAGGATTCGACCACGGCGTCCCACCAGCGTTCGGCATCGTCGTAACCGCCCGCCGCGGCCAGCTCGGTCAGCGGATCGAACCGATCACCGGGCTCCTCCTCGGCGGCCAGCACGATGCTCGCGGGCAGATCGCAGAAGCGTACGGGCACCTCGTGTTCGGCCGCGTAGGCCAGCGCCTGCCACTCCGGCGAGAACACCGCGTACGGCCAGAACGCGGCTTTCGCGGGCGCGTCGGGCACATAGGCCAGCAGTGCGACCGGCGGCTGCATCCCTTCGGCCGCAACGTAGCCGACCAGCGGATCGGCGTCGGCGGGCCCCTCGATCAGGATGGTGTCCGGCCGGAATTCCGCCAGCGCCAGCCGCAGCGAGCGCGCGGAGCCCGGCCCGTGATGGCGGATGCCGAACACCCGGGTCAGCGCACCGCCGTCCGCCGAACCGGGATCGGCCGCGCTCATCCGGAGACCTCGCGGCAGGCCCGGTAGAAGTCCGACCACTCCGGGCGTTCGCGGACAACGGCTTCCAGGTACTCGGTCCACACCACCGCGTCGGCGACCGGATCTTTGATCACCGAACCGAGGACGGCGCCCGCGATGTCGGCGGCCCGCAGCACGCCGTCCCCGAAGTGCACGGACAGCGCGATCCCGTTGGTGATCACCGAGATCGCCTCGGCGGTGGACAGCGTGCCGGAGGGCGATTTCAGCTTGGTGCGGCCGTCGGCGGTGATTCCGGAGCGCAGTTCGCGGAAGACGCGCACCACCCGGCGCACCTCCTCGGCCGCGGCGGGCACCTTCGGCAGTTCCAGCGAGGCGCCGAGCTGTTCGACGCGGCGGCTGACGATGGCGACCTCTTCGTCCTCGCTGGCGGGCAGCGGCAGCACCACGGTGTTGAAGCGGCGGCGCAGCGCGGAGGACAGCTCGTTCACGCCGCGGTCGCGGTCGTTGGCGGTCGCAATGACGTTGAAGCCCTTGGCCGCCTGCACCTCCGTGCCGAGTTCCGGTACCGGCAGCGTTTTCTCGGACAGCACGGTGATCAACGCGTCCTGCACGTCGGACGGGATGCGGGTGAGCTCCTCGATCCTGGCGATGGCGCCGCCGCGCATCGCCGTCATCACCGGCGACGGCACCAGCGCGCCCTCGCTCGGGCCCTCGGCGAGCAGCCGCGCGTAGTTCCAGCCGTACCGGATCGCCTCTTCCGCGGTCCCCGAGGTGCCCTGCACGAGCAGCGTCGATTCGCCGCAGATGGCCGCCGAAAGATGTTCCGACACCCAGGTTTTGGCGGTGCCGGGCACGCCGAGCAGCAGCAGCGCCCGGTCGGTGGCCAGCGTCGCGACCGCCACCTCCATCAGCCTGCGCGGCCCCACATACTTCGGGCTGATCACGGTGCCGTCGTCGAGGGTGCCGCCGAGCAGGTAGGTGACTACCGCCCACGGGGACAGCCGCCAGGACGGCGGGCGCGGACGCTCGTCGGCGGCGGCCAGCGCGCGCAGTTCGTCGGCGTAGGCCTGTTCGGCGTGCGGACGCAGCAGGTCGGGCGTCACGTCGGTCATGGTCACTGCAACTCCTCGAGCATCATCGAGCGGTGGTTGAGGTCGTGTGCGAGCTGATCGAAGGCTCGCTCCCAGGCGGGATCGCCGCACCGGCGCGCGACCACGGCGGCGGCGCTCGCGGCGGTAACGGGCAGGTGCACCGACGCGGCGGACAGCAGCGACCGGTGCGCGTTGGGGGTATTGCCGTGCGCCTCGGGGCGGCGGGCCGCCGCGCGGGCACGTTCGAACAGCAGCAGAATCAGGTGCTGCGCCAGCGGTTCCGGCCACGGATGTCCCATCGCGGGCAGCAGCGCCTCGACTTCGGAGAGCCAGGAGCCGTCCAGCTCGAGCAGGTGCCGGGTGCGATCGGCCAGTGGCAGCAGCGCGAACAGCTCACGCCTGCGCAGCATGGCGACGTCGGTGGGCACGCCCGCGTCGAACAGCGCCCGCGCCCAGGACGAATCATGCTGCGCCAGTGCGGCATCCACCCAGCCGTCGAAGACCGGCTGGCGGAAGCGGTCGTCGATCGTCACCTTGACGGCCTTGTCCGGCGCGCCGAGCGCGCTCGCCCAGTGGCTGAGCGGTGTCGCCGCGACCAGCTGCCGCAGCCTGCCCGCGGTGACGTCGGGGCCACCACCCCAGCGGTAGGTGAATTCGACGCTGCGGTCGGTGATGCCGTCGCGGTGCGCGGGTGGATCGAGCGTATCGGGCAGGGCGACAACGAGTTCGGTGTGCAGCAGCCGGTGCTCGACCTGGATCCAGTCGCCCGCGCGGCGGGTCATGCGCTGCGCGAACGCCGAATCGGGCAGCAGGGTGAGCAGCCCGGCGGCGGTCCGCCGGACATCGGAGCGTCGATCGTCCAACCCGGCCTCCAGCAGCGGCTCGTCCGCCCGCGAGATCCGGTCGGCGAGGACGGCGAGCAGCTCCGCCTTCAACGGCCCGGGCTCCTTCGGCCAGGCCGCGGCGAGCGTGTCACGCGCCGCGTCCGCGTCCCGCCGGCGCAACTCGGCCAGCCACGCTCGCCGTTCCGGTGGCTGACCGAACTGCCACACCTCCTCGGTGGACACCGTGGCGGTCTGCTTGCGCACCAGGTTTCGCCATTCCGGATGCTGGCCGGCCAGCCATCGGCCACGAGTGCCGGCCAGGCGCAGCAGCGGCTCACGCAGCTCGGCGTTGCTCTTCGCCTGATCGAGCAGCTGCCCGCACAGCGCGTCCGGCGCGCGGTAGTCGAACGGCGTGGCCGCGGCGAACCATTCGGGCAGAAAGGGGGAGCGCTCCTGGAGCATGCGCGCGAGGTGGCCCGCGGCGGTGGATGGCAGCAGTCGTCGGGGGTCGTCCTCGGCGGGTTCGGGCGCGGTCGCGGTGACCGCACGGGCCCCGCCGCGCGCGAAAACGTCTTGAAGCGCGGCAGATTCGAGCAGGCGCAGGGCCGGATCGGTGGGCAGCCGGTCGGCGGCGCGCGCCACCGGTGCGGCGAGCTGGGCGAGGTCCGGTGCCCGGCGCGCGGTGCCGAGCAGCGCGACGGAGGTCAGATCCGCCGAGCTCGAGGACTGTGTCGTCCGGGTCTGCGACGTGCTCCGGCCGACCGGATCGAGCCTGGCCAGGTCGATCACCTCGCCCGCACTGAACACCGAGATCGGCACCAGGCCCTCGCTGGTCCACTCGGCGGCCACGGTCACCGGATGGCCGCCGGACACACCGAGTAGTCGCCACGGCTGCTCGCCCGGCGCCACCGGTAACGCGGTGCCGTCGGATTCGGTGATGTACCAACCGTTTTCGGTGTGCACCGGTATCACATCGACGAGCAGCACCGGCCAACCGCGCAGCCACGGATCGGCGCCGAGCGCGGCGGCATGGTCATCGAGCGCGGCCGCCACCGTGCCGGGGTGGTCCGGATCGATCGGCAGGGTCGTGAAAGGTTCTGCCGCACCGTGGCGTTCGCCCCACAGCGCCCGCAGCGGCGCGGCGCCGGGGTAGTAGTGCAGGTCCGCGTCGGCCAGCAAGCCGAGCGTCGGCACGTCGGCGGGGAAGCCCGGCGAACCGAACGAGTGGTCGACCACCAGCGCCCAGCGCCGAGATGCGCGTCCGTACAACCACGTTCGCCGCGTGTAGAGGCGCTCGTCCTCGGAGATCCGGACGCCGAGCACCATCCACCGATCGCGGACCGCAGGCTCGGTGCGCACCGTCTCGGCGGGATTCGGGTAACCGACGTGCGTGCGTACGGTGGCGGACAACTCGGGCGAAAGCTCGTCCAGCCGCCGGTGCGCGGCGATGAGCAGGTGCAGCCGCGCGTATTCGCGCAGCACGACCTCGGGCCAGTCGGCCCTGGTCACCACGGCGGTCGGCAGCTGGCGCAGCGCCGCGGCGACGCCGGGGGCCTGCGCGTCGACCATTCGGGCGGCGATCGCCTCGAACGCCCGGAACGAGCGGTCGGTCTGCGCCAGCCCGGTCCGCACCTGATCGCCCAGCCAGACGTCGAGCTCGGCGAGCCCTGCGGTGACCCGGACCCGGCGCTGTTGCGCGGTCGCGGGACTCGCGGTGCGGGTGGTGGACTCCGCCGCAGGCTTGGCGGCCTTGGCCACTCGGCCGTCGATCCAGCTCGCCGCGAAATCGGCGATTCCCGGCGCCTGCTCGACCCGGCCCGCCGCCCACTCGAGCAACAGCGACAGCGCGTGCTTGCACGGGAACTTGCGACTGGGACAGGAGCACTTGTACGCGGGCCCGGACAGGTCGACGGTCGTTTGATACGGCTTGGCGCCGCTGCCCTGGCACAGTCCCCACAGCGCGATGTCGTGCTGCCCGGTGCCGCGCCAGCGACTCGCGAGTTTGCGCGCGGCCGACAGCGAGCTCGCGTCCGGCGCGAGCGCCGTGACCTGGTCCTCGCTCCAGCGCGTCATGTTTCCCCCGTTCCTCGGTTGTCCGGATTTGTACCCCAGGCCACCGACAAGTGCCGCGTCGACCGGTGTGGTTCGCATGGAAATACCTGTGCCATCGCAGGTTTCAGTGCTGAAAACATCTTGCATGTGTGGGTATTCTCTGGCATTCTGTCCTGTTCGGCTCGACCGAACCATCCAAATCGGGTGATACACCATCGAGCTGCCCGCCGGGGCTGGCGAGGGGTGGACATCGACGCGCGGCCCCAGCCGTTTCGATGACCATATCCATCCCCGCGGGCAGGTTCGCATGGCTGCCGGAGGTCTCACCTCCGGTGGGCGAATCCGCCGGGATCGGGTAGCGTTTCGCACAGCTTCGACAGTGGCGCCGCGCACGGGATCGGAGGACGTGTAGCGGCTCGGTGGTGGAGGGGGTCCGACCAAATTGCGTCCCGACGCCGATCCGGTGCCTCGGCTGACCGAGGTGGTGACCCGGCGGCTGGCCGACGATCCCGCGGTGACGCCCTCGGTCGCACGAACCGTCCTGCGCGCCCTCGGCGGTAGTGAGAACGATGATCGGGCAACCCGATTCGATGACGGCGGGATCTTCCTGCGGGCCATCCGGGTCCGCGGCTTCCGCGGCATCGGCCCGGAGGCCGAACTGCAACTACCGCCCGGGCCAGGCCTGACCTTGGTCGTCGGCCGCAACGGCAGCGGCAAATCCAGCTTCGCCGAGGCCGCAGAGCTGGTGTTCACCGGCGGAAACCGCCGCTGGGACGGCCGATCCGCGGCCTGGCGCGAGGGCTGGCGCAACCTGCACGACGGCGGCACCGCCCGCATCGAAGTGGAGCTGCTCACCACCGGAAACAAGCCGCAGCTGACCATCGCCAAGGAGTGGGCCGCCGACGCCGATCTCCCCGACGCGCAGTGGACCGAACAGCACCCGCCCGCCGCGCCAACGGAATTCGACATCGACCGCTGGGCGGGCCGGCTGGAGCTCTACCGCCCGTTCCTGTCCTACAGCGAGCTCGGCGCGCTGGTCGACGGCAAACCGAGCGACCTGTTCGACGCACTGCACCAACTGCTCGGCCTGGACGAACTGACCTTGGCGCAGGAACGAATTCGGATGCGCCGGCTGGAACTGGAACGCGCGGTGCGTGATTCGCGCCAGGAACGCCTCGAGCTGCTGGAGGCGCTCGAGACGGTGGCCGACGACCGCGCCATCCGGGTGAACAGCCTGCTGCGACCCGCTCAACCGGACCTTGCCGCGGTGGGGCGCGAGGTGATCGGCACCTTCGACGACCAGAGCGGCCCGGCGAGTCTGCGCGCGATCGTGCGGCTGACGTTGCCCACCGCCGCCGAGGTGGCGGAGGTGGCCACCCGGCTCGCCGAATGCGGTACCGCGCTGACCCGCGGCACCACCGCCGACGCCGAGGCGGACCTGCGCGTGCTCGAGCTGCTGCGCCGGGCCCGCGACCATCACACGGCGAGCGGCGACTGCCCGTGCCCGGTGTGCGGTCGCGGCGCCCTGGACGACGCGT
>NZ_BJXA01000087.1 GCF_007990755.1 Nocardia ninae NBRC 108245 | reverse complement strand
GGGCCCGCAGGCGGCCGTGCCGTCACGCATGCCGGAGGGACCGCGCCGCGGTGCGGACGGTTCGGCCATGCAGCAGCTCGGGTTGAACTAGCTCGACTGCGCGGCGGACATGATTGTGCGGCACGCCCAGCCGCGGGTGAGTCGCCGGCTGCGCGGCAGTAACTAACTGCGCGCCAGCGCGGCAAATCCCGTGTGCCCGAGGATCGCCGGATCCGCGCCGAGGTCGGCGAGCGTGATCCGGTGGATCGCGGACCGCGGGATGAGCGCTGCCCACTCCTCGGCGATCGCGAACGGATGCACCGGATCGTCGACCGCCGTGACCACCGCGACCGGCACGTCGAGGGTGCCGAGCCGTTCGGTGCCCGGCCACTTGTAGTCGGCCGCTTCCTCCAGTGCCGCAGGCAGATTCGGCCACTGCGCGCGCCACGATTGCGTCAGCGCGTCGGCCAGCCAGCGCGGACTGCTCGCCCGCATCCGCTCGACCACCGCGTCCAACCCGTCGGCGCGCAGCTGCGCGGCGGTGGCCCCCGCGCTCAACGTCGCGGGGCAGGCGGCGGTGTCCGGCCCGGTCCACGCGGGCAGCGCCGCGACGACCCCGACGACCAGGTCCGGATGCTCGGCCGCCCACTCGATCGCGACCGCGGCGCCCAACGAGATTCCCGCCACAGCAATCGGTCCTGCCGCGGCCGCCGCCTCGAGCGCCGCGCGATAACTCGCGACCACACCCATGGGATCGGGCTGCACCGCGACCACGGCTAGACGGCGCGCTTCGCAGGCGGGCTCGAAGGCACGACGGGCGAAATCGGCGTCGGATCCGGTGCCGGGCAGTGCCACGACGACGTGGGCGGCCGACACGGGGTGTGGGGAGTCGAACACCGGTCCGAGCGTAGCGGGGGTGCCCTGGTGCATCTACAGTGGCGGGTGTACGTCCACAGCCGGTCGTGCTGAGAATCCACGATGGTGTGCGATCCACACTGTCTGCTCTATGCAGGAGAGCGTGCGAAATGTCATCCGCTGCCTCAGGGTATTTTCGACGTCTGGGCCGCAGACTGACCGAGGATCTCGACCAGTTGGACGCCGAGGAGCTTGCCGAGAAATCGGAAGCCTCAGGAGCGTGCCGCGCATCGGAGTGTCGCCGCGGCGACGAGGCCACGATGCTCGGTAGGCTGCGCAGTGTCGAAGCGTGTCCGAAGTCCGCGGGCGCTGCGGTGCAAGCGGAGTTCTTCGACGGGACCGACGCCATCACCCTGGTGTGGATCGGCCGTCGGCGCATCCCCGGTATCGAACCGGGCCGGCGTATCTTGGTTCGCGGCCGCGTCGGCGATCGAGACGGCCGCAAGGTGATCTACAACCCCTACTACGAACTGCGCGGGAACAGCTGACGTATGCCATCGAGCAACGACAACGCCCCCACGGGCGAACCGACCCCCACGACCGGACAGATCGAGCCCACAGCGGCTCTCGACCCTGACGAGGTCGCCGCGGAGCAGACGTTGCTCGAGCAGTTGGGCGGTTTCAGCGGCCTGATCTCCTCGACCGTTCCCGTTGTCGTGTTCGTCCCCGTGAACAGTTTCGCCGGGCTGACCGCGGCGATCTGGGCCGCCCTCGGGGTGGCCGCGGTCATCCTGGTCTGGCGCCTGTTCCGGCGCAGCCCCATCCAGCCCGCCATCTCCGGCTTCCTCGGCGTCGGCATCTGCGCGTTCATCGCCTACCGGATGGGTGAGGCCAAGGGCTTCTTCCTGTTCGGCATCTACACCAGCCTGGTCTACGCGGGTGTGTTCCTGGTGTCGATGCTGGTGCGCTGGCCGCTGGTCGGCGTGATCTGGGGCGTGCTGAACGGCCACGGCACCGACTGGCGCGCCGATCAGCGCGTGCAGCGCCTCTACTACTTCGCGACCGCCGCCTGGATGGTGGTCTTCGGCGCTCGCTACCTGGTGCAGTCGCAGCTCTACGACACCGACCGCACCGGCTGGCTCGCGTTCGCGCGCATCGCGATGGGCTGGCCGCTGACCGCGGTCGCGCTGGCGGTCACGGTGTGGGCGGTGCGCCGCGCGGGTCACCTGCCCACCAAGACCGCGCCCGCGGTCTGACCCGTAAAGCGTTAACCCTGCGGATCTTTCCCGCGAAAACCATCAGGGTGGGGTAAATCCCCGCCGAGGTGGGGGGTTACCCACCCTGGGGTGTCTGGCTGGTGGTCCGAGTTCATCAGACGATCGTTGTGTACGAAAAACAACGCACGATCGTAGGAAAGGACTCGGACGTGGCTACCGAGCACAACACCGCAGCATTGTCGAAGAACCGCACGCCGGCCCTGTCGGAGAGCCGCAAGGTGGCAGCCGAACTGGATGCGTTGATCGGCGCCGCGGCGGCCGGTGACCGCGCCGCCATCACCGAGATCGTCCGGGTCGTCCATCCGCTGGTGCGCCGGTATTGTGGTGCGCGCCTTGGCAATACGGCCCATCTGCAGGTCACCGCCGACGATGTGGTGCAGGAGATCCTGATCGCTACGGTGAACGCCATCCCGCGCTACCGGGATCAGGGCAAGTCCTTCCTCGCCTTCGTCTACGGCATCGCCGCGAACAAGGTCGCGGACGCGTTCCGCCGCTCCCAGCAGCACCCCACCTACCCGATGGCCGAGATGCCGGACACGCCGTCGAACGAGGCCGGGCCCGAGGAATGGGCGCTGGCGTCCGAACGGCGCGCGGCCACCAAGGAACTCATGAAGATCCTGGCTCCGGCGCACCGCGAGGTGCTGGTCATGCGCATCGTGCTCGGCTGGTCGGCGGCGCAGACCGCGGAGGCGATCGGCACCAGCCCCGGCGTGGTCCGGGTGATGCAGCACCGTGCGCTGAACAAGTTGCGCGCGGAGCTGAAAGCCGCCTGACCGTCGAAGCGGCCGTGTATCAGCCCTGTCGGGGAGTCAAGGCTTGATGCCGTGGTTGGCCAGTTCGACGCGCAGGTCCTCTTCGGCCTCCACCGAGGTCACGAACAGCAGTTCGTCGTCGCCCTCGAACGGATCGTCGGGCTGCGGCACGATCACCCGGCCGCCGCGCAGAATCGTCACCAGGGCGGCGTCGCGCGGCAGGGTGAGCGTGCGCACCGGCTTGCCTGCGAGCGCGGTATCGCCGGGCAGGGTGATCTCGACCAGATTGGCCTGACCCTGCCGCAGCGTCATCAGGCGCACCAGATCGCCGACGGTGACCGCCTCTTCGACGAGCGAAGCGAGCAGGCGCGGTGTGGACACCGCGACATCGACACCCCACGACTCGTCGAAGAGCCACTCGTTGCGCGGATCGTTCACCCGCGCGACCACCCGGCGCACGCCGAACTCGGTCTTGGCGAGCAGGCTGTGCACCAGATTGGCTTTGTCGTCGCCGGTGGCCGCGATGACCACCTCATACGTTTCCAGTCCCGCGTCCTCGAGCAAGGCGAGCTCGCAGGCGTCGGCGTGCACCCAGACCGCGTCCGGGATCGCTTCCGGCTCGATGTGGTCGAGCTGGCGCTCCAGCAGCATGACGTTGTGCCCACCGCGCAGGAGTTCCCTGGCGATGGATCGGCCGACGGCGCCCGCTCCGGCGATGGCCACCTTCATGTTCAGTCCTCGCTCACGGGGGGCTTGCCTGCCAACGCGATGGCCTCACCCACGGACCCGGAGGTCGCGGCGACATAGACGACGTCGTCGGCCTGCACGATGGTCTTGCTGTCGGGCAGCAGGCCCTGGCCGAATCGCAGGATGAACGCGACCCGCACTCGGACGTCACGCTCCAGATTGCGCACGGTCCGGCCATACCAGTCCTCGTGCAGCGTCAGCTGCGTCACAGCTACCGTTCCGGTGGGTTCGCGCCAGGTGGTGGTGCTGCTGTCCCCGATGAGAGTGCGCAGGAACCGGTCGGTGGTCCACGGCACCGTCGCGATGGTCGGGATGCCGAGCCGCTCGTAGACCGCGGCCCGCTTCGCATCGTAGATCCGCGCGACCACCCGATCGATGCCGAACATCTCGCGCGCCACCCGCGCGGAGATGATGTTGGAGTTGTCACCGGAGGAGACCGCGGCGAACGCGTCGGCTCGCTCGATTCCGGCCCGCACCAACACATCTCGATCGAAACCGACACCGGTCACCCGCTCGCCGGTGAAGTCCTGGCCGAGGCGGAGGAAGGCGGCGGGGTCCCGGTCGATCACGGTGACCTCATGGCCGACCCGGACCAGGGCGCGGGCCAGCGCCGACCCGACGCGCCCACATCCCATGATCACTACGTACACCCGTGCAACCTCGTTCCTGGAACCAAGCGTTCGGTCTGCTTCTTGTTCGGTCGAACGGTACCCGCCGAATCATTCCAACGGCCACGTTCCCCCTTCGCCTCGCGCCCAAACCTGCGAGCCACGCGCGCGAGCACCCATCGAGGGGGCTCTGTCCGACCTGCGGCATTCGCGGGCCCTGCGTGGTTACGACGGAGCTGCCGCCTCCGGGCCTGACGCTCGTGCCGCTATGCTCGCTCCAGTGTCCAAGTTGACGACGGCAGCGAAACGAATGCTGCTGGGCAGGCCTTTCCGTAGTGATTCGCTTGGCCATACCCTGCTGCCGAAGCGCATCGCCCTCCCGGTGTTCGCCTCCGATGCCATGTCCTCGGTCGCCTACGCGCCGGAAGAAATCTTCCTCGTGCTCTCCGCCGCGGGTATCTCCGCCTACGTCTACGCGCCGTGGGTCGGTTTGGCCGTCGCGTTCGTCATGGCGGTGGTCGTAGCAAGCTATCGGCAAAACGTGCACGCCTACCCGTCCGGCGGCGGTGACTACGAGGTTGCGACGACGAACCTCGGCCCCAATGCCGGTCTGACGGTCGGGAGCGCGCTGCTGGTCGACTATGTGCTCACGGTGGCCGTCTCGATCTCTTCGGCCGCGTCCAATATCGGCTCGGCGATTCCGTTCGTCGCCACGCACAAGGTGCTGTTCGCCGTGGTCGCGATCGCCTTGCTCACCGCGATCAACCTCCGCGGCATCCGCGAGTCGGGCACCACGTTCGCCATCCCGACCTACGCGTTCATCGTCGGCATGTTCGTCATGCTCGGCTGGGGACTGTTCCGCATCTTCTTCCTCGGCGACGATCTACAGGCCGAATCGGCCGGTTTCGGGCTGAAGGCGGAGGACGAGCATCTCTACGGACTCGCCTTCGCCTTTTTGATCGCCCGCTCGTTCTCCTCCGGCTGTGCCGCGCTGACCGGTGTCGAGGCGATCAGCAACGGTGTGCCCGCGTTCCGTAAGCCGAAGTCGCGCAACGCCGCCACCACACTGCTGATGCTCGGCACCTTCGCGATCGTGTTGCTGATGGGCATCATCATCCTGGCCCAGAAGATCGGCGTCGTGTACGCGCACGACACCGACGATCTGATCGGCGCGCCCGCCGGCTACCACCAGAAGACCTTGATCGCGCAGCTCGCCGAGACGGTGTTCCACGGGTTCCCGATCGGGTTCTTCTTCATCACGACGGTGACCGCGCTGATCCTCGTGCTCGCCGCGAACACCGCCTTCAACGGCTTCCCGGTGCTGGGTTCGATTCTGGCGCAGGACCGCTACCTGCCCCGGCAGCTGCACACCCGCGGTGACCGGCTGGCGTTCAGCAACGGCATCCTGTTCCTCTCGGGTGCGGCGATCGCGTTCGTGGTGCTGTTCGGGGCCGAGGTCACCAAGCTGATCCAGCTGTACATCGTCGGTGTGTTCGTCTCGTTCGTGCTCAGCCAGACCGGCATGCTGCGGCACTGGACCCGGCTGCTGCGCACCGAAACCGATCCGACGCAACGGTCGCGGATGAAGCGGTCCAGGGTGATCAACGCGATCGGCCTCAGCGCGACCGGCACCGTGCTGATCATCGTGCTGATCACCAAGTTCTTCGCGGGCGCCTACATCGCCATCGCCACCATGGTGGCGATCTTCATCGTGATGAAAATGATTCGCAGGCACTACGATTCGGTGTCGCGCGAGCTGGACGAGCAGGAGTGGGACGGCGTGCTGCCCAGCCGCTCGCACTCGATCGTGCTGGTGTCCAAGCTGCATCTGCCGACGCGGCGCGCGCTGGCCTATGCCCGTGCCACCCGGCCGGACACGCTGGAAGCGATCACCGTGAACGTCGACGAGGCCGACACCAGGGCGCTCGTGCGTGAATGGGAGAAGAGCGACGTCACCGTGCCGCTCAAGGTGATCGAGTCGCCCTACCGCGAAATCACCAAGCCCGTGCTCGACTACGTCAAGCGGGTGCGCAAGGATTCGCCGCGCGACGTGGTGACCGTGTTCATCCCCGAATACGTGGTGGGGCACTGGTGGGAACAGATACTGCACAACCAGAGTGCGTTGCGACTCAAGGGCCGTTTGCTTTTCGAGCCAGGGGTGATGGTGACCAGCGTGCCGTGGCAGTTGACCTCGTCGACGCGGGCGAAGACGCCGGGCATGGTGAACGCGCCCGGTGCGGTGCGCCGCGGTTACGACGACCGCACATGAGAGTTGCCTTCCGGGAGACGAGTGCAGACGAGGCGTGGGCATGACTGATTGGCGCGACACGACTTTCGAGGTCCGGCTCGGACCGCCCGGACACGGTGGGTTCTGTGTGGGCAGGCACGAAGGCCGGGTGGTGTTCGTCCGGCACGGGCTGCCGGGTGAACTGGTGCGGGTGCGTGTCACCGAGGACCGCGGTGGGTCGTTCTGCCGTGCCGACGCGGTGGAGATCCTCGAGCCGTCACCGGACCGCGTTCCCGCCAGCTGCCCCGTCTCCGGGCCGGGTGGTGCGGGCTGCTGCGACTTCTCCTATGCCACGCCGAAAGCGCAACGGGCGCTGAAGGCTTCGGTGGTTGCCGAACAGCTGCGCAGGCTTGCGGGGATCGAACGGGAGATCATTGTCGAACCGATCGCCGGCGCCGGTGACACCACCGGTGGGTGGCGTACCCGGATTCGGTTGGCCGTCGACGCCGAGGGGCGAGCCGGAGTTCATCGATACCGAAGCACCGAGGTGATCACGGATCTGCGCTGTCCGCAGCCGGTTTCGGGGGCGCTCGACGGGGTGGCCGATCGATTGTGGACGCCCGGTGCGGATTTGGTGATCGCCGTCGATGGTGACGGGGTGCGGCACATCATCGAGTTGGCGCCCGCGGTCGAGGGGGAGCGGCGGTCGCGCTCCGGTGAATGGCAGCGAGTCGAGCCCGGTGAGGAACGCCGTGGGCGCGGTCGAGACCGTCGTGGTCGTGCCGAACGAGGTGATCGTGCCGAGCGCGGTGATCGCCGACGTCCGGGCGCCGAACCCGGTAACTCGCGCGGGGATGACGAGCGTGGACGGAAGTCTCACAACCCGGGCGGACGCGACGATCGAGTCGACGCCGGGCGTGGTGCTGATGCGCGCGGCGGAGTCGAGCGGGACAACCGTCGCCGCCCAGGCGGCAAGCCGGGTAGCGAAGTGCGCGGCGACGAGGTGTCAGGTGTCACCGGCCGCGGCCACCGTCGTCGCCCAGGTGAGATCGGTGGCGTCTGGAGCGCGGGTTCGCGCGGTGCTGGCGAGCGTGGGGCGGAGCGGTACGACGCGGACGGGCGGTTGGAGACACCGCAGGCCGGGGAGCGGCGCAGTGCGTCGGCTCGGCGGGCGGCCACACATGCGGCGCGCGAGGAGTGGTTGATCTCCGGTACCGGGCGGGCGGTCGAGTACGTGGCGGAGCGCCGGTGGGAGGTCTCGGCAACGGGTTTCTGGCAGGCGCATCACGGTGCGGCACAGTGCTATTCGGATCTCGTTGCCGAGTGGTCCGGCTTGCGTCCCGGCGGCTTGGCCTGGGATTTGTACAGCGGCGCCGGTGTTTTCGCCGCCCGGCTGGCCGAGCAGGTAGGCCAGACCGGCGCGGTCCTCGCGGTCGAATCATCCCGCCCCGCAGTCGCCGACGCCGCCGCCGCGCTGCGCGACCTGCCCTGGGTCGACCTGCACGCCCAACGGGTGGAACGCTGGGTCACCGATCGCGTCGACGGCGCATCCCCCGACGTCATCGTGCTCGACCCCCCACGAGCCGGCGCGGGCAAAGACGTCATCACCGCCATCACCACCACCGGCCCCCTCCGCATCGTCCACATCGGCTGCGACCCAGCCGCTTTCGCCCGAGACCTGGGCCTCTACCAAGCCGCCGGCTACCACCTCACCGACCTACGCGCCTTCGACGCCTTCCCCGGCACCCACCACGTCGAATGCATCGCCCTCCTGGAGCGCCCAGCTCCCCAGTGACACTGGGGTCAGTGGTCGACCGGGGACACGGCGGCGGCAGAAAGCAGGTATCCCCGCCGCCACGTCCCGCCCAGCACGGTCCGCTACCGGAATGTGCGGCTCTGCGGGGCATAGTGGCGGGAAAGCGCGCGTGGCCCCGCCGTCACGTCCCGCCCAGCAACGATGACGCCGAGTCCGTTCCGATGATCGGCCGGGGGCCTGCTGCACTCGTCGAGTGGGATGCGTTGGCGGCGAACGCGAGTGGTCCAGCCATCATGTCCCGCTCGGCACAGAATGTTCGCTGCCTCGGGACGTGGTGGCGCGGAAGTGCGAGTGCGGCCGCTGTCATGTCCCGTTTGGCGCGGGATGTTTGCCGCCTCGGGACGTGGTGGCGGGGGAGTGCGAGTGGGGCCGCTGTCATGTCCCGCTCGGGTCGGTCTGCCGGTGGCTGAGCGCTGCGAGGTGGACTAGGTTTCTCACGCTGGGTCTGGCGCGTGTTGTCGCTCGGTATGGGCGACGCTGCGGAACATGTTGGCGGAGAAGACGATTGGTTCAGCCACCATGTCCCGTTCGGCGTGGGATGTTCGTTGTCTCGGGACATGTCGGCGGGGGAGTGCGAGTGGGGCCGTCGTTATGTCCCGTTCGGCGTGGGATGTTCGCCGACTTGGGACATAGCGGCGGGATGAGCGTTGGGGGGTCGGCGGGGTTAGTCGTCGTAGATCGGGGGGCGGCGGTCTCGGCGGGCGCGGATGGCTTCGTCGAAGTTGGTGGTGGTGAGGCGGACGTAGAGTTGGGCCATTCCCTCGTGCTGCATGTGGGATTCGAAGCTGCCTGCTTCCATGCCACTCCAGAGCATGCGTTTGGTGAGTTCGGTGCCGACGCGGCTGAAGCTGATGATGCGGTCGGCCAGGTCGTAGCAGGTTTCCAGGAGTTCGGCCGCGGGAACGGTGCGCGAGACGAGGCCGATGCGCTCGGCTTCGGTGGCGTCGACGTCGCGGCCGGACAGCATGATCTCGAAGGCACGGGAGGCGCCGATGGCGCGGGGCAGCAGGTAACTGATGCCTAGTTCGGCGGAGGTGAGGCCGTTGTTGATGCCTGCGGCGCGAAAGTAGGCTTCCTCGGCCGCGATTCGGATGTCGGTGGCGACGCTGAGACAGAATCCGCCACCGATGGCAGCGCCATTGATCGCGCCGATCACCGGTTGGTTCATTCGCCGAAGGGTGATCATCACGTCGTTGAGCAGGTCCATCGATCGGCGCGCGACGCTGGTGACGGTGAGCCCCTCGACGTTGGGCACCTTGCCCGCGCTCTGCAAATCGGCGCCGGAACAGAACCCCGCGCCCGCGCCGGTGAGCACGACAACCCGAATGTCATTGTCCGCGCTGACCTCTTCCAATGCCTCGCGCAACGGGATCATCACATCGAAGGCCATGGCATTCATGCGATCCGGCCGATTGAGCGTGACCAGGGCGACGTGCGGTCGCGGTGTGTCGATGAGCACGAACGACATACGAACCCCTAACCGGCAACCAAACCGTCACCGACATCCCAATATAGGGGTTCCGGGATGGCTTACCCGAGCGACGGTCGCGAATGTGCGGGTAGCGCAAAGAATCCCGGGCGGACAACCACCGGACGGACCGGGAAGCAGGTGAACAACACTGTGGCGAGCACCGTGAGTACACCCCAGCCGACGAATCCGTACCCTGCCCACAGAGGGTTCGCCGCATATGTAGTCGAGCCGAATAAGCCGAATACCATGGCACTTCCGTTGAACGCGGCATGCGCGACGGCGCACGGCCAGATGCTGCCGGTGCGCATCCGCAGCCACCCGAGAATGGCGCCGAACGGCACACAGAATCCGATGAACGCGACAGCGGCCCAGGCGCCGAGGTTGGGATAGTTGTAGCCGAGCAGGGTCAGCGGTGCGTGCCACAGCGCCCAGATCATCCCGGTGGCAACGATTCCGCCGACGAGTCCGAGGCGGCCGGTGAGCTGCGGCATCAGCCAGCCGCGCCAGCCGAGTTCTTCGGCGAGCGCGAACGGCAGGGTGCTGAGGGTGGCGACGGTGACCGCCTCGACGATGACGGCGGCGATGATCTCCGGTCGCGAGAATTCGAAGACGTACACGTCGAACAACGCGCTCAGCCCGAAGGCGAGCCACAGGACCAGCGGCGTCCCGAACCAGGCGATCACCATCAACCACACGGTCCGCCGCGGTCGTGGACCGAGCCGTAACCCGTTCTGCGCCACCAGTGCCGACCAGGACAGCCGCCGATACCACCACACCGCGAGCACACCCAGCGCCGGGGACAGCATCATCATCGCGGCACCGGTGTGCAGCCACAATCCGGACCGCAGCCCCGCACCATCGAGCCACGGCCCGGACGCCAGCACCCATGCCGCACCGATCGCGACGAGAAGGAAGAGAACGAAATCGTTGCGCCGAGCGATCATCCGACATCCTTAGGACGGCGTGCTGCCTTACCTATTCGGACGCGGTAGGTGCCCGCCCGGTTCCATCGATGCCGAAAGTTCTTCGAGCCCTACAGTCACAGCCATGACCGTGTATGTGATCGCGCAACTGAAGTTCACCGATCGGGACGCCTACGACCGGTACCAGGCGCGTTTCCTCGACATCTTCACCCGCTACGCAGGCACGCTGCTCGCCGCCGACGAGTCACCGCAGCTCATCGAGGGCAGCACGGACCGGGAGAAGGTGGTGCTGATGTCGTTCCCCGACGAGCCCGCGTTCCGGGCCTGGGCGGAATCGCCGGAGTATCTGGAGATTTCGAAGGACAGGCACGCCGGCGCCGAAACCGTGAGCATGCTGATCAAGGGGCTCGATCACCGCTGAGCGACCACGTCTGGTCAATCCATCTGCCACGTAACGCGAATCCCCGCCGAGATCTCACTCTCACCCAGCTCGACCGGCACCGGCGCGGCACCGTAGGCATCCATCGACACCGCCATCGCCTTGATCCGAGGAATGGAAGGCGGTGCGGCGGAAGTATTCTCCGTGATCTCGAGCACCGCGCCGAGCGTGCGCCCCGCTCGTCGCGCGAACTGCTCCGCCTTGGCGACCGCGTTCTCCCACGCCGCGTCCCGTGCCTCGACGAGCAGCGATTCCTGATCGGCGAACGTGAGATTCAACCCCCCGAGACGCACATCGTCGCCACCCGCGTCGACGGCGTTGGCGATGATCGTCGCGGGACCGGGGTCGGCGTCCTCACCGAGATTGCGCAGCGAGATGGTCAGCGACGTGCTCGCGAGATACCCGGTGATCCGATTGCCCTGACCTTCGGTCCACACGGTTTCGGTGTGCACGGACAATCCGCTGGTCGCGATGTCCCGGCTCTCGACACCGTCGGAGCGCAGCGAATGGGTGACGGCGGCAACCCGGTCACCTGCCTTGCTGTACGCGAGCGCAACCTTGCTCGCCCGACACTCGACAGAGATCGTCACCCGCATCACATCCGGGGTCGCGCGGGCCGTGCCGCTCCCGAAGATCGTGACGGTGCCCGGACCGGCGGACTCGGACTTCGTGTTCACGGCATGCTCCTCTGTCGACGGGTCGGTCTCATCTGGTCAACGGCGGAGAGCTGGCAATCGTCCCCGCCACGGATAGTTGTCGCGTCCCGGACAACCCGCTCAATAGTCACCCCCACGCACCGCGATCGCCCGCACCGCCGCATCCATCTGCGCATACGCCCCCGCCGCCAACCGCTCCAGCAATGCGAGCTTCAACTGCGGCGCCTGCGAGGTGAGCTGATCGAACCGCGCGGGACCGAGCACGGCGACCCGTACTCCGGTCTCCGCCCGCGCCTCGTTCACGAACGGCGTCCCCACCAGCATCGGGATCTCCCCGAACGACATCCCCGCCGACAGACTCACCAGCCGATGCGTCCGCGCATCACTGCCCTCGAAGGTGATTCGCACCCGCCCTTCCAGGATCAGATACAACCCGGACCGCTCGCTCCCACGCCGCGCGATCACCTCGCCGCGCGCGTAGGTGTGCACCTCGAACTCCTTGGCCAACCGCGCCCGATCATCCGGTTCGAGCGCGGCGAGCGCCGAATGGTCCTCGATGGTGATCGACGTGCACACCGGTTCGTCCGCGGGTCGATGCCGCTCGAGCACGATGTCCTCGCACCATTCGGTCGCGGTGTCGCGATCGATGAACACCCGTCCCCGCGGATCGTCCGGATCCAGACTCGACACCAGGTGCCCGAGCTTGGCATCGGGATCGACCAGCGCCACCCGCACACCGACCGCCGCGAGTTCGGCTTCCAAACTGTCGAGCATCCGCACCGCGATCGCGCTCACCTCACCGACCCGGCGCAGATCCACCACCAGCGCCGCCAGCTCACCGGCCTGCTCCTCGATGGTCCGCACCGCGCTCTCCGCACCCGCGAACAACAGGTCACCGTGCAGTTCGTAGACCCGCGCCCGATGCCCGTGCTCGGCCAGCACGGCGATCTCGTCGGTCGTCCGACGCAGCCGCGACGGCACCTCGGCCACCGAGTACGCGGCCCGGATCGCGGTCCGCGCCGCCCGTGTGACCCGTAGGAAGTGCAGTTCCAGCCGCTTCGACAGCTCCCGGCAGGCGGCGACGCCGCGCACGCTGTTGCCGTGCACGTCCAGCCGAGGCGAGTACACGGCGATGCCGATCTGACCGGGCAGCACCGCGACGATGCCGCCGCCGACCCCGCTCTTGGCGGGCATCCCGACTGTCGTCACCCAATCGCCGGCCGCGTTGTACATGCCGCAGGTGGTCATCACGCTGAGCACCCGCTCGGTCAGCGCCGTCGAGAGCGCGCGTTCCCCGGTCACCGGATTGCGCCCGTTGTTGGCCAGCGTCGCCGCCATCAGCGCGAGGTCGCGGCAGGTCACGTCGATGGAGCACTGCCGGAAGTAGCGGTCGACCGCCTCGTCCGGGTCGGAGTCGATGATGCCGAACGAGCGCAGCATGTAGCCGATGGCGCGGTTGCGGAAGCCGGTGCGTGCCTCGGAGGCGTACACCGCCTCGTTCATGCTCAGTTCGCGCCCGGCGAAGCGCGAAAAACAGCGCCGGATGCGCTCGAAACGCTCGACCGGGTCGTCGCCGGTGATCAACGCCGCAGCGGTGATCGCGCCCGCATTGATCATCGGATTGCGCGGCCGCTCGGTCACCGGATCCAAGCTGATCTCGTTGAACGGCTCGCCGGACGGCTCCACATCGATGCGCCCGTCCACGAACGCGGTGCCGCGATCGGCGAGGGCCAGCGCATAGGTGAACGGCTTGGAGATGGACTGGATGGTGAACGAGGTATCCAGGTCGCCGGTGCCGTAGACCCGCCCGTCGGCGGTGGCCAGACACAGCGCGAACGAATCCGGCTGCGCGGCAGCCAGTTCAGGAATGTAGTCGGCCAGCGCGCCGGAATCGTCGGGTCGGCACAGCTGGTAGACGTCGTCGACGATCCTGGACACGACGCCCGGTTCGATTGTCCGCTCGATCGCCTCTCCGGCCTCGGCCACACGATCACTCTAGGCCGAGTACCGTATGCCGAGGCTCACATTTCGGTTCGATGTCGGCTGGTGGTGGTCGTGGCAGGGTGGGGCAGTTCGGTTCTCGTACGAGGGCACTCCCCGCCGCTCCGTAGACTGATCGGATCAGATGCGCTATCCGGAGGGAGCGAGTTCAGGTGGGAGTGCTTTCCCGGGTCGACACGCCCGAAGATTTGCGTCCGCTCACCGCGCCGCAACTGCGTGAGCTGGCGGACGAGATCCGCGAGTTCCTCGTGCAGAAGGTTGCCGCGACCGGTGGGCACCTCGGCCCGAACCTCGGCGTGGTCGAACTGACCATCGCCCTGCACCGGATCTTCGACTCGCCTGCCGATCCGTTGATCTTCGACACCGGCCACCAGGCCTACGTGCACAAGATCCTGACCGGCCGCAAGGACGAGTTCGACTCGCTACGCAAGCGGGGCGGCCTGTCCGGCTACCCCAGCCGCGCCGAGAGCGCGCACGACTGGGTGGAGTCCTCACACGCCTCCGCGTCGCTGTCCTACGCCGACGGCCTGGCCAAGGCGTTCGCGCTCAGCGGCCAGGACCGGCACGTGGTCGCCGTGGTCGGCGACGGCGCGCTCACCGGCGGCATGTGCTGGGAGGCGCTCAACAACATCGCGGGCGCGCCCGACCGCCCGGTCGTCATCGTCGTCAACGACAACGGCCGCTCCTACGCGCCGACCATCGGCGGCCTGGCCGACCGGTTGACCGCGCTGCGCACCCAGCCCGCCTACGAGCACGCGCTCGACACCGGGAAGCGGATCCTCAAGAGCATCCCGCGGGTCGGCGAGTCCGCGTACTCGATGATGCACGCGGTGAAGGCCGGGATAAAGGACGCGGTGAGCCCGCAGGAGCTGTTCAGCGACCTCGGGATGAAGTACGTCGGCCCGGTCGACGGGCACGACATCGTCGCGCTGGAGGCGGCGCTGCGCCGGGCCAAGGACTTCGGCGGTCCGGTGGTGGTGCACGCGGTGACCCAGAAGGGTCATGGCTACGCGCCCGCCGAGAACCACATCGCCGACCAGATGCACGCCTGCGATCCGATCGACCCGCTCACCGGTGTCCCCGTGGGCGGACCGAAGGCGCTCGGCTGGACCGCGGTGTTCTCCGAGGAACTCGTCGCCCAGGCCGAACGGCGCGAGGACATCGTCGCGATAACGGCGGCCATGCCTGGTCCGACCGGGCTCGCCGCGTTCGGCGAACGGTTCCCCGAGCGGATGTTCGACGTCGGCATCGCCGAACAGCACGCGATGGCGTCGGCGGCCGGGCTCGCGCTCGGTGGCATGCATCCCGTGGTCGCGATCTACTCCACGTTTCTCAACCGTGCCTTCGACCAGTTGCTGATGGATGTCGCGCTGTTGAAGCAGCCGGTGACCGTCGTGCTGGATCGCTCGGGCATCACCGGGCCCGACGGTGCCAGCCACAACGGCATGTGGGACCTGTCGGTGCTCGGCATCATTCCCGGGATCCGGGTGGCGGCGCCGCGTGACGCGGCAACCCTGCGCGAGGAACTGGCCGAGGCGCTTGCTGTCAACGACGGACCCACCGCGATCAGGTTCCCGAAAGGCAGTGTCGCCGACGATATCTCGGCGGTCGAGCGGCTCGACGGTGTCGATGTGCTGCGGCTGGCCGCCGGGGAGCGCAGCGGTGACGAACCCGCGCTCGACGGTGGCGGATCGGTGCAGGCGGTGCGCGGTGACGTGCTGCTGGTAGCGGTCGGCTCGTTCGCCGGTCCGGCGCTGGAGGCCGCGGACTTGCTGGAGGCCGAAGGGATTTCGGTCACCGTGATCGACCCGCGGTGGGTGCTTCCGGTCTCCGACACGCTGGTCAAGCTGGCCGAGAACTACCGGCTCGTGGTCACGGTGGAGGACGGCGGACTGCACGGTGGCATCGGCTCGACCGTTTCCGCGCGCCTACGCAACTCCGGTCTGGACATCCCGACCCGGGATCTCGGTGTGCCGCAGCAGTTCTTGGATCACGCGTCGCGGGGTGAGGTGCATGCGGAGCTCGGGTTGACCGCGCCCGATATCGCCCGGCGGATCGGTGGGTGGCTCGTCGCTCGGTGAGTGCGGATCGGCTGGACGCCCGGTCGGCCTGCGGTGAGCGGGGAGCTACCTAGCCCTTCTGACGCGCCCACCCACTTCGATGAGGTCGTTCGGTCGCGGGGCTGTCGCGATCTGCGACCCGCGTCCCTGCGAAATATGCAGGGGGCGGCCGAGTCTCGACGTGAGCAGCAGTGCCGCCGCGCCTGTCGCCTCGTCCTCCTCGATACCGTCGCCGCGGCCGGGGAAGGCGCGGGCCCTGATCTTCCCGGCGGACTCGTCCTGCCAGGCCCACGCGTAGATCCACTCGCCCGGCTCCGGGACCGGCAGACCGTCCACTTCTGCCGCGGAACCGTATTGGCGAAGGGTGCGCGGGGGCGCCCATTCGGCGGGCGCCTGGATCCAAATGAACTCCCCGTCGGACCGGGTGCCGACTACGCCGGCAGTCGTGACCAAGCTGGGTACGTCCAGCAGCCAGGCCACGCCCACGCACGGATGTCCGGCGAAGGGCAGCCGTGCGGTCGGCGTGTAGATGTCGATGGCGCCACGCACCGGGTCGTCGACGAATACGGTCTCGCTGAAACCCAACTTCCTGGCGAAAGCTTGGCGCTCGGCCACTTCGGGAACGGCGGATCCATCGCGGACGACGCCGAGCTCGTTGCCGTATCGACCGTCGGGGTCACAGAAGACGCGCAGTACGTCGTACTCAGTCACACACTCAGCCAACCAGTAGGGCACTTCATGATCAACGGGACATGGTGGCGCGAAAGTGCGAGAGTGCCCGCTCTCATGCCCGCTGTCACGGCCGGGAGGCTGCGGCGATGAACAGTGGGATCGCCACCATCAGGCGACCTGTTCTCGCCTGGGTGGTCTGCTCGTCGAGCCAAGCTTCGGCCCGTGCCCGGTCTAGCTTGTCGCCGGCGGCCGCGACCAGACCGGTGAGCATCGGCAGCATCAGCTCGTCGGTGATGATCGGTGTGCGTGCTTCCACGGTGACGTCATGGAACCCGCTGGCCAGCAGCATATTTCGGTAGGCGCGAGCGGAACGGGGGTTGGTGATCGTGTCCGCGCGAGCGTGCACGAGGGCGCGGGTGGTCTCCGGATCGGCGGAGTCGATGATGATGGCGTCCCAATCCTGACCCAGCAGGACGATGCGGCCGCCCGGAGCCAGGACCCGGCGAGCTTCCCCCAATGCCGCCGCGGGGTCCGCGATCTCATGGAAAACCTTGTCGGCACGGTAGCCGGATACCGCTTCATCCGGTAGCGGTAGTGCTTCGGCGGTTGCTCGACGGAACTCCAGTGCGGGCCACCGTGTCCGCGCGATATCCAGCATCTGCTCGCTCGGATCGATACCGATCGGCACCGCACCTCGCTCGGCTAATTCGGCGACCGCGCGACCGGACCCGCAGCCGACATCGACCACGGAGGCACCGTCTTTCAGGCGCAGCAGATCGTAGGAGTGGGCGCGCAGTTCGGCAACGCCCGGCGCGGTATCGATGGCATCGAGACGTTCGATCAAGGTAGACATGACGGCCATCGTGCGACTTAATGTCGACATGAAGTCAAGCCCTGCGGTGACCGGCTCAGGCGCAACGAAGCCGACCGGGTCGGTGGTGGCCGAATGAAGTCGAGCCCCTCGGCGTCCGGCACCGAATCCGTGGCGGACCGAGCGAAGTCAACCTCTCCGACGACCGGCATCGGTTCTGTGGCAGCCCGATTCGGCATCGCCACCCATGTCCTGCGGCATTGGGAATCGGTGGGCCTGCTGACCCCGGCCCGCGATCCCGCCGGACGCCGCCGCTACAACGAGGACGACATCTTCCGCGTGGCGGTGATCCTGCGCGCCAAGGAAGCCGGCTTCACCCTCGAGGACATCCACACCATGCTCACCACCCCGGACCGCTCGGCGGTCTTCGAGCGGCGGCGGACGGAACTGCGGGCGCGCATCGCCACCGCACAGGCCGCGCTCGACTTGATCGAGCACGCGTCGGCCTGCGACCACCCCGACTTCACCACCTGCTCGCACTTCCGAGCGGCGGTCGCCGAGCGGCTGCTCGGGCAGTAGTCCGACGGATAGGCGAGTTTCGGCTCAACCTCCAGCGCGCCGCCGCTGCGAGGCCCGCACTTTGACGCGGTTGCCGCACACGTTCATCGAGCACCAGGTGCGTCCGTGGTTGCGCGAGTGGTCGTAGAACGCCCAGCGGCAGCTCGGTTCTCGGCAGGCTTTGAGGCGCGGCCACGTGCCGGCGGCGACGGCGGTTGCGACGTCGGCGAGCAGGGTTGCGAGTGCGTGGTCGACCGGTTCGCGGGGTTGGGCGACCAGACGTGGCGGCACGCTTGTCACGTCGAGGCGTAGCGGTAGCGCGGCGGTCAGCGTTGCGAGTTGAGTTCGCGCCGCAGGGTCCAAGCCGTCGGGGCGTGGGCTGGTGACGGGTTCGGCGTTGTTCTCGGCGAGTAGCGCGCGCAGACCTTCCCGCAGCCAGACGGCGCGCTCGCGATCGCCGGCGTCGGCGGCGGCCTGCGCGGAGAGAGGAAGCAGATCGTGCGTGTGCAACCAGCTCGTCAACTGCTCGGGCGTGCCGAGCCCGTCACCGTCCGCGCGACGGGTGTTGACGAACTCCACGATCCGGTCCACCGGCGCGAGCCCAGCCGCGGCTTCGATTTCACTTGGCACACCACCATCTTAACTACCTATTGACGGTAGATAGTTAGCTAACTAGCGTTCAGCTCACACCAGTTAGCCACCTCACGCACAAGGAGCCCCATGGCATCGGTCAAGAAAGAGCTCATCATCGAGGCCCCCGCCGAGCAGATCTGGGCGATCATTCGCGATTTCGTCGCCGGACCGGTCCGCATGGCACCCGGTTTCGCCACCGACAGCAAGCTCGACGGTCAGGACGTCCGCGTGGTCGAATTCGCCAACGGGTCGACGCTGCGGGAACGACTCATCACCCTCGACGAGGACGAACGGCGCTTCGTGTACTCGATCATCGGCGGCAGCGTGACACCGGCGCACAACAACGCGTCCATGCAGGTCTTCCCGCACGGCGACGCGCACACCCGGTTCGTCTGGCGGCACGACGTGCTGCCCGCGGAACTCGCGGACGCCTTCAGCCCGGGGATGGACGAAGGTCTGCGCGTCTTCAAGCAGACGCAGGAGGCGGCGGTGTGACCTGCTCGGCGGGTTCCGGCGTCAGCGCCTCGGTCAGGCGCGGGACGGCCAGTTCGCGCTGCCAGGGCCTGGCCCCGCCGGACTTGAGGAAGCCGTCGATGGCGCTGGCCAGGTCGTCGGGCGAGTCCGGGACGTGGTCGTAATCGGGCAGCCCGTCCCAGCACAAGCGGCGGACGAGGTCGGGGGAGAGCAGGTTCTCCACCGGGATCGCGTGCTCGGTGGACAGCTCACCCATCGCGGTGCGCGCGCGGGTCAACCGGGCGGCGGCGGCCGGGTCGCGGCGTTCCCAGCGGTTGACCGGGGGCGGTCCGTCGAACGGCTGGGTCAGCGGCGGTAGGTCGCTGTCGGGCATGGTCCGGCCGCGGTCGATGGCGGCCAGCCACTCGCGGGAGTAGCGCCGCTGGCGCGGACCGCCGAACACCGGCAATGCGCGCAGTTGCGCGATGGTTTTCGGTTCGGCGGTGACGGCCGCGATGATCGCGGCGTCGGGCAGGATCCGGGCGGGCGCCACGTCGCGGCCGCGAGCTAGCGCGTCCCGGGTAGTCCATAGCTCGCGCACCACGGCGAGCTGTCGGGTCCGGCGCAGGTTGTGGATGCCCGAGGTGCGACGCCACCGGTCCGCTTTCGGCGGCGCCGGTTCGGTGGTCCGGACGTGCTCGAATTCCTGTGCTGCCCAATCGGTTTTGCCTTGCGCTTCCAGCTCCGCGGCGACCGCGTCGCGCAACTCCAGCAGCAGTTCGACATCCAGTGCCGCATAGTTCAGCCATTCGGCCGGCAACGGCCTGGTCGACCAGTCGGCCGCGCCGTGCCCCTTGCGCAGCGCGTGACCCAGCAGGTTCTCCACCATCGCGGCCAGGCCGACGCGTTCGAAACCGGCCAGCCGACCGCCCAATTCGGTATCGAACAGCCGCTGCGGGCGCAGGCCGAGTTCGGCCAGACCGGGCAGATCCTGGTCCGCCGAGTGCAATACCCACTCGAGGTCGTTGATCGCGTCGGCCAGCGGCGTGAGCGAGTCGGCGACCGGAATCGGATCGATGAGGAACGTGCCCGCACCCGCGCGGCGCAGCTGAATCAGGTAGGCGCGCGCCGAATACCGGAAACCCGAAGCACGTTCGGCATCGACGGCGAGCGGGCCGGTGCCCGCGGCGAGACGCGCGGCGGCCGCGGCGATTTCAGCGGCGGTGTCCAGTACCGGAGGCACGCCATCCACGGGCGCGAGCAGGGGTGGCGCGCCGGTGGGTTCGGATTCGTCGGGTACGGACATGTTGTTGAACTTTACGTGCAGTGCCGCGGCGGTCGTCGTCCTATCGGGCTTCCGTGTGTCGGGCGGGCGAACAACAACGGAATCGATGGATGCTTTCGTCGATTTCAACGTCGTATTGCCCGCTGGTCTTCCCCGTCGACTACCGCTGGTCCTTCGAGAGGTCCGAACGCATCTGCAACTCGGTGATGCCGGCCGGGGGGAGCCCGGCCGCGTAGGCGAGTACTTCGCAGAAACCTTCTACATGCGGGCGCATGTCGTCGGTGATCGCGGTCCAGGAGGCTCGCAGCTCCAGCTGATGGGCCCGCGGCGGGCCCGCGATATCGCCGTAGCGCACCGAACTCGTCGAGGTCACGGTGCCGCCCAGCGCGGTGAACGGTTCCGATCGCGACTCCAGCGCGTCCACCAGCCAGCTCCACGCCACCTCCGGCAGCAGCGGGTCGGTGGCCAGCGCGGCGTCGATGTCGGCCTGGATGTAGGCGACCAGCCGCAGGGTGCCGTGCCAGGCGTCGTCACCGTCCGGATCGTGCAGCAGGATCAACCTGCCGAACGCGTCGCCTTCCGAATCGACCGGCACCACAGTGGATTCCGGATGTTTTACCTCGGCACCGAGTGCGTACGAATAGGGCGCCAGACGTTGCGGCGGGCGGATCGGCGCCAGCTCGATCCGGGGATGCACGGTTGCGGTGCCCATCGCCTCGACCGCTGCGCGAAATTGAGCTGGCTCGCCATGTGGTCCCTCGGTCGCTGCGGCGCCGTCGCGGAAGTCGAGCGGTGTCACGAAGGGGACGGTAGACCTAGTGCACCCGGCACAGTCGGAGGCGCGCCGCTGTATTGGTGCCGCGTCCGTGGGCCATTTCGTGGTTCCGCGCGCCGCGATCGTCGGCGTGTCGCACTGATTGGGGTGGTGTGAGGGGTGCGGACACGGTCTGTGCGCCGTCGAGCGGCGGGCCGCGGTCAACATCACCGCCGCTGAAATCATCGGTTCGCGATCCGGCTCGGTGTGGTCCTGTTCGAGCCTCGCGAGCGAGCAGGAGCAGGTGCGGCCGGGGTCGGTATGCGCCTGGTCGGGATCGGCCAACGCACCCCTGCGGCGGGGCAGGCGGGGGCAGGATGGCGGCCCTTTACGATGGGCAACGATGAGTACTCATACCCGCCGCCGCCTGACCGATGCTCCGTTCCTGGCCGCCGCTACCGGGGCGACGCCGAGCCGGCGTCCGGTGTGGTTCATGCGGCAAGCAGGCCGGTCGTTGCCCGAGTATCGCGAGCTGCGCAAGGGCGTCGGCATGCTCGAGTCGTGCTTCGATCCGGAGCTGGTGTGCGAGATCACGATGCAGCCGATCCGCAGGCACGGCGTGGACGCGGCGATTCTGTTCTCCGACATCGTTGTTCCGCTGAAGGCCGCGGGGATCGACCTCGATATCGTGCCCGGCGTCGGGCCGGTCATCGCGTCGCCGGTGCGCACCGCCGACGATGTGCGTGCGCTGCCGCGGTTGCGGCCGGAAGAGGTCGGCGCGGTCACCGACGGGGTGCGACTGCTGGTCGACGCGCTCGGTGCGACGCCGTTGATCGGGTTCGCGGGAGCGCCGTTCACGCTGGCGTCGTACCTGGTCGAGGGCGGGCCGAGCAAGAACCACGAACGCACCAAGTCGATGATGTACGCCGACCCGCAGACCTGGCATGCGCTGCTCGGTGCGCTCACCGACATCACCATCGCCTTCCTGCAGGCCCAGTTGGCGGCCGGTGTCGACGCCGTGCAGCTGTTCGACTCCTGGGCCGGCGCGCTCTCGCTCGCCGACTACCGGCGGTTCGTGCTGCCGCACTCCGAACGCGTCTTCGCCGAGATCGCCGACGCGGGGGTGCCGCGCATCCACTTCGGTGTCGGCACCGGCGAACTGCTCGGCGCGATGGGCGAGGCGGGGGCCGACGTGGTCGGCGTCGACTGGCGGGTGCCGCTCACCGACGCGGTGCGCCGGGTCGGACCCGGAAAAGCGTTGCAGGGCAACCTCGACCCCGCCGTGCTCTTCGCCGGTTCGGCCGCGGTGGAGACCGAGGCGCGACGCATCACCGCCGAAGCCGACGAGGCGATCACGTTGGGCGCCACGGGACACATCTTCAACCTTGGCCACGGCGTGCTGCCCGATACCGATCCCGGTGTGCTGACGGCACTCGTCGATTTGGTGCACGAACTGTAGTGCTCGCGCAGATCATGGCGCGGGTGCAGGCGAGCGAGCCGCGCCTCGGTTCCACCAGGTTGGTCGCGATCGACGGGCCGGGTGGAGCTGGAAAGTCAACGCTGGCTGCTCAACTCGCGCGCGCATGTGACGCCACCGTCGTGCCGACCGACAGCTTCGCGTCGTGGGACAACGCACTGGACTGGTGGCCGCGGTTGGAGAGCCAGGTGCTCGAACCGCTCGGCCGTGACGAGCCGGGTCGCTACCAGCGGTACGACTGGGAACAACGCGCGTTGGCCGAATGGCATGAGGTCGCACCGGGCGGTGTGGTGGTACTGGAGGGAGTGTCCGCCGCCCGCGCCGCCGTTCGTGCGCGGCTGTCGCTGGCCATCTGGGTCGACACCCCACCGGCTCTGCGCTTGGCGCGCGGTCTCGAACGCGACGGGTCTGCCGCGCTCCCGCTGTGGGAACAGTGGATGGCCGACGAAGACAACCACTTCGCCACCGACAACTCCCGCGCCCACGCGGACATCATCGTGAGCGGCACGTAACCCACCCCCGCGCTCCGCTGGTGTTGCCGATCTCACTGATCGGGAGAAGACGCACCTACTCTCGGGATTTGCACTCGCTCTACGGCCCTGAAGTCAGTGCGGAGCCCGAGAATCGGTGCGGCT
Source organism: Nocardia ninae NBRC 108245 (assembly GCF_007990755.1). GTDB lineage: Bacteria > Actinomycetota > Actinomycetes > Mycobacteriales > Mycobacteriaceae > Nocardia > Nocardia ninae. The sequence goes on along the minus strand of NZ_BJXA01000087.1, from coordinate 11,530 downwards.
GATGCTCTGCGTGCGCTGGACGGGCGCATAGGTCCGGCCGTTTGCCCGACACCGGGCCCGCGCCGTGGTGCGGGCAGCGCAAGCCGATGCGGCTGCTGTGCGCGGCCGGCCGGTGCCCACTAGAGCGCCCCGAGAGTGGGCGAAGTCGGGTGTGGCGGTCGTCGCTGCGAGGGCGGACCGGTCGCGGGCTATGGGCGGGGGAGGGATACCGTCAGGTTATGAGGATCGCTGTGGTCGGCGGTGGGATCAGCGGGCTGTCCGCTGCATATCGTTTGCGGATGCTGCTCGGGCCTGCGGCGGACATCCTGGTGCTGGATCGGGCCGAGCGGGTGGGCGGGATTCTCTATACCGGTGAACTAGCCAGGGGGCCTTTGGATCTCGGGGCGGAGGCGTTCGTCGGGCGACGGCCCGAGGTGCCGGAGTTGCTGCGCGAGGTCGGGCTGGAGACGCAGCTGGTGACGCCCGCGGGATTGCGGCCCCTGGTGTGGTCGGGCGGGGTGACGCATGCGTTGCCCGAGCGGACGTTGATGGGGATACCGGCGTCGGCCGAATCGATGCGGGGGCTGGTCGACGCGGCGACGATCGAGCAGATCGCCGGGGAACCGCAGCGGCCGCTGGCCTGGGAGCCCGGCGCGGACGTCGACGTGTACCGCCTGATCGCCGACCGATTCGGTGCCCAGGTCGTGGAGCGCAGTGTGGATCCGCTGCTCGGCGGCGTGTACGCGGGGAGTTCCCGTTCGATCGGTGTGCGCGCCGCCCTGCCGACCTTGGCCGCCGCGCTGGACGACGGTGCGCCGAGCCTCACCCACGCGGTGTCCGTCGCGCTGCCGCCGCCGTCGGACGCCCCGGTATTCGGTGGGCTCCGCGACGGTTACCAAGTGCTGCTGGAGGCGCTGGCCGCGCGATCCGGTGCGAAATTCGTCACCGCGACACCGGCCACTCGGCTCGCCCGCGGGTTGCGCGGCTGGGTGGTCGACCCGATCGGCGCGGTCGACGGCGTCGTGCTCGCCACCCCCGCGCCGATCACCGCCCGACTGCTCGGCACCGTCGCACCGGACGCCGCCGCCGCGCTCGCGGGCATCGAACTGTCCTCGTCGGTCGTTGTCGCACTTGCCCTCCCGCGCGACACCGCCCTCCCGCAGAACTCGGGCATCCTGATCGCCACCGGAGAACCATTGCGCGCCAAAGCGTTCACGCTGTCCAGCCGCAAGTGGACCCACCTCGCCCAACGCGAAACAGCCTTGGTCCGCGCCTCATTCGCCAAATTCGGCGACGACTCGACCCTGTCCTGGTCCGACGCCGACCTGATCACCGCCGCCGCCGAAGATCTGGCCACCGTCACCGGCGTCCCCATCAACCCACTGTCCGCGGTAGTTCAACGCTGGCGCGTCGGACTGGCCCAATACGCCCCAGGACACATCGATCGCATCGCCGCCATCGAACAGTCCGTCGCCACCCTCGACGGTCTCGCCATCGCCGGCGCCTACCTACACGGAGTCGGCGTCCCCGCCTGCGTCGCGTCGGGCAACGCCGCCGCCTGCCGCATCGCCACTGCCGCAACCTGACTCGTACTCGCGGCTGGCTTCCGCACGGCGCGGGGCGTCCCCGCCTGTGTCGCCATCGGCACGGCATCGGCGTCCCCACCTGCATCGCCCACGCCGCCTGCATCGCGTCGGGCGATGCCGCTGCCCCGCCGTATCGCCACTGCGGCAAGCCGACTCGTGCTCGACGCTGTCTCCCGCAGAGCGCGGGTGTCTCCGCTGGCAGCGCCTACGCTGTCTGCGCCGCCGCAGGCAATGCTGCACGCGCCGCATCGCTGCTGCCGCAACCTGACTCGTACTCGCGGCTGTCGCCCGCACGGACAGGCGTCCCCGCCTATGTCGCCATCGTAACGGGGTCGGCGTCGCTGCCGGGACCGCCTCCCGCAACGCCGCTGTCGGACTGCCGCAGGCTGATTCGTACTCGCGGCTGTCTCGCGCAGGGGACGGGTATCCTCGCCGGCATCACCGGCGCCGCCTGCATCACCGGCGCCGCCCGCATCACTGTCCGCGTCGTGTCAGGCAATAGCCCTGCTTGCGTCGGTCAGGCCATGCCGCCGCGCATCGCATCTGTACGCCCGCAAGTTATCTCGTCCCCGAGCCTGTCCAGCGCACTGCATCGGCAGCTTGCTAGCTTCACCTCGAGCGTTGCGGCATCGCTGCCGCGAGCGACGAAGCGCGACCGGCGATTCGACGTGAGCCCACCACCGGCGATAGCTGCGGGCTGGCTGCGCTGTAGCCATTTCAGCAGCGGATGCCGGGCTACCAGCAGGCGTTGGCTCGCCTGCACCCAGCGGCGGAACGTGACCAGGACCGCAGGGCAGAGTCAATCTTGCGGGTGGCACGATGGGGGCATGGCGCGACTCGATTATCAGGAACTCAACTCGACCATTCGCTACCTGATGTTCTCGGTGTTCCAGGTGCAGCCGGGTGTGCTCGGCGACGACCGGGCTGCCGCGATCAAGGAGGCGCGGGCGTTCTTCGAGGGTCTTGCCGATCGTGACGTGGTGGTGCGCGGCGTCTATGACGTGGCGGGGATGCGCGCCGACGCCGACTTCATGATCTGGACGCACGCCGAGCGCGTCGAGGATCTGCAGGCTGCCTACGCCGACTTCCGGCGCACGACCGAGCTGGGCCGGGCCAGCGCCCCGGTGTGGAGCAATGTGGCGCTGCACCGTCCCGCGGAGTTCAACAAGAGTCACGTGCCCGCGTTCCTGGCCGGCGAGGACCCGGGCAACTACATCTGCGTCTACCCGTTCGTCCGCTCCTACGAGTGGTATCTGCTGCCCGACGACGAGCGGCGCAAGATGCTCGCCGACCACGGCAAGGCCGCCCGCGGCTACCCCGACGTGCGCGCCAACACGGTCAGCTCGTTCGCCCTCGGCGACTACGAATGGATCCTCGCCTTCGAGGCCCCCGAACTGCACCGCATCGTCGACCTGATGCGCGACCTGCGCGCCACCGAGGCCCGCCTGCACGTCCGCGAAGAAGTCCCCTTCTTCACCGGCCCCCGCGTAGAGATCGACAAACTCATCAACGCCCTGCCCTGAGCTAATGACCGGCAAGCCCCGGGTTTTCGGGGCGTGCGGGTCGGGGCGGGGAAACGTACTCTTCGGTCCAGTGCTTGGTTGCGGATTACTCCGCTGCGCTGTCCGAGGGGTGCAGTCGCAGCGAGATGGAGTTGATGCAGTAGCGCTTGTCGGTGGGCGTGTTGTACCCCTCGCCCTCGAACACGTGGCCGAGGTGGCTGTGGCAATTCGCGCACAGCACTTCGACCCGGTGCATGCCGAGGGTGTCGTCCGATTTCAGGATCACCGCTTCGGACTTCGCCGGATCGAAGAACGACGGCCACCCGCAATGTGAGTCGAATTTCTCTGTGCTGCGGAACAATTCGGCACCGCAGGCGCGGCATTCGTAGACGCCATCGGTCTTGGTGTCGGTGTATTCACCGACGAAGGGTCGTTCGGTGGCGGCCTCGCGCAGCACCGCGTATTCCTCGGGGTTCAGCTTGGCGCGCCATTCCTGCGGCGTCAGCTGGATCCGCGGCGCGGGCAGGGACGTATCGGCTTCGGAACTCATCACTCCACGCTAATAGGTTTCGCCACCGTCGTCGCGGAGCCATTGGCTGAGCTGGGCGAATCAGTCGTGGTGGCGTGCGCACCGCTCGGCACAGGCTTGAACCAGGTGGGGTCGATGCCGAACGCCAGACGCCCTTCCCGCTTCGCGGCCAGATACCGCTCACCGAGCACGCAGAAGATCACGATCACCAGCAAACCCCACCCGAAGGTGATGCGCAGATACTCGAGGTCGCGACCCCAGTGCTGCCAGCCGGGTCGCTCGGACAGCCACTTGTCGTAACTCATGAACCCGAATACCGCCAACCATGCCGGCCAGTTGCGCATTACCGAATTGCGCAGCACCACCGTCATCAGGAACGGGAACAGCATCATCGAGTAGTACATCTGCCCCAGCGACAGCAGCAGGAACGACCCGGCGAGCAGCACACCGGACGCGGTGCACACGAAGAACAGCTCGTCGTCGCGGTAGTAGCGGTACAGCAGCCACAGCGAGATGGCGACCAGGATGCCCATGCCGACCCGGATGCCCCAGACCAGCCACGGCGGCAGCCCGTAGTACTCGCCGTTGCCGGGGATGGAACTGTTGAAGTAGTCGCGGGTCTCGAACAGGTACGGCGCGGTGTGGCTGAGGAACTTCTCCGGGTCCTTCGACATCGGCCAGGCGATCGCGGTCAGCACGATCGGCACACCCAGCGCGGTGATGAACACCTTCCACTGCCCGCGAACCAGTGCGATCAATAGCAGCGGTGCCAGCGTCGGTTTCACCGCGAGACTCAATCCGAGTGCGAGACCTGCCCACAGGTCTCGCCGTTTGAGCAGCAGATGCAGGAACAGCAGCTCGGCCAGCAGGATGCACCCGTTGACGTTCGTGAACACCAGCGTGTTGGTCACTGTCTCCGACATGAACATCGCCAGCAGCAACACCGGCGCGACAACGGAATTCACGGTGAACCGGAACAGCCGCAGCAGCAGATACCAGGCGAGGATGATCGCGGCGGCGTTCAGGAGGATGAACAGCCAGCGGGCCTTCTCGTAGTCGTGCACCCACGCCACCGGCGCGATGAGCAGTGTGCCGCTCGGGTAGTAGAGGTAGTGCGGATCGACCGAATCGAAGTTCGCCGTGTACACCGGCCGCCCGTTGAGAAAGTCGAGCGAGGCCTGGTAGACCGGCCGGAAGTCGTCGGTGATGAAACCATTGACAGCCTTGATGAAAACCCGGTTCAGCACGGTCATGACCGCGATGGGCCAGAGTGCGAACTTGATCACCTCGGCGGTGGTGCGAGCAGTGCGGGGCTCGAGCTGTCGAAGTAACACTGGGGCACGGTACACCGGATCAGGTTGCGACGGTTGTCCGGACCTGTGCGACGCGCCGCTAGAAGGGCTGTTCGCGGCGGCGGATCAGGCGGGGCAGGCGGTGCCGTCGGCGGGCAGCTTCGCGTCCTTCAGATACTCGACCATGGTGCGCTGCGCACAACTCGAGTGGTTGGACACCGGGTGGCCCCAGCCCTGCCAGGTGACGCCCGCGTGCCGCGCCCCCGCCGCGCCGAGCGCTCCGGCGACCGACGCCTGCCCGGCATTGCCGACCACCGGGTCGGCGATTCCGCCGAGCACTAGCACCGGAATGCTGAGTTTCTCCGGCATTCCAGGCGCGGTCGACACCGGCCAGGCCGCGCACTCCATCAGCCCGACCGCCATGTTCTTACCGAACACCGGGTACTTCGCATCCCAGGTGCCCATCAGTTCCTTGGCCTTGGTCGGCGTCGGCGGTTGCTGAGTGTCGGTGCAGCGGTTGACGAATTGACCGTCACCGCCGATGGCCGCCGATTCGCGCTGGATCAAGGTGCCGAGCGCAGCGCGGTCGCCGCGCCCGGCCGCGGACAGCGCGTCGGCGAGTTCGCGAACCCGGTTGGACTGGTCGGCACGCGGGCTGCCGAGGAAGCCGGAGACCGCGGTGAGCAGCGCGTTGACCGAGATGTCGCCCAGCCCACCGGAACCGGCCCGGTTGACCAGATCGGTGATCGCGGCGCGCGGATCCGGGCCGAGCGAACAGCTGACCCCGGTGCAGCGCTGCGCGAAGGCGGTCAACGCGGCCTCCGCGCCTTCGAGCTGCTGTTCGGCCCTGGTGACGGCGTCCGCGCCGACGGCCTCGGGGGAGTCGAGGACGAGCCGGGCCAGGTGATCGCCGTACTTGCGGGCGTAGCTGAGCGCGACCTTCGCGCCGTTGCCGGTGCCGAGCAGCGCGATGCGCTCGACCTGCCATTGCCTGCGCAGCTGTTCGAGGTCGTCGGCGGCGTGCGGTGCGTCGAAGGTGCCCTCGTAGGGCTGCAGGAAGTCGCGGCAGGCGATGGTGCCGTCCTGGCTCAGCGAGACCATCGCGTCGACGGGATCGTTTGCGCCCGGCCCGAATTGGGCGTTGTCGGCCAGTCCTTTGCGCACTTCGGCGGACAGGCAGTCCAGCGGCTGCGAGCTGCCGATGCCGCGCCGGTCTACCGCGACGATCGGGCGTGCGGCCAGCACGGCGCTCGCGGGGCCGACGGCGAGTCCGGCGAGGGTGGCCGTGGAGGAGCGGTCCGCGCCGGAGGTGAGGACCAGCGGGGCGGCGTCCGCGGGCGTCTGCGGCAGCCGGGCGCGCATCGCGGCGGCGCGGAAGTTGCCGAGCACGCTGCCGCCCGCGTCGATCGGGGTGGTGTACTCCGCGCAGTCCAGCACCAGGCCCGCCGGAGCGGGGCCGAGGCCGAGCAGGTCCAGCGTCGGCGTGGTGCAGTCCTTCCACGGCAGGTCGGTCTTGGGCACGTCGGCGCTCGGCGGCGGGGCCGGGGCGGCCGAGGTGGTGGCAGTGCCGCCGACCCGATCGCGCTCGACGGCGACACCGGGACGGTCGGAGGGTCCCGCCCCGCATCCGGCGATCATGATCGAGAGTGTCGCGGCCAGCACGACGGCCCGAGTCCAGCGCATGCGCTACAGCCTGCCAGGTTCGGGCGGTTGTTTCATGCACGGGCCCATCGGGTCAGCATCGTGCCGTCGTCGTCGAGCAGGATGTGCGCGCGGGACATGGGTCGGTCGAACTCGTGCGCGGACAGCGAAATTCGCCGCGCGGTGCCACCGACCAGCAGAGGTGCGGTAGTCAGGCACAGCTCGTCGACGGCGTCGGCGGCCAGCAGCTCGCCGAACAAATGCGGGCCGCCCTCACACAGCACGCGATGTAACCCGCGCTCGGCGAGCACTCGCAGCAAGGCCTTGGGGGTCACCGCGAGATCGCCCGCCTCGACCACATCCGCGCCCGCGTCGGCCAGTTGCTGTTTGCGGTCCGCCGGGGCGGTGGTCGTGGTGATGATCAACGGCGGGACCGTCGTATCGGTGAGCAGTCGGGCGCCCACATCGATCGCCGCGCTCGCGGTGACCACCGCGATCGGCGGCGCCGTACCGTCCGGATGACCACCGATGCCGCGCTCGTGCAGCGCCCGCCTGCGCTGCGGATCGGTCCTGGCCCCACCGTAGTTCTCGGCGCGGACCGTGCCCGCGCCAACCAGGACCACGTCGGCGAGTTCGCGAAGCATCAGGAACACGGTTTTGTCGGCCGGTGTGCCCAGGCCCGCGGACTGTCCATCGCTGGTCGCGGCGCCGTCGATGCTGGACACGAAGTTCGCGCGGACATGGGGCTCGCGAAGCTCGGCCGGGTACGCGTACAGCTGGGCTAGGTCGTCCGGTGTCAGGTCTGTGAGCTGGATCGCATTGTGGCTACGCTGCATGAACATAGATCTCACCACGTCATTAGGCTTCGCACATGCAAGAACGCCTCGTCGACCGCCACCCTGAGGTTCCGGCCGACCAGCTCGTCGCCCAGATGGTGCCCCCGCCGATGTTCGACGAGGTCAGCTTCGGGTCCTACATTCCCGACCCCAAGGAGCCGAGCCAGGCGGCGGCGGTGCGCAAGGCCGAGGAGTTCGCCGGCGAGGTCGCCAAGATCCACAAGGCTGCGAACAAGAAGAGCCTGTTCGGCAAGAAGAAGCAGGTGTCCGGCGCGGGGCTGTACCTCGACGGCGGGTTCGGTGTCGGCAAGACCCACCTGCTCGCCTCGATCTTCCACAGCGCGCCTGCGCCGAAGTCGTTCGGCACCTTCGGTGAGGTGACCAATCTCGTTGGCGCCCTTGGCTTCAGCAATGCGGTGGAGCGCTTGTCGGCGAACAGCGTGCTGTGCATTGACGAATTCGAGCTCGACGATCCCGGCGACACCATGCTGGTCTCGCGGCTACTGACCGAGCTGTCCGCGAAGGGCGTCTCGATCGCGGCGACCTCGAACACGCTGCCGGGTCAGCTCGGCGAAGGTCGTTTCGCCGCACAGGACTTCCTGCGTGAGATCAAGAAGCTCGGCTCGATCTTCGAACCGGTGCGCGTCGACGGACCGGACTACCGGCACCGCGATCTGCCGCCCGCGCCGGAGCCGACGTCGTCGGCGGTGCTGACCGAACGGGCCGCTGCCACACCGGGTTCCACGCTCGACGACTTCGACGCGCTACTGAAGCATCTGAGCACGCTGCATCCGTCGAAGTTCGGCGCGCTGATCTCCGGGGTTTCGTCGGTGTTCATCGCGAACGTGCATCCCGTCGCCGATCAGGCCGTGGCGTTGCGTGTGGTGGTGCTGGCCGACCGGCTCTACGACGCGAGCATTCCGGTGACCGTTTCCGGAGCCAAGCTCGACCAGATCTTCTCGCAGGAGATGCTCGACGGGGGTTACCGCAAGAAGTATCTGCGGGCCATTTCGCGGCTGCTCGCGCTGTCGCGGTTCGAGGTCGCGGCGTAAATCGCACCGTTTGACCAACTGATGTTTCAGTTGGTTTGCTGGCGCATCGGGGGAACCGATGATTAGGAGCACTCGCATGACCCGCTCGCTTCGTACCCCGATCGCGCTGGCCGCCGGACTCGCCGTCGCCTTCGGCCCGGTGACCGGCGCCGCGCTCGCCGAACCGCCCGCCGCGTCGGCGGTCGCGTTCGACCGGTCGCTGAACTTGCAGGGTGTGCAGAATGCCCGCGACCTCGGCGGATATCGGACCGGCACCGGCCAGACGGTCCGCACCGGCCTGGTCTACCGCACCGGTCAGCTGAACAACGCGACCCCGGCCGACCTCGCCGAGCTGTCCGGCCGTCAGGTCCGCGTCGTGGACGATCTGCGCACCGTCTACGAGCGCGCGATCGGACCGGACAAGGTGCCCGCCGGCGCGAGCGCCAACTGGGACGACGTCATCGGCCAGGCCCCGCCCGAGGTGCTGGTCAGCACGCTGACCGGCGGCGACAGCCTCTACCGCGCGTTCATCACCGCCCCCGGCGCCAACCAGGCCTTCGCCGCGGTGCTGCACGACATCATCGCCACCGACGGCGCGGTGCTGTTCCACTGCACTGCGGGCAAGGACCGTACCGGCTGGACCGCCGCTGTCCTGCTCACCCTCCTCGGCGTCGACCGCGACACCGTCAACCAGGACTACCTGCTGTCCAACCAGTACCGCAACGCCACCCCCGCCGACCCGATCAACGGTGTCCAACAGCCTTGGCTCGACGCCGCTTTCGACCAGGTGAACCAGACCTACGGCAGCTTCGACAACTACCTGCGCACCGGCTTGCAGCTCACCGACACCGACCTCGCCGCACTGAAAACCAAGCTGCTCGCCTGATTCAGGAGCGGTGCTCGGCGTACCAGCGGTCGATCAGGGCGGGGAGTTCCTTGCCCATCCAGACGAAGAATTCGTGCATGTCGCGGACGCGGGCGGCCTTGTCGCCATCGGGGTCGTCGAACAGGGCGAGGCCGCGGGAGGTCATGGTGGTGAGGTCGCTGTACATGCCGCTCTGCTGGCGGGTCAGTTCGGGCAGGATGCCGGGGCGGATGGCGTAGTAGTCCTTGCGGTCGCCCGGCTTGGACATCTTGTCGACCCAGCGCATCGTGACGAGGGTCTTGAGCGCGCTGGAGATGGAGCCTTTGGAGGCTTGCAGTGCGTCGGCGATCTGGCCGAACGTCTGCTCCGGCGGATCGGCGATCAGGAGCCAACCGGCTGCTCGGCCAACCATCCGGACCAGACCCATGCGCTCCAGGACGAGAGCGAAATCCTCCACGAAGGCCAGCTGTTCCGGGGTGGGGTTGTCCTCGCTCATCGGTCGAGTATCCCTTCGATAGTGTGGATAGGGGTAAACGGGGCGGCCGTGTCGGCTCGCCCCGTCCGGTGCGGTCAGACCGCGAGATCGCGGCGTTCGAAGGCGCGCAGCGCGAGCCCGAGGGCTACGGCGGCGAGCGCGATCAGGACTGTCAGATGGGCGCCGTTCCACCCGTTTACCAGTGGCGAACCGCCGTTCGCGTAGTAGAAGGGCGACATCTTGCGCAGCCATTCGGTGCCGTCGAACATGCCGCCGAGGTTATTGGCGAGGTAGCCCGCCACCGCGACCAGCGATGCGAGTCCCAGTGTCAACGAACGCTTTCCGGTGACCGCGCCGATCAACAGTGTGATCGTGCCGATTGCGAAAGCCAGCAGTCCCACCCCAGCGCTCGCAGCCAGTACGTGTCCGGCGGGAATGTTCAACGTGCCCGCGGTCGCCCCGGCAAGAACGCTCAGCGTGAGCACGGCGGTGACCACCGTGGTCTGCACCGCCAGTGCGGCACATCGTTGCGCGAGCAGGTTTGTTCGGCCGATGGGCTGGGCCAGCAGCAGGTCCAGCATCCCGTTCTCCTCCTGGGTCACCGACCTGCTCGCGAAGGTGACCGCGAAGATGAGCAACAACAGCAAGCCCATCAGCGAGAAGACCGTCGCATTGAGATATCCGGTGGCACTGGCGAAGTCGCTCAGGCCCATGGCTTCATACATCCGGTTCTGCTTGATATCGAGGGAGCCCTGCTCCTTCAAGGACTGGTAGGACGGCAGATACAGCAGCGGGACGACGGCCATGCCGATCGACCAGCCGACGAGTCCGCGGCGCTGTTCCTTCAGTGTCTGGGTGAAGGCCGAGCGAGTCATGTCGAGTTCTCCTGTGCGATAGGTAGGTTCAGCGCCCGTACAGGCTGAAGAAGATCTGCTCGAGGTCCGGCTCGGTGGACAGCACGCTCACCAGCCGGTACTTGGCCGCGGTCTTGAACAGCTCGTCCACCTCGCCTTCGGTGGTGCAGCGCAACGTCTTTCCCTCGACGCTCAGCTCGCGCACCCCGGGCAACCGGGCGAAGTCGTCGGCGAACACCTCCGCGCCGAACACCAGCTCGACCGAACGCGTTGCGCGCCTGCGCAGTTCGTCCACGTTCTCGGTGCCGAGCAGCTGTCCGGCGCGCATGATGACGGCCCGATCGGCGGTCTGCTGCACCTCGCTGAGGACGTGCGAGGACATGAACACGGTCTGCCCGTTGGCCTTGGCCTCGGATACCAGATCCAGAAACCGTTGTTGCAGTAGCGGATCCAGGCCCGAGGTGGGCTCGTCCAGGATCAGCAGATCGGGCCGGTGCATGAAGGCGGCGACGAGGCCGACCTTCTGCTTGTTGCCCTTGGACATGGCGCCGACCTTCCTGGACAGGTCGAGGTCGAGCAGGTCGGCGAGCTCGATGATCCGGCGCGCCGGCACGGTGCCGTGCTGATCGGCGAGGAAACCGAGCAGCTCACGCGCGGTATTGCGGCCCTCGATCGCTAACTCGCCCGGCAGATAACCGATTCGCCTGCGCAGCTCCGCGCCGCCTGCCCTGGGATCGATGCCGAGCACCTCGACGCGACCCGCGGTCGGCCGGATCAGGTCGAGCAGGATGCGGATGGTGGTGGACTTGCCCGCGCCGTTGGGGCCGAGGAAGCCGAACACCTCGCCCGGCTGCACGGCCAGGTCGAGGCCGGTGATGGCAACGTGTTTGCCGTAGTGCTTGGTCAATCCCTCGGTGCGGATCGCGGCGGTCATGACTGC
>NZ_BJXA01000086.1 GCF_007990755.1 Nocardia ninae NBRC 108245 | reverse complement strand
GGCGGGGTGCACGGCGGCCAGCGCGCCGCCGCGCTTGCCGACCGGGGTGCGCACGGCATCGATCACGTAGGCGTCCCGCAGCGGGGTATAGGGGCGGCGGGGTGCGGATGGTGCTGACATCAGAGAACTCCTACGTGGTGTGCTGATCGGAGACGGTGAGCCCGTCGAGCACGATGGTCAGGTACTGCTTGGCGAGGTTGTCGACGGTGATGGCACCGCCCGGCTGGTACCAACGCACCGCGACCCACACGGTGTCGCGCAGGAATCGGTAGGCCAGTTCGACGTCGATCTCGGGCCGGAAGCTGCCGTCGGTCACGCCGTTGGTGAGTACGCGATGCCAGAGCTCGCGGAACTCGCGGTTGTAGTCGGCGATGTAGGTGAACCGCTCGGCGGTGCGCAGGCGCTTGGCCTCGGCCTGGTAGATCGCGACCGCGGCGTGGTGCCGGTCGAAGGACTGGTAGGACGCGATCACCAAGGCTTCCAAGGTGTCTCGCGAGCTGAGCCCGGCGCCGACGATCTCGCGGTAGTGCCCGAACAGATCGTCGAGGAAGCCGCGCAGGATCTCGTCCACCATGGACTCTTTGGAATCGAAGTGGTGGTAAAGGCTCCCCGATAGAATTCCGGCCGCGTCGGCGATGTCGCGCACGGTGGTGGCGCGCAGTCCGCGCTCGGCGAACAGTTCGGCCGCCAGCGCGAGCAGTTCATTGCGCCGTGCTGATTTCGAAGCGTCGGGTGCGGTCACATCGGCCATAATACAACCAAGCATTTGCTTGGTACAGGGCGGCGCGCGATTGATCCGTCCAGCAGTGGGGAGTAATTGCTCAGCGCATCGAATAGCGCAGCGGTGAGGACATCGATAGGTCCGCCAGCAGCCGATCGCAGATCACCACGGGCGCGATGCCCGCCCTCGCCAACCGGGCCACCAGCGCGAGCCTGCGTTCGCAACTGTCCCATTCGACGGTGAGCTGCCCGCGCCCCGGCCCGGCGTCCACCGTCGCCATCACCCGCGGCGGGCCGTAGGCCATCGGCTCTTCGATCAGCTTGAGCACCATGCCGCGCTGCCAGGCCTGATAGGTATCCATATCGGCGCCGATCACCAGCTTGTCGGTGGCGTTGCAGAGGCCCTGCGCGATCTCCTCGTCGAAGGCGACCCGGTCGAACCGGAACTTCCGGCACTTCGCCACCACGTCGAGCAGGTCCGCGCGCACCTCGCACAGCAGGGCGGACTGCCGATGTCTGCGCCGGTCCTGCTCGGTCTCCGCGTGATCGGTGCCGAGCCCGATCTGCTTGGCCCGCTCCCGATCTCGGGCCATATCGGCGCGTAGTGCGCCGCGCGGGTCGCGGGTGACCGCCCGCTCGTCGACGGCGTACTGCTCGAGAATCTGGGCGGCGCGCACGGCGGTCGCGTACTCGGACGTGTGCTCGATCAGCTCGGCGCCGAGAGTTAGCGCGGCGAGTACCATGCTGTCCAGTCTGCGCCTGGCTAGCACCACCTCGCGCACCAATTCGAGTTCCAGTTGTTCGCGGGCAGCTGGGCTATCCAGGCCCATAGCCATCGCCCCTTTGGAGAGTGCGGGATCCGATGTAATCCAGCATCGCACACCCCGGCCGCATCTGGCTTGGGCTTTTCTACCTGATCAGCCGCCCATTTGCTCGATGTACGCGGAGCGCTGGAAGGCGAACGCACTCTGGCGCGTCCGTGCACATACGGATCACCCGGCCCACCCGCCCGTCCAGTCCGTGCGGCTCGCCGCCACGAACCACCGGTTACCGGACAGCGATTGGATAGCTCGATAGCGAAAGATGTTGGGAAACTACGGTGGATCGCCGAATTCCCGGGGTGCCGTTGTCCCGATGCACGAAAATATTGCCTGCCGTCAGGCGCGCTGACTGCTGACCGAAACGACCTCACCGGTCAGATACGAGGTGTAGTCACTGGCCAGCATGGCGATGGTGGCGGCGACCTCCCAGGGCTCGGCGGCCCGGCCGAAAGCTTCCCGCTCGGAGAGCCGGTCGAGCAGTTCGGTCGAACTGACTTTGTCCAGAAAAGCGTGCCTGGCGATGCTCGGCGCGACCGCGTTGATCCGCACGCCGAGTTCGGCGGCCTCGACGGCACTGCACCGGGTCAGCGCCATCACACCGGCTTTGGCCGCGGCGTAATGGGCCTGACCGTGTTGCGCGCGCCAGCCGAGCACGCTGGCGTTGTTGACGATCACGCCGCCGTGGCCCGCGGCACGGAAGTAGCCCAGCGCCGCACGGGTGCAGCGGAAGGTGCCGTTGAGGGTGATGTCGAGGACGCGATCCCACTGTTCGTCGGTCATGTCGACCACCGGGGTCTCGCCGCCGAGCCCGGCGTTGTTGACCATGATGTCGATCCGGCCGAGCGCCTCGGCCGCACCCTGAACCAGCGCGTTGACCTGCTCGGTGCTCTGCACGTCGCAGGCGATCGAGGCGACTTTGCGGTCCGGGAACTCGGCCGCGAGTTCGGTGGCCGTCTCGGCCAAACGCCGCTCGTGCCAATCGGAGACGACCACATCCGCGCCCTCGGCGAGCAGCCTGCGCGCGGTGGCCGAGCCGATGCCGGTGCCCGCCGCGGCGGTGATGACGGCGGCACGGCCGGTCAGCAGACCGTGCCCGGGGATGGGAGCCGGCGCCACCGATAGGCCGCTCATGACTGCACCTCGCCGGCGCTCGGCTCCGTCACAGACCTCATGGACGCGCCTCCCGCGGCAGACCGAGCACGCGCTCGGCAATGATGTTGCGCTGCACTTCGTTCGAACCTCCGTAGATGGTGTCGGCGCGGGTGAACAGATACAGCCGCTGCCATTCGTTCAAGTCGTTCTCCTCGGCCACCAGGCCGGCCGGGCCGAGCACGGCCATGGCGAGCTCGCCGAGTCCGCGATGCCAGTTGGCCCACAACAGTTTCGCGACCGAGGCCTGTCCCCCGTCGTCCACGCCCGCGCCCTCCATGGTGCGGATGGCGTGCGCGCGCAGTACCCGCAGGCCCACCCAGGCCCGGTCGATCCGGTCGGCGATGAGCGGATCGTCGGCGGCCCCGGTGCGGCGGGCCAGCGCCTCGACGTCGGCCAGCTCCCTGGCGAACCTGATCTGCTGGCCGAGGGTGGAGATGCCGCGCTCGAAGGTCAGGGTGCCCATGGCGATGCGCCAGCCCTCGCCCGGCGCGCCGACCACCAGGTCCGCGGCGGTGCGCGCGTCGTCGAAGAAGACCTCGTTGAACTCCGAGGTGCCGGTGAGCTGGATGATCGGGCGCACGTCGATGCCGGGCTGGCGCATCGGAACCAGCAGGTAGGACAGGCCCTTGTGGCGGACCGAGCCGCGCTCGGTGCGGGCGATCACGAAGCACCAGTCGGCGACGTGGGCCAGCGAGGTCCAGATCTTCTGGCCGTTGATCGACCATTCGTCGCCGTCCAGCCGCGCCGCGGTGGTGATCGCGGCCAGGTCCGAGCCCGCGCCCGGCTCCGAATAGCCCTGGCACCACAGCTCGCCGACGGTACGGATGCCGGGCAGGAAGCGGTCCTTCTGCGCCTGGGTGCCGAAGGCGAGCACGGTCGGCCCGAGCAGTTCCTCGCCGACGTGCGAAACCCGGGCGGGCGCGTTCGCTTTCGCGTATTCCTCGTGGAAGATCACCTGCTGGCGCACGGTCGCCTCGCGGCCGCCGTACTCCTTCGGCCAGCCCAGGCAGGTCCAGCCCGCGGCGGCCAGGTGCCGGTCCCAGGCCAGGCGCTCGTCGAAGGCCTCGTGTTCCCGGCCCGGTCCGCCGAGCCCGCGCAGCTCGCGGAATTCGCCGTTCAGGTTCTCCGCCAGCCACTCGCGCACCTCGGCGGCGAATCGCGCGTCTTGCGTCGCGGAAAACCGCCCGCCGGACGCGGCGGTGTCGGATTCTGAGGTCTGGATCGCACCCACGCCGGTAGGATAACCTACCAAGCACTTGCTTTGTAGGGCGCTCGCATAAGTGCCCGACACGGACGTAAGGACCACCGTGACAACCCCTGCTCTGACGACTCCGCTGGCGCTGCGGCATGCCGCGGCCACGTTCGGCACCGCTCCCGCCCTCGCCGACGGCGCGGTCCGGCTGGACTGGACGCAGCTGCTCGCGGCGGTTCAGGAGGTGGCGCGGGCGCTCATCGCGCGCGGCGTGCAGTCCGGTGACCGGGTGGCCATGTGGGCGCCCAATACCCACCACTGGGTCGTCGCGGCGCTGGCCGCCCACTATGTCGGCGCGTCGCTGGTGCCGTTGAACACCCGCTACGTCGCCGACGAGGCCGCCGACGTGCTGCGCCGGGTCGACGCCAGGGCGTTGTTCATCGCGGGCACCTTCCTCGGCCGCGACCGGCTCGCCGAATTGCGCGTGAGCGCCCCGGAACTCGATATCGAGACCGTCATCGTCATCCCCGTCGAACCGGGCACCCGGACCAGTGACGAGACCGCATTCGACTGGTCCGAGCTCGCCGGGGTCGCCGAAAAGGCCACGCCTGCCGAAGCGGAAGAGCGCGCGTCGGCGGTCAGCCCCGAGGACACCTCCGACATCTTGTTCACCTCCGGCACCACCGGCCGCAGCAAGGGCACCGTGGTCGCCCATCGGCAGGCGCTGTCGGTGGTGCGGGCCTGGGCGGAGTGCGCGACGTTGCGCGGCGACGACCGGTATCTGGTGGTCAGCCCGTTCTTCCACAACTTCGGCTATAAGGCGGGCATCCTTGCCTGCCTGGTCACCGGGGCCGTGATCATCCCGCAGGCGGTGTTCGACGTGCCCGCCACCATGCGATTGGTGAGCGAGGAGAAGGTCACGGTGCTGCCCGGACCGCCGACCATCTACCAGACGATTCTCGACTACCCCGACCGCGACAAGTTCGACCTCAGCTCGCTGCGGGTGGCCGTCACCGGGGCGGCGACCGTCCCGGTGGTGCTGATCGAGCGAATGCGCGCGGAGCTCGACTTCGACGTCGTCATCACGGCTTACGGGCTGTCCGAGGCGGCGGGATTCGGCACCATGTGCCGCGCGGACGACGACGCGGCGACCATCGCGGGCACCTGCGGCCGCCCGATCGCCGACTTCGAGCTGCGCCTCGCGCCCAACGGCGAGGTGCTGCTGCGCGGGCCGAACGTGATGCTCGGCTACCTCGACGATCCCGATGCCACCGCGGAAACCATCGATGCCGAGGGCTGGCTGCACACCGGCGACGTCGGCACGCTGGACGAACGCGGATACCTGAAGATCACCGACCGGCTCAAGGACATGTACATCTCCGGCGGGTTCAACGTGTATCCGGCCGAGATCGAGCAGGCGTTGGCGCGGTTGGACGGCATCGCCGAATCCGCCGTGATCGGCGTGCCGGATACCCGAATGGGTGAGGTGGGCAAGGCTTTCGTGGTCCGCAAGCCGGGCGCGACGCTCACCGAGGACCAGGTGCTCGCCCACGCCACCACCGTGCTGGCCAACTTCAAGGTGCCGCGGTTCATCGAGTTCCGCGACCAGCTGCCCTACAGCGCCGCCGGGAAAGTGCTCAAGCGTCAACTACGTGAGGAGATTTCGTAATGTCGGAACCGATCCCGGACGAGGGTGACGTCGTCACGTACGAGGTGCGTGGTCGCACGGCGATCGTCACGCTGAACCGGCCGGACTACCGCAACGCGCAGAACTCGGTGATGACCTACGCCCTCGACGCGGCGTTCGAGCGGGCCGTGGCAGACCCCGAGGTCGGCGTGATCGTGCTGGCGGGCAACGGCAAACACTTCAGCGCCGGGCACGACATCGGCACGCCGGGACGCGATCACCACATCCGCTATCCGAACAAGGCGGCGCTGTGGTGGGACCACGTCGACAAGGTCGGCGGCGATCAGCGCTTCGCGCGTGAGCTCGAGGTGTATCTCGGCATGTGCAGGCGCTGGCGGGAGATCCCCAAGCCGACCATCGCCATGGTGCAGGGCGCCTGCATCGCCGGCGGGCTCATGCTGGCCTGGGTGTGCGATCTGATCATCGCGTCGGACGACGCCTTCTTCTCCGATCCCGTTGTCCGGATGGGGATTCCGGGGGTCGAATACTTCGCGCACCCCTGGGTGATGGGCCCGCGCGCGGCGAAGGAGTTCCTGTTCACCGGTGACCGGTTCGGTGCGGCGCAGGCCAAGGAATGGGGCATGGTCAACCGGGTCGTGCCGCGCGCCGAGCTGGAGGACGAGACGCTCGCGCTGGCCGAAAAGATCGCCGCCATGCCGCAATTCGGTCTCGCGCTGACCAAGAAGGCGGTGAACCAGGCGGAGGATCTGATGGGCATGCGCACCGGGATGGACTCGGTGTTCGGGCTGCACCACTTCGCGCACGCGCACAATGCGGAGGTCGGCGCCGACTCGCTGGGCGGCATGAACGCCAAAACGATGAAGGCGCAGGCGACCTCGACCGAGAACGGGGCGACGTAGTGGATCTCGACATCGACCAGGCGACCCAGGAATTCCAGACCGAGGTCCGGGAGTTCCTCGCCGCCAACAAGCCCGCCCAACCGCTGCCCTCGATGGACACGCAGGCCGGATTCGAGGCGCATCGGGCCTGGGAGCACACCCTCGCCGACGCTCGCCTCTCGGTGGTCGCCTGGCCCGAGTCGTACGGCGGCCGCGACGCCTCCCTGCTGCGATGGGTGCTGTTCGAGCAGGAGTACTACGCCGCGGGCGCGCCGGGCCGGGTGAGCCAGAACGGCATTTTCCTTTTGGCACCAACGCTGTTCGAGCACGGAACTCCCGAGCAGCTCGACCGGATCATGCCGAGAATGGCACGCGCCGACGATATCTGGGCGCAGGCCTGGTCCGAGCCCGAGGCGGGCAGTGACCTCGCGGGCATCCGTTCCACCGCCCGTCGCACCAATGGCGGCTGGCTGCTGAGTGGTCAGAAGACCTGGAGTTCCCGAGCGGCCTACGCGGACTGGGCCTTCGGTCTGTTCCGCAGCGACCCCGCGGCCGAGCGGCACAAGGGGCTGACCTACGTCATGTTCCCGCTGTCCGCCGATGGTGTTTCGGTGCGCCCGATTCCACAGCTGGACGGTGAGCCCGGCTTCGCCGAGATCTTCCTCGACGAGGTGTTTGTGCCCGACCGCGATGTGATCGGCGAGCCGGGCGAGGGCTGGCGGGTGGCGATGAGCACCTCGAGCAACGAGCGCGGCCTGTCACTGCGCAGCCCCGGCCGGTTCAGCGCGACGGCCCAGCGGTTGATCGACCTGTGGCTCGACACCGGCGACCCGGCCAACACCGCACAGCGCGACGCCGTGGTGGACGCCTGGCTCGGCAGCGAGGCCTATCGGCTGCACACCTTCGGCACGGTGACCCGGCTCAACGAGGGCGGCAAGCTCGGCGCCGAATCATCGATCACCAAGGTGTTCTGGTCGGAGCTCGATATCGCGATGCACGAGACCGCCCTGGACGTGCTCGGCGCGACCGCCGAGCGATCCGGGCCGTGGACCGACGGCTATCTGTTCGCGCTGTCCGGCCCGATCTACGCGGGCACCAACGAGATTCAGCGCAACATCATCGCCGAGCGGCTGCTCGGACTACCGAGAGGGAGCAGCCGATGAGGTTCGCGCTCAGCCCCGAACAACTCGACTTCGGCACCAGCGTGCGCAAGCTGCTCGATGCGGGCCGCACGCCCGCCGCGGTCCGTAACTGGGCGTCCGGCGATCCGCGCCCCGGTCGCGCGTTGATCGGTCAGCTGGCCGGTGCGGGTGTGCTCGGGCTGGCCATCGATGACGAGCACGGCGGTGTCGGTGCGGAGCCGATCGATCTGGTGGTGGCGTTCGTGGAGCTCGGCCGCGCCGCCGCGCCGGGTCCGCTGGTGGAGACCGCCGCCGTGATACCCGCACTGCTGCAAGCGCTTCCGGACAAGAGCCTGGCGCAACGCTGGCTGCCCGGCTTCGCCGAAGGTACCGCGCTGGGCACCATCGCTTTCGCGCCGCCGGAGCAGGGCAGGGTGGCGCTGGACGCCGACAGCGCCGAGGTGGTGCTGATCGCCGACGGTGATCAGGTGCACACCGCACATCGGACGGGATTGGTGCGGTCGATCGATCCGGCCCGCCGCATGTTCAGTGTGGCGGCCGACGAATTGGTCGCCGAGGGTGACGGGGTACCGGACGCCGTCGCCGTCGCGTTCGACACCGGTGCGCTGGCCTGCGCGGCACAGCTGCTCGGTGCGGGTCGCGCGCTGCTGGACGCCGCCACCGGATATGCCAAGCAGCGCAAGCAGTTCGGCAAGCCGATCGGTGAGTTCCAGGCCGTCAAGCAGAAGCTCGCCGATGTGCTGATCGGATTGGATCTGGCCGAACCGCTGCTGTACCGCGCCGCGCTCACCATGGGCGAGGCGACGCGTGGCCGCGACGTCTCGGCCGCCGTGCTCGCCTGTGGCGACGCGGCGCACCAGGCCGCCAGAGCGGCCTTGCAGGTACACGGCGCGATCGGTTACACAGCCGAATACGACCTGTCGCTGTGGCTGACCAAGGTCACCGCACTTCGTTCCGCCTGGGGCACACCAGATCTACACCGTGCCCGGATCGCCGACGCGCTGCGCGAGGCAGCCGTGCCGCAGCGGGGGACCGCATGACGAACACCGAACTTCAGGAGTTCACCGCCTCGGTGCGGGCGTTGCTCACCAAGCACGCCGGGTCCGCCGCGGTCCGCGCGGCGATGGACACCGACCTCGGTTACGACCCGGCACTGTGGCGGCTGCTGTGTGAACAGATCGGGGTCGCGGCGCTGGCCATCCCCGAGGAGCACGGCGGTGTTGGTGCGAGCCTGGTCGAATCCTTGGTGGTGGTAGGCGAACTCGGCCGCGTACTGGCCGGGGTGCCGATGCTCGGCTCCGCCGTTCTCGGCGTCCAGGCCGTGCTGCTGTCCGGCGACGCGGCGGCGTGCGCCCGGCTGCTCCCCGAGGTCGCGGAGGGCACCCGAACGCTCGCGGTGTGCTGGGCGGGCGAAAGTGGTTGGGAAGAAACAGGAGTACAGGAGTCCGGCGGAACCCTCACCGGCACCGCTCGATACGTGCTCGACGGCCATACCGCCGACACCTTGATCGTGCTCACCTCGACGGGTTTCTTCGAGATCGATGCCACCGCGGCCGGGGTCGCGCGGCGCGTCGTGCCCACCATGGACCCGACCCGCAAACTGGCCGAAGTCATCTTCACCGCAGCCGAAGCCCACCACCTCGGTACCGGCGATCCCACGCCCGCCATCGCGCGGCTGCGCGAAATCGCTTGGGCGGCAGTGTCCGCCGAACAGGTCGGCGCTGCGGCACGCTGTCTGGAGATGACGGTCGAATACACCAAGTCCCGGGTTCAGTTCGGTCGTCCGATCGGCAGTTTCCAGGCCCTCAAGCACCGCATGGCCGACATGTACGTGCTGCTGGAATCGGCCGAGTCCGCCTCGGCAGCAGCCACCCTGGCCGTCTCCGACAACGCCGCCACCGCCGCCGAAGACGTCTGGGTCGCTCGCCTGCACTGCTCGGAGGCGCTGAGCACGATCGTCGCCGAAACCGTGCAACTCCACGGCGGCATCGCCATCACCTGGGAACACGACGCGCAGCTGTTCTTCAAGCGCGCCCACGGGAATGCCCAACTGTTCGGCACACCCCGCCGCCCGGTCACCCTCACCTCCTGAACACCCAGGTCACAGCCCCGGTACGGACTGCGTACCGGGGCTGTTCCTTGTCCGTGATCGAGTTCACGAGACATACATAGTTAGCTTATGTAATAATATTCTGGTGCAGCAGGCTCAGGTGAACACAGCGGATGACATCGTCGTCGATCTACTCGTTACCGCGGGCAGGCTCACTCGGCTGGCCGGGGTGATCAGCGGCGACGACCTGCCGCGGGCGGTGTTGCGGGCACTGGCGGTGCTCGACGAACACGGCGCCGTGCGGGTCAGCGAATTCGCCAGGATCGACCGCTGTTCGCAGCCGGCGGCAACGACGCTGATCGGCAGGCTGGTCGCGGATGGCTTCGCGACCCGGCGCAAGGACGCGGCCGATTCCCGGGCCGTCGTCGTCGAACTGACCCCGGCCGGACGCAACCGGCTCACCCATGCGCGACAGGCCTTCGCCGCCGCGCTGACCACGCGATTGGCCGGCTTCGACACCGAACGTCTGGCCCGCATGGACACCGATTTGAACGAACTGCTGGAGGCCCTGAAAAAGGCTACGTCACAGCACAATCCGACATAGAGGGAACATTGATGAGCACATTGGCTCCCGCCCGCGCCGACGGCGCGGACACCAGTGCGGCCACCGGCCAACCGAAAGCCGTTTGGGCCGTTGCGTTCGCGAGCGTGATCGCGTTCATGGGGATCGGGCTGGTAGACCCCATCCTGAAACCGATCGGCGAACAACTGCACGCCTCGCCGTCGCAGGTCTCGCTGCTGTTCACCAGCTACATGCTGGTCACGGGCGTGGCCATGCTGATCACGGGCGTGGTGTCCAGCCGGTTCGGCGCGAAGAAGACCCTGGTGGCCGGTCTGGCCATCATCATCGTGTTCGCGGCGCTGGCGGGCTTGTCGGACACCGTCACCCAGATCGTCGGCTTCCGTGCGGGCTGGGGTCTCGGCAACGCCCTGTTCATCGCCACCGCGCTGGCCACCATCGTCGGCGCGGCCAGCGGCGGCGTCGCCCGCGCGATCATCCTCTACGAGGCCGCGCTCGGCATCGGCATCGCGACCGGTCCGCTGCTCGGCGGCGTGCTCGGCGGAATCAGCTGGCGTGGCCCGTTTTTCGGTGTCTCGGTATTGATGGCCGTCGCTTTGGTAAGCATCGTCGTGCTGCTGCCCGAAGGCCCGAAACCGACGCACCGCACCTCGATCGCCGCACCCTTCCTCGCGCTACGGCATCGCGGCCTGCTGACCGTCAGCCTCACCGCGCTCCTCTACAACTTCGGCTTCTTCACCCTGCTCGCCTACACGCCGTTCCCCCTGGACATGGGCACCTATGCGATCGGCTTCATCTTCTGCGGCTGGGGCGTGCTGCTCGCGCTCGCGTCGGTGTTCCTGGCGCCGCGGCTGCAGCGGCGGTTCGGTTCGCTGCCGATGATGGGACTCGCGCTGGCGCTGTTCGCCGCGGACCTCGCGGTGATGGCGGCGTTCGCCGAGCACAAGCCGGTGCTGATCATCGGAACCGTGCTGGCCGGACTGTTCCTCGGGGTGAACAACACCCTGATCACCGAGGCCATGATGATCTCCGCGCCGGTCGAGCGGTCGACCGCCTCGGCGGCCTACAGCTTCGTCCGCTTCGCCGGTGGCGCGGCCGCGCCGTATCTCGCGGGCAAGCTCGGCGAGCACAGCATCGCGCTGCCGTTCTGGGTCGGCGCGGCCTGTACCGCGGGCGCGGTGCTCGTCCTGCTGGCCGGCCGCGCGGCCCTCGCACACATCGACGACCACGATCCGGCGCCGCACAGCGTCGCCGAGGCGCAGGCGATCACCGTCGGCGACTGAGTTCACCGCACCGCTGCCTGGACCCGCGCACCGGGTTCAGGCAGCTGTCGCATGCGCCGATCGTGGTCGCTCACACCCTTGCTCAGGCCCGCAGCGGGAGTACCGTCGGATGCTATGGGCGATGCGCAGCGAGGCCGGGTCAAGATTGAAACCAGCCAGAAGCGAGTGCGGGTATTCCTCGGCGGCCACCTGGTCGCCGACACTGCTCGACCGGTGCTGGTGTGGGAAGGCCCGCACTATCCGACCTACTACCTCCCGGTCGCGGATCTGCACGCGAAGCTCGAGCCGACCGGTAAGTCCCACCACTCCCCCAGCCGCGGCGACGCGACGGAGTACGACGTGGTCGTGGACGGCACCACCGCCACCGCGGCCGCCCTGCGCTACCACGACTCACCGCTGCCCGAACTGAACGAGCTGGTGCGGCTCGAGTGGAACAAGATGGACGACTGGTTCGAAGAGGACGAGCCGGTCTACGTCCACCCCCGCGACCCCTACTCCCGAGTCGACATCCTCGCCAGCTCCCGGCACGTACGCGTGGAGATCGACGGCGTCACCGTCGCCGACTCGCACTCCCCGCGCATCCTCTTCGAAACCGGCCTTCCCGCAAGGTATTACCTCCCGATGACCGATGTTCGGATGGACCTGCTGCATCCCTCGGACACGCACACCAGCTGCCCGTATAAGGGCACCGCCGACTACTGGACCGTCCGCGTCGGCGACAACGAATACCAGGACTACGTGTGGGGGTACCGCACGCCGCTACCGGAGAGCCAGAAGGTCGCGGGCCTGGTCTGCTTCTATAACGAGAAGGTCGACACCTATGTCGACGGTGAGTTGCAGGAGCGCCCGCACTCGCCGTTCAGCTGAGCTCAGCGGTAGCCGCTCAAACCGTCCGCCAGCTCTTCCTCGTCGCCGTCGCGGTGGGCATCCAGCGCCTGCTGTAGGGCGAAAGTTCCTTGGATAGCGGCTATTCGGGCGGCCAGGTCGCTGCCGGTCGTTTCGGTACATGCCAGCACGCCGCGCAGGACGTCCGGGCCGTAACCGGCGCCGATCGCGGCGAAGTCCTCGGCGGGGTCACCGAGGCAGACACCATCCCAGTCGACGACACCCCGCAACACCGGCAGTCCATCGACGGTGTCCCACAGCAGGTTCTCGCCGCCGAGGTCGCCGTGCACAACGGCGTCGGTCGAGTGCGGCAGTGCATCGAGCGCGGACAACTCGCGCTCGGCGCGTGCCCGACCGGTCACGCTCATCAGTGGGTACAGCTCGCCACGGACTGCTGCCGCGAACTCTTGCCACCGGTCGACGGGTGCCACGGACAGCGACGCGCGGATATGCGGGTCGTTTCCGGCAACCGCCAGGCTGTCCAACAGGCCATGGCACTGCCGCGCAACAGATTCCGCGACATCGGGACTCCGTAACAACGCCCCATCCAGCGGCGCACCCGAGACCTTCGTCATCAGCAGGTAGGCCACCGCATCCCCCTGCGCCGCAACAGACAGGCACTCCGGTACGGCCACTCCGAGATGGAGGTGCGCCAGCGCGCGCAGCACCGCCCCGCGCGCCGGAAGGCGTTGCGCGGCGGCGTCGGTCCGCGCGAAACTCACCACCCGCTCGGATCCGACGACCGCGTAGTGGAATTGCCCCTCGCGAATCATCGAATCGGACAACCGGTCTCCGGGTAACAACCACCCGAGCAGTTCCCCGTGCGCGTCGATCAACTCTGTCGCCTTCACGTCTCAGAATCTAATCGCCGGTGCCGATCACGCCGCGCCGACGAGTTCCGGGTATTCCGGAAGTGACCAGCCACCGCCCCGGTCCTCCTTCGACAGCCTCGCGACGAGTTCTGGGATGCGCAGGAAGCAGACCGCGGCCGCCAAGGCATGAAAGGCGTCGATGCCGAGCTGGTGGGTGGGCATGCCCAGGCGCAGCAGGCGCGGTTTCACGGTGGACTGGATCTCGTCCACGAACGGCCGCAACGTGGCGTCGTAATTCGCCAGCGCCGTGGGCAAATCGTGCACGTGGCGGTTGATCGCACCGGCGAGGACGTACGCGCCGACCAGCGCGCCGGAAACCCCCATGCCGCTATAGGGCGAGGCACAGTGCGCGGCATCGCCGACCAGCACCACGCGGCCCCTGGACCACGTGTCCGTACGCACCTGCAGGACCTCCTGCGAGTAAAAGCTCTCGGTCCCCGCCATGCCGTCGAGGAATCGGTCGGTCTGCCATCCCGCGTCGCGGAATCTCTCGGCCCAGAACTGCTTCTGGCGTTCGACCGGCGCCCGGTGGATGGCCGAGGCTTCCGCGGAGGTTTCCCGCAGCACGAAATAGACCTGGGTCTCGGTCGGATTGTGGCTGCGGCGCATGATCATCCGGCCACGCGGGGCGTGGTAGGTGTCCCGGATGTTGCCGTCGGCGGCGATACGCGGAATGAACCAGTAGGCCATGTGGATTCCCACCGGCCGGTACGGATCGGCGGACCCGTACGGCAGGATGGCGCGGCGGATGCGCGACCCTTGCCCGTCCGCGCCGACCAGCAGGTCGAATTCGTCGGAAGAACCGTCGGAGAAGTGCGCGACGACTCGTTGCCCGTCCTGCTCGAAGCACTCCACGCGCACGCCGAACACGTAGTCCACGTCGTCCTCGGTCGCCGCGTGCAGGATGCGAACCAGGTCGCCGCGCATGATCTCGTACTCCGAGGTCAATGTCTGGCGACCTCGGCCGGAGGTGTTGGCCATGATCGTGCCACGCGCCTTGCCCTGACCGTTCACGAAGGCGACGCCCGCTTCGTCCACGAGCTTGCTCCTGACGACGTCGAGCAGGCCCATGCGCTCGACGGCCTCGATGCCCTGACCGCGCAGGTCGACCTGGGCGCCGGTGGCCCGCAACGCCGGGAAGCGTTCGACGACGGTGACCCGGTGGCCCGCTCGGGCGAGCCAGTAGGCCGCCGCCTGCCCCGCGATGCCGCCGCCGCAGATGAGGATCTTCATGGCGCCGGTTTCTGATTGAAATGCCATATCACGAGCCTTTCTATCGGTGATAGATTCACTTTTGCATGGTCGCCTATCACTGATAGATTGTCAATATGGCCAAGTTGCACCGAGACACCGTCATCGCCGAGGCGCTCGATCTGCTCGACGAGGTCGGCCTGGATGCCATCAGTACGCGGCAACTGGCGAAGCGACTCGGCGTCGAGCAGCCGTCGCTCTACTACCACTTCCGCAACAAGGAGCAGTTGCTCAGCGCGATGGCCGAGGCTGCGATGGCTCCCCACGCGCAGGCGCCCCTACCGACACCGGCGGACGACTGGCGTGACTGGTTCCTCGAGAACAACCGCAGCTTCCGGCGCACGCTGCTGCTGCGCCGCGACGGCGCCCGGCTGCACGCCGGAACCCGCCCCGGCGCCGCGGACCGCGACAGGCTCGTCCACAAGATGGCGTTCCTGGTCGCTTCCGGTGTGCCGGAGCGGGATGCGCAGATGGCGATGTTGGCCGCAGGCCGCTACACCGTCGGCGCCGTGCTGGAAGAGCAGGCGGATGGCCACGTGGTGGACGAAGAGGCCGATATCCCTCGGATAGACCACGATTCGGCATTCGAGGCCGGGCTGACCCTCATCGTGGACGGCTTGGCCCAGCGCATCGACAGGCTCTGACCAGCCGGAGGCATCAGACCGCGACGAGCGGGGGCTTGTCCTCGGCGCGCCGGTATTGGCCTGGGGCCAAGCCGTATTCGCGCTTGAAGGCTTTCGCGAAGGCGAATTCGGAGGTGTAGCCGACCTTTCGGGCCACCGTGCCCAGGGGTGCGTCGGTGTCGCGGAGCAGGCGGGCGGCGGTGAGCATGCGCCAGCGGGTGACGTAGGCCAGCGGTGGTTCGCCGACGGTGGCGGTGAAGCGTCGCGCCAGTGTGGCGCGGGAGACGCCGGCGACGCCGCTGAGATCGGGGACGGTCCAGGATCGGGCGGGCTCCTCGTGCACGGCACGCAGTGCTGCGGCTACCGCCGGGTCGGCGAAAGCGCCTGCCCAGCCGGTGGATTGAGCGCTGGACTGTTCATCCAGCCAGGCGCGCAGGATGAAGAGCAGCAGCGTTTCGAGTAGTGCCGGAACGGCGGCGTCACTGCCGGGGCGTGGTTCGGCGATTTCGGCGGCGAGCAGGTCGACGGCGCCGCGCAGGGCCGGATGCCGGCCTGGGCGGGCGGGCAGATGGATGAACTCGGGCAGTTCGTCGAGCAGCGGGTGGCTGCGTTTCTTGCCGAGTTCGTATGCGCCACAAAGCAATGCGGCGCGCACCCCAGGCCCGGTGAGCTCCCTCGGCTCACCGACCTGTGCGAGCTCGGTGACCGGACTGTCGAGGCTGTCCACCAGGTCGTGGTCGGCACCGCGCGGCATGAACACGACGTCGCCGACGCCGAGGGCCAGCGGTGCGCCGGTCGGCGGCACCAGCCAGCACGAACCTTGCAGCACCACATGGAAACCGGCGCCGGGCACCACGGGGTAGCGGCGGCCCCACGGCGCGTGCCGGATGAACAGCCCGGAGGTCGGGCTGCCGGTGCGGATGGCCGCAATGGTTTCGCTGAGAATGTCCACCTGCACACCATAGCGCTTCCGCCGTGAGCGTTTGAGATATATCAGCGAGCAATACAGCCATTTGTTTACTCATGTCTGAGCCATAAGTTTGAGCCATGACATCGACGAGCACCACCAAGACCATCGCCGTCTACGGCGCCACCGGCATCACCGGCGGCTACGTCCTCACCGAGCTGTGCAGGCGCGGCGTCACCCCGATCCTGGTGGGCCGCGACGCAGCCCGGATCCAGGCCGCCGCAGCGGCCGCCGACCTGCCGGACGCGCAGATCCGGGTCGCCGATCTCACCGACCACGACGCGCTGGTGACCGCGTTCACCGGGGCCGACGTCGTGATCAGCAGCCTGCCCGCTTACGTGACCCATGGACCCGCGGTGCTGGCGGCGGCGATCGACGCCGGGGCGCACTACACCGATATGTCCGGCGAGCAGCTGTTCCTGAAGCAGGTGTTCGACGAGTTCGGACCGCGGGCCGAAGCGGCCGGGGTGACCCTGATCTCCGGCGTCACCGACAGCAATCTGCCCGGCGACCTGCTCGGTTACCTGGCCACCCGCCGGGTGGCCGGCCCGGCCGAGGTGGTGCTCAGCCATCTGAGCAAGAGCGGCGGCAACGGTTCCAAGGGCAGCGCGAAGACGGTGCTCGCCAGCCTCGACTGGTTCCGCAGCGGCGGCTGGAACTACGCGGACGGCGAATTGCGCACCGGTGCAACGGCTCGGCACGCCGAGATGACCTTCCCGGGCGACACCCAGCCGACCGCCGTCGCGAAATTCCCACAGCCGCCGGTACTTACGATCCCGCGCCATTCGGATGTCTCCTACGTCGAGGGCGTACTCGCCACCTCGATCCTGGACACGCTGAGCGGGTTCACCGAGGAGGTCATCGACACGCTGCCCGACGCACCCAGCGCGAATCTGCACTACGACCTGGTGGTCGACGCGTTCGGCACGGACGGTCGCACGGTCCGCGGCGTGGTGAGTGGTGTGCACTCCTACCGTGATTCGGCGCTGATGGCGGTGGAGGTGGCCGTCCGGCTGGCCGACGGCACCGCGAAGCCAGGAGCGCTGGCAGTGGCCGAGGCGTTCGACCCAGCCGAGTTCCTCGACACGCTCGCGCCTTTCGGCATCACCTGGCGCATCGAGGAGCGCTGAACGGTTCGCCTCCGGTCACCTGATTTTCACCGCGGCCGTCCGGCGCCACCGGCCGCGGATCAGGCATAGTCGAATGATGACCGACAACCGACCCGCACTCGCCGAAGCCCTCGATCTGGCACCGCACCCGGAGGGCGGCTGGTTCCGTGAAACCTGGCGCAGCGCCGTAGAATTCGAGCCGAAGGGCTACGAGGGCGCACGCGCAAGCGCCACCGCGATCCACTTCCTGCTGATGCCGGGCGAGCAGTCGGCACCGCACACGGTCCGCTCCGACGAGCTGTGGCTCTGGCACCGCGGCGGACCGCTGGTGCTGAATATCGGCGGCGAGGAGGTCGTGCTCGGGCCCGATGTCGAGCACGGTCAGGTGCTACAGGCGGTGGTGCCGGGTGGGGTCAGTCAAGCCGCACGACCGGCCGGCGACGAATACGTGCTGGTCAGCTGCTTCGTCTCCCCCGGTTTCGATTTTGCCGACTTCCAGATGGACTGAACGCCAAACGAGTTCGGCGACGCCGAGCACTTCGGTGCCGCCGGACACGGCGTGACCCTCCCGCACAAACCCTGCGACTAGTCGGGAACTGGGACGACGCCCTCGTCCACAGCCCACTTGATGGTCTTCTCCAGCTGCGGGCAGGAGTCGGGCCGACCAGGACCGTGCCCCTTCTTGCTGAGCTCCGCGAAAACCGGGCAGTGCGTCTGCGGCGGCTCGGTCCACTGCACCGAGGTCTGGTGCGAACTGCTCTTGCGCACCAGCACCTGACTCTGGCAGGCCTGACACCGCAGCGGTGTCAGGCCCTGCTCCAGATACCGTTCCTTGTCGACCACGGTCTGGGCGCGCACTTCGGCCTGCCGCGCAGGCTGGTCGGCAAAGTCGGGTGCTTTCGCCCAGGTAACCATCAGACTCCGGCCTCCGCTTGGTCGGTGGCGGCCTCGTCGGCCTCCCGCTTGCGCCGCAGGTTCTCGGCGACCTCGGCCTCCCACGCCTCGTTCGCCTTGGTGGTGTCCACCTCGAACTCGAAGCGCTGGGTCATCTTCTCGGTGACGTCGGCGAGGTCCACGTAGAACTGGTCGTACCAGCGACGCAGCTGGTAGACCGGGCCGTCTTCCTCGCACAGCAGCGGGTTCTCGACCTTCGACTTGTGCTTCCAGATCTCGACGTCCTGCAGGAAGCCGACGCTGATGCCCTCGGTCATCTTCGCGGCCAGTTTGTCCGCCATCTCACCGTCGACGCCCTGCGGCTTCTCCAATGTGATGCCCCACTGGAGCATGAAGGAGTCCTGGGTCACGGGGTAGTGGCAGTTGATCAGGACGCTCTTGACCTCGTACCCGCTGTAGATGTTGACCAGCGGATTGATCATGTAGGACGGCCCGAAGTAGGACGCCTCCGAGCTCAGCGTGGTGTCGCCGCCGTACTTGGACGCCATCCCGATGTCCGGCCTGCCCTTGGTCTCCAGGAACTGGGTGGCGATATGCCCCTCGAAGACGTTCTTGAAGTAGGTCGGGAAGGCGAAGTGGATGTAGAAGAAGTGCGCCATGTCGACCACGTTGTCGATGATCTCGCGGCAGTTCGCGCCCTCGATCAGCATGGAGTTCCAGGTCCAGTCGGTCCAGCCGCTGTCGAGCTGCTCGCTCGGGTTGCCGTCCGCGTCGGTGTAAGGCCCCTTGATGTGCGGAATGGTCACCTCCGGCGGGGGCTGACTGCCCTCGACGTCGTGCCAGACGAACAGCTGACCGTTGCGCTCGAGCGTGGTCCACTTCCGGGTACGCGCCAGCGGCGGCACCCGGCGGCCATAGGGAATCGCGGTGCATTTACCGCTCGTGCCGGACCAGCGCCAGTCGTGGAACGGGCAGGCGATGTCGTCGCCCTTGACCTCACCCATACTGAGATCGCCACCCATGTGCCTGCAGTAGGCGTCGAGTACGCGCAGCTCGTCGTTGCTATCGGCCCAGATCACGAGCTTGGTGCCGAACACATTCACCGCGTGCGGCTTGCCGTCGCGGAACGACTTGGCCAGACCGAGGCAATGCCATCCCCTCGCATAGCGAGTGGGCACGGTGCCGACATCCAACTCCCGGACCTTCGCACCGCTCCCCTGTGGGGTAACTGCCATCGCGAATCCTCCTCCTTCTGTACTAGAACACGTTACAAAAATGTCGCGTTCCACGCCAGCGATTCACGCCACTTCCTGCACATGTCTGTCTATGGCCACAGATAGACACCCGTTCTCGACAGAAATAAGAACCTGTTCTAGTCTCAGAGGCAAATGACTACCGGTTATCCAATTGACCAGGCAGGAGCAGGTCCCGAGATGACGCAAGAAGTGACCGAACGGGTCGACGCGCTGTTGCCGATGCTGCGCGAGCGCGCGCAGGAGGCCGAGGACCTGCGGCGCATCCCCGACGAAACCATGAAGGCCTTGCAGGAGACCGGATTCTTCCGGCTCCTACAGCCCAAACAGTGGGGCGGCCACGCGGGTGACCCGGTCGTCTTCTACGACACCGTGCGCAAGCTGGCCAGCGCCTGCGGGTCCACCGGCTGGGTGGCAGGCATTGTCGGCGTACACAATTGGCACCTGGCGCTGTTCGCGCAGCAGGCGCAGGAAGACGTCTGGGGCGAGGACACCGAGGTGCGGATCTCCTCCTCCTACGCACCGATGGGCGCGGGCACGGTGGTCGAGGGCGGCTACCTCGTCAACGGCGCCTGGGCCTGGTCCTCGGGTTGCGACCACGCCACCTGGGCGGTGCTCGGCGGTCCGGTGATCAAAGACGGCAAGCCGGTCGACTTCGGCAGCTTCCTCATTCCGCGCGACGACTACCGCATCGATGACGTCTGGAACGTCGTCGGCCTGCGCGGAACCGGCTCCAATACCGTTGCGGTGAAAGACGTTTTCGTGCCGTCGCACCGGTTCCTGAGCTTCCGCAAGATGAGTGAGCAGAAGTCACCCGGGCTCGAGCAGAACACCGATCCGGTGTACAAGATGCCTTGGGGCACAATCCATCCCACCACCATCGCGACACCCATCGTCGGCATGGCCTACGGCGCGTACGCGGCGCACGTCGAGCATCAGGGCAAGCGGGTACGCGCGGCCTACGCGGGCGAGAAGGCGAAGGACGATCCGTTCGCCAAGGTGCGCATCGCGGAGGCGTCCAGCGATATCGACGCGGGCTGGCGCCAACTGTCGGGCAATGTCGCCGAGGAATACGCCTTGCTGGCCGCAGGCAAGGAGATCCCGTTCGACCTGCGGGTGCGGGCCCGGCGCGATCAGGTGCGCGCCACCGGACGTTCGATCGCCGCCATCGACAAGCTGTTCGAGAGCTCCGGCGCCACCGCGCTGGCGAACGGCACACCGCTGCAACGCTTCTGGCGCGACGCCCACGCCGGCCGGGTGCACGCGGCGAACGATCCCGAACGGGCATACCAGATGTACGGTCAGCACGAGTTCGGGCTGCCCGTCACCGACGCGATGGTGTAGGAGTTGCTGTGAGTGAGCGTCAGCGAGTGAACCGAAATTACAGCGCCCTGGACGGCACGGCGGAGCCGAGCGCCAGCGAGGTGGAGCTGTGACGTCAACGGTGGAGATCACCGCCGAATCGACCTCCCGCTACGCGCAGGTGCGCCCGGATCTGCGGCTGCATTACCACGAGGCGGGGGTCGGCAACGGGCCGACGATCGTGCTGCTGCACGGCGGCGGGCCCGGCGCGTCCTCCTGGTCGAACTTCGGCCGCAATATCCCGGTGCTGGCGCAGAACTTTCACGTGCTCGCCGTGGATCAGCCCGGCTACGGGCAGTCGGACAAGCCGACCGAGCATCCGCAGTACTTCGTGCACAGCGCCTCGGCGCTGCACGACTTGCTCGTGCATCTGGAGATCAGCGGGCGGGTGCACCTGCTCGGCAATTCGCTCGGCGGCGGGGCGGCCGTCCGGTTCGCGCTGGACTACCCGGATCGGGCCGGGAAGCTGGTGCTGATGGGCCCGGGCGGGTTGAGCACCAACCTGTTCGCGCCCGACCCGACCGAGGGCGTGAAGCTGCTCGGCAAGTTCAACTACCAGCCGACCAGGGAGAACCTGGAGGCGTTCCTGCGGATCATGGTCTTCGACCAGTCGCTGATCACCGACGAGCTGATCGATGAGCGGTTCGCCGCGGCCAGTATGCCGGAGTCGCTCGCCGCGGCGCGGGCGATGGGAAAGTCCTTCGCCAGTGCGGATTTCGAGAAGGGCATGCTCTGGCGCGACGCCTATAAACTGCGGCAGCCGGTGTTGTTGATCTGGGGGCGCGAAGATCGGGTCAACCCGCTCGACGGCGCCCTGGTCGCGACCAAGGTGATCCCGCGCGCACAATTGCATGTGTTCGGCGGCTGCGGACACTGGGCGCAGCTGGAGAAGTTCCACGAATTCAACCGGCTGGCAATTGATTTCCTTGCCGGTTCCAAGGAGAAGTGATGGGGATTCGATCACTGGCGTATCTGCGCATCGAGGCGACCGACATGGCCGCCTGGCGCGAGTACGGGCTCAAGGTGCTCGGCATGATCGAAGGCAAGGGCGGAAATCCGGACGCGCTGTATCTGCGGATGGACGAATTCCCGGCCCGGCTGGTGATCTCGCCCGGCGAGAAGGACCAGTTGCAGATCTCGGGCTGGGAGACCGCCAATGCCGAAGAGCTGCAAGACATCCGGACTCGGCTGGAAGCCGCTGGCGTGCCCTACAAGGAGGGCACCGCCGCGGAACTGGCCGATCGGCGGGTACACGAGCTGATCCGTTTCGACGATCCCTCCGGCAACACGCTGGAGGCGTTTCACGGTGCGGCGCTGGAACATCGGCGGGTGGTGAGCCCGTACGGGCATCGCTTCGTCACCGAGGAACAGGGCCTGGGCCATGTCGTGCTCAGCACCAAGGACGACCAGGCCGCGCTGGAGTTCTACCGCGACGTGCTCGGTTTCCGGCTGCGTGACTCGATGCGGCTGCCGCCGCAGATGGTCGGGCGCCCGGCCGACGGTGAACCCGCCTGGCTGCGCTTCTTCGGCTGCAACCCGCGGCATCACTCGCTGGCGTTCCTGCCCATGCCGACCCCGAGCGGCATCGTGCACCTGATGCTCGAGGTGGAGGCTGCCGATGATGTCGGGCTGTGCCTGGATCGTGCGCTGCGCAAGAAGGTTCCCATGTCGGCGACGCTCGGCAGGCATGTCAACGACAAGATGCTCTCCTTCTACATGAAGACGCCGGGCGGGTTCGATGTCGAATTCGGCTGCGAGGGGCTCGAAGTCGACGACAATGATTGGATTGCCCGTGAGTCGACCGCCGTGAGCCTCTGGGGTCACGACTTCAGCGTCGGGCAGCGCCAGCAGTGAGTGAGAGGGCGAGCGAAGCGATGACCCACCCTGAGATCGACGCGCGGGCCTTCCGTAACGTGCTCGGCCAGTTCTGTACCGGCATCACCGTCATCACCACCTTCGATGATGCCGAGGCGCCGGTCGGTTTCGCCTGCCAGTCCTTCGCCGCCCTCTCCCTCGACCCACCCCTGATCCTGTTCTGCCCCACCAAAACCTCCCGCTCCTGGGCGGCCATCGAACAATCCGGCCGCTTCTGCGTCAACGTCCTCGCCGAAGAACAACGAGAACTCTGCGCCCGCTTCGGCTCCCGCGAACCCGACAAATTCGCAGGCGCCCCCTGGCACACCTCCCCCCTCACCCTCCCCGTGCTCGACGACGCTCTCGCCACCATCGAATGCACAGTGGACAGCGTCGTAGACGGCGGCGACCACTACATAGTCATCGGCCGAGTCCAAGCCCTCACCGAATCCACCACCACCGGCCGCCCCCTCCTCTTCTACCGCGGCCAATACACCGCCATAGAACCCGACAAAACCACCCCCGCCCCCTGGCGCGCCGACCTCGACCACTTCCTCACCACCACCACCCTCGACACCTGGCTGTAGCCGTCCGCTACGAGCCCTGCCCTGCCGTGAACCGCAGGTCAGGGCTCGCTGGTGTCCCGCTGGCCGCTTTCGTAGCCGGGCGGGTCCCGGCCCACTCGGTTTCGGATGGGGGGATGGGGGAATCGCGGGGGAGGGGCGATTTGTAGGAGGTGGCTGTGGCTGAGGACAAGAGGGCTGGGCCGGAGCGGGTGGTGATTGTCGGTAGTGGGTTTGCCGGGTTCACCTGTGCCAAGCGGTTGTGCAAGGTGTTGGGGCGGGCGGGTCGGGAGGTGGAGGTCCTGCTGGTTACGCCCAATGACTACATGCTGTACACGCCGTTGTTGCCGGATGTGGCCGGTGGGGTGATCGATCCGCGGTTCGTCGCTGTTTCGCTGGCCGATGCGCTGCCGCGGGTGCGGTTGGTGATCGGTAAGGCGGAGGCTGTCGATCTGGAGAACAAGACGGTCAGGGTGAGTAGTGAGCATCAAGCCGACCGCGAATTGTCCTGGGATCGGTTGGTTCTGACGCCGGGGTCGGTGACGCGGTTGTTCGATGTGCCGGGCGTCGCCGAGCATGCGCATGGACTCAAAACGGTGGCCGAGGCGCTGTATCTGCGCGAGCAGTTGTTGCGGCAGCTGGAGTTGGCCGACTTCGAGGATGATCCGGACGTGCGTAAGGCCCGCAGGACCGTGGTTGTCGTGGGCGCTTCTTATGCGGGTACCGAGCTGATCGCGCAGTTGCGGGCATTGGCCGATGCCTATGCGGCCCGTCGTGGGTTCGATCCGGGCGAGGTTCGGTTCGTGCTGCTCGACATGGCCGAGCGGGTGATGCCGGAGGTCGGCGACCGGCTCAGCGACAAGGTGCTGGGCGTGCTTCGCGAACGGGGCATCGACATTCGATTGAAGACCTCGCTGAAGGAACTGACGGACCGGCAGGCGGTACTCACCGACGGGACCGTGGTGCCGACCCACACGGTCGCCTGGGTGACCGGTGTGACCGGCGCGCCCATGTTGGAGTCGCTCGGCTTGCCGATGGAACGCGGACGCCTGGTGGTCGACGCGAACCTCTCCGTGCCCGGTCACCCCGATGTCTTCGCCGGTGGTGACGCGGCGGCGGTGCCGGATCTGACCAAACCCGGCAAGATCACCCCGCCGACCGCTCAGCACGCCTCCCGGCAGGGTAAGGCGCTGGCCAGGAATGTGGCCGCCAGTCTCGGCATCGGCGGCGCCGCGCCGTACAAGCACCACGACATGGGTCTGGTCGTCGATCTCGGACCGCACTTCGCGGTGGCGAATCCGATGGGCGTCAACCTGTCCGGTTTCCCGGCCAAGGCCGTCACGCGGGCGTATCACACCATCGCCGTGCCACGCCCGGTCAACCGCTGGGCGATCACGCTGGGCTATCTGACCAACTCGATTACCCCACGGCCACTTTCGCTACTGGGACTGGTCAGTCGCGAGGAAGCGAGCTTCGACAGCAGCGAAGGGATTCCGGCCCGGCGATAGGGAGCAGGCCGCGAACGACGACACCGACGTTCGCGGCCCCGGCTCGGTCAGACGGTGACTGTCGCCTGCTCCCGCTGCAATTCCAGGGCGATGTCGATGAGCTGATCTTCCTGCCCACCAACCAGTTTGCGTTTACCCGCGCGGACCAGCATCTCGGCGGCGGAGACGCCGTACCGTTCGGCCTGACGCTCGGCATGCTTGAGGAAGCTGGAGTAGACCCCCGCATAACCCATCATCAGCGACGACCGGTCGAGCAGGCACTCCTGCGGCATCGCGGGACGAACCACGTCTTCGGCGGCATCGGCGATGGCGTAGAAGTCGATGCCTGTCGTGATGTCGAGCTTGTCGCACACACCGACCAAAGCCTCGACCGGAGTATTGCCCGCACCCGCACCGAACCGTCTTGCGCTGCCATCGATTTGAGTAGCACCGGCACGGATTGCGTAGATGGAGTTGGCGACCGCCAGGTCAAGGTTTTCGTGACCGTGGAAGCCGACCTGCGCATCATTGCCCAGCTCGGCGACTAGGGCTGCGACCCGATCGGTGACCTGGTCGAGCACGAGCGCACCGGCCGAGTCGACGACATAGACGCACTGGCAGCCCGCATCGGCCATGATCCGAGCCTGCTTGGCCAGCACCTCCGGCGGCTGGGAATGCGACATCATCAGGAAGCCAACGGTTTCCAGCCCGAGTTCACGAGCCAGACCGAAGTGCTGGATGGAGACGTCGGCCTCGGTGCAGTGGGTGGCGATGCGGCAGATCGAGGCGCCGTTGTCCTGGGAGATCTTGATGTCTTCCTTGACGCCGACCCCGGGCAGCATCAGCACCGCGATCTTGGCCTGGGTCGCCGTCTCCGCGGCGATCTTGATCAGTTCCTGCTCGGGGGTTTTGGAGAAGCCGTAGTTGAACGACGACCCGCCGAGCCCGTCACCGTGGGTGACCTCGATGACCGGCACCTTCGCCCCGTCGAGGGCGGCGACGATATCGCGGACCTCGGTGGCGGTGAACTGGTGGCGCTTGTGATGGGATCCGTCGCGCAACGAGGTGTCGGTGACGCGAATGTCGAGTTCTGCTGAGTAAGCCATGTTTGTCGCTCCCTTACACCCGTGCCGAGACGATCTGACCGGCGATCACTTCGCCGACTTGCGTTGCGGCAGCGGTCATGATGTCGAGGTTGCCCGCGTACGGCGGCAGGAAGTCGCCCGCCCCTTCGACCTCGACGAACACCGAAACCTTCGCCATCCCACCGGCGATCACCGACGGCGGGTCGAACTGCGGGTCGTTGAGCAGGCGGTAGCCGGGCACGTACTGCTGGATGTCGGCCACCATCCGGTGGATGGAGTCGGTGATGGCCGCGGTGTCCGCGTCTTCGGGGATCGCGCAGAAGATGGTGTCGCGCATGATCATCGGCGGCTCGGCCGGGTTCAGGATGATGATCGCCTTGCCGCGCTGCGCACCACCGATGGTTTCGACGCCACGGCTGGTGGTCTTGGTGAACTCGTCGATGTTCGCCCGGGTACCGGGGCCGGCCGAGACCGAGGACACCGAGGCGACGATCTCCGCGTAAGCGACCGGCACCACGCGGGATACCGCCGCGACGATCGGGATGGTGGCCTGCCCACCGCAGGTGATCATGTTGACGTTCGGCGCATCGAGATTCGCGCCGAGGTTGACCGGCGGCACCACGGCGGGGCCGACGGCGGCGGGCGTGAGGTCGACCGCGCGGATGCCTGCTTCGGCATACTTCGGTGCGGCGGCGCGATGCACGTACGCCGAGGTCGCCTCGAAAACCAGTTCGGGCAACTCGGATCGGGCCAGCAGCCAGTCCACCCCTTCGGCGGAGGTCTCCAGCCCGAGCCCGCGGGCGCGCTTCAAACCCTCGCTGTCGGGGTCGATCCCGATCATCCACCGCGGCTCGATACTCGCCGAGCGCAGCAGTTTGTAGAGCAGATCGGTACTGATATTGCCGGACCCGACGATCGCGGCGGTGACGGTCCCGTTCTCGGACACCACATGCCTCCTATATGAATTGCAAACGGACAGAACCGAGCCCGGCGAACTCGGCATGGAACGCGTCGCCCGGACGGGCGTCGATGGCGCGGGTGCACGAGCCGGGCAGCACGATGTCGCCCGCCTTCAGCCGCACGCCGAAACTCGCGACCTTGCGGGCCAGCCAGGCCACCGCGATCACCGGATCGCCGAGCACGGCGTCGCTGCGCCCCTCGGCCACCACCTCGCCGTTGCGGGTGAGCACCGCGTCGATCGCCTTGATGTCGATGTCCTTGGGCGCCACCCGCTCCGGGCCGAGCACGAAGCCGGCCGAGGACGCGTTGTCGGAGATGGTGTCGGTCAGCCCGATCTTCCAGTCCTTGATCCGCGAGTCGATCAGCTCGATGGCGGGGGCGAAAGCGACGGTCGCGGCGAGCACGTCGTCCTCGGTGCAGTCCGCGCCGGGCAGGTCGGCGCCGAGCACGAAGCCGACTTCCACCTCGACGCGCGGAAACAGATAGCGGTCCGCCTCGACCGGAACGTCCTCGTAGACTTCCATTTCCGCGAGCAGATGCCCGTAGTCGGGTTCGTCCACGCCCATCATCTGCTGCATGGCCTTGGACGACAGGCCGACCTTGTGCCCGACCACCCTGGCGCCGCTGTCGAGCCTGCGCCGGATATTGATCAGCTGGATCTCGTAGGCATCGACCACATCGATGTCCGGGTACCGGGCAACCAGTGGATCGATCGCCACCCGATCCCGTTCGGCGAGCTCGAGCTCGTCGGCCAATTCGGTTCGTACCGCGTCGGACAGCACGCTAGTTTCCTTCCATTCTTGCTTGATCGAGCGCCCCGAGCTGTTCGGACAGCACCGGCACCATGCCCGCCGCGGCCCGACCGGCTCGGCGGCCGGAGAAGATGCAGTCCGACAGTGAGAGCCCGCTGACGTAGGACTCCGAGCAGATACCGACGGCCGTCCTGCCTGCGGCGAACAACCCCGGAATGTCGTTCCCGGCAGTCGATTTCACCGCGCCGGTGTCCTCGTCCACGACCACACCGCCGAGGGTGAGCATCGGGCACGGGTTGGCCAGGCTCGGTCTGATGCCGACATCCAGCAGCCAGAACGGCCCGGTATGCAGCAGTCTGGTGAACTCGGCCGGCTTGCCTACCGGGTCCGGCGTGCCGTGTCCGATCGCGGCGTTGTGCGCGTCCACCGTCGCCCGCAGCCCGGCCACGTCGATGCCGGCCCGCGCCGCGACGGCTTCGAGCGTGGCGCCGCGAATCGCGGTGCGCCGCATCGCCTCGAACTGCCCGCGCTGGAACCAGGCGCCCTGCTTGCCGATCTGGTCGATCGCGGTGCGCATCAGCTCGTCGTCGGCGAGCAGCCAGCCCTTGCCGCCGTGTTCGGTGATAAGGGCATGCCCGACGGCCGCGCCGTACCTGGTCTCATCGATGACGCGGCGGCCCGCCGCGTCGACCAGCACCGCGCCGGTAAACGCGCTGGGCGGCAACAGGAACCGCCACGCCGAGACATTGCCCATCCGATCGGTGGCCGCACCGGCCCGCTGCGCGAGCAGGATGCCGCTGCCGTCGTCACCGGTGGTGCCGAGCGCGAGTCCGCCGCGATAGTCCGGCGCGTATTCGCGCAGCATCGCCCGGTTGGCGATGAAGCCACCGGCACTGAGCACCACACCACGGCGGGCGAGTACGCGAATTGTGGTGCCGTACTGACGATCCAGCCGAACGAGGCGCTTCTCCAGCGCGGCGCGCAGCGGCGGGTAGTAGATACCGGGTTTGGCGGCGACCTTGGCCAAGCGGGTGTAGCGATCACGGACCCGGCCCGGTGCGTCGCGCAACGTCCGGCACTCGACACCGATCACGGTGCCTGCCTCGTCGGTGATGAGTTCGGTTGCCTGCGTGAGCGTTTCGACTCGCACACCGAGCCGGGACGCGGCGGCCGCGAGCGGCCCGGTCAACTGCTTGCCGGAGGTACCCTTGCCCTTGACCCGATGCCCACGCTGCGCCGCCGGGATATCCCGGAACGCACCGGAGATCTCGCTGCCCGAGTAGTACAGGTAGTAGCTGTCGTTCGGGTACGACGTCTTGTACGGGCACAGCGACGCCTCGAACGGAACGCCATGGCCCTTCAGCCACTCGATCATCGCCGGGCTGCCGTCCACGAAGCGGCGCAGCGTCGCGGGCGACACCGCGTCGCCGACCTCGCGCTCCAGATACGCCAGCATCGCCTCGGGCGTATCCGCGACGCCGGCCTCCTGCTGCACCGATGTCCCGCCACCGGCGTAGATGATGCCGCCGGACAGTGCCGACGCCCCGCCACCGGCGAACCGCTCCAACGCGAGCACCTGCGCGCCGTCGGCCGCCGCTTCCAGCGCGGCAGCGGCACCGGCCGCGCCGAAACCGACAACGACCACGTCGGCAACCAGGTCCCAATCGAACCCCATGTCGTTCACTCCGGTCTGAAACTGAAACGAGTTTCTCGGTAGATGAGAAGCCGAGTAAGTCTTCTGCCTCACAACATAGACCAATGGCGGCATCATTCTATAACGTGTTCTACATGATTGATCGGGAATACGATGTGGTGGTGGTCGGCAGCGGCGCTGCGGGCATGACCGCCGCCCTCACCGCCGCCCATCACGGGCTCAGCGTGGTGCTCATCGAGAAGGCCGCGCACTACGGCGGGTCCACCGCCCGCTCCGGCGGTGGTGTCTGGATCCCCGGCAACAAGGCGCTGCGCGCCTCCGGCCGACCGGACGACCGCGAGGCGGCGCGCACCTACCTGCACAGCATCATCGGCGACGTGGTGCCCAAGGACCGGATCGATACCTACATCGACCGGGGTGCGGAAGCCTTCGACTTCGTGCTCGACCACACCCCGCTGAAGATGAAGTGGGTGCCGGGCTACTCCGACTACTACCCGGAGGCCCCCGGCGGTCTCGGCGAGGGCCGGTCCTGCGAGCCCACTCCGTTCAACGCCAAGGTGCTCGGCGCGGAGCTGGCCAACCTGGAGCCGCCGTATGCCAAGGCGCCGCTGAACGTGGTGGTCATGCAGGCCGATTTCGTCCGGCTCAACCTGATCCGCAGGCACCCGAAGGGCATCATGCGCGCGCTGCGGGTCGGTGCGCGTACCTACTGGGCCAAGGCCACCGGCAAGCACATCCTCGGCATGGGACAGGCGATCATCGCCGCGATGCGCAAGGGGCTGCTCGACGCGAATGTGCCGGTGCTGCTGAACACTCCGCTGACCGGGCTGGTGGTGCAGAACGGCGTGGTCACCGGGGTCGAGGCGGAGCACGAGGGCGAGCAGGTCACGTTCACCGCGCGCTACGGCGTGGTGCTCGGCAGCGGCGGTTTCGAGCACAACGCCGAGCTGCGGACCAAGTACCAGCGCCAGCCCATCACCACCGAGTGGACCACCGGCGCGGCCGCCAATACCGGCGACGGCATTCTGGCGGGCATGGCGGCGGGCGGCGACGTCGGCTTCATGGAGGACGCCTGGTGGGGACCGACGGTGTTCAAGGGCGGGCGGCCGTGGTTCGCACTGGCCGAGCGCAATCTGCCGGGCACCATCATGATCAATGCCGAGGGCAAGCGCTTCGGCAACGAGTCCGCGCCCTACGTCGAGGCCGTGCACACCATGTACGGCGGCGAGTACGGCCAGGGCGAGGGCCCGGGTGCCAACATTCCGGCCTGGCTGGTCTTCGACCAGCGCTACCGCAACCGCTACATCTTCGCCGGATTGCAGCCGGGCCAGCGCTTTCCCAAGCGCTGGATGGAGAACGACAACATCGTGCAGACGAACACCCTCGACGAGCTGGCCGACAAGATCGGTGTCCCGGCGGCCAACCTCGCCGCCACCGTCGCCCGGTTCAACACCTTCGCCGAGACCGGCAAGGACGCGGACTTCGGCCGCGGCGACAGCCACTACGACCGGTACTACGGCGATCCGACGGTGAAGCCGAACCCGTGCCTGGCCGCGCTGGTGCAAGGTCCGTTCTATGCCGCGAAGATCGTGCCCGGCGATCTCGGCACCAAGGGCGGTCTGGTCGCCGACACGGCGGGCCGGGTGCTGCGCGAGGACGGCAGCCCGATCGAGGGTCTGTACGCCTCGGGCAACTGCTCGACCCCGGTGATGGGCCACACCTACGCGGGCCCCGGCGCCACCATCGGACCCGCGCTCACCTTCGGATACCTGGCGGTGCTCGATATCGTCGAGAAGAAGGCCGCGCAGCCCACCCGGCCGCTGCCGGACAAGGAGTCCTGATGCCCATCGATCCGAAAATCGCACTCGGGGCCGAACTTCCGAGTCGCGAGTTCTCCTGGACGCCCTCCGACGTGCAGCTGTACCAGCTGGGACTCGGTGCGGGCACCCGCTGGACCGAGCCCGCCGAGCTGCGGTATCTCGACGACCGCACACCCCAGGTGCTGCCGACGTTCGCGACCGTGGCGCCGACCCTGCACGAGACCGAGCCGCCGCGAGTCAGCTTCCCCGGCATCGACATCGACCTGGCCAAGGTGGTGCACGGACATCAGGAGGTCGAGGTGCACCGCCCGATTCCCGCCGCGGGTAAGGCCACGAGCACCGGCCGGATCACCGAGCTGTGGGACAAGGGTTCCGCGGCGGTGGTGGTCCAGGAGCAGACCGTCACCGGTTCCGACGGCGCACCGCTGTGGACCGCGCGTTCCTCGATCTTCGCCCGCGGTGAGGGCGGCTTCGGCGGCGAACGTGGACCGAGCACCAAGACCGAACTGCCGGATCGGGCACCGGATTTCGATGTGACCACGCCGACCCTGCCGCAGCAGGCGCTGCTGTACCGCATGTGCGGCGACCGCAATCCGCTGCACTCGGATCCCGAATTCGCCCGCGCCGCCGGGTTTCCCGCGCCCATCCTGCACGGGCTGTGCACCTACGGCATCGTCTGCAAGACGGCCACCGACACGGTGCTCGGCTCGGAGGCGAGCCGGGTCACCGGATTCCGCGCTCGCTTCGCCGGTGTGCTCTACCCGGGCGAGACGATCCGGACCCGGATCTGGCGGCAGGACGACGAATTGACCATTGCTGCAACGGTGGTCGAACGCGAGGACGCTCCGGTGCTCGGCGACGTCACCTTACGGTTCAGCGCCGCCTGACGCTCCTTCGGTCTGCCGCAGGTGGTTGGCTATGCGGCAGATCCGGGGGTGTTCGGCTGCGTTTGTGTGGCACTCGTCGGGCCGGGTCCGTTGCGGCCACGACGGACGGCGGCACCCTGGACTATCAACGCGTACAACACCAGCACCAGAATCGGGGCGGCGAGCGGCGCCCAGGCCAGGCGCAGCGGGAGCAGCGCGGCCCCGACGGCCACGGCGGCGAAGCCGACCGCACCCGCCACCGAGGGGACGGTGGTGGGTACGACGCCGTGCGGCGCGGTGACGGTGGCGGCGTTCAGCAGGTAGGTGGTGGCGACCAAACCCATTGCCGCGGCGGCGAGTACGCCGGGATTCGCGACGGCCAGCACGCCGACGGCCAGCAGGACGGCGAGCACCGCGAACGGGCGGAACCACCAGCCGAGGGCGACCAGGACCAGCGCGGGGATGGCGGCCCACGGTTCCAGCAGTGCGACCGAGGTCACCAGCAGTACGCCCGAGAGGACGGCGAGGAATCGGGTCATCGGCGCACCCGGACGGTGCGGCGGTGTTCGGGCAGCACCCGCATGATCTGGTCGAGCCGGGTTTCCGCTGGCCAGGCCACGATGTCGACGCCGACGGTGCCCATGTCGCGATACATCGAGGCACGCTCCAACTGCCACATCTTGGCCAGCGTCGGATCGAGATCATTGCGGAACGGCGTGCCCCGCAAGACATCCACCACCACGACGACGTGTCCGCGCTTGCGCAGATCGATCAGCGCGAGCGCGAACTGGGTGTCCAGCAGCGTGGAGAAGGCGACCACGATCGCGCCGAGCGGCACCGCCGAGTGCGGCGCCAGGGTGCCGGTGGTCGGGATGTACTCGTCGCCGACGTCGAGCACCGTGTCGACGATCCGATAGAACTGACGGCGGCCGATATCCGGGCGCAGCCAGCGCGGCTGCTGCCCGAGGCAGACGACGGCGGTGCGGTCGCCGGCTTGCAGGGTGGACTGCACCACCTGCGCCGCGCCGCGCACGGAGAGTTCCAGGGAGTCGGTGGCAGGACCCGGCGCCTGCTGCGAGGTATCCACCAGCACAACGACGTCCGCGGAACGGTTGGTCAGCCGCTCGGTGACGTAGAGCCTGCCGCGGCGCGCACTCACCGGCCAGTTCACGATGCGCAGCTGATCGCCCGGGGCGTAGGCGCGGATGTCGGCGTACTCGACGCCGGGACCGTGCCTGCGGGTCAGGTGAGTACCCAGCCGTTCGGGTAGTTCGGTGCGCGGCAACCGCATTCGCTGTGGATCGGTGATCGGATAGACGAACAGTTGCCCGGCGGGCAGCACCGCGGTGGCGACGGCGAGCCCCGCCGGACTGAGCGCGGATACCCGCACCGACACCGGGTAGCGACCCCACCGATCCGCCGACAAGGCCAGCCGCAGGCCGGCGGGCGCGCTGCCGGAATCGTTGGCCTCCTCGA
Source organism: Nocardia ninae NBRC 108245 (assembly GCF_007990755.1). GTDB lineage: Bacteria > Actinomycetota > Actinomycetes > Mycobacteriales > Mycobacteriaceae > Nocardia > Nocardia ninae. Next base: position 2,400 of record NZ_BJXA01000086.1, on the reverse strand, counting down.
CCTCGATGGCCAGTGCCGCAACGGGTTCGGGCTTCAACCGCAGCAGCGCGTGCCCCTGCTCGACGAAGGCGGCGACGGTCAGCACCACCTCTTCGGACTCGAAACACCGCAGCGTGCCGCCGCCGTCGACCTGGATCTTGGTCGCGGACTGCTGCCACCGCGCGGTCGCCAGCACGCCGAGCAGTGGTGCGGCGAAGACCACCAGCTGCCACCGCCCGAGCACGATCGCGACCACCAGTGCCACCCCGGCGCAGATCGCCAGCATGAAGACCAACGGAGCAGGGCGCCACCGCAGTTCGGCCTCGACCGCGGTGCTCGCGTCGCGGTGTCTCATGACTTCGCCTCACCGGTGCTCGGCTCCGTCATGGACACGGCCCGCCGGCGCCCGATTCGCTCGCCGCGTTCATTCATGTCACGGTGGCGCGCGGCACGGGCAGGCGGCGCAGCAGTTCGGTGATCACGTCCTCACCACGGATCCGGCGCACCCACATCTCCGGACGCAGCGTGATCCGGTGCGCCATGGCCGGAATCGCCAGGGCCTTCACGTCTTCCGGAATCACGTAGTCGCGCCCGAGCAGCAGCGCCCTGGCCCGCGACATCTGCACCAGGTCCAGCTCCGCGCGCGGACTCGCGCCGACCTCCACCTGCGGGTGCGCCCGGGTGGCCGAGGCGAGCGCGACCACGTAGCTCACCACATCCGGATGCACCGTGACGTACTCGACCGATTGGCGCATCTCCAGCAGCCCGTTCGCGTCCACCACCTGATTGACCTGCGGCGTGGTCGAACCGCGCTCCAGCCTGCGCCGGATCATCTGCTTCTCGTCGTGTTCGGACAGGTAGCCGAGCCTGAGCTGGATCGCGAACCGGTCCAGCTGCGCCTCCGGCAGCGGGTAGGTGCCCTCGTACTCGATCGGGTTGTCGGTCGCGAGCACGATGAAAGGTTTTGGCAGCTGGAAGGTTTCGCCGTCGATGCTGACCTGCCCCTCGGCCATCGACTCCAGCAGCGCGGCCTGGGTTTTCGGCGGGGTCCGGTTGATCTCGTCCGCGAGCAGCACATTGGTGAAGACCGGACCGCGACGGAAAGTGAAGCGGCCCGAGGACATGTCGTAGATGGTGGACCCGAGTAGATCGGCGGGTAGCAGGTCCGGCGTGAACTGCACGCGGGTGAACTGCAGGCCGAGCGCCGCGGCGAACGATCTGGCGATCAACGTCTTGCCCAGGCCGGGCAGGTCCTCGATGAGGACGTGCCCGCCGGCCAGCACCGCGATCATGATCAATCGCATTTCTTCCTGCTTGCCGACGATCACCCGGGATAGCTCCCTGAGCACGGCGTCGCTGCGCTGGACGGTGACATCCATCGGCATCGTCATGTGTGTACCCGCACTTGCCTCAACCCATTTCACATTCTCTGCAGGCGGCTCAGGATTTCGTCCAGCGCCGCCCGTCCCGGTGCCCTAGTGGTCTGATCACGCAATGCCGAGTTGGCCGGGTCCACCCAGCGCCACAGTTCCGGCCCGAACAGATGAATACCGGCGGCCTCGGTCGCCTTGCGGTTCTTCGCGACCCGCTGCCCGCTGGACAGCTCGAACTCCTTGGCCAGCAAGGGGCGCAGGTGCCGGTCCCAGTCGGCGCGGGTGCCCTCGGCACGGTCGGCGAGCATCTGCGCCCTGGCGTGCCAGCGGCGCAGCATCTCGGCGGGGCCGTTCTCGATCTCGTCGATATCCTGGTAGGCCCTCGGTTCGGCACGGTCGCGCAGCGACCAGACCAGCCAGGCCAGGGCCACCGCCAGCGGGACCGCCGCGACGAGCAACAGCACCCCGCGCGCCCGGTCGAGGGCGACGAGCTCGAGCAGCGCGACGACGGTCGCGGCGCCGAGGACGATGGCCGTTCGGTTCAAGCCGCCGCCTCTCCCTGCAGGTCCGCCAGGACGATCCGCAGCAGCTGCTCGGCCCGCATCCGCTGCCACGCGAGCATCGCGTGCGGGCTGAACCTGGCCTCCTCGAACAGCGCGACCAGCTCCCTGGCGGACGCGTCGTGCAGCGCGCCGCGTTCGAAGGCGCGCGCCAGCACCTCCATCGGAGTGTCCGAAATCAGCGGTGCGGCAGCGCGATCGAAGGCGAGTCCGCGTTCCATCGCGACGTAGCAGGCGATGATCGCGGTGCGCGGGTCCTGACCGGGCACATTCATTGCCGCCAAACCCATTTCGGCCGCTCTGGCGAGCGAGTCTACGGCCGTCGGGGGGACCGGGACCAGCGGTGCCGGCGCCGGTGCAGGCTTGCGGCGGGCGGCCACCGCGACCACGACGAGGCCGGCGATGGCCACCGCGATCAACGCGAGGGCGGCGATGGCGGTCAGCAATAAGGCTGTGCCGGTCAATTCGGCAGGGGTGGCGCCGGGGTC
>NZ_BJXA01000085.1 GCF_007990755.1 Nocardia ninae NBRC 108245 | reverse complement strand
CCGCGAACGGGGCACCCGACGCCGCACCGGCCAGCGCGCCCATGGCGGCCGTGCCGACGGTCTGCCCGGCGATCCGGTCGGACCTGCTGCGTTCCATGCCGACCGAGTCGAGGAAGGTGGCCAGGTTGGCCTCGGCGATGGCCGCGTTGTCATTGATCTGGATGGCCTGTTCCTGGTCGATCCAGTCCGGCGCGTCGACCTGGACGTCGCCGAAGCGGAACTTGCCGGGCGGCGGCGCGATCGGCGGCACCGGCGCCACCGGGACCGGTGCGTGCAGCACACCGACCGGTGCCAGGTACTTCTTGTCCGGCAGCGGCCGTGACCACTGCAGCGAGCTCTTGGTGTTGTCCGGGATGTCCAGGCCCTCGTACGGCATGGCGTTCGGCGGTTCCGCCGCAGGCCACTGCGCGGGCTGATCCGGCTGTGCCGTCACATTGGGTTGTGCAGGCTCGGCATTGGCGGTGCCGGTGCCGACCAGTGCGAGGACCAGCGGTACCGCACCAGCCGCGACCATCGAGCCCACCTTTTGCCGCTGCGGGTTGGGGGCTCTGTGCTTGCCTGTGCCCATAGGTAGATCGCCTTTCGTCAGGTCAGAAGAGATGTCACTTTCGACGTCCGACATTCGGATCTGCTGGGCACCTGGATGGGTTCATTTTCGGCCGACTCGTCCGCACTGCCATTGCCGACAAATAGCTACTTGTGGGTTGCGGATGCGCTTCGGAGCGGGGGTCCGGACACTCCGGACATGGACGGCGGGACACCGCCCGAAACAGACCGGAGGCGATCTTCGGTCTGTCGGACAGACCGAAGATCGCCTCCGGTGGAATCAGGCGGTGCGGCTCAGCTCACCCGGCCGTCGATGGCGGCCTTGGCCTTCTCCGCGAGCTTGCGGTTGTCCGCGGGCGGCGCCCCGAGCGCGGCCGCGAGCTCGTCGGCCTCTTCCTCGTCCGAGTTGACCTGCTCGAGCGCGAGCCGGGCGAACACCCACTGCTCGGTGGCCGCCATCTGCCCGCGGCTGCGGCCGAGGAAGGTGACGAACCACTGGATGACGGTGATGATCCGGCTGCGGTAGCCGATCAGGTAGTACAGGTGCAGTGCCAGCCAGGCCAGCCAGGCGATGAACCCGCTGAACTCCAGCTTGCCGACCTGGCACACGGCGTTGAACCGCGACACCGTCGCCATGCTGCCCTTGTTGAAGTACTTGAACGGCTTACGGTCTTGCGGCGCTTGACCGTTCAGCCCAGCCTTGATGGCCTTGGCCGCGTAGGTGGCGCCCTGGATCGCGCCCTGCGCCTGGCCCGGCACGCCCGGCACCGACATCAGGTCGCCGACCACGAAGACGTTCGGATGCCCCTTGATGGTCAGGTCCGGCTCGACCACGACGCGTCCGGCGCGGTCCACCTCGGTGCCGTCGGAGCGCTCGGCGAGCATCTTGCCCAGCGGGCTGGCCTGCACACCGGCCGACCACACCTTGCACGACGATTCGATGCGACGGATGGTGCCGTCGGCGTCCTTCACCGTGACACCCAACGCGTCGATATCGGTGACCATGGCGTTGAGCTGGATCTCGACGCCCATCTTCTCCAGCCGCCGCTTGGCCTTGTTGCCGAGCTTGGGTCCCATCGGGCCGAGCACCGCGCCCGCCCCCTCGAGCAGGACGACGCGGGCATCGCGCGGATCGATGTTGTGGAAGGTGCCTTCGAGGGTGCGGTCGGCGAGTTCGGCGATCTGCCCGGCCAATTCGACACCGGTGGGTCCGGCGCCGACCACCACGAAGGTGAGCAACCGGTCGCGCATCTCCTGGCTGGTGGCCAGCTCCGCACCCTCGAAGGAGCCGAGGATGCGGCCGCGTAGCTCGAGCGCGTCATCGATGGTCTTCATGCCGGGGGCGTAGGTGGCGAACTGGTTGTTGCCGAAGTACGACTGCTGCGCGCCGGTGGCCACGATCAGGCTGTCGAACGGGGTGACGGTGTTGGAGTTGAGCAGCCGCGAGGTGACCGTCTTCGCTTCGAGGTCGATGTCGATGACATCGCCGAGCAGCACCTGCGCGTTCTTCTGCTTGCGCAGCACCAGCCGGGTGGCGGGTGCGATCTCGCCGACCGAGAGGATGCCGGTGGCCACCTGGTAGAGCAGCGGCTGGAACAGGTGCGAGGTGGTTTTGGAGATCAACGTGACGTCGACGTCGGCCCGCTTGAGGTGTTTGGTGCCGAACAAGCCGCCGAAGCCGGAGCCGATCACCACCACCTGGTGACGACGGTTCTGGACAGACTGGGTGTTCATCGTCCTGCTCCTCGACAGACCTGGGGTGTGACCCCCGCGAACGGTTGCGGTCAGGTCCCAACCGTAGTCGGGTCTGTCTCGCCGGTCGCGCCGACATCCCGTTCCGGGCGAGTGGGCCTCGCGCATTCGCGCTCGTAAGCGCTCCTGGTTGCGCTGCGATGCCTCGCGCTTGCCGGGCAAGCATCGCGCGTGCTCGGTTGCGGCGAACCACCCGAACGAATGCGCAGAAGCGAATACGATAAATGTCTCTTTCAGGGAGGTTTGCCATGGTCGCCGGGGACCGTGCTGTCGGCCGAAAGCCCAGCCTGCGCGGGCGATCCGACGGCAAAGCAACATCGGAGAACGCCGCGCTGATCGACATACCGCGCGATCATCTGCTCGATCGGGCATTGCACCGGCTACCGGAACGGCGTCAGATCCTCGCGACACCGCCGGCGGGCAGCGAGATGACCGCGGTGCACGGCGACGCCGGGCTGCCGTACCTGGGCCGAGTGCTCCAGTACATGCGCTGGGGTCCGGCCGAGATGGTCGGCCGCTATCGCAAATATGGACCGGTCACGGTGAACACCTCGCTCGGCATCGATCGGGTGCTGGTCGCCGGGCCGGAGGCGCTCGACGAGGTGCTCGGCCGGCGGCGCCGCGACTTCGGCCAGGGCTGGGACTATTTCATCGGCCCGTTCTTCCGGCGCGGCCTGCTGCTCCTCGAGTTCGAGGAGCACAAATTCCACCGCCGGATCATGCAGCAGGCGTTCACCAGGGAGCGCCTGGAAGCGCATCTCGCGGCGCTCACGCCGGTGGTCCGCGCCGGCATCGACCGCTGGGTTCCGCAGGGCGGCAACGCCGAACGGACGGTGCAGCTGTATCCGACCATCAAGGAACTGACCCTCGACATCGCGGGGGAGACGTTCATGGGTGTCGATGTCGGCCCGCAGCGGCGTCAGCTCATCGACGCGTTCATCGACTGCACGCACGCGGGTCTGGCGATCGTCCGGCATCCGGTGCCGGGCGGCAAGTGGCGGTCCGGGCTGCGTGGCCGCAAGGTGCTGGAGGAGTACTTCACCGCGATGCTGCCGGAGAAGCGGCGCTCGGAGTCACCGGACTTCTTCTCCGGACTGTGTCACGCGCGCAGCGAGGACGGCGGCGTGTTCGGGGACGCGGATGTGGTGAACCACATGATCTTTCTGATCATGGCCGCGCACGACACCACCACGACAACGGCCACCGCGATCGCCTACTACCTGGGCAAACACCCGGAGTGGCAGGAGCGGGTGCGCGCCGAGGTGCTGGCCCTCGACGCCGAAATCGATGGTGCGGCACCGGCTATCGACCAGTTGGAGGGTCTGCGCGACCTGGATCTGGTGCTGAAGGAGAGCCTGCGGCTGATGCCGCCGGTGCCCGGTTTGTCGCGTCGTGCGGTGCGCGACACCGAGATCGCGGGCCACTACATTCCGGCGGGCACCCCGATCGACTTGGCCTATCAGGTCAATCACCTGCTGCCCGAACTGTGGACCCGGCCGGAGCTGTTCGATCCGGAGCGCTTCGGCGAGGCCCGCCGCGAGGACAAGTCGCATCGGCTGGCCTGGCTGCCGTTCGGTGCGGGCGCGCACAAGTGCATCGGCATGCATTTCGGCACGTTCGAGGTGAAGACGGTCATCGCCGCGCTGGTGCGTGCGTACGCGTGGCAGATACCCGAGTCTTACCGAATGCCGTGGGGGTTCAACGCGATTCCGGCCCCGAGGGACGGAGCGCCGATGGTGTTGCGTCGACGCTCCGCCTGAAACCGCGACGGGTGCGTGCGGGGCGTGCTCAGCGCCCCGCGAGCAGCATCTCGGCCACCTTGGTGTCGGTGTCGGCGCCCTCGGTGTAGCCGCCCTGGTCACCGAGTGAGGTCATGATGGCCAGCGTGTAGCGCTCGTTCGGACCGGCGAAGCCGACCGAATTCACCACCCAGCCACCCTGTTCGGCGGACCAGCCGTTCTTCAGGCCCGGCCGCATGTTCGCGCCCGCGCCCCACACGCCCCAGTGCTGGTTGCTGTCCACCGAGCGCATCCGGTCCAGCAGGTAGTTGCGGTCGTCGGGGTGCATGACGTTGAGGATGTGGTCCATCAGCCGGTCCAGGTCGGCGGCCGTGCACTTCTGGAACGACCAGTCCGGGAACAGCGCGGTGTTCGTCGGCTGCGGAACCAGGGTGTTCATGCCGTTGTTGCGGAAGGCATTGTTGAACGCCATCCGGTCCAGGCCGGCGTACTTGTTCCACAGCCGGTCGGCCGCGCCGTCGTTGGACGTGGCGAGCATCGACTCCATGGTCATGCGATCTTCCGGCGTCAGGTTGATCGCACCGACCCTGGCCCGGTTCAGCAAATCCTCGGCGATCGCCAGTTTGATCGTGGAGGCGGTCCAGACCGCGTTCTCCGCGTTGGCATTCGCGTAGACGCCGCCGGAGACCCGGTCGCGCACAACGTAACCGGTGACGCCGGGGCGGCCGGTCAGGTATTTGTCGACCGCGGCGATCCGACTGCTCATATCGCAGTCGAAACCGGCCAGGCACGCGCTGGTATGCGCGAGTGGCGCGGCGGCCGCGCTCGGCAGCACGCTGGGCGCGCTGGGAATGAGGATCGCCGCAGCGGCGAGGACACAGGCGGATGCGGCCACGCGGGGAACGGTTCGGGTGGCGGGCGAGGGTTGACGCACGAGGGATCACGATCGCACATCCGCGAGCTCGATGCACGTCTTGAGCTCGAATTCGGCGTGTGCTAAAGGTTGTGTACTTGCGTCCCAGCGGGTTTCGGCCACCACGAACCATTCAGCGGAACGCGGCCTGTAATTCCTCTACCGTGCGCCCGTTGAGGCGGTAGCAGTGCTCGAACGCCTCGGTGTGCTGATCACGCGGCCAGGAATGTAGGACGACGGTACGGCCGTAGCCTCGCGAGTTGACGAGCTCCCAGCGATCTCCTACGCGGCGGACTGTGAACCCGCCTCGCGGAACCAGGGGAATCACCATCGCAATCATGAACGCGAACCAGCCTTTCGGTGCAGCTCTCTCGTCCTCCCCGGTTCAGCACTGTTGCACATCGAGCGCGCGGATCCGAGCGGACACGGCGTAGGAATGTGTTCTTATGTGGCTCATTTCACTCCAGTCACACAGGTAACAGAAACGAGTCCGTTCGGACCTGCTTCGGGGTGGCACAGTGGTGTCGGAGCGGCTGGGCGTATAAACGTGCACGAAGCCCGAGGCGCCTCGCCACAACCGAGCAATCCGCCAAGCCGCGCACCGCGCAGCTCGTCCACCGAGCGCCGTCCGATACTCCACCTACCGAGAGGGCGCAGATGCCGCTGCACATCCACCGTGCCGAGCGCGCCGATGTTCTGGCGGATGGGCTGGCCGAACTGCTGGCCGCGCCGCTGCCCGACCCGTTCGCGGCGGAGGTGGTCGCGGTGCCCGCGAAGGGTGTGGAGCGGTGGTTGACGCAGCGGTTGTCCGGGGTGCTCGGCGTGTCCGGCGCGGCGGCGTTCGCCCCGTCGTTCGACTCCGCCTCGTCCGATGGTGTCGCCGCTAACATCCAGTTCCCTTCGCCGTCCGGCCTGGTCGCCACCGCGTCGGCGGCGGCGAGCGGGGTGCGCCCGGAGGACGATCCGTGGGCCGGTGAGCGCGTCGTGTGGACGTTGCTGCGGGTGATCGACGCCTCCCTCGGCGAGCCGTGGTGCGCGGTGCTCGCCCGGCATCTCGGCGCGCGGGACCCGGCCGGGCGCGACCACCGCATCGGGCGCCGCTACGCCACCGCCGCGCACTTGGCCGCGCTGTTCGACAGCTACGCGGCGCAGCGACCGCGGCTCATCACCGAATGGGCCGCCGGGTCCGATACCGACGGCGCGGGCAACCCGGTGCCCGACGATCTGCTGTGGCAGCCGGAGCTGTGGCGGCGGCTGCGCGCGGAGGTGGGTGCGCCGAGTCCGGCCGAGCGTCTCGAGGCGGCGTGCGCGCGGCTGCGCGCGGAGCCTGAACTTGTTCCAATTCCGGCGCGGTTTTCGTTGTTCGGCGCAACCAGGATGTCCACCGATCAACTTGCCGTGCTGTCGGCGTTGGCGGCGACGCGGGAGATTCATCTGTGGCTGCCGCACCCGAGTCCGGTGATGTGGACCGAGCTGGCCGGGAGTCCGGCCGCTGGTTCGCGCGCCGCCGATCTCAGCGGCAGCGTCGTCGGCCACCCGCTGTTGGCCGGGCTCGCCCGTGACGTGCGGGAACTCCAGCAGCGCCTGACCGCGACCTCCGACACCTACTATCCGATCGCGTCGGATGAGCTTGTGCCGGAAGGGGATACGCAGACGTTGCTCGGTGCGTTGCAGGCGGGTATCCGCGACGACCGCTGGCCGCCGGTGGGCGTGTGCGCCGGGGACGGCACGGTGCAGGTGCACGCCTGCCACGGACCCGCCCGCCAGGTCGAGGTGCTGCGGGAATGCCTGCTCGGGTTGTTCGCCGCGGACGAGACCCTGGAGCCCAGGGATGTGCTGGTCATGTGTCCCGAGGTGGAGGCGTACGCGCCGCTGGTGCGCGCGGCGTTCGGGCAGCGGCTGCCGGGATCGACCGAGCAGGCGCCGGATTCGGCGCACCCGGCGCACCGGCTGCGGGTCCGGCTCGCCGACCGGGGCCGCGGCATCACCAATCCGTTGCTCGCGGTGATCGGTGTGCTGCTGGAGCTGGCCGACGGCCGGGTCACCGTGACGCAGGTACTCGATCTGGCAGCGGCCGAAACGGTCCGGCGGCGTTGCGGTTTCGACGACGACGATATCGAGCGGTTGCGTGAGTGGGCCGCCGAGTCCGGCGCGCGCTGGGGGATCGGGCAGCGGCAGCGACAGGCGTTCGGGCTCGCCGACTTCGCGCAGAACACGTTGAACGCCGCGGTGGATCGCATCCTGCTCGGTGTCACCGCGGGTGAAACCTCCGAGGACTGGCTGGATCTCGCGTTGCCGCTGGACGACGTGGACAGCAACGACGTCGACTTGGCAGGCCGGTTCGCCGAATTCATCGACCGGCTCGCGGTCTGCCTGCGCGATCTGCGCGGCCCGCGCCCGGCCCACGACTGGGCTACGGTGCTCGGCCGCGCGCTGGATCTGCTGACGGACGTACCGGATTCCCAGGCTTGGGTCCGCACCGAGGCCCGCCAGGAGCTGGCCGCCGCCACCGAGCACGCGGGCGATGTGCCGCTGCGGCTGGCCGACGTCGCGGTGCTGCTGCACTCCCGGCTGGCGGCCGCGCCGACCCGCGCCAACTTCCGCACCGGCGAGCTGACCGTGTGCACCATGGTGCCGATGCGTTCGGTGCCGCATCGCGTGGTGGTGCTGCTGGGCTTGGACGACGACGTGTTCCCGCGCACCAGCGGCGTGGACGGCGACGACGTGCTCGCCCGCAATCCGCTACTGGGCGAACGCGATCCGCGCAGCGAGGACCGGCAGCTGCTGCTCGACGCGATGCTCGCGGCACAAGACAAGCTGCTGGTCTTCCATACCGGCGCCGACCCGGTGACCGGCGCCCACCGCCCGCCTGCCATCCCGGTGGCCGAGCTGCTCGACGTGCTGCGGGCGTATGTCGGTGCGGCGGGCATGGACGCGGTGGTGACCCGACATCCGTTGCAGGCCTTCGACCGCCGCAACTTCCGGTCCGATGCCCCGTTCAGTTTCGACACCGTCGCGCTCGCCGGTGCCCTGTCCGCCGGGGAGCCCGCACAGCCGCGCCCGGCGTTCCTGCCCGAGCCGCTGCCCGCGCCGGAACTCACGGATGTGGCACTGGCCGACCTGATCTCGTTCGTCGAGCACCCGATCCGCGCCTTCCTGTGGCAGCGGCTCGGTCTGCGCGTCCCCGAGCACGAGGAGGACATCGCCGACCGGCTGCCCATCGAACTGGACGGCCTGGCGAAATGGGAGCTGGGCGAACGACTCCTGGCCGCCCGCCTCACCGGTGCCGACCCGGCCGGACTCCGGGCCGCCGAGTGGCGGCGTGGTACGTTGCCGCCCTTCGGTTTCGGTGCCGCGGTCCTCGACGAGGTCGAGCACACCGTGGACAAACTGGTGCGTGCCTCGCAGGGCGACTACGAGGGTGCCCCGCGCGCCGTCGACATCGCGGTGGATCTCGGCAACGGTCGCAGGCTCACCGGCACCGTGCCGGAGGTGCGCGGCGAGACCCTGGTCCGCACCACCTTCTCCCGCCTCGCCCCGAAACACCGGATCGCCGCCTGGGTGTCGCTGCTGGCCCTCGCCGTCACCGAGGATCGCACCTGGCGCGCCGTCACCACCGGCCGCGGTCAATTCGGCCGTCCCGCATGGCGTTCGGAGATCACCGCGCCGGATATGCCTGCGGCCAGGGGCATCCTGCGCGAACTCGTCTCGCTGCGCGATGCCGGGCTCACCGAGCCGCTGCCGATCGCCCCCGGCGCCACCGCCGCCTACGCCGAACGCCGGTTCCGCGGCGCCAACACCGACGAAGCCATCGTCGCCGCCGAACGCGAATTCAACGGCGGCCCGAACGGACCCGGCCCCTTCGGTGACCACACCGACCGCCACCTGCGCTACGTCTGGGGTCCGGCGCCGCGCCTGGAACACCTGATGGAGATTCCCGCGCCACCCGGCGAACCCGGCGAGACCACCCGCTTCGGCGCGCTGGCCCGTCGTATGTGGGTGCCGTTGCTGAGCGCCGAGAGCCAGGGGCAACCGTGAACCTCGGCGGTATGGCGGTGTCCGTCACGCGTGTCGGTGGCACCGAGCGACCCGTCGGACCGGCAGAATGGCGGTTTCGGCGGGTCGAAAGGCGGGTGTTCGCGTGACCGTGCAAGACACCTCGTTCGTGGTGCCCGAGATGGACGCGCCCGACAGTTTCGAGCCGTACGGACCGCTGCCCACCGGGACGACCGTGCTGGAGGCCAGCGCGGGAACCGGTAAGACGCACGCGATCGTCGGGCTGGCGGTGCGGTACGTGGCCGAGGCCGGGATCGATGTCTCGCAGTTGCTGCTGGTGACGTTCAGCCGTGCGGCCACCCAGGAGTTGCGGGAACGTACGCGGGATCGGTTCGTGGTCGTCGCGGCGGGTCTGGCGGATCCCGAACTGGCGCGTGCGCACGCCGACGAGCTGATTCGGCATCTCGCGCAGGCGGACTCGGACGAGGTACGGCGTCGGCGGGCCCGATTGCTCGCCGCCCTCTCGGATTTCGACGCGGGCACCATCGCCACCACGCACAGCTTCTGCCAGCGGATGCTGGACGAGCTCGGGCTGGCCGGCGAGCACGATCCCGGTTCGCGGCTGGTCGAGAACGTCGACGAACTGGTCGGCACGGTCGCCGACGACCTCTATCTGAACCGCTACGCCCGCACCGAACCGCCGTTCTCGGTGAAGGAGGCGCACACGCTGGCGCTGGCCGCCGTGCGCGACCGGCACGCGGTGCTGATGCCGAAGGGCGACGGCGCGGCGGGGGAGCGGGTGGCCTTCGCGGCGGCGGTCCGCGCGGAAACCGAACGCCGGAAACGGCTGGCCGGGCTGCGCGACTTCGACGACCTGCTGGTGCTGTTGCACGATGTGCTCGCCGACACCGAGCACGGGCCGCGCGCATGCCGCCGTATTCGCGAGCGCTATCGGGTCGCGCTGGTCGATGAATTCCAGGACACCGATCCGCTGCAATGGGACATCTTGCGCCGCTCGTTCCATGGGCACACCACGCTGGTGCTGGTCGGTGATCCGAAGCAGGCCATCTACGCCTTCCGCGGTGCCGAGGTACTCAGCTATCTGGATGCGGTCGGGCACGCGGACACCCGCAAGGAGCTCACCACCAACTGGCGCAGTGACGCCGGGCTGCTGGCCGCGCTGGACCATCTGCAAGGTGGTGCGGCGTTGGGGCACAAGGAGATCACCGTGTATCCGGTGGCCGCCACTCGGCCGTGGTCGCGACTGTCGGGGCCGGAAGATTTGGTCACGCCGATGCGGATGCGGTGCTTGCCGCGCACTGGTGCGGGGCCGCTGAACAAGTCCGGGTTCCCGGCGGTGGGTCGGATGCGCGCGAAGGTCGCCGACGATCTGGCCGCCGATATTGTCCGGCTGCTCGAGTCGGGTACCTCGTTGGCCACTTCGGCACGGCACGCCGGTCAGGAGCCGGTGGTGGCGGGGCCGCATGCCGGGGTGGCTGCCACGTTGGGTGGGCCGATTGTCGATCCGTCGAGTCGGGAAGCCGACCATTCGACCGGCAGAACGGGTCCTTCGGGTGATGCCGGACAACCGGGTGCCGACGGTTCCCCTGGCGCTGTAGTGCGTCGGCCGATCAGCCCCGGCGATATCGCTGTGCTGGTGCGGACGCGTTCCCAAATCGACGTCGTGCGTGCGGCTTTGGACCGGGTCGGTGTCGCCTCCGTGCTCGCGGGCGGTACCAGTGTGTTCGCGACCAGCAGTGCCACCGACTGGCTGTGGCTGCTGCGCGCACTGGAGCAGCCGCATCGCGGTGACCGGGTGCGGCTGGCGGCGTGCACACCATTGATCGGTGTCACCGCCGCCGAGATCGATAGCGGCGGTGCAGATCTGGTCGGCCGGGTCAGCTCCCAGCTGCGCGATGCCGCCCGGCTGTTCGCCCGCGCCGGGTTCGCCGCGGTATTCGAAAAGATCTCCGCCGAAGCCGATTTGGCGCAGCGGCTGCTCGCCGTCGAGAACGGGGAGCGGCAGCTGACCGATCTGCGGCACATCGCGCAACTGCTCGATCAAGTGGCACTCACCGAGTCCCTCGGGCTGACCGCGTTGACCCGCTGGCTGGCTGATCGGGTGCGTGATCCCGCGTCGGGCACCGTCGCCGACCGCAGCCGCAGGCTCGACCGCGATGCCGCGGCCGTGCAGATCGCCACCGTGCACGCCAGCAAGGGGCTCGAATTCCCCATCGTGTACTTGCCGTTCGCCTGGGACAACGCGAAGAACCCGTATCCGGCGACGCTGCTGTTCCACGACGACAACGACATGCGCGTGCTCGACGTCGGCGGCCCGGACGCGTCGGGATACGCCGAACGCAAGCTGCGCAGCGAGACCGAGGAGGCCGGCGAGGAACTGCGCCTGCTCTACGTCGCGCTGACCCGGGCCATGTGCCAGGTCGTCGCGTGGTGGGCGCCCGCGATCACCACCGCGGCCTCGCCGCTGCATCGGATGATCCTTGGTCGCCCGGACGGCGGCGACACCGTACCGCCGCGGGCCGCCGTGCCCGCGGATGCCGTTGCGCCGAGCATGCTTTCGGCGTGGGCCGGGGGCGCGGCGCAAGCCATCTCGGTGACGGCCGTCGCCGGAACGGACGATGTCGCGATCCAGCGCGTGCGCACCGAACCGGTCACCGGCGATCTCGCCGCCGCCCGCTTCGACCGCAAGCTGGACCAACTGTGGCGGCGCACCTCCTACTCGGCGTTGACCGCCTCCGCGCACGGCCCGGTCACGCCCGAGCTGGAGATCGAACCCGAGGACACCCGTGGGCCGGCCGACGAGCCGAGCGCCCCGATGGTCGCCGAGGTCGAAGAGGTATTCGCAGGCGCGCCGTCGCTGATGAACTCGCTGCCCTACGGCGCCGAGTTCGGCACTCTGGTGCATGGCGTGCTCGAGTTGATCGACACGGACGCACCGGATCTGGCCGCCGAGGTGGACAAGCGTTGCCGCGCGGCGGTCGACGAACTCATGGCCGAAGCCGATCCGGAAGTGCTCAGCACCGCCCTACTTGCTGTGCTGCGCACGCCGCTCGGTATCGGCTCGCTCGCCGACATCTCCAGCCGAGATCGCTTGAACGAGTTGGAGTTCGAGCTGCCGCTGGCGGGTGGCGACGTGCCGCGCGCCGAATCGGCGACGCTGCGGCAGATCGCGGACTTGCTGCGCACCCACTTGCCCTCCGGCGACGACCTTTTCGTCTACGCCGACCACCTGGCGACCCTGGACGACATTCCGTTGCGCGGCTACCTGACCGGCAGTATCGACGCTGTGCTGCGGGTAACCGACGGCGCGGACACCAGATTCGTGATCGTCGACTACAAGACCAACCGCCTCGGCACCGGCGACCTCACCGTCGAGCACTACACGCGCGACCGGATGGCCGCTGAGATGATGCGCTCGCATTACCCGCTGCAGGCTCTGCTGTACGCGGTCGCGTTGCACCGCTACCTGCGCTGGCGGCTGCCCGGCTACGACCCCGCCCGGCACCTCGGGGGCGCCCGCTACCTGTTCGTCCGCGGCATGGTCGGCCCCGAAACCCCGAACGGTTACGGCGTTTTCGACTGGAATCCGCCCGCTGCTCTCATCATCGCGCTGTCGCGCCTGCTGGCCGGCGAGGTCACCCGATGACCGTCGCCTGCAGGCCCGCGCCCGCGCGGCGCGACTACCGGCCGAGCAGCGGCTCGGCCCGGAAGGTGGGTTGGTGACCTCGATTCAGTTGGCGCAGCGGGGGACCGGGTTGCTGCGGACGTTCAACGAGGCGGGGGTGCTGTCGGCCGCGGACGTGCATGTCGCGGTTCGCCTGGGGCGGTTGGGGCGGGAGGACACCGAGGCGGTGCTGTTCGCGGCGGCGCTGGCAGTGCGTGCGGTGCGCTCCGGTTCGGTGTGCCTGGAGCTGCACCGGATGCGCGAGATCGGCATCGACGCCGACGAGACCTGGGACACCGGCGAGCGCATCGATCCGGCGACGCTGCCGTGGCCCGATATCGACGCGGTGGTGGCCGCGCTGCGGGTCAGCCCGCTGGTGACCGGTGGGCCCGCAGGCCCGCTGTGCCCCTTGCGGCTGGTGGAGTCGCAGCGCCGTGACGACACCGGCCCGCTGCTCTATCTGGACCGGTACTACCAGCAGGAGCAGACTGTTCGCCGGGTGCTCACCGAGCGGTCCGGGCACCACCCGGTGGTCGACCCGAATATCGTACGCCGCGAACTGGATCGGCTGTTCGACGCACCGGTCGGCGGCGTCCCCGACCGCCAGCGGCTCGCCGCCGCCCTCGCCGCGACCCACTGGACCACGGTGGTGGCCGGCGGTCCGGGCACCGGCAAGACGCACACCATCGCGCGCATCATCGGCCTGCTCGACGCGCACCGCAAAGCCAATCCCAAACTGCCCGCACTGCGGATCGCGTTGGCCGCGCCGACGGGCAAGGCGGCCGCGCGCCTCCAGGAGGCCGTGCGCGAGCAGGCCGACGAGCTCGGCCTGCCCGACCTCACCGCCGCCACCCTGCACCGCCTGCTCGGCTGGCAGCGTGGCCGCACCACCCGGTTCAAATACCACGAATTCAACCGGCTCCCTTACGACGTGATCGTCGTCGACGAAACCTCCATGGTGTCGCTCACCATGATGAGCAGGCTGTTCGCCGCGCTGCGCCCCGATACCCGGCTGGTGCTCGTCGGCGACCCGGACCAGCTCGCCTCGGTCGACGCGGGCGCGGTGCTGGCCGACCTCGTCGCGGGACCCGTTGCGGGCACCCCGAATCCGATGCTCGACGAGATCCTCGGCGCGGATTCACCGGAATCGGCCGCGCCGGACAGCAATTCGGCGGCGTTGACCACGCTGGAGCGAACTCGCCTGCGCGGCGGCATCGTTCGGCTGACCCGCGGCCGTCGCTTCGGCGGGCGGATCGCCGACCTCGCGGTCGCGGTGCGCGCCGGTGACGCCGATACTGCGCTCGAACTGCTCCGCGCGGGCGGTGACGAACTGTCACTGAGCGCACCCGACGAGATGGCCGGTGTGCGAGCCGATGTCGTGCGCGCGGCACGCGAGGTAACCACGGCCGCGCTCGACGGTGACGCCGCGGGCGCGCTCACCGCCCTCGAATCGCACCGTCTGCTGTGCGCGCACCGGCAGGGTCCGTTCGGTGTCGAGCGCTGGGACCGGATGGCCGCCGAGTGGGCGGCCGCCGGGGGTGCGGGCCCCGATTCGCACCTGGCGCCCTGGTATCCCGGCCAGCCGCTGCTGGTCACCGCCAACGACCATGAGGCCCGCATCTACAACGGGGACACCGGCGTCGTCGTGCGGATGCCCGACGGTTCACTGCGCGCCGCGCTGCAACGCGGCAGCGAGCCGTACCTCGTGCATCCCACCCAGTTCCCGGCCGTGGTCACCGTGTTCGCCATGACCATCCACCGCAGCCAGGGCAGCCAGTACGACACCGTGTCGGTGGTCCTGCCCGAGCCGGAATCGACGTTGCTGACGCGGGAACTGCTGTACACGGCGATCACCCGCGCCCGCCGCCACGTCCGGGTGATCGGTACCGACGAGTCGATCAGGGCAGGTATCGCACGCCGGGTGCTGCGCGCCAGCGGGCTGTCCCGCCGTGCGGACGGCCGATGACCGGCGCATCTCACGTTTCCGGCGTCGTGGACGTCTACCCAGTGTGAGATTGCCTCCGTTCGAGGAAGTGGTGGCCGAGTACGGCCCGATGGTGCTGCGCGTCTGCCGGGCGGTGCTCGGTCCGACCGATGCGGCCGACGCGTGGTCGGAGACGTTCCTGTCCGCCCTGCGCGCGTATCCCGACCTCGACCCGGGGGCGAACATCGAGGCCTGGTTGGTCACCATCGCGCACCGTCGCGCGATCGACGTCGGCCGGGCGCTCACCCGCGCCCCGGTGCCGGCGGAGACACTGCCCGAACGCCCGGCCACCGACCCCGACCCGGCCGATTATGACCCGCACCTCTGGGCCGCCCTGAAAGCGTTGCCGCCCAAGCAACGCCAGGCGGTCGCCTACCACTACCTGGCAGGCCTGCCACACGCCGAGATCGCCGTGCTGCTCGGCAACTCCACCGATGCCGCCCGCCGCGCCGCCGCCGACGGCCTCAAAACGCTGCGCAAGCTCTACCCGAAGGATGACTCATGATGGCCACCATCGACCGTGGCGACCCGGACGGCCTGTTCGACGGCCTCACCCCCGACCGTGCCCTGCTGGCCGAGCTGCGCCGCCGGTTGGCCGTGGACGCGCAGTCCGCGGGACTGCTCGACGTCGCCTACCGCACCATGGACACGCCCGTCGGCACGCTGCTGCTCGCGGCGACCCCCACGGGTCTGGTGCGTGTCGCCTACCCCAACGAGGACCACGACGCCGTCCTCACCACGCTGGCCGAGCGGGTCAGCCCGCGGGTACTCGCCGCACCGGCGCGTCTGGACGCCGCGGCGCGCGAGATCGACGAGTACTTCGCCGGTGCCCGAACGCATTTCGACCTGCCGCTCGATCTGCAACTGACCGGTGGATTCCGCCGTCAGGTGATCGAGCATCTCACCGACATCGGCTATGGGCGTCGCGAAAGCTATGCGGCCGTCGCGGCCGCCGTCGGTAATCCCCGGGCGGTTCGTGCGGTCGGCTCGGCCTGCGCGCACAACCCACTGCCCGTGGTGATTCCGTGCCATCGGGTGGTGCGCAGTGACAGATCGATCGGCCAGTACGTGGGCGGCATCGAGGCGAAGACGACGTTGCTGACGCTGGAGGCGGCATGAGTGAAACCCTTGCCCCCCTGGCTGATCGGGTGGACGCGCAGTCCTGGCCGACGCTGGTCGATGAGCTCGACACCTACGGCTGCGCCCAGACCGGCCCGATCCTGACGCCCGACGAATGCGCCGACTTCACCGAAATGTGGGACGACGTAGCGCGATTCCGCTCGACCATCGACATGGCGCGCTATCGGTTCGGTCAGGGCACCTACCGCTACTTCGCCGATCCGGTGCCCGATCCGATCATGACGCTGCGCGCGGCGTTCTACCGAAAGTTGTTGCCGGTGGCCCGGTCCTGGGCCGAACGGCTCGGTGATCCGGCGCCGTGGCCGGACGACTTCGCCGACTGGCTCGACGCCTGCCACGCCGCCGGGCAGGGCAAGCCGACGCCGATTCTGTTGCGCTACACCGAAGGTGACTGGAATGCCTTGCACCGTGACCTCTACGGTGATCTGGTGTTCCCGCTGCAAGTGGTGATCGGTCTGGACCGGCCGGGGGTCGACCACACCGGTGGTGAGTTCCTGCTGGTCGAGCAGCGGGCGAGGGCGCAGTCCAAGGCCACCGTCACCGTGTTGGAGCAGGGGCACGGGCTGATCTTCACCACGCGCGACCGGCCGACCCCGTCGAGCCGCGGCTGGTCTCGTGCCCCGGTGCGTCACGGTGTCAGCCGGATCCGTGGCGGTATCCGGCACACCCTCGGCCTCGTGCTGCATGACGCCCAGTAGCGACTACACGTTGCTCGACGCAGACGGCCGCCCGTACCGCAGTCCAACACCCGGCCGGTACGGCGGTCATCGGCGCGGCAGGGTTTACGGTCGCCTGGACTGCCCGTCCGCCGCGCGTGCCTTGGCGCGCGGTGCCTACCGCACGCATCGGGTCTTCTTCGCCGACGAGTCCACCGCGATCAGTGCGGGCTATCGGCCGTGTGCGGTGTGTCTACCGGAGCGGTACGCCGCGTGGAAAGTCGCGCGGGACAACAAATCTCAGTGATCTCACGTTCCGGGCTCGGCCACCGTCTACTGGGTGACTAGATCGCCGAACAGGAGCACATCATGCAGATCTCAGCCGCCCGGACAGTGCACGCCACGCCCCTCGGCAACGTCCGGATCGAAGCCAGCTCGGTGGGCGTCAGCCGGGTGGTCTTCACCGACGACGCTCCGGCCACGCCGACGGCCGAGAACTCGTGTGCGTTGGAATATGTGGTGACGGCGGTCGCTCAGCTCGACGGCTATCTGGCGGGCACCCGCCGCGAGTTCACCGTGCGCACGGATCGGTCCGCGCTGAGCGCCTTCGACCGTCAAGTCCTGGAAACTCTGGAAAGCACCACTCGGTATGGCGACACGACCACGTACGGGGCGCTCGCTCGCGCGCTCGGCCGTGGACCCGCGGACGCCCGCAAGGTCGGCGGCGCGTTGGCGCGCAACCCACTGTTGATGCTGATTCCGTGCCATCGGGTCCTCGGCGCGGACGGCGCTCTCACCGGCTATGCGGGTGGACTGCCTGTCAAACGCGCGCTGCTGGACCTCGAGGCGGTCGATCTCCTGCTGCCCGTGCTACTGGCCTGAACGAGGCAGGTGTGCCCCTCCCACCACGTGAGTGGGAGGAGCTCAATCCGGCCTGATCAGATGGCGCGGACGTCCGTGGCCTGCGGACCCTTCTGGCCCTGGCCGACCTCGAACTCCACGCGCTGTCCCTCATCGAGGGACTTGAACCCGGACCCGCCGAGAGCCGAGTAGTGGACGAAGACGTCGGGACCGCCGCCGTCCTGCGCGATGAAGCCGAACCCCTTCTCCGCGTTGAACCACTTGACGACGCCCTGTGTCATATTTTCTCCTCTTACTCGGTGATTGTTCAGTCCACGGAAATCTTGCGAAAAACAAGGACTCGGTGGACAGCATTCCATGCGCGCTTGCCGCATGGTTAACGCGGGCGGGCGGATTGTGTGCAAAAGCATTCTCCGCTCACTGTGCTACCGGCCTACAGCCGACAGCGGTAGCGCCGCGCAAGCCTACCTTTTTCTCGCCGATTGTGCGTGGCGGCGCCTGGGCGGCGTGCTCGACAACCAATTTTGTTCGCTCGGCGCGCCGCGGGGGTTCGGTGCTCGTGGCGTGGTCGATCGGGTCGGTGCTGGACCGCGCTGGCCTGGGCGTGTCTCGGTCGGGGCGGCGCGAGTATGGCAGGGGCGTGGTGGGGCCGATTCGGACATTTCGGGGCGAATCTGCCGGTTTTAGTGTGATTTGTTCGCTGACGTCCAGTGGGTAGTTCCGTTCGGGCTCATGTCGATGGTGTGCACGGTCGTCGCGGGTGCGAGCGAAATTTCCTGGTCCGCAAATTGGTGCGCGAGGCGCGCTCGGCTGCATGTGGCGGACTGCTTATACGCCTGGCACACCTCCGTGTCGAGTCTTTCGTAAATTCTTGGCAGGTGGGGGGGTGGGCTGAAATTTGGCGTGCTGCGCTAGGGATCGCCTGGCTGATCGAGCACAGCGTCGCGGGTGACGAATCTTCGGCCGCGGGCTTCGCGGCGGGTGCTCATCGCTTTTCGAAGCATGCTGGGCATTCGCCGGGGCGGTGCATCCCCGTGAATCAGCCAGTCGTGCAGCTGTTTCCGGGATTGTTCTCACGTTCGCAGCGACAATGCCTGTCCCGGTGCATGATCGGTGTCATCGCAGCTGGTCCGGGGTCTGGCGGGGGCATCACACGTCATGTCGGCGGCCCTGTCAAGACCCGAATCTTGGTCTTCCACTTCGGGTTTTGGGCCGACCATGCGGCGGTATAACGGGATAGTGGCGGCTTCAAAATATCTGGTTTCTGTTGTCGGTGTGTTGCTGGTTTCGCTGCTGTCCGTCGGCTCGGTAGCGGCGGTGCCGACCGGGGCGCGGCTGGTCGAAGAGGCGTCGCTGGGCGGTTCGGTCTCGCGGATGGATGTCTACTCGCCCTCGATGGATCGGGTGGTGACCAATCGGGTGATCCGAGCGACCGGTGGTCCGGCGCCGACGCTGTACCTGCTCACCGGGATCGGTGGGGGTGTGGACGGCATCTCGTGGTGGGACGACACCGATGTCCGGGAGTTCTTCGCCGACAAGCACGTCAATGTAGTGATGCCGGTGGGTGGCGCGTTCAGCCTGTACACCGACTGGATCGCCGACGATCCGGCCGTCGGGCGCAACCGGTGGCAGACCTATCTCACCCGCGAGCTCCCCGGAGTTCTCGACGCGGAGCTGGGCAGTACCGGGCGCAATGCGATCGCGGGGGTGTCGATGAGTGGGGGATCCGCGGTGGACCTCGCGATTCAGGCGCCCGAGGTGTACAGCGCCGTCGCGGCGTACAGCGGGTGCCCCTGGAGTGCGGACGCGACCGGCGCGGCGATGGTGAACGCGCAGGTGCTGCGCGGCGGCGGCAATACGGCGAACATGTGGGGCGCGCCCGGCAGTGAGCTGTGGCGGGCGCACGACGCGTTCGCCAATGCGTCCGCGCTGGCCGGGAAGGCGATCTACTTGTCCGCCGCCACCGG
This sequence comes from Nocardia ninae NBRC 108245, assembly GCF_007990755.1. Classification (GTDB taxonomy): domain Bacteria; phylum Actinomycetota; class Actinomycetes; order Mycobacteriales; family Mycobacteriaceae; genus Nocardia; species Nocardia ninae. Next base: position 16,643 of record NZ_BJXA01000085.1, on the reverse strand, counting down.
CACGCCCGGCGCGATCGACCAGGGCGGGCTCACCTTCCCGCCGCTCGAGGCCATCGCGAGCTCGTGCACGGCGGCCTTCGCGGGCAGGCTCGCGCAGCTCGGTGTGCCCGCGGTGCACATCAACCGGCCCGAGGGTGCGCACACCTGGGGGCAGTTCGAAACGGATCTGCACGATTCCTGGCTGCTGCTGGCCGGTGCGCTCGGTGCGTGAAATGTCTGATTTGCCAGGCGGTTTCCGTCATTAGGGTCTGGCGCTCCTGACTGTGGTTCGCGCGCCGGCGTCCGCCGACGCCAGCGCAGGACCGGTTGCCTGCTTTACGCTGCTCTTCCGGAGATTCGGCAACCGGAGGATGCATGTCGAGTGAGAACGAAACGGTCAGCCGCAAAAGAGATTCGGCCGCCACCAGCGCCGCGATCCTGACCGCGGCGCAGGAATTGTTTGCCGAACGGGGGTACGAGCGGGCCACGGTGCGCGACATCGCGACGCGCGCCGGCGTGAATCAGGCTCTGCTGTTCCGGTACTTCGGCAACAAGGACGAACTGTTCCGCGCCGCGATCGCGGACCAGGGGCGGCGCACGCTCGAAGCGGGGTCGGTCGACGGGCTGCTGAGCAGGCTGCTCGCGCGGGCGCTCGCACCGGCCGACTCCGTCGCGCAGGGGCAGTGGTTGCAGGCGGCGCTGCGGTCCAGCGGGCACGACGAGGGGGTGTCGGCGATCCGGCGCGAGCTGGGCGACGAGTACGTCCGCGCCTTGTCCACGCTCAGCGACGATCCCGATAGCGAGCTGTATGCCGACCTGCTGCTCGCCTGGTTGCTCGGCATCGGATTGATGCGTTCGGTGCACCGCAGAGAGCCGCTGGCCAGCGCCGACCCGACCACGGTTGCTCGCCATGTGCTGCGTGCCGCGCAGGTGCTGCTGGACCGAGTGGACGTGAATTTCCCACCGCCGTAACGGGATCCGACCGTTGACGGCGCATTGTGACCTCCCTAACATGGAGTCTTGTAAGCACTTGCTTACATCGCTTACCGCGCCAGTCGGCGTCGGCGAAGGGAGACCCGCATGACCGTGAAAACCGAGGTGCGTCACTACCCTTTCGGTGAACCCGTCCGCCTCGACATGGACCCGCTGTTCGCCAAACTGCGCCGGGAGGAACCGGTTTCCCGCGTGCAGCTGCCCTACGGTGTCGAGGGCTGGCTGGTCACCCGTTACGCGGATGCCAAGCTGGTGCTCGCCGACCCGCGATTCAGTCGCGCCGCCACGGTGGACCGCGAGGACATCCCGCGCACCACGCCGCAACCGTCGCGGCAGAACTCGCTGCTCAGCATGGACCCGCCCGAGCACAGCAGGCTGCGCAAGCTGGTCGCCAAGGCCTTCACCAGCCGCAGGGTCGAGCAACTCCGCCCCCGCGCGCAGGAGATCGTGAACGAACGGCTGGCCGCGATCGAATCGGCCGGGCCGGTAGCGGATCTGGTGCAGAGCCTCGCCCTGCCGCTGCCCGTCACCGTGATCTGCGAAATGCTCGGCGTCCCTACGGAGGACCAGCATCGGTTCCGGGATTTCTCCGACACCGTGCTGTCCACCACCGCGCACACCCCGGCCCAAATCGATGACGCGCGTGCCGCTTTGGAGGCATACCTGGCCGAGTTGGTGGCGCAGCGCAGGGCGCGGCCGACCGACGATCTCCTGGGCGCGCTCGTCGCCGCCCGCGACAACGAGGACCGGCTCACCGAGGACGAACTCGTCAACCTCGGCATCGGCCTGCTCATCGCCGGCCACGAAACCACCGCCAACCAGATCGCCAACTTCACCTACGTCCTACTCAGCGAACCGCAGCACTGGGAACTGCTCTGTGCCCGTCCGGAACTCGTGCCCGCCGCCATCGAAGAACTACTGCGCTACGTCCAACTCGGTTCCGGCGGCTCCTTCGCCAGGGTCGCCACCGAGGACGTCCCGCTCGGCGGCGTCACCGTCCGCGCAGGCGAGGCGGTCATCGTCAACACCCAGGCCGCCAACCGCGACGAAGCCATCTTCGACAACTCCGAACAACTCGACCTCAGTCGAATCCACAACCCCCACATGGCATTCGGCCATGGTGTCCACCACTGCCTCGGCGCCCAACTGGCCCGCCTGGAACTGCAAGTCGCGATAGGCTCACTGCTGCACCGCTTCCCGACGCTACGCTTGGCCGTCCCGTTCGAGGAAGTACCGTGGAAAACCGGTCTGCTGGTCCGCGGACCCACCGCGCTCCCGGTGACCTGGTAAGGGGAAACGAGTATGGCTGACCAACATTGGCGCATAGAAGTAGACCGAACCACCTGCCTCGGCTCCGGCATGTGCACCGGCCTGGCCCCCGACCACTTCACCCTCGTCGACGGCCGCTCCAGTCCCATCACCGACCTAGTCCCGCCCGATGACCTCCTCATCGATGCCGCCGAATCCTGCCCGATCGAAGCGATCCTCATCCGTGAGGAGGAATCCGGAGCCATCCTCGCTCCTGAACAGTGAGTGGATCTGACGGCGCCGCCGGATGGACTCGTTCCCGAGCCGGCGGCGTCGGCACCACCCGTAGTTCACTCGAGACCCACGAGCCCATACCGCCCGTTGCCGACAGGCGGTCGAACCCGGCACGCGCCTACAACGATGTCCGCCGAGTCGGAGCCTTACGCTGCCAGTGTGATCGAGATCGGCTCGCGGGCACGAACGCTGCCCGCACCTCCGCCCGCCGTATGGGAGTCGCTGACTCAGCCGCGGCGCCCACAAGGGCGTGCGTGGCTCGAGTTGCTGCCCGACGAGGTCGAACCCGAAGTGCTGCAGGCGGACAAACCCGACAGGGTCGTATGGTCGTCACTTTGGCCGAGCCGCCCCGATGACCAGGTGCACTTCGGGCTGACGCCAACCGAGGGCGGACAGACCCTACTGCGATTTACCCTGCTGACCCCGGTGGAAGTCCCGGACGAGAGCAAGACCGGACACCTCCGCCGCCGCCTCAACCAACTACTCTTCGCCGATCTCCGGTTCTCGTACGGTCAGTGATCGCGTCTGTGTCCCAGGGCTGCCCGAATCAGCTCGCGGGCTGCGTCGCCGTAGGCGGCCTGCTTCGCAAGTGTTTCGAACGTCCGTCCGTAGGTGGCGATCTCTCGGGGCTGGGTGATGGTCATTTCGGCCGTGACATTCTCGACCATTACCCTGCGATTGTCGAAGATGGTGAAGTTCGACATCGGGACTCGATATCTGGCCTCAGCGGGTACGATCCCGAAAGCTACTCTGGGCATGCCCGAAACGGCAAGGAGTCGATCGAGTTGTCCGATCATAATGGCATCGCTACCAACTGTGGTTCGCAAGGCTTGCTCTGCTAGCACGAAATGGAAGCGGTGGTTGCGCCGATAGAGTATCTGCTGGCGTTCCAGCCTTTTCGAGACGCCTTCGTCCAGATCGTCAGGGACATTCTGGAATGCGATGACGGTCCGAAGTACTTCTTCCGCATATTCTGCGGTCTGAAGCAATCCGGGTATCAGGTAAGGGTGATAGAGGCGCATGAACTCTGCCTCGGCTTCCAGCTTTACAGACGCCTGCTGCCGCCGTTTTACCCCGGTGCCGAGAACTCTCCGCCATTCGAGGTATGCGGACTCGATGCCACGCACCGTGGCAATCAGATCAGCAAGCTGAAGCTGCGCCCCGGTGTGAGTGCACCAGTCCGTGATATCGACTTCTGTAGGCTTGGTCTTCCCGTACTCGATCTTCGAGACCTTGGTTTGGTGCCACCCGGCTCTTCGTGCCAGCTCGGTACCGGAAAGCCCCGCGTCTTGGCGAAGCTCCCGGAGCCGGGCTCCGAGAGCTTCTCTGGCCTCGTGTAGCGACGTCGTCACTGTCCGTTGTAGTCCGCCAACGGGACAGCCACCGACCAAACCCGTTCCTTGACCGTGCGAATGTATTCGAGTATCCGCGGATCGGTTGTGACAGCTCCGCCGACCCAGCGGCCGGAAGGCTCGAATACAGTGAATGCAACCACTGAATCATCGAAAATCCACCAGTCATCGGTGGTCAAGTCGTCAGGGTTGATCAAGTGGCGGGGAAGATACCGGACATCTTCACCCGCCTCCGCATTGAGGCGGGCAACGTGCTTGGCATAGTTCGTGTAGTCGTTGTGCGGAACAGTCACGACTCGCGCTCTATTGACAGCCACGCCTCTGTCGGTGGTTTCACGAACATGGTTCAACCACGGTTGAAACCATTCGTAGTCGTCGGCTTCGTTTGCTAAATACTTTCGAAGTGGCACGTAATCGGGGGTATAGTACGCGTCTTTTACTTCGAGGTGGAACGCTTCCCGCTTCGCCTTGTGGAATAGGTCGAGAAACGTGTCATCCTGCGTGAGGAGCACCGTAGAACCTCCTTCCCGCCTGTGCGACTTCGACGCAGGTTTCGTCGTCGTAGATATCCATCTGTGCCAGCACTTCCGGGTCCGCGACAGGGCGCCCGGACAGCGTGAACGTACCGCGACCTGTGTCGGTCATCGCTGCCCCGATGAACGTGTCAGGCAGGACGTAGCCGAGTAGCAGGTGTGGAATCTCGATAGTCTCCGGCGCGTCGGTCTTCCAACCCTGCAGGACGTAGGTGTTCTGGTCGGTGGCATAGACGGATGGACAACCGCCACCCTCCGTGCCGCCCTTGCCGAGGAACTGCAACCGCATGATGACTCCCCTCAGATTCAAGCGCGACTATGCTCGCGCTCCCACAACTATCCACCGAAAGTCCCAGTCTCGTTGCTGATAGGGATATCTGAGCATATTGGAGCATAGGCATAGATGAATGGTTCAAGCGTTCGTAGCGTGGTACACGGCGCTTGGGGTCGGTGGCGGCAAACCTGGTCCCGAGCTGGCGACCAACTACGACAGCAAGGGGTTTCGCTGTGCCACTGCTGAAGACGCGACACGGTGCTTGCTGTGCGGTGAAGCGCTGCCCGTTCGATCCGACTGAGGTGAACCGATGAGCCGACCGATTGCGATCGGGTATCTGCGCCGGGACGTTTCCGGTATCTCTCAACCGTGGCACGAGACTCAGATCCGCAGTCTGGCAAAGCGACTCGGGTATGAGCTGGCGAAGACGGTGGTGTTCGGGCGGGACACCGAGGCACCGGTCGACCGCTTGTTGGAGGTTGTTCGCAGTGCGGGGGCCGAAGCAATAGTTGTCCCCGGATCCGAGCACTTCGGTGGCAAGGTGCCGGAGAGATTGGTGCGTGTGTGCGATGTGATCACCGTGTCGCCGCAGTACACGTATGCGCGTTCCTACGCGTCACCGTTTCTCGGGGACGGTGCGTGAACTCAATGGGTGGGCCCGGAGGGTCTGCGCGGCGGCGCTCACCGGGGTTGTGGCTGGTCAAAAATGGGTTGGCGTGGGGGGTTGTCGGTCGTAGGGTGGTGGCGTTTGCGGAGTGCATAGGGTGCTTCGATCGAGTTCTGAGGTGATGACGTATTCCTTCCCAGGCCGCGTAGCCGTTTTTCGGCACTGACTCCGTGAGCCGCTGAGGCGTGCTCCGGGGCTGTCGTGGACGGCTTTCTGCGGCCTGGGCTTTGTCGTACCCGTTTCCATTTTCTGTGCGCTGTTGGCGTGCGTGGCCCTGGCCTGCCCGTATCTTTTGCCGACTGTCGCAACAGGAGTTTTTGTGTCTTCGGAGACCCTCGGGGCCGTCTCATGATTCGCGTGCTGATCGCTGGTGGTCTACGGCTGCCTCGAGAAGCACTGGCCGCCGTTTTGGCCGGTGAGCCTGGCGTGCAAGTGGTTTCGCAGGTGTCGCTGGGTAGTGAGGTGGTGCCGGGTGCGTTGCGTACTCGGCCGAATTTGGCGTTGTTGGATGCGGATCTGCCTGGGCTGGATGGGGTTTCGGCTGCGGCGCAGTTGAAATCGGCGGTGCCGGATTGCCGGGTGATCATTGTGACGGCGCCGAGCCGGCCCGATGTGTTGCGGGCGGCGTTGGCGGTGCGGGTGGAGGGGGTGCTGAGTAAGGGGGCATCGATCGAGGCGTTGACCGATACCGTGCGCAGGGTTGCGCATGGAGATCGGGTGCTGGAGCCGCAGGCGGTTGCCGAAGCCTTGGGCGGGCCCGGCAATCCGCTCACTGCTCGCGATCTCGACATCCTCCGGCTGGCCGGGCAGGGGCGCACGCCCGGGGAAGTCGCTGAGGCGCTGCATCTTTCGGCGGGGACGGTTCGCAATAATCTGGCCGCCATCAATCGCAAGGTGGGGGCTCGCAATCGCATCGAGGCGATCCGGATTGCGGTGGGCCGGGGATGGATCTGACGTGCATTTTGCACGGAGTGGCGTGCGATCCGCATCGGTCGGCGACGGGGCAACGCGCGCGCGGTACGCCATCTTCACTGGTCAGTCGTGTGCGCGCCGTTCGATCCGCGAATCAAAACGCAGCGCACGGCTCGCGCCTCGCGGCCAACAATATCGCTGCAAACAACCCCCGATGGACATTGCCGTCGGAGAACAGGAGAGATGATGTCTGCTCAATGTGACGTATGCGGTAAGAAGCCGAGCTTCGGCAAGCGGGTGGCCCGCGCCGGACGCCGTGCGCAACGGCGGTACGTCAAGGGGCGGACGAGTCGCCGGTTCAATCCGAATATTCAGCCGGTGCGGACCGTGCGGAACGGTGCGCCGGTGCGGATGAAGGTGTGTACCTCATGCATCAAGAAAGGCAGCGTGCAGCGTCGCGCCTAGTCAGAGCGAACGAGGCGGCGGCGCAGCTTGTTTCGAGATCGGCGCAACGACTCTTGGCATGGCTGACCGGCGGTCGGCATCGGCGGTACGAGCGAGACGAATTCCGGTGCCACGGCTGCGGATTGCCGACCGCCCCGCTCGACGGACCGGACGAGTGGTACACGGTGCACGACCATGTGTGGCAATGCGCTGCTGCTTCGGCGGACAACATTCTGTGTATCGGCTGTCTGGAGACTCGGCTCGGACGCCGTTTGCACCACACCGATTTCGTCGCCGCGGCATTGAACGATCCGAACTACGGACACCACAGTCCTCGACTACAAAGCCGCCTACGTCCACCGCTCACGAACTGAGCCCTGCCGGTGGACCGATCGGGAACTGGTGGTGGCATCGCCCGAGAGCGCCGCACCACCAGTTCCCCATGATCACTTGTCCAGCAACGCCTCTGCCTCGCTGATCGCCCGGGTGAGCGACTTCGGTTCAGGCTCGAGTCCGGCGACGATCGCGTCGATACCCCGTAGCCCAGCCCGTTGCAGCAGTCGCTTTTCGTTGGTAACCCATTCACCGCGAGCGGCGAGAATCGCGTGTGCTGCCTGCATCGCCGCGATGCCGAGAGTAGCTGCTACTTCGGTGGATTGGGCGCGCACCACGTAGTTGTTCTCGGCGTATTGCAGCGTCATCGCGGCTCGACTCCGCCAAATCGGCGGCGCCGCTTCACGAAGGGCCGCAGGGTAGGACGGCCGGGGGAGAGTGCCGTGCAGCACCTGGTTGATGGCGAGTTCAGCGACCACCAGGTAGCTGGGGATACCGGCAAGGTGGAACATCAAGGGCTCCCAATGGAACCGACCCTGCTCGGCCTCGGCGAGTTCGTGTTCGACCACATCGAGGTCGCGATAGTGGACGTCGACTTTGCGGCCATCGATGGTGAACCACGCCCCGCCGTTGAAGACACCGCCACCCCAACCGCCGATCTCGGAAACCTCGCCCGCCCAGCCGATTTCACGGAGCGAAGCGGGATCGAAGCTTCCCCGGTAATAGACGGCGAGGTCCCAGTCGCTGTCCGCGGTATGGGTGCCCTGCGCGCGAGAACCACCGAGGGTGACTGCGTGGACGTCGGGGAGAGTGGCCAATCGTTCGGTGACGTGTGAAAGGAAGGTCTTGTCGGTCATAGTCGTCCCAGGGGTAAGCGGAGTGATGACGGATACGGGCAGCACCACCGGGCGCTGAACCACAACTGGGGCAGCGTTATTCGGCGGGCGCACTCGGCATCGGTCATCACTCCACGAGTCGGATCGTACCGGGCCGGCGCGACGAACTCGAACGATTTTCCGGGTGGCTACCGCTCGGGTGGTTTGGGCCGGGCGCGCAGGTGCGCACGTTCGCCTTGTTTGCCGAAAAGGCTGAGGAATTCGACGGGTTCGGCGTCGGCGGCACCGAACCAGTGCGGTACGCGCGTGTCGAACTCGGCGGCCTCGCCGGGGGTAAGGATCAGGTCGCGTTCGCCGAGGACGAGCCGCAACCTGCCGTTGAGGACGTAGAGCCATTCGTAGCCCTCGTGCGTCTTGGGCGACGGTTCGCTGCGGCGGGAGTCGGCCGGGATCACCATCTTGAAGGCTTGGATGCCGCCCGCTCGGCGGGTCAGCGGGAGGATCGTCATGCCGTGGTGGGTGACCGGTCGCAGGTGGATGCGCGGGTCGCCGGTGGCGGGGGCGTCGACCAGTTCGTCGAGGGTGACACCGTGGGCACGGGCGAGGGGGAGCAGTTGCTCGAGGGTCGGGCGTCGGCCGCCGGACTCCAGCCGAGACAGGGTGCTGACCGAGATGCCGGTGGCGGCCGAGAGGTCGGCCAGGGTGGTTTCGCGTTGCCTGCGCAGTGCGCGCAGCCGTGGTCCGACCGCGTCGAGTGCCTGATCGAGATCGTCGTCCATGCCGCCATCTTGCCAGATCGGCAACAAAGTTTGCACATATGCCGGGCTCGGTCGCATGGTGGTCGCGGAGGTGGTCGAGATGACTGAACAGCTGAAAGACGGCTATGACGTGGTGGTTGTCGGCGGTGGCGCGGCCGGCCTGAGTGGGGCGCTGATGCTGGGACGGGCACGGCGGTCGGTGGTGGTGATCGACGCGGGCGCGCCACGCAACACCCCGGCGACCGGCGTGCACGGACTGCTGGCGAGGGAGGGAATGGCACCGGGCGAGCTGCTGGCACGCGGTCGAGCGGAGGTGCGTGGGTACGGCGGCCAGGTGGTCACCGGTGAAGTCACCGCGGTGGACCGGGTGGACGACGGATTCGCGGTGACGCTGGCGGACGGCCGGACGGTCCGCGCCCGGCGATTGCTGGTGACCACCGGCCTGGTCGACGAGTTGCCGGAGGTCCCCGGACTGCGCGAGCGGTGGGGACGAGACGTGCTGCACTGCCCGTACTGCCACGGCTGGGAGGTGCGCGACCAAGCGATCGGCGTCCTCGGCACCGGACCGATGGCGGTGCACCAAGCACTTCTATTCCGCCAGTGGAGCGCCGACATCACGCTCTTCACGCACACGATGCCGTCGCCTACCGCCGAGGAGGCGGAGCAACTCGCTGCCCGTGGCATCCGGGTGGTGGCAGGCGAAGTGGCAGCCTTTGAGATCGTCGACGACCGATTGGCAGGCGTGCGTCTGAGCGACGGCACGGTGGTCGCTCGCGAGGCGGTGACGGTCCAGTCCCGGATGGTGGCGCGCTCGAATTTCCTTGCGGCGCTCGGACTTCAGCCCGCACCGCACCCGTCGGGTATGGGCGAGCACATCCCAGCGGACGGGACCGGTCGCACCGACGTGCCCGGTGTGTGGGTCGCGGGCAATGTCACCGACTTGTCCGCGCAGGTCGGCGGAGCCGCGGCGGCAGGTGCTTTCGCGGCAGCCCAGATCAACGCCGAGCTGGTCACCGAGGAGACCCGCCGCGCGGTGGATGCGTACCGAAACCCGTTCTCCCCGGAGAACGAAGCGGAAGTCGGCGAGTTGGTGTCGGCCGAGCGTCGGCACGGACTGTGATCGACGCGATCACCTGACCCGCGAGATTACCCCTCGGGCAGCGGAATCAGCTCGAGATGCTCAGCCGCCTTCGGTGTGCCGCAAGCACTCCGACCGGACACCAAGTCCACCCCACCACCGTGCGACACCAGGAACCTGCCACATACGCAGCGCAAATAGCGCACCGCCCCGTGTGCGGAGACGAGCATGGGCGAGGGCCAGGAGCAGGAGGGGCAGGCGGCGGACATGGGAGCTAAGCCTGGGTAGTCACCGAAGGTATTGCAATCTTCTGTGCGGCGTGGCGACCGATCGGTATGAAATCTAGCCCGCAAATAGGACATTCGCGGATGTTCCAGGCGTAACGGGCACTGTGCTGTGTGCCTGGAACTTCCGAGCTCCCTGTATTACCGAATCGAGGCCGTTTCTTTCGAGGGTTCGACAGTGGCGGGAATGAGCCGGCGGCGCGGGAAGGGAGTCCACCAATTGGCCGGCCCCATGAGTTCGACCAACGCGGGCACCAGCAGCATGCGGACCAAGGTGGCATCGATCAGCAACGCGATGATCATGCCGAGTCCGAGAAAACGCATGGGCGTCAATGGAGAAAGAGTGAACGCACCGGTGACGATAACGAGCAGCGTCGCGGCGGCCGTGATGACCCGGGCGGTCTTGAGCGTCCCGATGCGGACCGATCCCGCGGTATCGGCCCCCGCCGCATGCGCCTCCACCATGCGGGACAGCAGGAAAACCTCGTAGTCGGTGGACAAACCGAAGACGACCGCGATGATCAGCACGAGCATGCCCGCGGCGAGCGGCCCCGGACTGATACCGAGGACACCCGCGAGATGGCCGTCGTTGAAAATCCAGGTGAGCACGCCGAAGGTAGCGGCGAGGCTGAGGAAGGCCATCGCTACGGCCTTCAGCGGCAACATGATCGAGCGGAACGCCGCCGCGAGCAGCAGCACGGTCGCGCTCACCATGGCCAGAATCATCCAGGGCATGGCACGCACGATGGAGTGCACGCCGTCGACGGTGGCGGCGGTGTCGCCACCGATCCGCAGGAACGTGTCGTCCGGCGGAGTCAACGCACGGATGTCCTGCACAGTGGCCGAGGCGTTTTCGCTGCGGTCGGTGGCATCGAGGAACGCGTGGAATACGACGAAATCATCGGCCCGGCCCACCTGGAACACCTGCCGGACACCGTCGACCCGGCCGAGCGCCGTGCTCGCGGCATCCACCGCGGCCGACTGCGGCGGCCCATCGACGCCGTGCAGCACCGCCGTGACACCGCTGCTCGCCGCAGGGAACGTGGCGGTGAGTTCCTCGACGGTGGTGCGCATTTCATTGCCTGCGGGCAACGCGCGATGGTCGATGTCACCCAGCTTCGCGCCGGTGAGCGGCACGGCGAGCAGCACAAGTATCGCGCCGACCACGATGGTGACGAGGCCGGGCCTGCGCAGCACCGCGTCCACCACCCGCCCCCAGAACCGCTCGGTGCGATCTTTGCTGCCCGCCTTACCGATTCGAGCACCGAACAGCGCGAGCATGGCGGGCAGCACGGTGAGCGAGAGACCGGCGGCGAGCGCGACCGCGGCGATCGCGCCGAACCCCAGCGACCGCAGCACGGCCTGCGGGAACACGAAAGTTCCTGCGAAGGCACAGATCAGCAGTAATGCCGAGAAGGCGACGGTCCGACCGGCGGTCGCGCAGGTGCGTTCGATGGCGGACTCGATATCGCGCCCTCCGGCGAGCTCCTCCCGGAATCGGGTCACCAGGAAAAGCCCGTAATCGATCGCCATGCCCAAACCGAGCAGCGACGCGATATTCACCGCGAACGTGCTCACTTCGGTGAACTCGGTGAGCAGCCGAATGGTGCCCATCGCGCCGAGCACCGCGAGCACCCCGACCACCACCGGCAGCGACGCCGCGACCACACCACCGAACACCAGCACCAGGATCAGCAAAGTGAGTGGCAACGAGAGGGATTCAGCCCGTACCAAATCGTGTTGCGACTGACTGTTGATGTGGGTCGCCAACGCGCTGTAACCGGAGAGCTTGGTGTCGATACCCGGAACCCGCAGCGCCGCTTCGATATCGGGATAGGCGGTGACGCGTCGATTGTCGTCACCCGCGAGAAACACCACCGCCAGCGCCTGCCGGTTGTCGGCGGAGCGCAGGAACTGTTTACGCGGCGGCACACTGTTCCAATAGGTTTCGACCGGGCGCTGCAGCAGCGCGGGATCGATCCCGGCGAGCGACTGTTGCACCCGAGGGCCGATGTCGTCGAGCGTCTGTCCGTCGGGCGCGGTGTACAGCGCGACCGCGTCGGGCGTCTGCGGGCCGAAGTGCTCTCGCACCAGCCGATCGACCGCGGCCGACTCGCTGTGCGGGTCATTGAAGCCCGCCGCGCTGACCTTGTCGGCGGTGTTCATCCCGAGCAGCCCGAACAGCAGCATCACCCCGACGGCCACGGCGAGAACCGTGCGCGGCCGGGCGATGACGAACCGTGCCCAGCCGGTCATCGCGCCGGTAAATCTTGGGGCGCGAGATCGGCTTCCAGGGTGGCGGCGATCTTGTCGAGCAAAGCTTCCAGCCGGGGCTCGACGCCGGCGCCGTTGCGACAGGACACCGTCAGCTCGAGCTGCCCGCGCGACTCGACCATGCCGAACAGCATCGGCATCGCCCCGCTGTGCTGCGGCAGCACCCGCATCGTGCTGGGGGTCCACCCTGGCACGGCCATCTCGTCCAGGTCGACGCTGCCCATGTGTGACACCGTGGCGGACACCATGTTCCGGTTGCACCGGGCCCCGAGCCAGTTGCTCACCCGCAGCACCGTGCGGATGGCGCCGGGCGGAAACTTCGACAGGCCACCGTTGTCGAGCTGGTTCAGCTCGGTCTTGGCTTGCAGCCCGGCCCGCATTCGGGCGCTGACCGTTTCCCAGCTGTCCCCGGGTGCGACATCGACGAACAGCGGCAGCGCGAGATTCCCGGTCGAGCGCAGTGCGGGATCGTGCCTGCGCAGGTCGACCGGCACCATGAAGCGAGACTTCGCACCGGTCTCGGCGGCCAGGATCGCCGAGACCCGCGCGACGATGCCCTTGCCGTTGGCATGAATAGTGCGGTGCCGCAACAACCATCGCGACGCGTTCGGGTCCTGCCGCCCGCGTCCGGTTGCCGCCGGATAGGTCGGCAGCACCAGCGTCTGCTTGCCCGGCGCACCCATCTGTGCCACCAATTCGGCGTCGGAGATCGGATCGGGCGCACCGACCGGCGCCACCCCGCGCAGCGCGCGGAGCACGTCGTCGGCCCACATCCGCATACCCATCCCGTCCATCACTCCGTGGAAGACACGGAATACCAGGGTGGTTTGTTCACCGGTCAGCAGCAGTACCTCGGTGGTGCACTCCGGCGTCGGCCCGATCGGGCTGTTCAGCACCGCATCGTCTTCCAACGTGGCGTAGTCGAGCGTCCAGCCAGGGACCACCCGAACCTGGGCGGGCACACCGCTGTCCACCCAGTATTTGCCGTCGCGGATTAGCCGCGCACCGGGATTCGCCGCGGACGCCACGTCCACCGCGCGCTGCACGGCATTCGGGTCCAGGGTGCCGACGCCGTGCACGGCCAGGTGCATCAGGAAGGGCGGCGACACTTCCCTGGTGAAGAAGTACAGGCGCTCGGTGGGCGAGATCTTCCGGCGGAAGACGGTGCCGGTGGGCCCACTCGTCGCCGGACGCACGGAATCGCTGCGCGATGCTTGGTTCATTGGTGACCTCCGGTGCCGACTGGGGTGCTGCGGTTCAGCGCAAATCTCGAGTGAGTTCGACGGCGCCGCCCTGGGTTTCGAGCCACGCCAGGAAAGTGGCCAGCCCGCTGTCCCGGTCGACTACCGGGGCGTAGCCGAAATCACGGGCGGCGGCGGTCGTGTCGTAGGTGGCGCTGCGCGTCATCAGTGCGACGGCGTAGCGCGACAGCGGCGGCGACCAGCGAGTGGCGATCGCCGGTATGCGCCAGAGGGTTTCGATAACGCTGACCACCGCGTTGATCACCTTGGGGTTGGGCTTGCGGCTCGGTGGCTGATAGTCGAGGTCGGTGGCGACGGCGCCGAGGAACTCCCAGACATTCGTCTTCTCGGCATCGGCGACGAAATAGGCCTTGCCGCCCACCGCATCCGAGGCCGCCGCCTTGACGCACGCCTCGACGATGTTGTCGACGTGGCACAGCGACGCGTACACGGTGCGGCCGAACGAGATGTCCGGCAGCGTACCGGCGCCGGTCTTACCGAGCAGCCGCACGATCGGGCCGGACCGGTCGCCCGCGCCCCAGATCGCGCGCGGCCGCAGCGCGCAGGTAGTGAATCCCGCGGTGTTGGCAGCCAATACGGCCCTTTCGGCTGCCGCCTTGGTCTCGGAGTACAGGTTCAGGTAGCGCTGCGGGTACGGGACCGACTCATCGATGTCGAGCTGGTCGCCGCCGTTGTAGTCCATCAGCGCACTCGGACTGGAGATGAAGACGAACCGAGACGCGCCACCGCGGCGCGCCGCATCCAGCAGGTGTTCGGTCGCGCGGACATTTTCGTTCCAGAACTGTTCGCGGGTACCGCGCTCGTCGACCCGTGCGGCACTGTGGAACACGATGTCGACGCCGTTGGCGGCGGCCACCAGCGAGGCCGGATCGGTGAGGTCGCCGTACACCAGCCGTACCCGGTCGGCATCGGTGCCGAGATCGGTCAGCTTGCTGGTGCGCCGCACCAGGATCGACACCTCGTGCTCGCCGTCGCGGACCAGCCTGCGCACCAGCGCCCCGCCGAGGAACCCGGAGGCGCCGGTCACCAACACCTTGCTCATGCCCGCGCCTCGCCGGCGCTCGACTCCACCATGCCAAAATTGGCGCGGTGCCGTCGATTCGCTCGCTGCCGCTCGCTCATTGCGTCTCCTGCGTTCGCCACCAGGTCATTCCGAAGATCTGCGTCAACACGGCCGTCTCGACGGGGGAGCGCCCCGAACCCTCGGCCGCCCGCAGCGCGGGCCGGATCTGGGCCGCGTGCACCACGACGCTGAGGAACGCGTCGATCCACCACGCGGCGCGCAGCACCCGGTTCTCGGGCACCCGATCCGCCGCGATCGCCAGCACACCGCCGGCCAGGTACAACCAGCCGAGAATCGGAATCGCCCGCAGCGCCGTTGTTTTCGCGCTCATGCGTCCGCTCCGATCTGCTTGGCCGCCCACTGCGCGAGCTGCTCCCGGCCGATCTTGGCGTTGTGCCGGATGTCGACCGGAAAACCGGGATGGATCAGGAAATCCGCGATCGTGCGGGTGAGCTCGAACTCCGACCCGCGCGCCCGCAGCGCGGCCCCGACCGCCGCGCCGTCGGCCTCGGGCTGCAATTCGATGCAGAGCACGGGGCGCTGCGCACCGCGCGCAGCGACACCGACCAGCGCCGTCCGGGCAACGCCCGCAACGGTATTGAAGATCTGCTCCACCTGGACGGTGAACATCGGCCCGTCGGCGGTGACCACCCGCTGACTCTTGCGCCCGCAGAACCAGATTCGGCCCTCATCGTCGATCCAGGCGAGATCGCCGGTGCGATGCCAGATCCGGTCGCCGTCGACGATCTTGCCCTGCCGGTTCGCCTCCGCCGGCCAGTAGTAATGCGTACTGACATTCGGGCCTGCGACAACCAGTTCGCCGATTCCGCGGGAGCTTTCGAGGTCACCGGCCAACTCCTCGACCCGGGCCCAGGTCGGTAGCGGCTCGTCGGTGATGGCGACCACCCTGGCCTCGATCTTGTCCGCCGGACGCCCGATGCAAGTGCCTTCACCGCGGTGCGTCCGATCCACCAGACCGTCGAACAGTTCCCGGGATTCGATGAGCGACATCGGCAAGGCCTCGGTGGACCCGTAGCCGGCAAAGATCTGCACGTCCTCGGCCAGCACCTCGCGCAACCCAGCGATGCACCAGTCGGGGACCGGCGCGCCACCGGAGTAGATGCTGCCCAACGTCTTCAGCTCGATCGGCCGCTGCTCCAGATGCCGCAGCAGCGGAATCAACAGCGCGGGGGAGGCGAACATCGTCCGCACGCCGAACTTCTCGATCGCGTGCGCCACATGTGCCGGATCAGTGGAGCCGACCTTGCTCGGGATCAACGGCGGTAGCACGCAACGCGATCCGAGCAGCAGATCGAGAATGCCGACCAGCGGCAAGGTGATCAGCGAGGTCTCCGGCGCGATCCGGCCGCGGGCCGTGTGCACCTGCTCGACCATCGACGCCAGATTGCCGTGGGTCAGCTCGACCGCCTTGGCAGGTCCGGTACTGCCGGTGGTGAATCCGATCACCAGCACGTCGTCCGCGGCGCCGGGTACCCGCTCGCGCGCGACGCCGGACGGCGTGGTGCCCCAGTCCGCCAGCCGTTCGCCACGCCAGAACCAGCGCTTGCCCACGGTCACCGTGGTCCGCACCTTGCGGAAGCTGCGCCGGAACAGCACTCGCACCGCGTGCGCGGGCGGGATGCCGATGAACGCCTCCGCTTCGACCGCGCGCAGGCAGTGCACCATCTTGCGCAGGCCCATCCCCGGGTCGATCACCACGGGCACGGCGCCGATCTTCAAGAGCCCGAACAGGATCGCGTAGAGCTCGGGACTCGGCAGCACCAGCACGATGGTGCGGGTTCCGGTGCCGACGCCCGCCGCGGTGAGCCGCTCGGCGATCGCCTCGGACCAGTCGTCCAGCTCGCGGTAGGTGACGTGCCGATAAGACGGCAGGTCAGCGGATTTCGTCCCGTCGGGGTAGATGACCGCTTCTCGATCCGGTTCCGTGCGCGCGAACGCCCGGAACCGGTCGATGGCCTGCCAGTAGGTCGCCGAGGTCACGCAGCCGCCCCGGCGAGGACCGGCAGCCGGTACAGCACCGCCGCCGCCGACGGGCCCG
>NZ_BJXA01000084.1 GCF_007990755.1 Nocardia ninae NBRC 108245 | reverse complement strand
CCGAGACCGGCGGCGGTGAGCAGCGCTTCGGGGCCCGCGTAGCAGACGAGGCAGCCGTGCGCACCGCAGGCGCAGGGCGGTCCGTCGATGGCGACGGGCATGTGCCCCGGTTCGCCGGCGATGCCGTGGCTGCCGGTGTGGATGCGCCCGTCCAGCACCACGCCACCGCCGATGCCGGTGCCTGCCGCGATGTAGACGACGCCGCGCGGTCGCCGTGGCTGCGCGTGATATTCGGCCAGTGCGGCGGCGTTCGCATCGTTGATCACGTCGATCGGGCAGGTCCGGCCGGGCAGCCGGGCGGCGATCAGCGCCCGCAATCGGACGGGACGCAGCCAGCCGAAATCCGGTGCGACGAGCACGGTTTGCGCGTCGTCGTCAGCGACCGGCCCCGCCATCGCCACCGCGACGCGCACCAGTTCCGCGCCGGGTGGCGCCGCCGCTTCGGCCCGCCGGACCGCGGTGGCGACCGCGTCCGCCATGGTGGCGGGCACGCCGGCGGCACTGTGGTGCGGCACGGCGTCCTGCCACACGATCGTGCCCGCGAGATCGGCGACGGCCACGCGGAGCTGTTCGGCGGAGATCTGCACCGCGACGGTCACCGCGCGGCGCGGGACCATGCGCAGCAGGCGGCGCGGCCGCCCGCGCCCACCGCTGTTCAGTACGCCGTCTTCACGCAGTAGCCCGCGGGCCGTGAGGTCGGCCACCAGGGTGGTGACCGACGCGTGCGACAGGCCGGTGGCCACGGCGATCTCGGTGCGCGCGCAGGGACCGTGCTCGGCGACGTAGCGCAGCACCAATCCCAGATTGCGGCGGCGGACGGCCACCGAATCGTGTGCCGGACTTGTCTCCACAATCCAACAATAGGCTGGTGGAGAATTTTTTCAACCATTGACTTATTTCCGGGGGAACCGCGAACATGCCTTGGTCAACCACACACACGAATCGAGGTCGCAATGCCCCACCTGACCCGCCGGACGGTGCTGCTCGGAGCCGGCGCGCTGGCGTTGGCCGCCGCGTGCTCGGCCGAGCGCACTCCGTCGGACGTCGTCCAGACGACATACGGTCCGGTCCGGGGTAGCCGACGCGACACCGGCATCGCGTTCCTCGGTGTGCCGTTCGCGAAGCCGCCGGTCGGTGCGTTGCGGTTCGCGGCTCCGGTACCGCCCGCGCCGTGGACCGAAACGCTGGAGTGCACCACGTATGGCCCCACCGCCCAGCGCCGATCGCTGGGTTCGGTGACCACCATCCCGGAGCCGAGCATTCCGGGCGCGGCCATCCTCAACCTGAATGTCTTCACCCCGGACCCGTCGGCGCGCGCGCTGCCGGTGCTGGTGTGGATCCACGGCGGCGGCTTCGTCGCGGGCAGTCCCGCCAGCCCCTGGTACGACGGCACCGCGTTCAATCGTGATGGGGTGGTGGTGGTTTCGGTCGGTTATCGGCTGGGCATCGATGGCTTCCTGCGCCTCGACGGCGCTCCGGACAATCGAGCGGTGCTGGACTGGATCGCGGGTCTCCAGTGGGTTCGCGACAATATCGCGTCGTTCGGTGGCGATCCGGCTCAGGTCACCGTCGCCGGTCAGTCCGCAGGCGGCGGGGCGGTCTGGGCGCTGATGGCCACGCCGTCCGCGCGCGGTCTGTTCCGGGCCGGCATCTGCGCGTCCGGCGCGGTGACCCAACCGAACGATCTCGCTGCGGGACGCGCCGTCGCCGAGCTGTTCACCCGGCGCACCGGAGTGCCCGCGACGGCGGCCGCGTTACGCGCCCTGCCCGAGGACAAGGTGCTCGACCTGCAAGATGCGCTCCAGGCGCCGGGGCCGGGTAGCGAGAGCGTGCCGATGCTGGGCTTGGCACCGTTCGCCGACGGCCAGCTGATCCCCGACGCGACACCGGCAATGTTGAACAACGGTGCGGGCGGCGACATTCCGCTGCTGCTCGGCTTCACCAGGCACGAATTCAATATGGCGGCAACCATGCTCGCGCAGAATCCGGAAGCGGCGGCCGCCAGTCCGCTCGCGCTCGCCGGTCGAGGGGCCGACATGGACGCCTACCGTGCCGCCTATCCCGGCGCGGACCCGACCCAGCTGGCCGGTCAAGCCATCAGCGACAGCATCATTCGCGGACCGTCGTATCGGGTCGCCGAAGCACGGGCCGGGCTGAATCTGCCGACCTGGCTGTACGAATTCGACTGGACGTCAACGGCTCCGAGCTATCGCGGGCTGGCAGCGCATTGCCTGGACCTGCCGTTCGAGTTCGATCTGCTGAAAGCACCTGGCGTCACCGACGTAGAGGGTGACGCGCCGCCGCAAGCACTGGCCGACGCCATGCACATGTCGTGGGTTGCTTTCATCAAAAACCGTGACCCGGGTTCGAATTGGCCCCGCTACACGCTGGACAAGCGGCAGACGATGATCTGGTCCGATCAGGGCCGTGTCGAACCCGATCCGTTCGCTGCTCAACGCGGGATCTGGACGTCCTGATACCCGGGCCCGGAGTTCGACGAATAGACAGCGGGGGTGAGGTCTTCGCCTGAGCAGTGACACGGCAACCACCCGCACCGAATCATGCAGTGGCCGTTGCCTGCCGAACAGCATGAGCGGCGGTCAGGCTTCAGTGCCCGCGACCGCCGCTCGTGTTACCTCATAGCGAAAGGTGTTGCTACTGACGCGGTTTCGAGATTGCGTCGCGTACCCGGTCGAGCACTGCGGCGAACGGACCCGCGAACATGTTCGCCGGTGCGGACTCCACACCCGGGTGCGGCCGGGTCGGCGCGGTCTTCTCGGCGAATTCGACAACGCCGCGCATCCGCTCGAGGTCGTTCTGATCGAGCTGGGTCCGCAGCTGCTTGAACTCCTCGCTTTCCTCGTGCCCGGCGTGGTTGAGTACCGCGTCGCGTAGGGCGGCGAGTTTCACGCCGAATTCCGGCGAGTTCACGTTCATCTTGTCGAGTTCGGCCAGCGCCTGCTTGGCCTTGTTCTCCTCCTGCAACCGGGCGTCCACGATGGCGTCGCCGTTATCGATGGCACGGCGAGCCCGCGGGTGGACGATCTCCTCCTCCGCGGTCTCGTGGACCGCGAGCAGCCGACGCAGCTCGAAGAACTTCTGCTCACGTTCCTCCGGGGTCACCGCCGCGGCGGTTTCGGTGAACAGCTGCCGAATCCGATTGTGTTGTTCCACTAGGAAGTCGATGACATCCGCAGTGCTGTCGATGCGTTGTGTTGCCATGGTTGATACCTCCTGGTCTGCCTGGATGGCCGGGCTGATAGCCACCCATCGACGCCCTACCCGGCTCGTCGGCGCACAAACGACAGCAATCAAGGTCGTTCAGCTTGCGCGATTCCGACCGCGTCAGGCACTCTCCTTCCCGCGAACGTTCTCCAGGTGTTTCATCACCCATCCCGCGCTGGCGCCGTGAACGAGCACGGACAGGACGATCGTGAATGCCGTGATCGCCCACAGCGTCTCAGCTTCCGAGGAAAGGGCTGCCTGGGTCAGGCCATAGGAGACGTAGTAGACCGAGCCGATACCGCGGACGCCGAAGAATGCGGTGACGGCGCGCTCTTTCGGCGCCATCTCGTCGCATCGCTGCAACGCCAGCCACCCGGCGAACGGCCGGAAGACGAAAACGAGCAGGACACCGACCGCGGCTCCTTGCCAGGACAGCGCGTTCAACAGGCCGGTGGTCAATGCCGCTCCGAGTAGCAGCAGCACTACAAGCGTCAGGACATGTTCCAACTGTTCGACCAGGCTGTGCATCTGCTCGTGGTATCCGCTGTCGCGCTCGATCCGTCGCATGGCGATCGCGCACGCGAACACCGCGAGAAAGCCGTAGCCGCCGACGAGTTCGGTGAGCCCGTAAACCGCGAACACCGCGGCCAAGGCGGCGATCGGTTCGCCTTGGTCGGCGAGTCGTGCGTTCTCGATGGGGAATCGGAACAAGCCGCGCCCGAGCAGGTCCCCCACGATGGCCCCGAGGAGGGCGCCGACGGCGATCTTGCCGAGGAGTTCCCACGCGAACCAACCGGCGAACCAGTTCTGCACCGAGCCCTGGGTCGCGAGGAAGATCGCCAAATAGACGAAGGGGAAGGCCAGGGCATCGTTGAGGCCCGCCTCCGAAGTGAGCGCGAAACGCACCTCGTCGTCCTCCTCGGCGGAGCCCGCGCCGCCGGGCGTCGGCCCCTCCACCTGCACATCCGAGGCCAGCACCGGGTCGGTGGGTGCCAGCACCGCGGCAAGAAGAACCGCGGCGGCAGGCGACAACGCCGCCGCCCACCACCCGAATACCGCCACCGCCGCGATGCACAGCGGCATCGTGATCATTAGCAACCGCCAGGTGGACCCCCAGGTACGCCAGTGCAGCGGACGGTCGATGGCCAGCCCGACACCCATCAGCGCCACGATCACACACACCTCCGCGAGGTGTTCGATCACGGTCGGATGGGACAACGGGGACACGGCTCGCAAGCCGGTCGGCCCGATCACCAGTCCCCCGACCGCCCCGACCCCCAGCATCAGCATCGGCGCCGTGATCGCCCGATCCTTGAAGAGCCGAGGCAGCGTGGCCGCCAACAACAATGCGATGCCGGCGATCAGGTACGCGCGTTCGATATCGAGATTGGTCATCGTCGTTGCCACGCCACCGCGCACGTCACCTGTCGATCGGAGCAGAAAATCAAGATCTACCCGGGCGGTGCCATCCGAAACTCGGGCAGACTCGTTCGCGAGCGACTCCGTCAGTCCTGCGCGCTGTTCGGCGGTCGGGTGGTTCGACAGCACAAGCTGATGTGGCGTGACTTGGCGCTCATGCGCAAGCGCCGCAAAAGCCCTCCGTAAGAACCGAATTCAGATATAGCAGGCAAGGCATCAGTTGAACCAAGCAACTGCTTGGTTGTAGCCTGAGCCTCGTAACTGCTGACAGCGCGGGGAAGGTGGCGGTTTGCGAACCCTCGAATGTGACGTCGATGCGACGTGGATCGACATCAACAACCATATGAACGCCCAGTACTACGGGATCGTGGTCTACCGCGCCCATGCCGCGTTCACCGACGCCCTCGGTCTCGGCGACGAGTACGTCCGGACAACCGGGTTCGGGAAGGTCGTCGTGCAGACCGCCATGACTTACGAACGAGAGGTGCTGCACGGGTCGCGGCTGGCCGTCGATTCCTGGTTGCTGGGCGTGGATGCCAAGCGGCTGCACTTCTTTCACGAGGTACGCAATCTCGGCGACCGGACACGGGTGGCCGTTTCCGAACAGCTGGACCTGCACGTCGACCTCGGGACGAGAAGAACTGCGGCGATGCCGGACGACGTCCGCGCCCGGCTCACACAGTTCGCTACCGAACAGCGTGCGGCAGGCGGCCATCCCGATGGGGTGGGGCGCAGGATCAGATTCCCACGGCGCTGACGATTGATTCGATCGACGTCGAGGGCGCGCTAGGCCGCTCAACGCCGGATCCGGGCATGCCGATACGCGGACCGTCGATGCGCGCAACGCGAATCACGATGTTGCCGTGTGGCAGACCACATCGCGCGATGTCACGATCAAGAGTCGGCCGGTGTCCAAGAGGCACGTCCGGAACAACACCAAGGGGGATCGATATGGAAACCATCGTTGTCGAGCGCACCATCGCCGCACCGCTCGAGAAAGTCTTCGAATGGTGTGCCACTACAACGAATTACGAGCGCACGGCCTGGGTGTTGCGTGACAAGCTCACCCGGCCGGGCGAAGGCGCGGCATACGGGGTCGGCGCGATCCGGCGGCACACTTGGCTGATCGGCCACTTCTATGAGCGCATCACCAGCTATGAGCCGCCGCATTCGTTCGGCTACGTCGTCGACCGTAGTTTTCCGCCTATACCGCACAAAGGCGCATCGATGACGTTCACGACGGTGCCGGGCGGAACCCGGGTGGTCTGGACTACCGCCATCGATGCGGGCTCCTTTGTGGGCAGCATCGCCAGAACCGTGGTCGGCCATGTGTTCGGCCGAATCCTCAACGCCTGCGCCAAAGAACTTGCCAGCAAGTAGTCCGACACACGGCGTCCCTGCCGGCGGTCCATCGAGTTCGCCCAGGGAGCGGGTTGGCTAAAGGCTGGGATCAGTTGAGGGACTTCAACACTGCGCGGTCGAAGGCGATCGTCTCATCGAGGCGGCCTTGCAGCGCCTTGGTGGCCCAGTCGGGATTGGCCAGCAGCGCTCGGCCGACAGCGACGAGGTCGAACTCGTCGCGTTCGAGGCGATCGAGCAACTGATCGATGCCCGCGACGGCGGCCTGCTTCTGCCAGCCGCCGGAACCGACGAACTCCTGGTCCAGTCCGATCGAGCCGACGGTCACCGTTGGCTTGCCGGTGAGCTTCTTGACCCAGCCGGCCAGGTTGAGGTCGCTACCGTCGAACTCGGGGAGCCAGTATCGGCGGGTCGAGGCGTGGAAGGCGTCCACACCCGCGTCGACCAGTGGCGCCAGGAGCTGGTCCAGCTCGCCCGCGCTCTCGGCGATCTTGGCCTCGTAGTTCCCGGACTTCCACTGGGATAGCCGGAAGAAGAGGGGAAAACCGGGCGAGACGGCGGCACGCACGGCCTCGACGATCTCGACGGCGAACCGGGCCCTGGACGCGGGGTCACCGCCGTAGCCATCGGTGCGCTGGTTGGTGCCGCTCCACAGGAAGCTGTCGATCAAATAGCCGTGCGCGCCATGCAGTTCGGCGCCGTCGAAGCCGAGGCGCTCCGCCGCGGCCGCCGCCTCGGCGAACGCGGCGACCGTATCGTCGATATCGCGCTGCGTCATGGCTTTTCCGGTCGCATCACCGGACAGCCCTACCCCGGACGGGCTTTCGGCGGGCGGCTCGGTCGCGATGCGCGCCACTCCGGTATGCCACAGCTGCGGAATGATCTTTCCGCCCGCGAGGTGCACCTGCTCGACCACGTGCGCCCAGCCGGCGAGCGACTGCTCACCGTAGAAGTGCGGCACGTTGTCGTAGGCGCCGGCCGCAGCCCGGTTGATGTAGGTGCCCTCGGTGACGATGAGACCGACATTGTTGGCTGCCCGGCGGGCGTAGTACTCGGCGACGTCGGGTCCCGGAACGCCGTCCGGCGACATATTGCGGGTCATCGGGGCCATCGCGATCCGGTTCGCAACGGTCAGGTCTCCGACAGTGAATGGGCGATCCAGCAACCGCCGGATCCGAGTGGTGTCTACTACCGAGGTCATATCGTCTCCGAAATCGGCGCCGAGCCGGTGACAGCACCGTGGTCGGCCGCGGTATGGGGAAGAGCCAGGGGGCGCTCGAGCCTTCAGATAGTTGAGCAACTCAAGCAACTCATCGACAGTACAACCGAGAGTGTTTGATTTTGTCAAGCATTCCGTCGAGCGGCACAGACGCGGGGACCCGCCGAGAAACTTGAGTTCGTCAAGTATTCGGCATACCTTTGCACTGTGCCACACTCCTCGCCACCGGCCGCGCCGACCGCACTCGATGTCATGGCGACCCTCTCGGAGTTCTGCCGCGTCTACCAACAGGACTTTCTCGCCGCGGCGCAGAGCTTGGACCTGACCTACAGCCAAGCCAAGCTCGTCTGCCTGCTGGCCGAACCGCGAGCAATGCGTGAACTGGCCGGAGACCTGTCCTGTGACGCATCGAACATCACCTTGCTCATCGATCGATTGGAGCAGCGCGGACTGGTCGAGCGGCACATCGACCAAGCCGATCGCCGCGTGAAGAAGGTCGTCGCCACCGCCGAGGGCGCCGCGATCGCCATGCAGCTGCGCGAGGGGATGCACGGCGTCCGCGCGGCGCTGGAAATTCTGACCCCAGCGCGCCGACGCAGCCTGCAAAGCATCCTCGAGCAGTTGCATACCCACATGACAACCAGCCCGGACTGACCCGACCCGCTGCCGACGGCGCCTCCGCATCCAAACACGTTGCAGTGCAACCCATCAGATTGCCGAGTCGAGTCGGCACCAGCGTCTGATCTGCCAGTCGACCATCCTCCACTGCTTCACTCGTTGCCGAAACTCCTCCTCGAGCTCCGCCGAGTTCGGGTGTTCGATCACCTGTTCCGGATCGATCGTGCACGGTTCGGGCAGCAGTGCCAGACCGAAGTCCGTCGTTTTCGGTGGATCGACCAGGACGTCGGTGACCGTCGCCGCAGCCCGCGGGTACGTCGAAACCGGTCATTGCGCAGGCTTGTGATCCGATTGTGTCGAGTCGCGTTGCTCGGCGATGCGGAGGCGGATCGCGGACCACGGCAGGGGCAACTCGTCCACCGGTGCGGTGAAGAACACGAAGGTCGCGTCCCGCATGACTTTTCGCTTGCGCCCGACGGTTGACTTATGCGGCTCGGACCCCGCGTAGGCGTAGATGGCCGCCTTGTCGTCCCAGGCCGAATAAGTCCAGAATGTCCCCTTCAGCATCTCTGCCTTCAAGGCCACGCCCAGCACTCCCGGCGAGCGGCGGGCCTGCCACCACAGCGCCAGTGAAGCGATGAGGAACCCGGGTGCACTGAGCAGAGACGTGACCTCGAGGCGGGAGGCCATGCACTGGACCTCGGACGTGTTGGGCACCCCGACTGTCATCCAGGGAAGCGTGGGCATAGACGCTCTTTCGATCAGGAGGGAGACGGCGGACCGCCGACTGACTCCACTATATTCCACAGTGGAATGTAACTTGTCAACGGCAAGATATGCTCGACCAAACAGCAGACCGGCAATCCACTGTTCCTCTCGTTGTGCAGGATCTTCCGATGAAAGGGATTCGAATGAGAAGTCCGACAGTCGCCACCGCACGAGTAACGGCCGCTGCAGTGTTGGGTCTGGGCGTTACCGCAATGACCGGCGTCGGCGCGGCTCGAGCTGCGCCACAGGACTGCGTGATCACGCGGGATCTGATCAGTGCGACGGCCACATGCCATGATGTCGACGCCCCCGCAGGCAGGGAGTACGCCTTGATCGTCGAGTGCTTCGGCTTGCACGGCGTGCCGAATGCGTTCCCGTTGATGGCCGTCGGCCCTTATAACGGCTCGTGGAGCGGTTCGTTCAGTCCGTCGGGCGGTGGCACGGCCTCGTGCATCGGGCCCTTCAGCGTCGGGACCGCTACCAACGCTCACGTAGCGATCTACCGCGACTGACCACGGTCGTCCTCGCCGCGGCCCTGAATTCTCGCCTGTTACCAGTACTCTGAATCGTTCACCTGCAGGAACGGGTGTCCGGCCGGACGGGAGAACTGACCACAGCATGAGCGATGAGCAGCAAATCCTCACCCCCGGCGAAACCTGCTGGCAGATCGCCCGGGCCGATCGGCTGGCGTGCATTGTCGATGCGGCCGACTATTTCCGCTATGCCAAGTCCGCGATGTTGCAGGCGCGCAAGCGCATTGTGCTGATCGGCTGGGACTTCGATACCCGGATCAAGTTCGAACCGCAGGGCAAGACCCTCGAAGGACCTGATCGGCTGGGCAGATTCTTGTCCTGGCTGCCGAAAGTGCGACCGGACCTCGACATCTACCTGCTGAAATGGAATGTCGGCGCGTTCGCCGCGATCAGCCGCGGGATGACGCCGATCTTCGTGGTCAATTGGATCACCGATCGACGGTTGCACTTCGAGATGGACGGCGCGCACCCGCTGGGTTCGGCGCACCATCAGAAGATCGTGGTGATCGACGACGCGCTCGCGTTCTGCGGTGGCATCGACATGACCGTCGACCGCTGGGACACCGGCGACCACCGCGACGACAACCACTACCGCACCAAGCCGAACGGCAACCGGTACGGACCATGGCACGACGCGACCACCGCCGTCGACGGTGCCGCAGCGAAGGCGATCGGCGAATTGGCCCGGGCCCGCTGGCAGGCGGCGACGGGACAGCAATTGGCCGCGATCGACGAAATCGCCGGGGACACACCGTGGCCGGACGGGCTGGAGCCGACGATGCGGTCCGTGGATGTCGGTATCGCGCGAACCTTCCCCGAGCTCGCCGACCGCGCCGAGGTCAGGGAGATCGAAGCGCTATATCTGGCGGCGATCGCTGGCGCCACCCGGTCGCTGTACATCGAAAGCCAGTACCTGGCCTCGCGCACCCTCGCCGAGGCGATCGCCGCGCGGCTGCGCGAGCCGAACGGTCCGGAGATCGTGCTGGTGCTGCCGCGGCACGCCGACGGCTGGCTCGAGCAACAGGCGATGGATGGTGCTCGCCGGCGCTTACTGCATCTGTTGTGGAAGGTCGACACCGAGAACCGGCTCGGCGTCTACTACCCCGTCACCGACGCCGGTAACCCGATCTATGTCCACGCCAAGGTGCTGGTGATGGACGATCGACTGCTGCGGGTGGGATCGTCGAACCTCAACAACCGTTCGATGGGATTCGACACCGAATGCGATCTGGCCGTGGAGGTTACCCCCGCCACCGCGAACGGTGACCAGCTGCGCGAAACCATCCTCGGCATCCGGCGCCAGCTGATCTGCGAGCATCTCGGTGCCGAACCCGCGAAGTTCGATGCCACCCTCACCGAGACGTCATCGCTGCTCCGCACGGTCGAGGCGTTGCGCGGCGACGGCCGGACCCTGGTGCGATTCGAGCCGGAGACCGTCGAGGACGAGGACAGTCCGCTGGCGGAGAACGAACTGCTGGATCCCGAACACACGCCACCGAGCCTGTGGGACAAGCCATTACTGAGCCGGGGTATCCGCAGATTCAAGGCCGCGGGGGCGGCGCGCTGACGACTTCCGCCATCGACTGCGGTTACTGTTCGGTGGAAGGCGGCGACGGTTAGAAAGGGTTCACGGCAATGGAGGCAGCGCAGGAGCCTGACCCCTCGCTCAATGCGATCGAACGGGCGGACGTCGCAGCGATCTCTGCGGAACTGCGGCAGCAAGAGGCGGGCGTTCTCGGTGAGCAGGCCCGTGCGGCAACAGTATTCGGTGAACCCGTCACTGCCGAGGGCATCACAGTCATCCCCGTCGCGCGCGCACGCTTCGGATACAGTCGCACCGGATCCAGCGACGGAGCCGAAGGCGGCGGCGCAGACGTACGCGCCATGGGCTACATCGAAATCCGTGACGGCACAGTCCGTTACCGCCCGATCGGCAACCGAGGGAGCCGTGCCATCACAGCACTGATCGGCCTCGCCTCAGGACTCGCCGCTTCGAGAATCATTCGCGTCCTGCGCAAGGATTCCCGCTCCTGGCTCTGATCAAGTCTGCCGGCGTATCCTGCACCGGCTGAGCAGCCCGGACTAACCCACCCGCGCCGCCCACGGTTCCGTGCGATGCTGCCGATGTGGAGATCTGGGAGCACGACGGCAATCTGTACGAGGTCAGCTCGTACTACTGCCTGCCCGACGACGCCTGGACCTATGCACTGCAAGGGATTACCGGCCCGCCCGGCACCGAACCGCACCTCGATGTCAGCGTTGCGGACAAGACTCCCGACAAGGGCCCGTTCGCCCCGAAATCCCAGCACTACGTGGTGGTGAGCTTCGGCCCGGGCTCGATCCCTTGGCTGGTCCTGCGCCGGTTCCGCGACCATGTGCAGGCCTCCGGAGACATCGCCACGAACAGCCAACAGACTGAGGTGGTCGGCGATATCCGGCGGTCCAACAACGCCTGGCACTACGGGGACCAGCGATGCGAGGTCAACTCGTTCTACTTCAGCGACCGCGAAGTATGGTGCTACGAACTCTGTGTGCCAGACCCGGATCCCAACACCAACACCTACCTCGAAGTGCTCGTCCCAGACCTAACACCGAACGGCCCGTTCACTCCGGCCACAGTTGACCGGGCGGTGCTGACCCCACACGGCAAGGTGAACCTTCCCTGGCCCTTGTTCACCCACTTCATGTCGGCGGTGGAGTCGGCCGAGGACATCGCAACCTAAGCTCCCCCGCCCCGCCGCCGACGGTTCCTGCGCACCAACCACCTTGCGCCACCATCGACTGCGATCACGGACCACAGCTCGGACGAGATCGGCGGTCTTCTCAGTCAAGCCTCGTGTTCGGTTGCGCCTCGACAAGCGCCTGTAGTTCGGCATGTTCCTGCTCCGGAAGCCGGCCACAGCTGTAATCGCCGCCACGTCCCGTCCGGCGGGCCGCTGATCACTGAACGGGACATGAGGGCACGACCACTCGCGCTTCGCCGCCGTCATGTCCCGTTCGGCGGGCTGCTGATCACCGAGGGGGACGTCAGGGCGTGCCTGCTCTTGTTTGGCGCTGTCACGTGCCGCCTGTCCGCCGATGCCGGAAAAGCACGCCGGGAGCGAGCGGCTGCTGACTCGCATCGTTCGATGGGACGGGCGTGGGTCCGGCAAAGCCTTTCAGCGCGCGGCGTCGGCACATCGAGTATGCGGACCCTAGCGCGAACGTCGTTCCACGCCAGCGCTATTGGTGGCCTAGTACGGGGTGCGGGCGATACGGCGCTTGCAATGCCGCAATCTCCTTCTCGCTCAACCGGATCGGGACCGCGGCGACTGCATCTTCGAGGTGCTTCGTCTTCGTCGCTCCGATGATCGGCGCGGTTACCCCGGGGCGGCCGAGTAGCCAGGCGAGGGCGATCTGGGCTGGTGGGAGGTCGCGTTCGGCGGCTACCTTGCGTACCGCATCGACTACGTCGAAGTCCTCGTCGGTGTACATGGCGTCCGCGATGGGGTCGGTGCCGGAGCGCACAGTGGTCTGGCCGCCGCCGCGTTCGCGGGAGCCGGTGAGCAGGCCGCGGGCGAGTGGGCTCCACGGGATGATGCCGACGCCCTGGTCTCGGCAGAGTGGGATCATTTCGCGCTCTTCCTCGCGGTAGGCGAGGTTGTAGTGGTTCTGCATCGAGATGAATTTCGTCCAGCCGTTGGTCTCGGCGACGTGCTGCGCCTTGGCGAACTGCCAGGCGAACATGCTGGAGGCGCCGATGTATCTGGCCTTTCCGGCGGTGACGACGTCGTGCAGGGCGTTCATGGTCTCTTCGATCGGAGTCTCGTTGTCCCAGCGGTGGATCTGATACAGGTCGACGTGGTCGACGCCGAGCCGGTCGAGCGAGGCGTCGATAGCGGACATGATGTGCTTGCGGGACAAGCCTTTGTCGTTCGGGCCGGGTCCCATCGGGAAGTAGACCTTGGTGGCGAGCACGTAGTCGTCGCGGCGGGGAAACAACTGGGCGAGCAGCCGACCGGTGATCTGCTCGCTGGCCCCGTCGGAGTACATGTCCGCGGTGTCGAAGAACGTGACGCCCGATTCGACGGCCTGCCGGACGATCGGTGCCGCGGCATCCTCATCGAGCATCCAGGCCCACGAGTCGGGACTGCCGTAACTCATCATGCCGAGGCAGATCCGGGACACGGTGAGACCGGAGATGCCCAACCTGAGGTACT
The DNA here is from genome assembly GCF_007990755.1 of Nocardia ninae NBRC 108245. Classification (GTDB taxonomy): domain Bacteria; phylum Actinomycetota; class Actinomycetes; order Mycobacteriales; family Mycobacteriaceae; genus Nocardia; species Nocardia ninae. Next base: position 23,983 of record NZ_BJXA01000084.1, on the reverse strand, counting down.
CCATCGCTACTCCTTGCTTTCTTGGTGGATCAGGACACCGACGGCGATCAACGCGATGCCGGTCAACTCCTGGAGGGTGGGGATCTGGGTGAGCACCACGATCCCGATCACCGTCGCGACGGCGGGCAGGATGCTCAGCATCAATGCGAAGGTGTGGCGGCGTAATCGGGCCATGGCGAGTTGGTCGGTGACATACGGGATGACCGACGAGCAGACGCCGACGCCCACGCCGGCCAACAGCGCCGCCGGGCTGGTGAGGGCGGGAATCGCCGAGCCGAGGCAGAACGGTGTCGCGACGACTGCGGCGATCAGCATCGCGGCGGCGAGCTGGTCGATGCCGGACAGTCCCCTGTCGGTGTTCGCGATCCGGTGGCCGAGGACCACATAGAGCATGAACAACGCGCAGTTCACGAAGGCGAAGACGAAACCCCATGGTGCACCGGCCAACTGGATATCGACTAACGCGACCACCCCGGCTATGGCGAGCACCAGGGCGATACCGTTGCGGCCGTTGCGTATACCGATCGCGGCGAGCACGATCGTGCCGAGGAACTCGATCGCCCCGACGGTGGCCAGCGGTAGCCGTTCGATGGCCAGGTAGAACGTCGCGTTCATGGTCGCGAGCACCACACCGAGCCCGAGCAGTACCCACCGCTGCTCCGGCGTGAGCCGACGAACCAGCCGCCACGGCTTACGCCATATCGCGAAAACTACTGCGGCGGCAGCGATTCGCAGCCAGGCTACGCCGAGCACGTCGACGCGGGCGAACAGCAGCACGGCGAAGGCGGGCCCCAGATAGTGGAAGATCGCGCTGATGCCGAAGTAGGCCGACGCGGGCACCCGCGGTGCGGTTCGCCGCGTAGCGAGCCCGGACGGTGTTGTCATGCGGAGTATCTTGCTAAGAAATACCCACTGCCGGAATGGCATTATCCAGGAAGATGGCTCGAGTTGGCTGGAAAATCAAAGCAAAACGGTCGAGATTCCTTTACCGGGCGATCGCGGCTGCTGGACGCTGTGAACGTGCGGCTGCTCAACGAGCTGCACGCGGATCCACGGCTGTCCATGTCCGAGCTCGCCCGCCGGGTCGGCATGTCGGCGCCCGCGGTCACCGAGCGGGTGCAGCGGCTGGAACGCGGCGGCGTGATCACCGGCTTCCGGATGGAGGTCGACCCGGCCGCCCTCGGCATGCCGGTGACCGCGCTGGTGCGCATCCGCCCCGGCCCCGGCCAGCTCCCGAAGATCGTTGCGGCGGCCCGAGATACACCGCAGGTGGTGCAGTGCTTCCGGATCACCGGCGAGGACTGCTTCCTGCTCCAGGTGCACGGACCGTCGATCGGTCAACTCGAGGAGATACTCGACGGGTTCCTCATGTTCGGGCAGACGACCACGTCGATCGTCGTCGCCGAGCCGGTGCCGCGCCGGCCGCTGCCCATTCCGTCCTGACCCCGTAAGTCTCGGTCAGTGCGGAATGCAGCAGTGCGGACGCGGATTCGGGCGTGCCGACAGCGCTGGCGGTCTTCACCAACTGCCCTCGAAGAAGGCTAGGAGGGCGGGGGCCGAGTCTGTGGCGGTGGATGTGTTCACTACGGCGATGATGAGCGCGGCCAGCGACACCACCGCGAAGAGCGCGCCGAAGGAACCCCATACACGCCGGGATCGGTTGTCGGACGAGTTCGTTCGCGCGAACATTGTCCACGACGCGATGCTCATGGCGATGAGGATGAGGGTCGCGACGGCGGCGATCACGGCCATGGCCAGGTGGTAGCGGGCGAAATCGCTGATCATCACGTCGAGGGCGGGCGGGGTTCGGCCACCTGCACTCAGGGAGTCGGCGAGTTGCAGGCGGATCTGGTCGAGCGTGTCGGCGAGCGGCCCGTCGGGTGCGCCGGTCGTCAGCATCGGCAACAGGGCGGAGAAGGGGGCTACCGCACCCTGGATGTTGGCCATTACCAGCACTGATGAGGCGAGGGCGAGCAGCGTGACAAGTCCGCCTGCCGAGGCGAGAGCCGGGCTGTTTCGGGTACCACGCAGGAATGCCCGCCAGAGCAGAACCGCGAGTGCCACGAGCACGACCAGCAAAACGGCCGCTATCAGGGCTTTGACTACGTGGTAGCGGAACCAATAATCGACGACGTCCGATAAGGCAGGCGGGAAGTCCCGGTCGCCGGAGCTCCAATATTCGACGAACGCCACGCGGAGGGCCGCGCGAAGGCTGCTTTCATCACCGAAGCTTTCGCTCGAGCCGTTCGCCGCCACCTTGCCAGGAGCGGCGACGAAAGCAACCACCAGACCCACGGCGAGCGTGACGAGCAGGGCGACCGAACGACCGGTGGACCGCGAAGCGTTTGCGGACACGCGTGCCTAGACCAACTCGATCTCGTCGAATCCGACGGTCAGGCTGTGCCGCCGCTCCCGCAGCACATTCCCTTCCCGGTGGACCGCACCCTCACCGAAGTCGAGGCGCAGCTTCGCGGTCCCGGCGTCGACCGCCCGCACGACCGCGCAGACACCGCTGAACGGCCCTTCCGGGAAGTAGACGACGTCACCTGGCGCATATTCGGTAAACCCCACGTCGTCAGAGTAATCGAACTGCCGACCCGGCAGGGGGACCCGCAGGTCAGCCGAGCACCTCAGGATGCGCCGGTCAACCAGCTCCGAACGCGACCGATGCCGGAACGTTTGCGTCGGCGTGGCGGATCGAACCAGTCGGGCAGCGGTTCGCGCGCGGCGAGCCAGTACTGCGGCACTCCGGCGGTACCCGTGTAGGCGGCGACGATTCCGCCGACGATGGCGCTGGTCGTGTCGATATCACCGTCTGCCGCAATGCATGTCGTGATCGCGGTCCGGTAGTCGTGCAGATGTGCTGCGGCGACCCACATCGTGAACGGCACGGTGTTCTGCGCGGTGACCCGAGAACCGTTGCCCAGTTCGGCCGCGGCCTCGGCAACGGAGGCGCCGAGCAGGGCGCGGGCACGGTGAATCAGGCGGGTCGTCTCACCGTCGTCGAGGCGGTCGAGGACGGCGGTGATGAACTCCGCTGGCGTGGGCCTAGTTCCGCTCAACCGGGCGTGCGCGGCTTGCCCGGCCGCGAGTGCCACCGCGACCGTGCCGAGGACACCTTCACGATGCATATGTGTTACCTGCGCCGACCGGACCGCTTCGGCGACAATCCTTTTCGGGTCACCGGCGTAGAAGGCGCCCAGCGGGGCGACCCGCATGGCGCCACCGTTGCCACAGGAACCCTGGTTGTCGTACGCCGCGCCGGACACCTCCCGCCAGTGCGCGCCCTCCCGAATCCGACGCAACGTGCTGACGGCGATGAAGCCGTACTCACGGCGCGGGTCGAAGCGTCGTGCGAAGGCAGCGGCCAGCCGATCCTGGTCGATGCCGCCGTGGCGGCCGAGCTCGGCGACCACGGAGCAGGCCATTTCGGTGTCGTCGGTCCAGCCCCACGGGCCTGCCGGGAGATTGTCGGTGCCGAGATCCGGAATCGACCGTCGCATGACGGGAAATTCCGCACCCAACGCGTCCCCCACGGACAGCCCGTCCAGTGAATCGAGCATCAAGTCGATATGCATCGCGTCCGATGGTAGCTGGGGCGGAGGAGGCCACCCCGGCTGGTAGCCAGTCCGTCAAAGGGTGGGAGGGCCCTGATTGATGCGTCGCATGATCGGTGCGAGTCGGTGCAGAGCATCGGTGGTCATCAGCTGGCGTTCGTCCCACCAGGTCGCGCCCACGTCGGAGAGTGGGGCGATCAGGTCTCGCGCCTTATCGGGATCGCCTGGACTGACGCCGCCGACTACGACCTCGAATGGCTTGTCCTGGTGTTCTTTTCGATGTTCGTGCACATAGGTGACGACCTCACGCAGCTCATCGACGGGCGGTACATGCCCGTGGCTCGCGCCGGTGAACAGGGGGACGACGCCGTCCCAGCGCGCGGCTCGGCGGAACGGGCGCCGACGGGGCCAGAACCCACCGATCCAGACCGGCGGGCGGGGCTGCTGCGTCGAGGCGGGCAGCAACGTGACGTCCCGGACCTCGTAATGCTTGCCGAGATGGTCGACTCGCGCGCCGGACCAGTAGCGCTGCAACAATTCCAGACCTTCGTCCAGACGCTCGGCGAGCACGACGGGATCGGTCGGCTCGCCGAAGCTGCCGAATTCGTCCGCTACCGGGCCACCGAGGCCCGCGCTGAAGATAACCCGGCCACCACTGAGCGAGTCCAAAGTCGCCACCTGGCGGGCGAGCTGCTCCGGCCGCCGCCGAGCCACCGGGGTAACCAAAGCACCCAGCCTGATCCGGGACGTCGCCAACGCTGCCGCAGTGAGCAGCATCCACGGATCACCGAACGGCTGCCCCCGCCGCTCCTCCTTGTCGTGCACCACGTGGTCCCAGATGAACAGCGCGTCCCAGCCCGCCTGTTCCGCCGCCACTGCCGCCATCGCCACCGTCCTGGCATCGGCGAAGTCCCCGAAGTTCGGAATGTTGATCGAGAAACGCATACCGGAATAGTGCTGGCCCGCACCCATCCCCCGCAACGGAATTGAATTCCGGGACAGCGCTACTCACCCGGAACGGCAGCACTCCCCACACCGGCGAAGCAGGGCGCGACTGCTGTACCAGCTTCGAGAAGGCCCGGCTCGGCCATTGCGGCCCGCCGAGTTCTGTCGGTGGCCCATGCCAAGGTGGCCGCGTGATCATGAACGGCGAGCGCGCCACCGACCTACCGCCCGCCGACCTGACGCCATGGTCGACGACCGTCATCGACGGCGACCTGCACACGGCGAAAGCGCTCGTGTACGACCCGTGCGGATTCGCCTGCTCACAACCGATCCCCGAAGCCGAGAGCGCCGCGTACGCCGCCCACTCGTTCACCGTCGACGGCCGCTCGATCCGGTTTCGCGCGGCCAAGACGACCCCCACCAAAGTCGGGCAATTCGTCACCGTGTGGAAGCGGTCCCCGGGTGGGCCGATCCAGCCCTTCGACCGCACCGACCCCATCGACCTCTTCGTCATCAGCACTCGGGAGCGGGATCAGTTGGGCCAGTTCGTCTTTCCTTCGCACGTGCTGCACGAGCGCGGGGTCCTCGCGTCGGGGGGCGACGGTGGGAAACGGGCCTTCCGCGTCTATCCGCCGTGGGCGCACACCGCCAACCGTCAGGCGGCCGGCGCGCAGGTATGGCAGCTGGAGCACTTCCTGCCACTGCACCGCGACAAACCGCTCGATGCGGCGCGTGCCCGGATGCTCTATCACCGATCAGCGAAAAGTTGACTGGCAGTGCGCATCTGCCACGAATCGCCCTTGCCACCGGCCGGGGGGTCGAGCTCACCGGTGGGGCCTGCGGATTCGGGTACCGTCTGCGGCCGTCATGGCGGAGCGGCTCCACGGTGCGGGAGGTTGGGGATTGGCAGAGAGTAGAGTTTCGCGGCGCCGTCTGATGCGCGGCGCCCTGGGGGCCGTCGCTTCCGGCGCTGTTGCGGCGACGGCGTGCGCGCCGGCCGCTTCCGAGAACGCCGGGCGTGACCGCAGTGCAGCGCTCGCCCGGCAGCTGCTCGGGGTCGATGAGAACGGAAACGACCGCACGCTGGACTACCTGAAGATCCTCGTCGATACCGGTCTGCCTGCGACGGATCGGCGCAAGAAGATCATTGTCGTCGGGGCCGGGCCTGCGGGGTTGAGCGCGGCGAATCTGCTGGCCGAAGCCGGGCATCAGGTCACGGTGCTGGAGGCCAACGGGAATCGAACGGGTGGGCGGGTCAAGACTTTTCGTGGCGTCTTCACCGATCCTGCCCTGCACGCCGAGGCGGGCGCGATGCGGTTGTCCAGTGCGCACCCGATGGTGTTGGCGCTCGCGGACAAGCTCGGGGTGCCGCGCAGGCCGTTCTACAACTCCGACGTGCTCGTGGAAACGCCCACTCCCGCGACTCCCCCGGTGTTCTATCGATCGCGCACCGGCGAGGAGTGGTCCAATGGGCCGAGGCAGCGTTACGTGCCACCGCCCGCGGCCGGGCGCGGTCTGATCAGGGTCAACGGAATCACCACCACCCGAGGCGAATACGCCGCGAACCCGGGTGCGGTGCACGCGGGCTTCGGCTGCGGATTGCCGGCCGCCAGCCGGCAAGTCCTCGGTGCCGCGTTGCGTCAGGTCGCGCTGCTGGCCGACCAGCCGATCGAGCGGCAGGTCGAGGGATGGACGGAGTTGCTGCACACCTACGAAAACCATTCCCTGCGACGCTATCTCAGGGAGCAGGGCTGGCCGAAGGAACGTATCGAGGCGGTCGGCACGCTGGAGAACCTGACCGCTCGCCTGCGGCACAGCGTCGTCTTCCCGCTCGTCGATCACACGCTGATCCCGTCCGATGCGACCTACTGGGAACTGGCGGGCGGCATGGCCTCGCTCACCGACGCCCTGACCGCGCGACTCGGGCCCGCCATCCTGATGGGTAAGCGAATGACCCGGCTGGAACAGACCGAGCACGGCGTACGGGTCTGGACCACCGGTGAGACCGGCGACGAGAGCTCCGACGGTCAGCCGACCGGTCCGGTCGAGTCGTTCGAGGCCGATTACGCGATCGTGGCCATCCCGCTCACCGCCGCCCGCTTCTGCACCTTCGACCCGCCACTGTCCTACGGCAAGCGCCGGGCCATCATCGAACTGCACCACGACGCGGCGACAAAAGTATTGCTGGAGTTCAAGACTCGCTTCTGGGAGCAGGGACCGACCGGGTTCCGCGGCGGCCGCTGCATCACGGATTCGCCGAGCCGGAACCTCTATTTCCCCTCGCACGTCGAGGATTCCGACGGCGGCGTGGTGCTGGCGTCCTACACCTTCGCCGACGATGCGATGCGCTGGGATTCGCTCACCGAGGGCGAACGGATCCACTTCGCGATGGCCGGGCTGCGCGAACTGTTCGGCCCGCGGGTGGACACCGAATTCACCGGCGTCGGCCTGACCCAGAGCTGGGTGCGCGCCCGCTACGCGCTCGGCGAGGCCGCCATCCCCACCCCCGGCCAACTGCACGACCACCACAGCGCCACCCGAACGGTCGAAGGCAGAACACATTTCGCCGGTGACCACACCAGCCTCGACACCGCGTGGATCCAAGGCGCCTTGGAAAGTGGCGTGCGCGCCGCAGTCGAGGTCCATCGACGCTGAGTACGTGACCGCTGTCGTATTGTCGGCAGCGTGAGTCCGGAGACGCCCGATATCCTCGAACAGAGCCGGGAACGGATCAGGCAAGCGCACGAGATCCTCGGCCGGTTGCGGCTTTTCGAGCGCTGGCAGGAGTTCGGGACGCCGGTCCTGGTGGGCGCGGTGGCCTGCGAGTTGGCGCTGGCGCCGGATATCGACGTGGAGATCTATTGCGACACACCACGGATCGAGGATGGCTTCGCCGTGTTGCGGGACTGCGCGATGCTCGACGGGGTGCGCAAGGCGCGGTTCGGCAACCACCTGAACGACGCCGACGAAGGGCTGTACTGGCGGCTCGACTACCGCGCCGCCGACGGCACCGACTGGAAGATCGACATGTGGGCGCTGGCCCGCGATCATCCGGGTCCGTGCGCCGCGCAACTGGTGCGTCCGCTGCGCGACGTGCTGACTCCGGAAACCCGGCGCGCGATTCTGGAGCTGAAGTCGCTGATGCAGCGCGAAGCGATCCCGCGGTGTCCATCCATCGACATCTACCGCGCCGTCATCGAGGGCGGGCTCCGTTCCGGCAGCGGCCTTTCCGAGTGGGTGGCGACGCACCCGCGCAGCGACCTCACGTTCTGGCAGCCCGGTTAGCGGCCGGCCGAATCTGTCGGTGGCTTCTGGCAGGGTGGGTTTCGACCAAACGTGCCTGCTGATCGTTCGGCGGGGGAAGCTGGAGGGGAATGATGACCGACGCGACGGACGAGGCGCAGATCCGGGCTGTGATCGATAAGTGGGTGGCGGCGTTCCGGGATCGCGATGTGGACGCGGCAATGGCGATCCATTCCGCGGACACGGTGTCGTTCGATATCGTGCCGCCGCTGCGATTCGTCGGAACGGACGCCTATCGCAAACCGTGGGAGGAGACCTTCCAGAACTTCTCCGGCCCGATCAATTTCGAGATCCGCGACCTGGACATCACCATCGGTGGTGATCTCGCCTTCAGCCGCAGCCTCAACCGGATGATGGGCACCATGGCCGACGGCCGGCAGACCGACCTCTGGTTCCGCTGGACCGCCTGTTTCCAGAAGCGCGACGGGCAGTGGCTCATCGTGCACGACCACACCTCGGCACCAACCGACTTCGCCACCGGGGCGGCGGTCCTCGACCTCACCCCGTAGCCCGAGGTCGCGCCGCACGCAGCCGGATGCCACTGAAACCGAGCGAACTGGCGGTAGCGGCATCCCAGAAGTCCCACAGATTCGGCAGGATGCGCAGCTGAATCCCGGCTTCCTCATGCAACTTCAGCAGATCGCCGACCTTGTGCGGAGGTGCCAACGGCTCGACCGGCACCGTCGCCACGTGCGCGTGCGATACCGGTGAGCCGAAGGGGCGGAAGGGCGCTGCGGGCAGGCGGTAGGCGAAAAGTGTTACCTGGCGCAGCGCATCGAGCCAGCCGTATTCGATGGCATGCACCCGTTCTCCCCCGCCGGGCCCGAGGATGGCGGTGCGATCGGCAGCGGTCGTGCTCGGCGTAACCCACGCCATGGCGCGCGGGCACGCCCGGGGAAACCAATAGTCGGGAGAACGGGCCCGATCCACAGCCCAGACATAGGCCTCCGGCTGACGCGCGGACGGCGCCACATGCGGCACGAAGTGTTCGATGGTCGGGTCCTCGGAAAAATGCAGGACTTCGCCCGGCTCGGGATACATGAGACTTCGCTACCACAATCCGGATCGGCGCGGCAGACAGTCGAACTGGTGTAGCAACTCGAGGGCGGCGGTTGCGCACGGCGTGGCGGCCGAAACGGTGGGGCGGTGTGGCGCGATGGGGACTGTATGCGTACCGACCTCACTTGCGGTGAGCGGCGGCAGGCCGTACGACGGCTGGTCGCCGTGTGCCATCTGATGAATCAGCTGGTCGATTTGGCGGAAGGGGGGTCGTCGGAGGCGTTGATCGCGCAGGCGCATGCGACGCGCCGACTATTACAGGATCTCGTTCTCGACATGGTGGCGACGGCCGACTCCGAGGGCTGAGGCGACAGGCCCGCCGATATTGCTTCGGCGCGCCGTCAATCCAGACGGGGGGCCAGACCGAACGTAGATGTGTAGGCATCGATGTTTCGGAATGAGGTCACCATGGCACACCCGAGGTTCGGTCCAGCCCGGCACGCAGCGACGTCCGCGGAGCCGTCGCGGCACCCCTCACTCGGCCGAGGCCGTGCGCCAGCACCAGGTGTCGGTGTACTGGTGCAACGCACTGATTTTCCCGTCCGAAACGTGCCAGACGTGCGCGAACTCGGCGTCCACGGCTTTGCCGGTCGCGCGGGCCGTGCCGCGGTAATGCCCGGTGACGATCACGGCATCGTCCTGCGCCTCGTACCAGTTCTCGGCGAACGGCGCGATCTCGAAGTCACCGAACACCGGCCCCCACACTCCGTTCAGCGCGGCCATCGGACCTTCCGGCGCGGTGTCGGTGACGCTGGGCATCCCGGGTGCGATGCGAGCCGTGAACCGTGGGTGCAGCGCGTCGAGGATCGCGGCGGCGTCGTCGGATTGTGTTGCCAGATAGAACTTTTCTACTACTTCCCGATTGCTCATAACTCGATATTAGAGGGATCGTTCTATATCAGCCAGCGGGGTGGCGGTGATTCAAGGCACAACCAGACGCGACGCGAGATCGGTTGCGCAGCAGGCTATGACCGGCGCCGCCACCGCAGCATTCGCGCGGCGTTTGCGGTGCCGCGCTGACACCGTGCGGCTATCATTTAGTTAATCGTTCGGTATACCGGGGGTCGGGTGGTAGCCGAGAGCAGCTCGGCGAGTCATGACAAGGCAGGGGTTGAGTGGCCACGATCGCGCAATTGAGGGCAATTCTCGCGGTGCTGCATATCGACCCGGGCGAGATGGATGTCCCCGCGCACAACGACACCGCGGTCGAACGCGCCAAGCTGGCGGCGCTGCTGCAACGGGTCTTCAGCAGTGAACTGCGCACCGCGGTCACCACCGCGCCGGACCAGAACGAGCTGGCCAGGCGCTGGACCGCGGCGAGCACCCAGCCCGCGTTGGACGGCGAAAACGCCACCGAACAGGCCCATTTCGACGCGCACTGGCTGCACAACCGGATCGACGCGCTGGCCCCGCGCGACACCTCCGACCAGGCCCCGGTGCTGCTCGACGCCGCGGCCAGGGCCGCCGAGGCCGCGCAGGTGCTGCTCTCACTGAGCAGCGGCAACCCGCACGGCGACGGCACCGAACCGCTCTGGCAGACCGCGCTCGATGACCTGGCTTCCGCGTTTCACCTGATCAACGACGAACACAACGCGATCACCCAGCCGATCGAGTAGCGCGTCAGCTCCGGCCGACCTTGCTGTGGTTGAGCCGGAATTTGAACAGGGCGACCAGTCCGCCCGCGACGCCGACGGCGAGCAGGATCAAGCACGGCTTGACGATGTCGCCGAAGCCGGCGCCGTGCAAGATGACGTCCTGATATCCCTTCAGCGCCCAGTACTGCGGCGTGTACGGCGACAACGCGCGGGCCCACGCGGGCAGGGTGTCGCGCGGGGTGATCGTGCCGGCGAGACCACCGATGGCGAGTGAGCCGACCTGCGCCATGATCGCGAGCTGATCGATGGTCCGGCACAGCGAGACGAGGGCGATGCCGAATCCCCAGGTCGCGACGGCGAGCGACGCGGTGAGCGGAACGAGCAGCCAGGTCGAACCCTTGCTGTGCAGGTCCCACAGTGTGAACGCGACCAACCACAAGAAGGTCAGCTGGAACACCGAGAACAGCACGGACGGGAACGACTTCCCGAGGATCACCTCCACTGCGCGCACCGGCGCGGCCCGCAACCGATCCCAGGTCCCCCACTCGTGTTCGCGGAAGAACGAGGCGCCGAGCAGCGTCGTGATGAAGAACGCGAACAGCACGATCGTGCCCGGTCCCGACTGCTCGATACCGGTGGCGTCGAAGTATCCGGTCAACCGCAACTGCGCCCGGTTCGCGGGAGTCAGGAACGCCATCATGCCGATGGGCAGCACCATCATCACGATCAGCTGGGCCGGATCGGAGCGGATGCGGCGCAGATCCGCCCAGGACAACGCGCGCACCCGATCGACGGCAGAGTCATGCAACAGCATCTCGGATTCCTTCCACGGGCTGGTCGACCGCGTCCTGCGCTGCGCGCATGATCGCCAAGTAGGCGTTTTCCAGATTCGGGTGATGGATCTCCGCGGCCAGCAGCTGGTCGGTGTCGGTGTCCAAGGTGGCGAACAACTGCGCGAGCAGCTGTCCCGGGGTGTTGGTCGGAATGTTCAATCGCTTCGACTCCAGCACCGCGGCGCCGGGCGCGGCGAGGAACCCGCCGAGGCTCGCGGGGATGGCCGCCGAGAACTCGAGGCTCACCGCCGCCTGCGCGTACTCCTCCACCAGATCCGAGGCACTGCCCTGCGCCAGGATTCGGCCTTCGTGCAGCACGACCACTCGCGCGTCGAGCACCTCGAGTTCGGGCAGATAGTGCGTCGCGTACACGACGGCGGCACCCTGGTCGGCCAGGTTGCGCACCTCGGCGAGCAGGTCCTGACGCGCCGAAACATCGGCGCCGACCGTCGGTTCGTCCAGCCACAGGACATCCGGCTCGTGCAGCAACGCCATCGCCGTATGCAGTCGCCGCTGCTGGCCACCGGAGAGTTGGTGCGCCCGCGTCTGTAAGAAGGGTGTGACGCCGAGCCGCTCGCCGACCTCCGCTATGCGCGCGGTCAGGTCCTTGCGACCGACACCCATCAGCCTGCCGAAGAAGATGAGGTTCTCCTCGGCGGTCAGTGTCGGGTACACGCCGAGCTCCTGCGGCGCGAGGCCGAGCTTGCGGCGCGCCTGGCGTGGCTTGCTGCGGATGTCGATGCCGTCGATGCGCACCGTGCCGGAATCCGCGGCGGTCAGCCCGGAGACGATCGAGGCCGTCGTGGTCTTGCCCGCGCCGTTGGGGCCGAGCAGTCCGACGATCTCGCCGGGCCGCACGGTCAGATCGATACCGGTGAGGACCTGTTTCCTACCGTACGACTTGTTCAGGTCGGCGATCTCCAGCATCCCGCACCTCCTCACTCAGAATTGGCCATGGTGCGCCCCAACCGGCGGCGCCGAGCACCGAGACTTCCCCGGCGACAACGTCTTGCGCGGAGAACGCGTTGACGATGTCGGCGGCGACCGGTGCGATGGGATTGCTCACGGCTCGTCCGCCCGGCGTGTTCGTCAGGTCGGTCCAGAGTCGCGGTGGCCGTACCACCACGACGTTCCAGGGATGGTGTCGCGCAACGTATTCCGCGAGACCCTCGACGGCAGCCTTGGCCGCCGCGTAGTGCGGCCACCAGCGCGGTGGCGCGAGTACCGCCTCCGAGGAGATCATCACCACGGTCGCTCCTTTGCGGAGCCGGGGCACGCACACCGACAGCGGAGCGAAGACCAGCCGGGTGCTCGCCGCCATGAACTGCGCGGCGGTTTCGACCGCGTCCGGTGCCAGCGGCAGCGTTGGAATGGCCGGTGCGGCAAGCAGAACCACGCCATCCAGGGGGCCTTCCGGCAATGCCGCGCCCAGCGCGTACCCGTCGCTGGCGTCGGCGAGCACCGGCCACAAGCGATCCCGGTAGGCGTGCGAGGCCGACGCGAGCACCTCGGGCGCCCGGGTGCAGCTCACCAGCACGCGCGCACCCTGGCTCGCCAAACCCAGTGAGACCGCGGCACCGAGCCCGCGGCTACCGCCGACGACCAGGATGGTGCGCCCGGCCAGCGTGTCCGACGGCGGCAGCACCGCGGCGAGTTCGGCCGGGTCCGGGCCGGGCACCGACTCCCTGATCAGACTCTGCACCGTGACGTCGGCACTGGCGCCGCAGCGCATGCCCGCACGCAAGGTGACGAGCCCGGATCGCCGGTCCACCTCGGGTTCGGCGGTCTCGAATGCGACGGCGCCGGAACCGGATCCGTGCAACACCACGGTGCAGGCGACGAGCAGGGCGTCCCGGCCCGGCGTGCACATGCCGGTCCAGTAGCTGGCCCAACCGAGCACCGCCGCAACATGTTCGGGAACGCGACCGCCGATGACCCGCGACACGAGTCCCGCGATGAGCGGATAGTCCACCGAGTACGAACCGCGCTCCTGGCCGGGTGACTGCGCGGAATCGCCTGCCACATCGGCCAATCCGAGTACTCGCGGGGCATCACGGCGCGGCTCGTCCTCGGCGGCGGGGCCGCACCACGGCAGCACCGAGCCGAGCCTGCATCGGATGCCGACCACCTCGATGCCGCCGAAGCTGACCCGGCCGCGGGCCTCGCTCTCCGACACCGTCCAGTCGACCTCGTAGCGACGGCCGGGAATCGTGGGCTGCCGGAACGTCGCCCGGATATCACGCACCGCCATCGGATCGGTGGTCTCGGCCAGCGCGGCCAGCGCCAGAGTGACCACCAGTGCGCCGTGCGCGACCGGCCTGCCGTACGGCGAGCGGTGGCCGAAGTCGTTGTCCACGTGCAGCGGGTTCCGATCGCCGACCGCAGCGGCGTAGGTCGCCACATCGGTATCGGTAACCCGGAACACCCTGCTGTTCATGACACCCGCTCCTGCCGTGCGGCCGCCACGATGGCGGCGATCTCGGCCAGCGACGGCTCCGAGGTGAGCGTGCGCTCCGGAAGTTCCACGCCGAAGGCGCGTTCCACCGCGTAGACCAGCCGCACCTGGGCGAGCGAGTCCCAGGTGTCCATGTCCGCGCGGACCGTGTCGGGGCCGTGTGCGGCCGGCTCGCCGACCACCTCGGCGAACAGCTCGAGCAACTGTTCCATCAGATCAGTAGCCATGTTGCACCTGCGCCTCTCGCACATGCGGGCTGCGTGCGGGCACGCCGCCCGAAAGGTCGTAACCGAACACCGACCCCTGCTCGGACTCCGCGTCCAGCGCGAAGCCCTGCCCGGGGTACAGATCGCGCACCAGCGCGTTGCGGGCGGTCGGCAGATACCGGCCCACCAGTCGCGAACTGCCCTGTGCCAGCGCCCATTCGGCGGCGGCGGCCAGCAGATTGTTCTCCACGTTCCGCCCGATCACCCGGCAGCTGAGCAGCAGCGTGTCGATCTCGACGGTGCCGCCGAGGTCTTCAGCGAGCAGCACACCGACGATGCCGTGATCGGCGAAGCGGTCCCGCAGGCGCAGCGTGGCTGCGAACCACTGTGGGTCCTCGGCGATCTTGCGGACCTGGGTCTGGGTGTGCCTGCGGGTGGTCAGGTTGAACTGGTTGGTCTTGGCGATCAGCTGCGCCGCCCGGTCGAGGGTGGTGCTGTTGATCGGCTCGATGGTGGCCACCATCTCCAGACCGGCCAGGAACTCGTCGAGGTTGTCCGTCGCGGTCCGCTCGGCGGCGGCGAGGGCCTGGTAGGAGCGCTGTCTGGTGAAGTCCTCGCTGGACAGCGAGCCCGGGTGCAGCCACGGCAGCGCCGCCAGTTCGGGGGCGAACTTCGCGGCGGACGCGGGCAGGCACAGCGCGCGCACCTCCGGGTGTGCCGCGGCGACCTGGGCGCATTCGGCCGGATTGTCGTCCACGAACACAAAACTCGACAGGCCGAGCCGGATCTTGTCCGAGATTTCTTGCAGCTGTTCGGATTTGGGCCGCCAGTCGGCGACGATGTGGGTGAAGTCCTCGACCCGGAGCACCATGCCCGGGGCTTCTGCGATGGCGCGCAGTGCGAGGTCACGATCGTTCTTGCTGGCCACCGCGAGCAGCACGCCGCGCTCGGTCAGTGCGCGCAGGTAGCGCTGGAAGTCGGCGAACGCCTCGCCGTCCGCGCCGGTGCCGACGCGAATGCCGTCGATGCCGTCGTCGCCGAGGATGCCGCCCCACAGGGTGCCGTCCAGGTCGACGACCACGCAGCGCGCCGAACGGCCACGGTCGGCGGCGATGGTGTCGGCGATGGCCGCGGCGAGCCAGGGCAGGCTGTCCGGTGCGTACGGCTGGCGGACGCGGTACCAGCTGCGCGGGTCTTCCCACTGCCGCAAGCCGACCTGGGCGGCCAGCTGCTCGACGTCGACGAAAAGCACTCGGCCCGCGGCATGTTCGGCGAGCCGGGCGTTGACTTCCCGAACCCGATGGGACAGCGATTGCGGCGCGCGCCAGGCCGCCGGGCCGTAAGCGTCCACCGCGGGCGGCGCGAAACCAAGCTGGACGACCCGGACACCGGAGCGCGCGGCCGCGTCCCAGAGGCCGACCCAGCGGTTGACGGTCTCGTCCACCGTGCCGGTGATGTCGTGGTGCGTACCGGCCAGCACCACGTAATCGCCCTCGCGGAACGGTGTTTGGGGCGCGAGCAGTACCTGCTCGACCTGACCGAACGGAAACGACAGCAGTTCCGGCGTCAACCCGGCCCTGGCGCCTGCCACCGGCAGCAGTTCGGCGAGGAAGTCGGTGGTGTAGGTGGCCAGCAGTGCCATCCGCACCGCGACGGCGGGCGTACCGGGCTCGCGCGCAAGCGCCTTCGCCCGCTGCGTCCACGTCACGTAGCCGTCGGCGGGTGAAAGCTCTACTGCCACATCGGTCGCCATGGCTACTCCCCCTCCGTACGGGGACGGTGTGCGAAGGCCAGGTGCTTGCCTTCGAATTCGGCCAGTGACAGCAAAGTTTCGGCGATGTGCGCGGTGTGCACGGTGCGGCCGCCGGCGGCGCGCATCCTCGCGTGCATCAGCAGCGGCGGCAGTTTGCGCCATTGCGTCACCGCGCGTTCCCAGTGGTCGCGACCATCGGCATCGAGCAGCTCGGGATCGAGGTCGGCCGCCCAGAGCAGCAGTTCGCGCTGGCGAAGTGCCTGCCACAGATCGTCCAGCTGCGTGAAATCGTCCGGTGTCGCGGCGAACTGGTAGCGGCTGGCCAGCGCCACCAGTGCGTCGCCGCCGACGAGACGGTCCTCGCGCGGCGACAGCGGCGCGACCGGATGGGATTCGAGCCACCGGTAGGTCCGGCCGGCATGAATCGCGTTGGAACCGGCCATCGCTCGTTCTCGCAGCAGTGCGACGGTGTCGTCCGCGCCGAGACCCACCGACCAGTCGCGCAGTTCCCCCGCCGAGAGCACCGGAACCCGTTGCCCGGCTTGCTTGCCGAGCTCGGTGGTCATCGTGAGCGGGTCTTCCACCACCCAGCCGTCGAGGGTCTCGACGATGGCGAGCCAGTGCGGGGCGTGCCAGCGCTGGTAGCCGTGCTGCCACGGCAGGTGGAAGATGTCGGCGAGCAGGACCACCGAACCGCGCTCGGCCACTTGCTCTTCGAGCGCGTGATAGGCCGTCGCCCAGTCGTCCGTGCCGTTCACCCGGAGGCCGAGGGCGGGCAGCGGCGGGGTGGCGTCGTGCTCGAACAGCAGCAGATCGTCCTCGGCGGGGCTCACCGCGAGCGTCGGGCCGCCCGCGAGCAGCGGCCGCCACCACCGGGTTTCGCCGCGGGCCACGAGCGCGCTGGCCAACGCCGCGGTGAAGCAGGTCAGCTTGTCGCCGTGCGGGGCGAGGGCGGTGGTCACTTCGCACCCGGCAAGCGGAGCGTGCCGTCGAGGTAGGCGGTGCGCGAGGCCGAACGCTGGATCTTGCCGCTCGACGTGCGCGGGATCGCGCCGGGGCCGAGCAGCACCACCTCGTGCACGCCGACGTCGTGAACGGTGAAGATGGCCTGGCGCACCGCGTTTCGCAGTGCTTGCGCGGTGGCTTCGTCGTCGCTGGGGATCCTGGCCTCGATCAGCACCACGATCTTCTCCTGCACACCGACCTCGACGGAGAACGCCGAGCAGCGACCCGGCAGCACCAGCGGGTGCGCCTGCTCGGCGGCGTCCTCCAGATCCGGCGGGTAGTAGTTGCGGCCATCGATGATGATCAGGTCCTTGAGCCGGGTGGTCGGATAGACCTCGCCGTCGTGCAGGAAGCCGATGTCGCCGGTGCGCAGGTAGTACTTGCCGTCGCGCGGCGCGAGCTCGCCGCGGAAGGTGTGTTCGGTCTCCTCCGGCCGGTTGTAGTACCCGGTGCAGACGGCCGGGCCCGCGACCCAGATCTCGCCGAGGCGGTCCTCGGGCAGCGGCTCCCTGGTCTCCGGATCCACGATCTGGATGGTGGTGCCCGGCGCCGCGGCACCGCCGCTGACGATGCTCGCGCCGTCCTGCGCGACGACCACCTGGCCCGAGGCGAGCGCCTCGCGGTCCACCGTGAGCGTCTGCACGCCGGACAGGGTTCGCCAGTTCACCGACACGATCAGCGTCGACTCCGCCAGCCCGTACCCGGCGATCAGGCTCGACCGCGCCAGGCCGTGGTCGGCGAAGGCCGCATGGAACTTCTCGATGGTGCTGACCCGCACCGGCTCCGCGCCGGACAGGGCATACCGCCACCGGCTCAGATCGATGCCTTCGAGCTCCTTGGGGCCGATACGTTCGGCGCAGAGCTCGTAGCCGACGTTCGGCGAGGCCGCGAAGACCTGCGCGGGGTGGTCGCTGATCGCCTGCAGCCAGCGCTGCGGCCTGCGCAGGAACGATGTCGGCGACATCTGCACCACGCCATGGCCGTTGATGATCGGCATGATCACGCCGACCATCAGGCCCATGTCGTGGAACAGCGGCAGCCAGCTGACGAAACCGACCTCCTCGTCGGCGGAGACGCCGACGTGATACATCATTTCGTAGACCTGCCTGGCGTTGTCCAGCAGTCCGCGATGCGGCACCATCACCCCGGCGGGCGTGCGGGTGGAGCCGGACGTGTATTGCAGCAGGGCGATCTGCTCGCGGTCCACCAGGACGGGTTCCCAGTCGATCGCGAGCTTCTCGTCCACCTCGCCGGTGGTCACGATGAGGCGGGTGGTGTCGGTGGGCGAATTATCCAGCCAGGCAGTCACATTGGCCAGTGCACCGTCGGTGGTGACGAGGCAGGCCGGGTCGGCGTCGACACAGACCGCGTCGATGCGCCCGTTGGAGTTGTGCGCGCTCGGCGGATACAGCGGCACCGCGATGATCCCGGCGTAGAGGCAACCGAAGAACGCCTTCACGTACTCCAGGCCCGGCGGAAGGAGCAGCACCGCGCGGTCGCCGGGGCGCGCGACCTGGAGCAGGGTGGCCGCATATGCCCGTGCCGCACGGTCGATCTCGGCGTAGGTGAGCGACTCGGTCTCGCCGTGCTGGGACGACGAATCCGGGTAGTGCAGGAAGCTGTACGCGACCCGATCCGGTCGCAGCGCGGCCTGGTTGGTCAGCGCGCGCACCAACGTGTCGTACTCGAGCGCGCCCCCGGTGAGCAGTGTTGTGGTCATACTCCGACCTCCTGTGGTGACGGCGCGGCGAGGAAGCCGACCTTGCGGAAGTAATCCAGGTAGCGGATGAACAGGTCACGGGAGACCGGCGGGCACTGCACGCCCACCGAATCCAGTGCGGTGACGGCCTGGTCGACGTCGAACTGGATCAGCGGGGTGAGCCCGCCGTTGGCGCTCAGCAGGCTCAGCACGCTGAAGGACGCCGACCCCGGGCCCGCGCTCGCGGCGTGCGCGGCGATCGCGTCGCGCCACTGGTCGAGGGCGACCAGGCGCACCGGCCGGCCGCTTTCGCGCAGCCAGCCGATCGCGTCGGTGAAGCCGCACGGCTGCGGGTTGCGCAGGTGGTAGATGTGCGTGCCCGGTTCGGCGTCGCGGGCCAGTTCGACCATGGCCGCGCCGGTGAAGTCGGCGGGGGCCAGGTCGACGGCGAAGTCCACCTCGGGCGCGAGACCCACCTCCTGGCTGGCCTTGACCAGCAGCCAGAAGAAGTCGCTGGTCTGGCAGGCACCGGTGCGGCTGTCACCGCCGATGCGGCCGAGCCGGAACACGCTCACCGGCAGGCCACGCTCGCCCGCCTCGGTGACCAGACGTTCAGCCACCCACTTGCTCTGCAGATAGCCGAGCGACAGCTGGGTGGGGTCCTGGGCGGGCAGCGGTGCCGCGACCCGGCCGTCGACCGCGTCACCCGGGCCGAGCACATACAGCGAGGACACGAAATGCAGTGGCGCGCCGCTGGTTCGGGCCAGCGTGATGAGCTCCTGGGTGCCCTGGATGTTGGCCGCCGCCAGCACCCGGTACGGCAGCGCGAAGTTCACCTGCGCGCCGTTGTGGTAGATCGCGTCGATGGTGCGGCCCAGCAGCAGGAACTGCTTCTCGGACAGCCCGAGTCGTGGCTCGGCCAGGTCGCCCAGGACGGGGATCACCCGGTCGAACGCCACGCGGGACAGTTCGTAGCTGTCGAAGGTGGCGGCCAGCCGTGCCAGCCCCTCTTCTTTGCTGTCCGCCCGCACCAGGCAATGCACGCGAGAATCGGTGCGTGCCAGGAGTTCATGAAGCAGGAAGGCGCCGACGAAGCCGGTCGCGCCGGTGAGCAGCACCTCGCCCGTGCTGTGCGGGGTGGCGGTCCACGGTGCGGCGGGCCATGATTCGATCGCCGTGGCCACCTCGGCCTCGAGATCGATCGCTTCCTCCGCCGCGGTCTCCCCGGCGAGCAGGGCGACCACACCGGCCACGGTCGGCCGGGCGAAGAGCGAGCCGAGCGGAATGTCTTCGCCGAAGGTTTGTTTCAGCCGCAGGATCAGCTGCGCCGCGAGCAGCGAGTGACCGCCGAGGTCGAAGAAGTTGTCTTCGCGACCCACCCGCGGGATGCCGAGGACGTGGGCGAAGACGCCCGCGACCCGCTGTTCCAGCGGGGTGCGCGGCGGCTCGTACTCCAAGGTGTTGCGGCGCAGGACCGGGGCGGGCAGTGCGCGACGGTCCAGTTTTCCGTTGGTGGTCAACGGGAATTCGTCCAGCACGAGCACCGCGGCGGGCACCATGTGCTGCGGCAGTCGCCGGGCCAGGTGAGCACGCACATCGACGACCAGATCGTCCCGTGCCTTGACGCGCAAGGGATCCGAGATGACCAGATCGTCCGGCCATTCGGCGTCCCGGGCCGCCGGGATGGCCGGCAAGGGGACGTCCCAGCCGGTCACCACGACGTCGTATCGGCCGCCGGGGCGGCGCAGCGCCTCGAAGCGGTACGGCAGCCGATCGGCGAGGGCCAGGTAGTCCTCCGGGTTCACGCCACCGGAATCGGCGAGGGCGGCCCGGATCTGGGCCGCACCGGCCCGGCCGCGCTGCAACTCGGCGACCACCGCGAGTGGACCGGCTACCCGCGCGTCGAGAACATCGGCGATCAGCACCGCTGCGGGACGGTCGCGCTCTAGCAGGTCCGCCAGCTGCTGCGGCGTTGTCGTGGCGTCGAGCAGTTTCGGGCGCACCGGTAGTCCGCGCTCGCCCGCGTACAGCACCGCGTCGTAGCGGAATCGGGACATCTCGTTGAGGTGCTCGCCGCGCTTCAGCCGGATCCTGGAGCCGGTCAGCGACGGGTGCGCGGCTACGAAGTCCTCGAAATATTGTGGCGCGATGACCAATTCGGCGTCCCGGTCGAGAGCGGCGCGCACGGCAGGCGCGAGCTCGGCGGCACCGGCGGACGGCGCGTTGGTCGCCTCTACGGTCGCGTGGAACGACTCGCTGAGCGTGAGGTCGCGGACGTCGCCGACGAACAGCACGCCGTCGGGGGCGAGCAGGCCGGCCACCGAGTCCAGCACCCGGGTCAGGTAGTCGGCGCTCGGGAAGTACTGCACCACCGAGTTGATCAGGATGACGTCGTACGGGCCCGCGACGTCGTAGGGCAGTTC
Organism: Nocardia ninae NBRC 108245; assembly: GCF_007990755.1. Lineage (GTDB taxonomy): Bacteria > Actinomycetota > Actinomycetes > Mycobacteriales > Mycobacteriaceae > Nocardia > Nocardia ninae. The sequence goes on along the minus strand of NZ_BJXA01000084.1, from coordinate 3,150 downwards.
GTCGGCGGCGCACAGGTCCAGCCGGACGTGCTCCAGATCCCGGTTGCCCGCGACAATCTTGGTCCGCACGTTCTCGATGGCCGAGGCGGAGACGTCGGTGGCGTCGTAGACCGCGCACTGCGGTGCGAGCCGAGACAGCAACAGGCCGGTGCCGCAGCCGATTTCGAGGACGCGCTGCGGTGCGAGCGTGCGCACCGCGGCGACGGTGGCCTCGACCCATTCCCGCATGTGCTCCTCGGGGATGGCGGCGTTGGTGTAGGAGTCGTTCCACCCGGAGATATCGAAATCGGCGGCACCGTCGTGACCTTGGCGGTAGGTGCTGTTGAAGACGATCTGCCAGTTGGCGACCTGGTCCTGTTCCGCCTCGGCCGCGTCGGCGGCCGCGTCGCCGGGGGTGAAATAGGCGACCAGAGAGAGGTTTCCGCCGGTGTCCTTGCGCGCCAGCACAACCGACTGGTCGACGCCCGGGTGCGCGGTGATCGCGGCCTCGATCTCACCGAGTTCGATGCGGAAGCCGCGCACCTTGACCTGCTGATCGATCCGGCCGAGGTACTCGAGATCGCCGTCGGCCCTGCGGCGGGCGAGATCACCGGTCCGGTAGACCCGGCGGCCGCCGAGCACCGGGCTTTCCACGAAACGTTCGGCGGTGAGATCGTCACGGTTCAGGTAGCCGCGCCCGACACCTGGGCCGGAGACCAGCATCTCCCCTGCCACACCGTCAGGCACTGGACGACCAGCCGGATCGACGATCAGCACGCCCAGATCGGGCAGTGGGACACCGATCAGGCTGCCCGCCGCCGACACCACATCCGCGCGGGTGAGCTCGCGATAGGTGACGTGCACGGTCGTCTCGGTGATGCCGTACATGTTGACCAGCCGCGCGGACTCGCCGTAGCGGTCGAACCATGGTGTGAGCGTGGACAGATCGAGCGCTTCGCCACCGAAGATCACCCAGCGCACCGACAGCTCCGTGCCCGGTGCGTTCTCCAGCGCACGCAGCAGTTGGGTGAACGCCGACGGGGTCTGGTTGAGCACCGTGACCTGTTCGCGCGCAAGCAGTTCGGCGAACTCCGCGGTGGACCGGCTGACCGAGCCGGGGACCACGACCAATCGGCCGCCGTACAGCAGCGCGCCCCACATCTCCCAGACGGCGAAGTCGAAGGAGTACGAGTGGAACATCGTCCACACGTCCTGCGGGCCGAAGTCGTACCAGCGCCTGGTGGTGGCGAACAGGCGAACCACATTGGCGTGCTCGATGACCACGCCCTTGGGGACGCCGGTCGAGCCCGACGTGTAGATCACGTAGCACGGATCGTGCGGTTCGGCCGTCGCCAACGGCAGATCGGGCACGGTCTCGTCCGGTGACCGGTCGATAAGCAGCAGCTCGGGGCCCGATGCCGCCGCCGAGACCAGCGAGCTGTGGCTGATCACGAGCCGCGCACCGGAATCCGCGATCATGAACTCGATCCGGTCGGCCGGATACATCGGGTCGAGCGGCACATAGGCGGCGCCGGCCCGCAGCACCGCGAGGATCGCGACGACCACCTCGGCGGACCGCTCGAGGTGAATGCCGACGAACGAGCCGCGGCCGACACCGCGGGCGCGCAGGCGCTGCGCCAGCTGATCGGCGGTGGCCGCCAGCTCGGCGTAGCTCAGTGCGCTGTCGCCGAAGGTGAGCGCCACCGCGTCGGGGGTCTGGATCGCCTGCGCTGCGAAGAGTTCGGGCAGCGTCCGGGCTGGCTCGGTGGCGGGCTCACTGGGCAATGCCGCGGCCAGCGCGCGTTCCCGCTCGGCCGGCTCGAGGAGGTCCAGCTCCGGCAGTGCGGTGTCGGGCTGGGCGACCACGGCGGTGAGCAGGGCGACGAAGTGCCGGGCGATGGCGACGACGGTGGGCTCGTCGTAGAGATCGACGTCGTATTCGAAGGCGCCGACCAGTTCCGCGCCGACCTGACGCAAAGTAACCAGCACGTCGAATTTGGTAGTGCCCGAATGGACTTCGACGTATTCGGCGCTGAGTCCGGGGATCGCGAGTTCCGGGAGCGCGGTGTTCTGCAGCACGACGGCCGTGCGGAACAGTGGCGAGTGGCTGAGTTCCCGATCGGGCCGCACATGCTCGACGACGAGGTCGAACGGCGCCTCCTGGTGGTCGAACGCGTCGAAGACGACGCGCTGTTCCCTGGCGAGCAGCTCGCGGAACGTCGGCGCACCGGACAGATCCGTCCGCAAGGCGAGCGCGTTGACGAAGAACCCGATGAGCGGCTCGATCTCCGGCCGGTTGCGGCCCGCGATGGGCGTGCCGACGGTGATGTCCTCCGCGCCGGTGTAATAGCGAAGCAGCGCTTTGAATCCCGCCATCAGCGCGATGAACAGGGTGGCCGGTCGATCGTTCACCCTGACCTCGTCGGCGAGGTACCGCAGCCCCGACAGCACCGGCGCCGGGATAATGAACGGCACTCTGGCGCCGCGGTTTTCCGGCTCGAGCGCGCGCGGGCGGTCGGGATGGAAGGTGACCAGCGGCGGTTCGTCGCCGAGCACGCCGCGCCAGTAGTCGAGGTCGGCGCCGAACTTGTCCTGCTGGGCGAGATCCTGGAGCCACGTCGCATAGTCGGGGTATTGCAATGGCAGGGCGGGCAATTCGGGTTGGTGCCTGCCTGCGGTCAGATCGGCATAGGCCGACATCAGCTCGGTGGCGAACACCCCGAGCGACCAGCCGTCGGAGATGATGTGGTGCATCGCGACCGCGAAGATCGAATCGTCCTCGCTCAACCGCACCAGCAGCACCTCGACCAGCTGACCGGACAGGTCGAACACGGTCCGGCTGAACTGCTCCACCTGCGCGATCGCGTCGGCGAGCGGTCGTTCCGCATCGAGCTGCCCCGGGGACACCATGGTCATCGGCAGGGGCGCCACCGGTCCGACCACCTGGACCGGAACACCGTCGCGCACTTCGATGCTGGTGCGCAGCGACTCGTGCCTGGCCACGACCAGCGACAGCGCGCCCTGCAGGGCCGCGACGTCGAGGTGGCCGCGCAGGCGAAGCGCCAGCGGCATGGTGTAGGTCGCCCGATCCGGGAAAAGCTGCTCCAGGAACCAGATCCGCTGCTGCGCGGCCGAGAGCGGCGCGGCGGCAGTCGGGTCGGGGCGGCGCGG
>NZ_BJXA01000083.1 GCF_007990755.1 Nocardia ninae NBRC 108245 | reverse complement strand
GGTCGAGGCCGCGGCGTTGGCGCCCGCGCCGAGGGTGAACAGGGCGACGATGGCCGCACCCGCGCCGACGAGCAGAGCGACGAGGCCGCTCGCGGCGAGCGCGACGAGACCACCGGCGAACAGCAGCGCCCCGGCCGCCAATGAGGTGGGGGCGGCGACACGATTCGCGATGCGGAAGGTCTCGTCGTCGGACAGCGCGGCCTCGGTGTGCACCCCGACGAAGCGGTTGCGCGGCAGCCTGCCGATCAGCCCGAGTGCGCCGGTTGTGACGGCCACGAGGGCCAGCACGAACAGGACGAGAGCGACGACGAACACCCATGCAGGCTAGCGCATCGGTGCTATCGGCCCGCCGGGCGCTCCCCCGCAACCGACCAGCACTCGACAGTCCACCACCCCGGACGAGCGCTTTCCACACTGCCCCGCGGCAGGTTGCCGACGTAGCAACCAAACGCATTGTTGGGTCCGCTCAGCTGGGAACGACAACTCGCGAGTAACGCGAAGGCGGTGCGGCGCAGTCGCATACCGACGGGCGGGTAACTTCGTTCCCGGCGCGGAAGCGGACGCGCCGTAGGAGTCCGCACAGCCCGATTTTCAGTACTGCGGTCCGCACGTTCTACCCTGATAGACGAAGTTTGTCGGGGATCGGCGATCACAAGAAGGCAGGACCGTGCAGGACACTCGTGCAACCGATAGCGATGTACCCGAGCATCGGTATAACGCCGAGCTTGCCGGCCGCATCGAACAGCGGTGGCAGCGGACTTGGGCGGAGCGTGGCACCTTCCACGCGCCGAACCCGGTCGGCCCACTCGCGGGTGACACCCCGGCCGACAAGCTGTTCATCCAGGACATGTTCCCGTACCCCTCGGGTGCGGGCCTGCACGTCGGGCATCCACTCGGCTACATCGCCACCGATGTCTTCGCGCGCTATCACCGGATGCACGGCCGCAATGTGCTGCACGCCCTCGGCTTCGACGCCTTCGGCCTGCCCGCCGAGCAGTACGCGGTGCAGACCGGCGCGCACCCGCGGGTGACCACCGAGTCGAATATCGCCAACATGCAGCGCCAGCTGGGCAGGCTGGGGCTGGGCCACGACGATCGGCGTTCGTTCGCGACGACCGATCCGGAGTACTACCGCTGGACCCAGTGGATCTTCCTGCGCATCTACAACTCCTGGTACGACCAGGAGTTGAACCGGGCGCGCCCGATCGCGGAGCTGGCCGACCAGTTCGCCAGTGGCGCACGGCCGGTCCCGGACGGGAAGTCCTGGGCCGAGCTGAGCACCGCCGAGCGCGGGGCGCTGCTGGACTCCTATCGCCTGGTGTACCTGACCGATTCGATGGTCAACTGGTGCCCCGGTCTGGGCACGGTGCTGTCCAACGAGGAGGTCACCGCCGACGGACGCAGCGAGCGCGGCAACTTCCCGGTGTTCCGTAAGCGCCTGTGGCAGTGGATGATGCGGATCACCGCCTACGCCGACCGGCTGATCGACGACCTGGACCACCTGGACTGGTCGGATCAGGTGAAAACGATGCAGCGCAACTGGATCGGGCGTTCGCGCGGCGCGCAGGTGAAGTTCGACGTGGCGGGCGAACAGATCGAGGTCTTCACCACCCGCCCCGACACCCTGTTCGGCGCGACCTACGTCGTGCTGGCACCGGAACACGAGCTGGTCGACAAGCTGACCGCGGCGGACTGGCCCGCGGGCACCGATCCGCGCTGGACCAACGGCAACGCCGCGAATCCCGCGGAAGCCGTTGCGGCCTACCGCAAGTCGATCATTGCCAAGTCGGATCTGGAACGGCAGGAGAACAAGGAGAAGACCGGCGTCTTCCTCGGCGTCCATGCCGTCAACCCGGCCAACGGCGCGGCCGTTCCGGTCTTCGTCGCCGACTACGTGCTGAGCGGTTACGGCACCGGCGCGATCATGGCCGTGCCCGGCCACGACCAGCGCGACTGGGAGTTCGCCACCGCGCTGGGCCTGCCGATCGTGCAGGTGATCACCGGCGGCGATATCACCGAGGCCGCCTACTCCGGCGACGGCGAGCTGGTGAACTCCGGCTATCTCGACGGCCTGTCCGTCGAGGACGCCAAGGCGACCATCATCGCCAGGCTGGAGACCGAGGGGCACGGCAACGGCACCATCCAGTACAAGCTGCGCGACTGGTTGTTCGCGCGGCAGCGCTACTGGGGCGAGCCGTTCCCGATCGTCTTCGACGAGGACGACCGGCCGCACGCGTTGCCCGAATCGATGCTGCCGGTACAGCTTCCGGAGCTCGACGATTTCGCGCCGGTCACCTTCGACCCGAACGACGCCGACTCCCAGCCGTCCCCGCCGCTGGCCAAAGCGACCGACTGGGTCAACGTCGAGCTGGACCTGGGCGACGGGCTCAAGAAGTACCGCCGCGACACCAACGTCATGCCGAACTGGGCGGGCAGCTCCTGGTATCAGCTGCGCTATGCCGACCCGACCAACTCGGAAGTGTTCTGCGCCAAGGAGAACGAGCAGTACTGGCTGGGCCCGCGCCCGGCCGAGCACGGCCCGGACGATCCCGGCGGCGTCGACCTGTACATCGGCGGCATGGAGCACGCGGTGCTGCATCTGCTGTATGCGCGGTTCTGGCAGAAGGTGCTGTTCGATCTGGGTGACGTCAGCGGCAGCGAGCCCTACCGGAAGCTGTTCAACCAGGGCTACATCCAGGCCTACGCCTACACCGACGAGCGCGGCGCGTACGTGCCCGCCGCCGAGATCGTCGAGCGGGACGGCAAGTTCTACTGGACCGATCCGACCGGCACCGAGATCGAGGTGTTCCAGGAGTACGGCAAGATCGGCAAGTCGCTGAAGAACGCGGTCTCGCCGGACGAGATGTACGACCTGTACGGCGCGGACACCTTCCGCTTCTACGAGATGTCGATGGGTCCGCTGGACAGCTCGCGGCCGTGGGCGACCAAGGATGTCGTCGGCGCGCACCGGTTCTTGCAGCGGGTGTGGCGGCTGGTCGTGGACGAGGAGACCGGCGGGGTGCGCGTCGCCGACACCGCCCCGTCGGCGGAAACCCTGCGACTGCTGCACAAGACGATCGCCGGTGTCGACGAGGACTATGCCGCGCTGCGCGACAACACCGCGGGCGCCAAGCTGATCGAGCTGACCAACCACCTCACCAAGACCTACCCCGAAGGCGCGCCGCGCACGGTGGTGGAGTCGCTGGTGCTGATGCTCGCGCCGCTGTCACCGCACATCGCCGAGGAACTGTGGGATCGCCTGGGGCACACCACCTCCCTGGCACACGGGCCGTTCCCGGTGGCCGATCCGGCGCTGCTCGTCGACGAGTCGGTCGAGTACCCGATTCAGGTGAACGGCAAGGTGCGCAGCCGGATTCAGGTGCCCGCGGACGCGGACAACGCAGCCATCGAAGCGGCCGCGCTGGCCGACGAGAAGATCGCCGCGCTGTTGAACGGTGCGGCCCCGCGCAAGCTGATCGTCGTCCCCGGCCGTCTGATCAATATCGTCGCATAGGCAGCGGACGGGACCTCGTCCTCCGGCGAGGTCCCGTCTACCAGCGAAGTTCTGTCCGTGGCTTCGAGCGGCCCTGGCTAGCTGGACGCGGGCCGCAGCACGATCTCCGTCGGGTGCCCGTCCCGCGATGTCTCGACCGCATTGCGCACCGCACCCGCGACGGTCTCCGCGCGCAGCAACTGCTCCGGCCGGTACTCGCGGCCCTCCTGCGCGATGATCTCGCGCTGCATGTCGGTGTCGATGCGGCCGGGATGAATCGAGGTCACCCGCAGCGACGGCTCCTCCAGCCGCAGCGCGTCGGCGAAGGCGCGCAGCCCGAACTTGCTCGCGGCATAGGAGGCCCACCCCGCGTTCGCGCGCAGCCCGGCGCCCGAATTGATCAGCAGCACATGGCCGTCCGCCGCGCGCAGCGCGGGCAGCAGCACCCTGGTCAGCTCGACCACCGCGATCAGGTTGGCCTCCAATGTTTTTCGCCACTGCTCGACGGTGGAGTCGGCGATGGTGCCCAGATCTTGAATACCGGCGTTGTGCACGAGCACGTCCAGCCGCCGGATCGGCGCGGCCGCCGTCGCCACCGCCGCGTAGTCGGTCAACTCGACCGGCCAGCCGGTCGCGTCGGGTATCTCTTTCAGGATGTCGCGCAGTGCGTCGGCGGACCTGGCGCCGAGCAGCAGCTCGTGCGACGGCGCGAGCTCGCGGGCGATCGCGGCGCCGAGCCCGCGGCTGGCGCCGGTGATCAGCGCGGTGGGCTTCGGAGAGCTGGTCACGGCATAGGTCATGCGCCCCACCGTAATAGCTCGGCAAAACGCAGCGATGCACGCATACAGCGACAGTCGAATCTCGAGCAGCGAATTACGGACGGGGCATTCGAGCGTGAGAACCGCCGAGCACGAGCCGCCCGCCGACGGGTGGGACCAGGCCGAGTCGGACACCGCCGAACGGGCGTACTTACGGGTGGCACCGCAGAATAGGGGGATGGCACACCCGGGTTTCACCCCGACACAGCTCGCGGCCCGCGCCGCCTACCTGCTGCGCGGCAACGACCTGGGCACCATGACCAGCGCGGCGCCGCGGCTGTATCCGCACATGTGGAGCTGGGATGCCGCGTTCGTGGCCGTCGGGCTGGCGCCGCTGAGCGTGGAGCGCGCGGTCATCGAGCTGGACACGCTGCTCTCGGCGCAGTGGAAGAACGGCATGATCCCGCACATCGTCTTCGCCAACGGCGTCGACGGCTACTTCCCCGGCCCGTCCCGGTGGGAGTGCCGCAAGCTGGCCGCCAACGCCCCCGACGGCCCGGACACCTCGGGCATCACCCAGCCGCCGGTGCACGCCATCGCGGTCCAGCGCATCCTCGACCACTCCCGGCGGCACGGCCGCAGCACACGGGCGGTCGCCGAGGAGTTCCTGAACCGCCGCTGGCCGGACCTGGTGCGCTGGCATCGCTGGCTGGCGCACGCCCGCGACCCCAAGGACATCGGGCGGATCACGCTGTATCACGGCTGGGAATCCGGCATGGACAACTCACCGCGCTGGGACCGGGCCTACGACAACGTGGTCCCCGGCGACCTGCCGCCGTACCACCGCGAGGACGTGCTGGTGGTCGCCGATCCGACGCAGCGGCCGAGCGACCGCGAATACGACCGCTACCTGTGGCTGGTCGAGCAGATGCGCCGGGCGGGTTACGACGATTACCAGCTGTCCTCCACGATGAGTTTCGCCGTCGAGGATGTGTTCGTCACCGGGATCTTCGCGCTGGCCTGCGAGGTGCTCGCCAATATCGGTGAGGAGTACAAGCAGCCGCACGCCGACGTGCGCGAGTTGTACGCGTGGGCCGACCGCTTCCGGGCCGGCGTGGTCGCGACCACCGATGCCCGCACCGGCGCGGCCAGGGACTTCGACGTGCGGTTGCAGCGCTGGATCGGCACCGAGACGCTGTCGATGTTCGCGCCGCTGCTGTGCGGCGGGCTGCCGCGCGACACCGAACGCGCGCTGCTGCGCACGTTCGAGGGGCCGCGTTTCTGCGGGCACCCGGATCTGCGCTACGCGCTGCCGCCGTCGACCTCGCCGGTGTCGCGCGACTTCCGCTCGCGCGAGTACTGGCGTGGTCCGGTGTGGCCGGTGATGAGCTGGCTGTTCTCCTGGGTGTTCGCCCGGCGCGGGTGGGCCGAGCGGTCGTTCATGCTGCGCGCCGAGGGTCTGCGCCAGGCCAGCGACGGCAGTTTCGCCGAGTACTACGAGCCGTTCACCGGGGAGCCGCTCGGCAGCATGCAGCAGTCGTGGACGGCCGCTTCGGTGCTCGACTGGCTCGGCTGAGCCCGGAAACCAGGGATTTGCGGGCGGTCAGCGCGGTGTTCAGGTAAACGTTGCGCAACTGCCTCTTCCGTAACACTGGTCACAGGTAGATCAAATAGCTATCGTCGAACGCCATGGACACCCCTCGTTGGAGCTCGACCATCCGTCGTCGCGGCACGGCCCTGTCCCTCATCGCGCTATCCGGCATCCTCACGGCTACCTTGTCCGGCACCGCGGCGGCCGCGCCGACCGGGCCGGACGTCTCGTCCTGGCAGCACATCGACGGCAGGCTGATCGACTGGTTCGCGGTGAAGCGGGCCGGGCACGACTTCGCCATGGTCAAGGCGACCGAGGGCGTGAGCTACATCAATCCCTACTTCGTGCCGGACAGCCTGCTGATGCGGGCCGCGGGCGTCGCGCGCGGGACCTACCACTACGCCCGGCCGAACCTGCCGCCGGAACCGCAGGCCGCGCTCTACGCCACGGTGGTGCTCGGCCAGAACGGCGCACTGGACCTGCCGCCGGTCCTCGATCTGGAGACCACCGGCGGGCTGGCTCCCGCCGCGCTGATCGACTGGACCCGCCGCTATCTGAACACGGTGCAGGCGCTGACCGGACGGACCCCGATCGTCTACACGTATCCGAACTTCTGGCGCACGGCGATGGCCGACACCAACGAGTTCACCCGGTACCCGCTGTGGATCGCCGACTATCGCGGCAACGAGGCACCCGAGGTGCCGGGCGGCTGGCCGACCTGGACGTTCTGGCAGACCACCGACAGCGGCGGCATCGACGGCATCACCGGCCGCACCGACTTGAACGTATACAGCGGCGCGCAAGGCGATTTCGCGCGCTTCGCCAACATGTAGCGACCGCCGAAACCACGAAACCGCCACTCCTGCAGGTAGGTTCAGTGGCGGCTTCGTGGGGAAAGGCCGGGGGTTACGCGCCGATCCGGCCGCCGTTCTTCTTCCACACGACCGCGACCGAGGCGCGCGGTTGTGCGGTGCCGCCATCGGGCCAGTGCGACAACGGATTCTCCGGCGTCGCGTCGTCGGCCTCACCGGGATGCTGCACGCACACCAGGACGCGCGACTCGGTGACCACCGGGCCACACGTCTCGGCGCCGCGCGGCACGGTCAGGAACTGTTTGGTCGCACCACGATTCGGGCCGTCGAGCACCACCGAGAACAAGCCGTCATTGGACTTGAGGGCATTGCCGTCGGTGGAGATCCACAGGTTGCCGTACGGGTCGAAGGCCAGGTTGTCCGGGCAGGAGATCGGGCTGACCTTGGACTTGTCGAAGCCCGCGAAGTAGGTGTCGGCGGCGTTCGGGTCGCCGCAGACCAGCAGCAGCGACCAGGTGAACTTCGTGCCGGTGTGGTCGTCGTCGATCTCGAGGACCTGGCCGTTCTTGTTCAGGTTGCGCGGGTTCGCCTCGTCCGGCCCCTGCTTGCCATCCTTGCCGCGGTTGTCGTTGTTGGTCAGCGCCACATACACCTTGCCGGTGTACGGGTTGGCCTCGAAGTCCTCCGGGCGGTCCATCTTGGTGGCGCCGACCTTGTCCGCGGCCAGCCGGGTGAACACCGCGACCTCTTCCGCGCTCATGCCCTCGACCAGCGACTTGCCCTTGCCGTCCGCGCCCGTCTCCAGCAGCGGAATCCATTGGCCCGTACCGGTGAAGCCCTTGTCCGAGGGCTTGGCGCCAGTGCCGTCGATCTTGTCGGCGTGGTCGCCGGTCAGCTTCGCGACGTACAGCGTGCCCGCGTCCAGGATGGTCAGGTTGTGCCGCATGCTCGACGCACCGCTGCCCGACTGCACCTTGCGGGTGGACACGAATTTGTACATGTAGTCGAACTTTTCGTCGTCGCCGGTGTAGGAGACGACGTCACCGCTTTTGGTGACGTAGATGCTGGCGCCCTCGTGCTTGAGCCTGCCCATCGCGGTGTGCTTGATCGGCGTCGAGGTGGGATCCCACGGGTCGATCTCGACGACATAGCCGAATCGGTTGGCCTCGTTCGGTTCCTGCGCGAGGTCGAAGCGCTTGTCGGTGCGCTCCCAGCCGTTGGGCGTCTTGCCCGCGGTGAAGCCGTACCGCTTGAGCCGGGCCGCGGCGGTGGCTTCGGTGGCCTTGTCGCCGTTGGCGAAGTAGCCGTTGAAGTTCTCTTCACCGGAAAGCACAGTGCCCCAGGGCGTTACGCCGCCCGCGCAGTTGGCGATGGTGCCGAGCACCTTGGTGCCGGTCGGGTCCGCGGCGGTCTTGACCAGGTCGCTGCCCGCGGCAGGCCCGGTGAGCTGGAACTCGGTGGTCGCGGTGATCCTGCGGTTGTACTTGCCGAAGGCGGGCACCAGCTTGCCGGTGCCCGGCTCGCCGCGCACCTCGACGACGCTCAGCCCGTGCGCCGCCTGGGTGATCGCGATCTGCTCGTCGGTCGGCGCTTCCTTGTCGTAGCCGCGGAACATGTGCGGGCCGGTGGTGTACTCGTGGTTGACCACGAGCAGGAAGGCATTGGGCTGCCCCTCGATCGGGAGCAGCGCGGCGAAGTCGTTGTTGTAGCCGAACTGCTTGGCCTGCGCGGCCGCCGACTGCTTGTCGAAGTCGAAGGCGGGCGCATCGGCGAAAAGCGGGTCACCCCAGCGGATCACGACGGACTGGTCGTAGCCGTCCGGGACCACGATGGCGTCCTCTTTGTTCGGCGCGACCGCCGCGAACTCGGTACCGGTGCCGGGCGGACCGCTCGGCGAAGGAGAAGCGGAACCCGCCTTGTCGACATCGTCCCCGCAAGCAGCGAGCACACTGCCCGCGCCGACCGCGAGCACGGCCGCCGCGCCGCCCTTGATCAGTCCGCGCCGATTCAGGGAACTGACGATATCGCCGAAGTACGCACCACCGGAGGTGTTGGGCACCTCGTGGAAACAGGCGTTCGCACATTTGTATTCGCAGGTCACCGAAGCTCGTGCGGATTGCCCGTCGTGCTTCACGAAGAGGGCGAGGGGGATCAGGCTCACGGCCGAACCGTAAACGACCCGGACAATCCGGAAACGACGTAAAGGTGAACAGCTGACCAATTAGGGAACCCTCAGTTGTGCTGGCAACCACTCCGCACACACGAATGCCGCGCCGTTCGAGAATCTCGAAACAACGCGGCATTCGGTGCGGGGCTAGGCATTCACCGCAAGGGCGATGACGACCTCTTGCTCGTTCTCCGGCAGGTAGTGCACCCGCAGGATGCGGCCCACCTGCACCTGCCCGACACTGCTCGGTGCGAGGAACTTCTCCACTCGGGTGCCGAAGGTCGATCCGTCCGGGCGGGTGACGACCAGCCCGAGCGCGATCTTCGAGTGCCCGTCCCGGATCTCGCCGGTGACCGACAGCGACTGCACCACCGCCTGGGTGGCGATGCCGCGCTCGGCGATGTCGAGCTTGTGCCGGGTGGTGATGCCCTTGCGGATCATCGACTCGTTCATCGCCTGCTGCGCCATGGACGCATCACCCGACATATCCACCTCGACCTTGTCGGTCCGGCCAGGCAGGTAGCGCACCGGCAGCACCACCCCCGGCTGCAGCAGCGCCAATTCCGTCAGCGGCACAATCATTTTCGCCGTGGCGGTGAAGGTCTTCCCGTCGATGCCCTCAACGCTGAACTGGATGCGCACCTGCGGTTGGTCGTTGACGGTCACGCCGGTCTGCGCGAACGAGGTGATGGTGCCGAGCCCGACCAGGCCGTCGCGGAACTCGGCGCTGTTGCGCCCGGTGAAGGCCGCCATGATGCCGTCGCCGGTGAAGGCGAAGACCATGGGGACGAGGGTCAGCGCCAGGATCGGCAGCACCATCTGCCAGCCGATCCAGCCCAGGCCGGCTGGCTCGTAGTCCGACGAACTGGTGTAGGTGAGGCCGTGCAGGAGGTAGTAGCCGACGGCCAGGGCGGCGAGGGCGACGGTGATCCAGCGGATGTTTTTCATGATGTTCCTTGATGATTCGAAGAGTTCGGTGCCGATGTCGGCCCGCTCGAGTAGCACTCGAGCGGGCCGGGGACGGTTGCGGTCTGGGACCTGCGCGCTCACAAGCGCTGTGATCAGCCGCCGACGACGGTCGAGCAGGCGAAGGTGATGTCGAACTTCGACGTCTTCGGGCCGGCCAGCGGGTTGGCCAGGTCGGCGCTGACGCCCTCGCCGGTCACCTTGTAGGTGTTGCCGTCCTTGGTGAGCTTCGCCGAACCGCCGGGCATCCCGTTGCCGTAGCCGATCGCGTACGGCTGGCCCGCGTCGCCGCCCTTGCTGCCCGCGATACCCACCGCCTGCACGGTGTCGGTGCCGGTGACGGTGGCGCTGACCGAGAGGTTGCCGTAGGCGGCGTTGGCGGCGTCGGTCAGCGCGAGGGCCAAGGTGCCACCCTGCTTGGCGCAGGTGGTGGTGAACGTCGCGTCGAACGCCTTGCCGTCGACCGAGGCGGCGGACTTGCCCGACGGCGCCGGAGCGGCCTGCGGGGCGGGGGCGGCCGAGGACTTGGCCGGGGTGCTGCTCGCGTTGTCGCTGCACCCGGTGACGAAGAGGGCGGCAGCGGCGGCGGAAGCGACGAGGGCTGCGGTGACGGACTTGGTGTTCATGGTTTCTCCTGAGTTCGTTCGGCCCTGGGTGTCTGGGCCGATACGAGAAAGGTAGGAACGGTTCGCGGCCTACCGATCCCAGGTTTTGCCGGGGTCGAATCGGACATAAGTCCGTTAACCTGGTCGAATGCGACGACCGCGCGCCATGGTGCTCGACGAGGTGTGGCGCAAGCTCGACGGCGTCGAACCGCTCAGCGGTCCGCACGGCGGGCCGTTGCGCCGCACGGTGAAACTGATCCTCGATCCGCTGGTGATCCGGCCGGTGCAGCATCCCGCGTGCGCCGGGCCCATCGTGACGGCCGACGGCGCGGTGCTGCTCGCGGCCAGGGTGCACGCCGCGGCGGACGTGCTGCACGCGACGGCGGCCTGGTTCACGCTGCTCAAGCAGGTACGGCGGGCACTACGAATCACCGAGGGCAACCCGCAGGATCTGTACTTCCAGCGCTGTTTCGAGTTGGCGACGACCCGCGGCATGCCGGATACGGTGCGGGACAGGGCGGTAGCCGAAGCGACACTGCGCGACGTGCACGAGTATGCGGCGGGGCGCACCACTCAGGCGTTGAAAGAGTATGTCGCCGAACGGGCTCCAGAGCTGGCCGGGCTGATCGAGGTCGCTTGGCGCCGACGGCCGGTAACGGGCCCGGCGGGCGGTGACCACAGCGCGGCGTGCACTGCGCTACTCGACGCCTGCGCCGCGGCGCGGCTCGGGCAGCAGCGGGACAACGGGCAGGCGGCCTGGGATCGACTGGTGGCCGGGCATGCGGGAACTCATGCCGGAATACGGCTGTGGCGCAACGAATCCGGCTACTCGGCAGCCGAATTGGGGCTGACCGTGCACGTCGTGCCGCAGTCCCCCGCGGTCGGTGCGTCCGCCTCGACCTCCACCCTGGGGTTGCCATTCGATCGCACTGTCTACGAACGGGTTTTCACGGCACTCCAGGCTTCCAGCGAACGCGCTGAACTGCCGACCGTTCCGGAGTTGGTGGCCGCCGAGATCGCCAGGAGCTGTGCGCCATGGGCGCTGCTGGACGAGACGCTGCGGGTGGCCGCGACGGCCGGAGTCGCGCTGGCGAACGGGCTCGCGCCGATCGAGCCCACTGCTCGTGGCCAGCATTCCGAGGTCGGCATCGCCCTTGTAGCAGTGCAGGATTCGACGGAGACCACGGCACATCGAGTCATCAACAGCAGGTGGCAGCGTGAGGCCTACGTGCTACAGGCACGGCGGTTGGTGGTGCGGGTCGGCACCGAGTCGCCGCCGACCGGTCCGCTCGCGGCGATCGCCGCCGAGCTGTGCACACCGTGGCGTCCGTACCTGCGGCGACTGTGGGTTCGCCTGCACGGGCGCGATGTGCGCGAGTTCGCGGTGCACGACCCGGACGAGCTGTGGGATCTGCTCGACGGCGTGGCGCGCTCGGTCATCCTCGATCATCGGACGCGGGTCAAGCTGGCGTTGAGCGCCATTGCGGCCGAATCGGATTCGACGGAATCGAGGGCGAGCTGATGACCGGCACGGTGCAGGTTCGGCAGGCAGCCGACGGGCTGTGGATCATCGGGCCCGAAGGAGCGCCGACCGTTCTCGACGAAACGGCGGCCATCGACGTGCTGGTACTGGAGGCGGCGGGCGGGCACCTGACCTGGAGTCTGCTTGCCGGGCAGTCACTTCCGGCGGCGGTGCTCGATGATGTGAAGCTCGCGCAAGGGTGGCTATGGGCAGTCTTCGGTGAGCAGGTCGCGCTGGCGGTCGATGCGGGGGAAACCGGGGAACTGGTTGCCGTGCCCGGGATGCCGGAGCTGGTGACCGATGCGTGGCGACTCGGGTACGCGCACTGGGCGGCACGGTGGTGGCCCGCGTCGATCATCGACGGCATCGCCCCGCTGGACGAGCGGCTGCTGCGCGAAGAGATCGCGACGCTGTCGGCAGCATGCGAGCTGATCGTCGACGGCGCGGACGAGTACAGCGAAGCGGCTGAACAGCACGCCGACGAACTGGCTGATACACCCGGGCGGGCAGAGGATTACGCGCTCGCGGCAGGCCCGGCGACGACTGTGCCGAGCGGGGCGTTGGTACTGGCCAGGGGTAGCGGCGGGTGGGACTGGCACCGCTGCCCGCCCGGACTGCTCGACGCGTCGGAGCAAGCCGTGTCGTGGGAAGTGTTGCGCGGAGCCGGAACTACGACCGTTCTGGTGCGGGTGGTTGCCGCAGCGCGTGGCGACGTGCCGTCACATCTGTATCCGCACGCGCTGGTACGGACATCCTCGGGCACCGCCGTGGCGCCACTGACACTCGCCGGGGACGTGTGGGGCGTCGAGGTGCCGGCACCGGAAGGCGCTGAATCTACTGTGACCGTGGAGGTATACGTGCCGGGTGTCGGCGGCCCCGAGCCGGGCAGCCCGGAAATGCGCCGCCGCGTGCGCGAGTTCGCCCTGTCGCGACTGAGCCGCGCGACCGACCCGACCGACCATCCCACTGACGCTCCCCTGTTGGCCGAAATCGCTGCCGCCGAATCGGATTCGGATTTCTGACATGACCGAAGAAGCACCCGCCGACGGTCGTGAGCTCCTGGTCGCGGGCGGTGACGCGTACAGCCGCGGCGACACAGCCGGGGCCCTGAGAATTTTCGAGGACGCCGCCCGGACCACCACCGGTGACGTCCGCCTCGGCGCCATCGTCAACGCGGCGAGCATGGCGGACGAGCTCGGTGACCACGTCAGATCGCTGAGCCTGTACCGCGAAGCGCTCGCCGCGATGCCTGCGGACGCGCCACGGTTGCGCCCCACCGCCTTGGTCAACATGTCGCAGGCGTTGCAGCACCTCGGCGAACTCGACGAAGCGCAAGCGGCATTGGAACAGGCGCGCGTATTGCTCGCCGACACCACCGATCAGGGCGTACTGCGCGTCTCCTGCCTGCTGTCCTTGACCGCCGTGGCGTTGCATCGTCAGCACTGGGCCGACGCCGCCGAACTGGCTACCGAGTCCCTGGACGCGGCATGGCGATTCGCGCCGCACCTGGCAGGACATCCGTTGATGAACCTGGCCGCAACGTATTTCGAGACCGGACGCCGTGACCTCGCCGTCGACTTCGCTCACCAGGCGCTCGCCGCGTTCGAGGCGGCCGGTGACCGCAATGCCGTCGCCGAGACCCAGCAGAACCTCGCCACCATGCTGGTCCGCGTCGAACGCTTCGACGAGGCGGAAGCGCCGCTGCGCGCCAGCCAGCAGTATTTCGAACGGGCCGGGCTGGGCTACCGCGCCGGAATCGGGCTCAAGACCTTGGCTTTCCTCGCCGAGGGCCGCGACGATCTCGGCCAGGCGCAGCAGCTGTACCGCCGCAGCCTGGCCTACTTCGTCGAGTCGGGCGCGGTGCTCGACGCCGCCGACCTGCGCATGCGCCTGTCCACCGTGGCCTTCAAAACCGGCCGGTTCGCCGAGTGCGAGGCGTTGCTGGCCGAGGCGTTCGGCGCGTATGCCGAACGTGGCCTCGGGCTGCACTGCGCTCAGCTGGATTTCTGGCATGCGACGCTGCTCGAAGGTGCCGTCGCCGCCTCGGACGCGCCCGCACCCGAGCTGCTCGCCCAGGCGGTCGACCTCGCCGTTCCGGCCGCGCTGGCCATCGATGCCGTGCGCTACACCCTCCCCAACGGCAACCAGCGCGACCAGTGGAACCGCCAGATCGCCGACCCGGCCATGCGATTGGCCTTCCGCTTCGCCTACCTCTCGGGCAACGGGCTGCTCCTTGCCGACCTGATCGAAACACAATGCGCGGGTACCACTGTGAATATCGATAGATCCGACGGCGGCCGTGCCGTTCGGCTGCCGCTCGAACTGCTCGACCCCCCTGCCGATCCCGCCGGACGAGCCGGTACGACCGCGCTCCAGCTGGGTGCCGCGCTGGCCGAAGTCGCGGCGAGCGCGGGCCTTCCGGTGTCGCCGCCGCCACGACTGGCGTTGGCCGCGGAGGGCCGGATCGCCTTGGACCCCTACATCGCCGCCGCCGAACAACGCTACGGCCGGGTGATCCGCGACAGCCGAGTGCTGACGGTATGACGCAGGACCAGCCGACCGTCGTGGTGCGCATGGCGGATGCCGGCGATGTGTACATGTCCTGGCGCTGGGCCGGGGACAGCGCGCCGCGCGGGGCCGCCATGCTGCCGGGTGAGCAGGTGGCGGCGGCCGTGCGACGACTCGCCGACGCCCTGCCGCACCCCGCTGAGCCGGGCGGTCTCGAACGATCGATGACCACCGGAGCGTTTGCCGCCCACGACACCGAGTACCTTGTCGCCCAGGCGCTTTCCCGGGCATTGCTGCCGCAGGGCCTGGCCGCCCAGCTGTACGAGCTGTCGCAGCGCGGAGTCCGTCCGCACATTCGCCTGCAACCATCGCCACGGGTGGCTCAGGTGCCGTGGGAGCTCATCGCCCCCGGCCCGGAGGTTCGGCTGATCGATATCGCCGACGTGAGCCTGCTGGCACCGGCCAGCATTGTGCACGCGCCGGAACGCCTGTCGCGCAGGTGGTCCGAGACGCAGCAGGCACCCGTCGTGGCCCTGCTTGACCCGCGCATTCCCGGCTTCCGGGCCGATTCGACGCTCGGCTCGGTGCTCGGTCGCATGGCGGCAAAAGCCCCACTGACCCAACGGATTGCCGCGTACGCAGCACAGGATCGCCTACTACCCGCGGTAGTCGACCCGACGGAAGTTTTCCGCCGGACCGATATCGACCGCAGCTGGCTGAGCGAGGCCCTACGCGACGGCGCGAGCCGACTGATCTACGTCGGCCACGTCACCGCCGCACCACCGGAATCCGGGCAGAGCGAAGACGCCGAACTCCATCTACCGTGCACCGCCGACACTCTCGGCTTCGCCGTGCCGAACCGCACCCATCGACCGTTGTCCGCCAAGGACTTCCTGCTGGGCACGCACACCCTCGCCACGGAACCCACGGACGGCCGCGAGCTTTGGCCCATCCCCAGCCGGGTGGCGTTGATCGCCTGCGAGAGCGGCGGGGACCTGCGCTTCACAGAGGCGCTCGGGCTGACCGCCGCCATGATCAACAACGGTGCCGAACTGGTGACGGCCAGTCGCTGGCCGCTGCCCACCGACCTCGCCTTCCACCGCATCGCGGGCGCACCCACGCACGCCCACCCGCTGCAAGACGCCATCTGCGCCATCGACGCGGCGCACGAACAACTGGACCCGGTGACCGCGCTCGCGCACTGGCAGCGCGAGCGACTGCAGGCCTGGCGCACCGAGCGCAGCATCGAGCACTCGCCGCTGCTGTGGTCGGCGTTCGCGACGCTGTGCGCCTGAGTCACGCTGTGCGCCTGAGTCAGCCACGGAGCCCGCGGTCCACCGTCGGATGCACGCCGAGGACGTCGAGCATCTCGGAGATGGACATGGCCCGGAACTCGGTCGCGCCCGCGTAACCGGGCCGGGCCGCGTCCGCCAGTTCGGCGTACAGGTGCAGTCGGTCGTAGTCGGCCATCGACATGATGACCGCCACTTCGGTTCCGTCGTCGGTGATTACCGCGTCCTCGCCGGTGGCCACCACATCCCGGACGACGGCGGCGATGTCCGCGGACAACTCGTGCAGATTGCGTGTGTTCGTGTTGGGCATGCTCCGCATTCGGAGCCGCGCGCCCTTTTGGATCGGGGCGTCACCGTCTTGTTAGCGCGATGACCGGAATGGTGGTGCCATGGGTTCGCCTCGGGTGGTTTGCCATACACAGATCACCCGAACGAACGGCGTGTCCGGAAAATGCGACGGCCGGGTGTCAGGTGCGGTGTGCGAGGAGGTGTTGCATGATCAGGCGGGTCAATTCCTCGGGCGCCTGTTCGGGGATCCAGTGCGACACTTCCTCGAGCATTTCGAATCGATACGGGCCGGTCACGTACTTCTCGGTGGCCAGGGCAGCCGTGGAGCCGACGGTGCTGTCGTCGGTGCTCCAGACGTAGAGCGTCGGCACCGATACCGGGCCGGTCGGTCCGGACAGATGCATTGCGCGATACCAATTCAGCGCCGCCGTGAGCGCTTCCGGCTGTGCGAGCCGGTGCACGTAGTTGTCGATCCGTTCCTCGTCGATCTTCCATTCGAAGATCTTCCGCAGGCCCGCCCCGCCGTCCATGAGTAGCGCCCGCTCCGCCACCCGCGGTTTCCGGAGCAGCGAAAAGTATTGCGACCGTTGTGCTTGATCCTCGTCCTCGGTCATTGCCCGCAGGAAGGCGGCGGGATGCGGCAGCGACACCGCGGTGAAACTGCGGATCCGTTCCGGGATATCCGCCGCTGCCACCCACCCGACATAAGCCCCCCAGTCGTGCCCGACCAGATCGAACCGCTGCCAACCCAATTGGTCGGCGATGGCGATGACATCGCCGACCAATTCCTCGAGTCGATAGTCGGCCACCTTGTCCGGCCGCACACCCGGCGAGTACCCCCGCTGATCAGGCGCCACCACGTGGCACCCACCGCCACCGAGCGCATGCAGCTGGAATTCCCACTCGATCGCCGCCTCCGGAAACCCGTGCAGCAGCAAGACTTCCCGCCCACCGGCTTCCCCACTCGACAGCGCATCGAACGTCCCGGCAGCGGTAGGAATCTCAATCGCCTCGATCACGGGGATGACTCTAGAGCCCTGGGTTTTTCCCTGACCGGCTATCCGGTCACCGGGCGGGCCGACTGATCTCGCCAGCACATGGGTAACTCACCGGGCACGGGCTGACCAGCCCACCTACTCCCCGCCGGCCGCCAACGCCCCGCTCCCGCGCCTGAGTCTGGCCTGAATACGCGGAGAGGCGGGCAAGCCTCAGTGTTCGTCGTAGTGTCCGTCGTGTGCGGCGTGGCGGTGGCCGTCGTGGATGTAGTCGACGTGGTCGCCGTGCTGGACGGTGTCGTGGCCGCAGCCGTCGCCGTGCTGATGGGTGTGGTTGGCGTGTTCGGTGTGGCCCTGCGGCTCGCACTCGTCGTAGTGGCCGTCGTGTTCACGGTGCAGGTGACCGTCGTGTGCGTAGTCGACGTGGTCGCCGTGCTCGATCACCGTGTGCCCGCAGTTGGGGCCGTGGGCGTGGTCGTGCGCGGTGTGCTGCATGTGTGCCGTTGTCATCAGATCTCCCTCTTTCCGAACATGGACAGATGGATATGTGAGCGAAGACACATTAGCAGATGCGCATCAATGCAGTTAGCCAGGGGTGCGCTACAGCACCTGGGAAAGGAACCTTTGCAGGCGCGGAGTCTCGGCGTTGTCGAACAGCGCGTCGGGCGTGCCGGTCTCCACGACCTGCCCTTCGTCCATGAAGACGACGCTGTCGGACACCGTGCGGGCGAAGCCCATCTCGTGGGTGACCACGACCATCGACATGCCGCCCGAGGCGAGGTCGGCCATGAGCGCGAGGACACCCTTGACCAGCTCGGGGTCCAGCGCCGAGGTGGCCTCGTCGAAGAACATGACCTCCGGCTTCATGGCCAGCGCGCGGGCGATGGCGACCCGCTGCTGCTGGCCGCCGGACAGGTTCACGGGCCGGGTGTCGAGCTTGTCGGACAGCCCGACGATCTCCAGCTGCTCCACCGCGACCGCGCGCGCCTCGTCCTTGGACAGTCCGCGCAGCTTGCGCGGGCCGAGCGAGACGTTGTCGGCCACGCTCTTGTGCGGAAACAGGTTGAAGTGCTGGAACACCATGCCGATGCGCTGGCGCAGCTTGTCCGGGTCCTCGGTGAGCACGGATTTGCCGTCGAGCAGCACGTCGCCCTGGTCCGGTTCGTAGAGCCGGTTCAGCACACGCAGCAGCGTCGACTTGCCGGAGCCGGACGGGCCGATGACCGTGGTGGTCTTGCCCGCGTCGACGTGGATGTCGATGCCGCGCAGCACGTGGTTGTGCCCAAGGGTCAGGTGCAGTCCGGTGCCGGTGAGGGAAGCACTCATCGTTATCCCCGCCCTTCTGTGATCGTGGCGGCCTGGACCGGGTCGATCGGCCGGTCCGGCCGTCCGGTGCGCATGCGGCGGTCGATGTAGTTCACCAGGTGGGTGAGCGGGATGGTCAGCAGCAGGTAGACCAGGCCTGCGGCCACCAGCGGGGACAAGTTGCCGGTCTGCGCGTTGAGGTCTCGCCCGACCGCGAACAGCTCGCGCTGGGTGGCGAGCAGGCCGAGGAAGTAGATCAGCGACGAATCCTTGACCAACGCGATGAACTGGTTCATCAGCGCGGGCAGCACGCGCCGGACGCCCTGCGGGATCACCACGAGCGTCATTGCCTGCCGGTAGCCGAACCCGATGGCACGGGCCGCTTCCAGCTGACCGGCTTCCACCGACTGGATGCCCGACCGGAAGATCTCGCCGATATACGCCGAGGCCAGCAATGCCAGCGCAACCGCGCCGAGCCAATACGGATTGTTGCCGGTCAGATTGCGCGCCACCGGGCCGATGCCGAGGCCGATCAGCAGGATGATCACCACGGCGGGCAGGCCGCGGAAGATATCGGTGTAGATCCGGGCGGGCCAGCGCAGCCAGCGGCTCCGGGCGATGCCCGCCACCGCGAGCAGCATGCCGAGCACGGTGCCGAGCACACCCGAAACCACGGCGAGGATCAGGGTATTCGGCAGGCCGGTCTTGAACAGATCGGGGAAGGCCTGGCGGTACAACGACCAATCGAAGAACGTGTCCTTCAACTGCTGCAGCGTGGATTTCGGCGCGTTCTGCGCGGCCGCATCCGGTGCGCGTTCCGCGGCGAGGGCGGCGAAGTCCGGCAGTTGCGGCAGCGGCGCCGCCTTGGAGCCCGGCTTCCAGCCCGGCGGCAGCTGCCTGGGCACCCAGTCCTGGTAGAGCTTGGCGTAGGTACCGTCCGCGATGACGGCGTCGAGGCCGCTGTTGAGCGCGTCGGTCAGCGGCTGATTGGTCTTGGCGACCGCGTAGCCGACGAAGTTGTCGAGGCTGAAGGTGTTCTGCGACACCGTTGTTCCGTCGCCCGGCCGGATCGCGCCCTCGGCCTGCGCCGACGGCGCCACCCAGGC
This sequence comes from Nocardia ninae NBRC 108245, assembly GCF_007990755.1. Lineage (GTDB taxonomy): Bacteria > Actinomycetota > Actinomycetes > Mycobacteriales > Mycobacteriaceae > Nocardia > Nocardia ninae. The sequence continues at coordinate 19,523 of NZ_BJXA01000083.1, read as the reverse complement.
GTCGACCTGGCCGGACTTCAGGTTGGCGTAGGCGGTGTTGTAGTCCGGGAACTTCACCGGGTCCAGGCCGAGCTGGTTCACCACGAACTCGTCCTGCACCGTGCCCTGCACCACCGCGATCCGGGTGCCGCGGTTCAGGTCCGAGAAGCCTTTGACCGCACTGCCGACCGGTGTGACGAGGGAGAAGTAGCCGAAGTCGTAGCCGTTGGTGAAGCCGACCAGCTGACGGCGGGCGTCGGTGGTGGTGATGTTCGAGGAGGCGACGTCGAAGCGTCCGCTCGCGACCTGGGCGAGCAGGCCGGAGAAGTCGGTGCCCGAGAACTCCACCTGCAGACCGAGTTTCGCGCCGATCGCCTTCAGCAGTTCATTGTCGAAGCCGGTGAACGAGCCCTGGCCGTTCACGCAGATGCTCGGCGGCGCGTCCGAGAGCGTGCCGACGCTGAGCTTGCCCGGTGCGATCAAACCGAGCTTCGAAGTGTCGATCGAGGCCAGCGGCGCGGTGGTCGCGGTGGTGTATTTGTCCGCGCCCGCGGCCTGCGCGGAGGCCAGGTTCGTCGGCGCGGCCGCGGCTGCACTCAGCCCCGGCGGGGAACACAGATTGCGTGCGGTGGGCGCATCGTCGGAGCCGGAACCGCACGCCGTGGCCGCGAGACCGACGGAAAGCAATATCACGGCGATCAACGCACGAGACCGCACAGCGGGCAGACCAGCCATGATGAAGAACCCTAGCGGCGTCCGAGTGCTAACCCGCAGCTACCCCATCGTGGACGAGGTGCCTGCTGGACCAGGACAAGTCGGACCAGGAACGACAGAGTTCGGATCACGGTGATCCGAATTCGGTGTTCGACGGGCGCCGGCCGTCGGGCAATCCGGATCGGGTGCTGACCGCCGCGTCAGCTGGCCCGCGAGTCGGTGTGCGGGACCACGCCGAGCGACCTCAGCTCGGCGTGATCAACCGCGCGTCGACCTTTCAGGCGAGTCCGCTGACCTGCTCGGGGTTCACCTCGTCGCGCCAGCGGATCGCCAGCTCCACCTCGCTGAGGTCGTACTTCGGACCGCTGACCCCGATGGTGAACAGCGAAACGCCCGCGTCGACGAAGGCCTGCGCCTCCTGGGCCCCGGGCCACTGCACCGAACGTTCGATCTTCGACTGATCGGTGCCGACGGCCGCGCAGTGGTCGGCGAGCACCTTGTTCTTGTGCGCGAGCGAGTCGAGGTCGGCGAAGCTGTGCCACATGTCGGCGTACTCGGCGACCAGGCGCAGGGTCTTCTTCTCGCCACCGCCGCCGATCAGGATCGGGATCTCGCGAGTCGGCTGCGGGTTCAACTTCTTCAGACGGGCACTGATCCGGGCCATGTTCTCCTTCAGCAGAGCGAGCCGGGTGCCCGCGGTGCCGAACTCGTAGCCGTATTCGTCGTAGTCCTTCTCGAACCAGCCCGCGCCGATGCCGAGGATGAGGCGGCCGTCGCTGATGTGGTCCACCGTGCGCGCCATGTCGGCGAGCAGGTCCGGGTTGCGGTAGCCGCCGCCGGTGACCAGGGCGCCGAGCTCCACCCGCTCGGTCTGCTCGGCCCACGCGCCGAGCATGGTCCAGCATTCGAAGTGCGCGCCCTCGGGGTCGCCGCTGAGTGGGTAGAAGTGGTCCCAGTTGAAGACGATGTCGACGCCCGCGTCCTCGGCGCGCAGGACCGCGTCGCGGATCAGCCCATAGTCCGGTGCGTGCTGGGGCTGGATCTGGACGCCGATACGCACCGCGCGGGTCATGCCGCCACCTCGCTACGCTCGCTCATGAAAGCCTCCTCGTCGCTTCGGGGTCGGTCCCCTGTCGAGGCTACCGGCGCCGACGGTAAGCGACCTGGACACTTGGCAATCCGGTCCGCGGCCGACTGGCGCGCCGTACGCGTGTCGCGCGCGAACTCGAGCATTTCGAGCGGAAATCGAGCAGACATAGTAATGTCGCCGGTCAACCCTTACTCGGATCGTCCGGCACGTTCCTGCCGGTGAATGGGATGTGATTTGTCATGGCCACGGTGACCTTCGACCGCGCTACCCGGCTCTACCCGGGATCCACCAAACCCGCTGTCGACCAGTTGAATCTGGAGATCGAAGACGGCGAATTCCTTGTCCTGGTCGGCCCGTCGGGCTGCGGCAAGTCGACCTCGCTGCGCATGCTCGCCGGCCTGGAGGACGTCAGCGACGGGCGCATCCTGATCGGCGCCAACGACGTGACGCACGCCGAGCCCAAGGAACGCGACATCGCGATGGTGTTCCAGAACTACGCGCTCTACCCGCACATGACCGTCGCCGAGAACATGGGTTTCGCACTGAAACTCGCCAAGGTCGCCAAGGCGGAGACGCAGAAGCGGGTGCAGGAAGCGGCCAAGCTGCTCGACCTGGAGCCGTACCTGGACCGTAAGCCGAAGGCCCTGTCGGGCGGTCAGCGTCAGCGCGTCGCGATGGGCCGCGCGATCGTGCGCCAGCCGCAGGTGTTCCTGATGGACGAGCCGCTGTCCAACCTGGACGCCAAGCTGCGGGTGCAGACCCGCACCCAGATCGCGCAGTTGCAGCGCAGGCTCGGCACCACCACCGTGTACGTCACGCACGATCAGGTCGAGGCGATGACCATGGGCGATCGCGTCGCGGTACTCAAAGACGGTCTGCTGCAACAGTGTGCGACGCCGCGCGACCTGTACCAGGACCCGGTCAACGTGTTCGTGGCCGGCTTCATGGGCTCGCCCGCGATGAACCTGTTCACCCTGCCGGTGTCCGACGGACGCGTGTCGCTCGGCGGCCATGTGCTGCCGCTGCCGCGCTCGGTGATCGACGCCGCCGAGGGCTCGGTGTCGGTCGGCATCCGCCCCGAGCACTTCGAGCTCGGCAACGGCGCCGGTTCCGGCATCGAGATGGAGGTCGACGTGGTCGAGGAACTCGGCTCCGACGCCTACATCTACGGCCGCACCACCTCCGAGGGCAATGCCAGCGGGGAAACCATTGTGGCGCGGGCGGATTGGCGCAACCCGCCCGCCAAGGGCACCCGCGTCCGGCTCTCCACCGACCCGCAGCACACCTACTTCTTCTCCGCAAAGGACGGTCGCCGCCTCAACTGAGCGTTCCACCAACGGCAGTGCTGCCGGAAGCGGCTACCGCAGTGGAGCCGCTTCCGACACGGTCGGCCTCCGGCAGAGCGCGCGCTCAGCGAAAACTGCTTCGGCCCACCGGGTTCGATGCCGACCGATAGCGTGGTACTCATGGCTTTCACCGTGTACACCCGCGACACCGAACAGAGCGCCCTCGAGTACGGCGACGAGGACCGATTCTGGTTCCACGGCGGGGTCCTGGTGGTAGACAGCACGTCGCACGGCGTCCGCTACTACGCCCCCGGCCACTGGCACGAACTGCACGTTCAGAGCCACCCCGGCGAGCTCCGCCCCGCCCCGCCGACCTAGCCGGCCGCCGTCTCACGGACCGCTGCGGCGACGGCGCGAAAGTCCTTGCGCAGGATGTGCGAATGGTTGCTGGCGACCTTCGCGCTCACGGTGACATTCGGGTTGGCGGCCAGCACCGGATCCAGTGCGGCCCGCACCTTTTCCATCTCCCCTTTCTCGCTGCCGAGGCTGTCGCCGGTCGCCAGGACGAACCGCACGGGGCGGGTCAGGCGGCTGAGGATCGGGACGCTGGCGGCGGCGTACTCGTTGGCATCGATGCCGACCTCGGCGTGCTGAGCCGCGGTCATCCGGGCGGCCATGCCGAAGGGGCGGACCAGCGGAAGCAGAAAACGCATCCGGTGGAACAACTTTCGGATCCGTTCCCGGCCCGCCTCGCCGGTCAAGCCGTACGGCGCGGAATCCACGATCACCGCGCCCACGACGCGATCGGGATTGCGGTCGGCCCAGTGCCACGCGAGGATCCCGCCGTAGGACCAGCCCACCAGGATCGCCCGGTCCACACCTCGTGCCGCGAGGACGGCATCGACATCGCGCAACGAGGCCTCGAAGGAATAGTCGGCCGATTGCTGCGATTTGCCGCGGGCGCGCTCGTCGAAGGTGATGTGCCGGAAGCCGGGGCCGAGTTCGGCGATCACCCGCCGCCAGTGCTTCTGGTCGGCGTAGGCGCCGTTCAGGTAGATGACCGGCTGGCCGGTCCCGCCGGTGTCGGTGACGGCCAGTGCGGTGTCGTCGACCGGAACCATGCCGGTCCAGGTCGAATCGGTCGAGGTGATGGTGGCTGCTGTGCTGTTCATGAGGCTACTGTCGCCAACCCGGCTGACACCACCCTGATGCCGACCTGACACGCCCTCTGACACGGCGTTCGGGCTGGTCACCGCGCGTAGAGGCGCGCTCTTACTGCGAGCGAATTGCTCAGCAGCGCCGCGCTTTCGACTTCGGCGAGGCGCGAGCGAATGGCGGCACAGCGGAGCGCACGGTCAGCGCTTGCGTTTGCGCGGGCGGATGGTGTCCAGGTAGTCGGGGTTGAGGCGGACGGCCAGTTCGTCGAGGGCTATTTCCCGGCCGGTGTCGCTGCGGACTTGGACGCGGACGGGGGCCCCGGTGGCTTCTTCGACCAGGAGGAGCGGGGGCGGCCCGGGTTGGAGGTAGGTGTCACCCCACTGCATGAGGGCGAGGACAGCCGGGAGCAGGTCGCGACCCTTGGGGGTCAGGACGTATTCGTGGCGGGTGCGTTTGCCCTCTTCCTGGTACGGCTGCTTTGCCAGCAGGCCCGCTTCGGTGAGTCTGCGGAGTTGGGTGGCGGCCGCGGCGTCGGTGATGCCGACGCGCTGGGCGAAGCCGTCGAATCGGGTGGTGCCGTAGTAGGCCTCGCGCAGGATGAGGATGGCCGAGCGGGTGCCGACCAGCTCGATCGCCTTGGCGATCGAGCACTCCGTGGGCTGCCACGAGCTCAGGTCGGCCAGGGGTCCTTCCATCACTGCTGCCATGACGGACATAGTAGCTCAGCTGACTTGCTTCAACTATTGCCAGGTGTAACCTGACTATGTGTTGATAGAGCCAGGCAAGGCCGCCGGGCTCTCGGTCCGAGAGGAAACACGATGAGAGACGCGGTAATTGTCGAAGCGGTCCGCACCCCGATCGGCAAGGGCAAGCCGAACGGCGCACTGCACGACGTCAACGCGGTGGACCTACTCGCACACAGCCTGCGCGAGGTGGTGACGCGCAGCGGCATCGATCCGGCGCTCGTCGACGACGTCATCGCCGGCATCGTCACCCAGGTCGGCGAGCAGGGCGCGAACATGACCCGGCGCGCGGCATTGGCCGCCGGATATCCCGAATCCGTCCCCGCGACAACGGTGGACCGGCAATGCGGCAGCAGCCAGCAGGCGATCCACTTCGCCGCACAGGGCGTGATCTCGGGAGCCTACGACATCGTCGTGGCCGCCGGTGTCGAATCGATGGGGCGGATTCCCATGGGCGCCAACCTGATCGGCTCCGAGGACTTCTCCGGTGTCGGCTTCGCCGCGCGTTATCCGGAAGGTCTGGTGCCGCAGGGGATCAGCGCGGAACTGATCGCCGCGAAGTGGAGCTTGACCCGCAGTCAACTCGACGAGTTCGCGCTCGGTAGCCACGAAAAGGCTGCGCTGGCAACGAAAAACGGCCTGTTCGCCGGCGAACTCGCACCGATCAACGGGCTGACCACCGACGAGGGCATTCGGGTGGGCAGCATGCTGGACACCCTCGCCAAGCTGCGCCCCGCCTACTACGACGAGGCGATGGCCGCCCGGTTCCCGCAGATCGGCTGGGAGATCACCGCGGCCAGCGCTAGCCAGGTCAGCGATGGCAGCGCCGCGGTGCTGATCATGACCAGCGAGCGCGCCAAGGAACTCGGACTGAAGCCGCTGGCCCGGCTGCACAGCTTCGCCGTCGTCGGCGACGACCCGCTGCTGATGCTCACCGCGGTGATCCCCGCGACCCGAAAGGTGTTGCAGCGCGCTGGACTCCAGCTCGCCGACATCGACCTGTTCGAGGTCAACGAGGCCTTCTCGCCGGTGGTGCTCGCCTGGGCCGAGGAGACCGGCGCCGACCTCGGCAAGGTGAACGTCAACGGTGGCGCCATCGCCATCGGTCACCCGCTCGGCGCCTCGGGCTCGCGGCTGGCCACCACCCTGGTGCACGCCATGCAGGACCGCGGCGCCCGCTACGGCCTGCAAACCATGTGCGAGGCAGGCGGTTTGTCGAACGCGATGATTCTCGAACGCCTCTGACCGAGCCGACGCGGCGCCCATCGTGCGGTGGGCGCCGCGTCAGACCGAGACGAGCACCAGTGCGATCAGGAATCCGGCCACCCAGGATTCGATGATCAACGGCACCGCGATCAGCGGCGTCCAGCCGATCGGCCTGCGGTCACGCACCTTCCGCACCATCAGCACGAACGCCCACAGCACCGACGCCACAATGCCGCCCCGCCCGACCACCTGCGCCACCGCGAGATATCGCCACGCCCGCCCGTCCTCGTCATCGCGGGCAACCACCTCGTACAGCGGCACGAAAGACGCCACCACCCAGGCACATCCGACGGCGACCAGCGAACCGGCCACCGCGCGTACGAGGTCCGGCACCCCGACTCGTGGTTCCCACGCCATAGTCCCAGGATGACCCGCCCAGCACGGTGACGCAGCACGACGCGCGGTCTCGCTACGCACACGCCGCAGACAAACTAGCCCGCTGCGTGTGCGGTGGTTGGCAACTTCATGCCCGGCAGCGCAATTGGTACGCAAGCGACGGCACGCGCGCACGGATCCGCTCGCCGCGCAGGTATCCGCCGACACTTTCGTGCCAGCAGTTGCGATGCGGGAACGCGCAGGTCCGATGGGTGCTCAGGCGCCGGTGTTCACCTGCGAGGCCAGCGCAACCCCGCCGAGAAACGAGGCGACGATCAGCAGCGCGGCGAGCACCGGCCAGTACCACATGTACCAGCGCTTGACCGCGGCCACGATGATCATGATCAGCGCGCCGAGCAGGGCGAGCGCGGTGCCGCCCCAGGAGACGAGGAAGGCGGCGCCCAGGTAGCCCTCGCGGCACTTGTTCGGGCCGCACGAGTCGGTAGCGAACGCGAAGAAAACGGTGCAGTAGGCGGCGACGAGACCGAGCGCTGCCGCACCGGCGTACAGGGTGAGCGCCAGCGCCAGATCCCAGGCCCGCGTCTGCGGCCGGGTGTGCGGCTGAGCCGGCCCGTAGGGAGTGGTGCCGTAGTAGGTCATGCACTCAGCATCGCGGCCGGCCGGCGCGTCGAGTACCGCAAAACTACTCAGTCCGCATGAGGGAAATCTGCGGCGAACAGCGGAAACGGCCCGGCAGGCGAGCTCGGTCCCGCCGCAACGGTGCCCGTTAAGCTGGCAACGATGACCGACTACGCCGCCGACAGCATCGTCTACGCGATCCCGATGCGCACCCGTTTCCGTGGCATCACCGTGCGCGAGGGCATGCTGGTCCGGGGCCCACTCGGGTGGGGCGACTTCTGCCCGTTCACCGAGTACGACGACCGGGAAGCAGCCGGGTGGCTGGCCACCGCGCTCGAGCAGGTGACGGTGGGCTGGCCGGAACCGGTGCGCGACCGGATTCCGATCAACTGCACGGTGCCCGCGGTCGATCCGGAACGCGCGCACGCGGTCGTCGCGGGGTCGAGGTGCGGCACGGCGAAGGTGAAGGTCGCCGACCATCCCGATTCACTCGCCGAAGACCTGGCCAGAGTCGAGGCGGTGCGCGACGCGCTCGGCCCGGACGGTGCCGTCCGGGTAGACGCCAACGCCGTCTGGGACGTCGACACCGCAGTCGCGCACATCACCCGAATCGACAGGGCCGCAGGCGGTTTGGAGTATGTCGAACAGCCCTGCCGGACCATCGAGGAGCTGGCCGCGGTCCGCCGCCGGGTGAACGTGCGCATCGCCGCCGACGAATCCATCCGCCGCGCCGAGGACCCGCTGAAGGTCGCCGTCGCGGGCGCCGCCGACATCGCGGTCCTGAAATGCACACCTCTGGGCGGGGTCCGCCGCGCACTGCGGGTAGCCGAAGCCGCCGGTCTGCCCTGTGTGGTCTCCTCCGCACTGGAAACCAGCGTCGGCCTCGCCGCTCAACTCGCCCTCGCCGGTGCCCTCCCCGAACTCGAATTCGCCTGTGGCCTGGGCACATTGTCGTTGCTCAACGGCGATGTTGTGAGCGATTCGCTGCGTCAGGTCGACGGCTATCTGCCGGTGCCGAGGACGCCACCCCAGCCCGATCCCGCCCTCGTAGAGCAGTACCGGCAGCAAGACCCAGACCGCACCGCATGGTGGCAGCAGCGGCTCGAGCGGGTGCTGCGACTGGTCGAGTCACCGCCGGAAGCGGTCTGAGCGGACAGTTTTCGCGTCTGCCGCAGCGAAAAGCGCCCTGACTTCCCGAAAGTGTCCGCGCAAGCCGGGACTACCCGAGCCGCACACCGCAACCCAGCATGGTCGCGCGCAGCACCAGTGCCGCTTCCGGCCCGATGATGCCGTCGACCAATTCGAGGTAGCGGGCACAGAATTCGGGGCCGTGCGGGGCCACCGAGCCGGGCGCGGATTCGAGATGGTGCGCTAATTCGTGCAGGACCACCAACTCTCGCAACGCCCACGCCCGCCCGCCGCTGTGCAGCGGTACGGCGAGCACGCCCTCGGCGGCCTCATAGTGGGCGGCGGTCGCACCGGCACGAGACCGGACCCGCACCGCCGTGCCCGCCCGATCCCACTGCGCCCGAACCCAATTGAGCGCGAGAACCTTGTCGGCGTAACTCTGCACGGAGGCCACCGAGGCGAAGCGCCGCTCGATCGGCAGCGTGAGATGCGACCCGTACAACTCGACGGTCCGGCTACCGTGCTCGTCGGCCCGATCGAACATGCCGCGCACCAACTGCTCGGCGTCGTACACCTTGGCGCGCTGAGTATCTCGCACGCTCACCAGCATCGTCCCCCGCACGCGCCGATGCGACCCGAGTCACCGATCCACCGAGTGAACGTACAAAGACACGCGCCGAGCAATGAGTACGCGAAACCCACGCCACCCCCGTCGCGAAGCGGCCTGCCGAGCCCGAAGTACGTGCACGCCTGCACAGCCACGCCGGGACCGCTGAGTCCGGAGCACGTGAAACTCACACCGATCCATTGGTCGAACCGCGCGACCGGCGCGTCGTCAACTGCCCGCGCGCCGCCCCGAGCTCCGGCGAGGTACCGATCCGAGCCGCCTTACCCGCGCGGTCACCCGCCCGCCGGGCCGCCGCCGAATGCCCGGCCGAGGCCTGCGGGCCGCGCCAGGTCCCGCGCGCCTCCGAGGTGCTGGCATAGAAGTCGGTGAGCTCGATCTCCTTGTTGCGCAACGCCAGCGCCGTGCCCGCCGCCGTGTTGTCCGCGGGCACCGCCTCGGCCTCGACCTCCGCCTTCACCGCGGCCAGCCGCTGCCCGATCCGCGCGGCGAACGCCATCTGGAAGTTGAGCCGCGCCGTCACCCCCGCGACCGGTGCCTGTACCTTGCGTTGCACCTTACGCCCCCAGCGCTTTTCGGTGACCACCTTCTCCACCGTCGCCGAGCGGTACTGCCCGGACTTGATGTATTGGTCGGACGCCCGCACCATCTGCACGAGCAGACTCGCGTACAACGCCTCGCAGGTATCGATATCGGAGTCGAAACCGTAGGCGTACACCTGAGTCGAGGTGCGAGCGACATCACAGCGCACATCGTTGGCATGGGCGATGGCGACGAACAATTGGACGTAGGTGCGCAGCCCGCGCTTGCCCGGTTCGCCGATCGGAATGATCCGCTGGATCGGCGTCGCCCGGCGCTCACGCCCCGCGACGTGCGCACGAGCCACCGTCAGGTCGATCGACGACCGGGTCGCCAGTCGTTGCGCGGCGGCCAGGAACGCCTCCGCCTCGTGCTCGTTGTCGGTGGATTCGGCCTGGCGCAGCAGCCCACCGATGCGTGTCAGCATCCGCTCGGGAACCGGGTTCGGCGATGTCATCACACGCCAGAGTAGCGAGCACTTCCCGCCACAATCCCGCGAGTCACTGCCACACCATGTATCTTGCGTTGTGCAACCGGCAGGGTGTGCTAATGCTCACGATCGATCTGGAGTGTCCACGATGGCTGTGAAAAAGGTGTCGTCCCTACGTACGTCGCTCGTACCGAAGGCCGCGCTCGCGGCTGTCTCGGTCGCGCTGCTGACGGCGACGTTCACCAGCGCCTGCTCCAGTGACAGCGGGGGCAGTCCGACGAGCCAGAACCTCACCGGGCGCGGGCCGATCACCTACGTCGAGGGCAAGGACACCACCGAGACCGGTGCGGTCAAGCAGCTCATCGAGCGCTGGAACGCCTCGCACCCGGACGAGCAGGTGACGTTCAAGGAGCAGTCGAACGACGCCTCGCAGCAGTTCGACGATCTGGTCGAGCACATGCGCTCCAAGCAGTCCGACTACGACGTGGTCGCGCTGGACGTGCCGTGGACCGCCCAGTTCGCCGCGAAGGGCTGGATCCAGCCGCTGAAGGACTCCTTCGCCATCGACACCTCCGCGCTGCTCTCCCCGCCGGTCGCCAGCGCCACCTACAACAACACGCTGTACGCGGCGCCCCGGAACACCAACGGCGGCCTGCTGTTCTACCGCAAAGACCTGGTGCCCAACCCGCCCAAGACGTGGAAAGAGCTGCTGGACCAGTGCCCGCTCGCCAAGGAGCAGAACATCGGCTGCTACGCCGGTCAGTTCGCGCCGTACGAGGGCCTGACGGTGAACACCGCCGAGGTGATCAACGCCTACGGCGGTAGCTTCGTCGGCGCCGACGGCAAGACCCCGACGGTGAACAGCGCGCAGTCCCGGGCCGGGCTGAAGGTCCTGGTCGACGCCTACAAGAACGGCGACATCCCGCCGGAGGCGATCACCTTCAAGGAGCCGGAGAGCAGCAACGCGTTCGCCCAGGGCAAGCTGATGTTCCTGCGTTCGTGGCCGTCCACCTACGGTGACGTCGGCGGCGACGCCTCCTCGGTGAAGGACAAGTTCGGTGTCGCCCCGCTGCCCGGCGAGAACGGTGTCGGCGCGTCCACCCTCGGTGGCTACAACGCGGCGATCAGTGCCTACTCCAAGAACAAGGCCACGGCGCTGGACTTCCTGCGCTTCCTGATCAGCGAGGACGCCCAGCACATCGTCGCCTCGGGCGCGCTGCCCTCGGTGCGCGCCTCGATGTACGACGACCCGGCGCTGATCGCGAAGATGCCGTACCTGCCCGCGCTCAAGGATTCCATCTCCAGCGCGGTGCCGCGGCCGGTCACCCCCTTCTACCCGGCGGTGTCGAAAGCCATCCAGGACAACGCTTATGCTGCGCTGAAGCAGACCAAGACCATCGATGACGCGATCATCGGGATGCAGAAGGGCATCGAGACCGCGGGATCGTAGAGCGGATAGCGCAGCGGACCCGACGAGACCCGTAGGAGAGAGAAACGGTGTCGGATCCTTCGGGAGCGGCCAGCACTGTGCCGAGCGAGGAATTCCTGCCACGCAAGCGTGGCCTCGGCGAGACCCTGGCATTGGAAATGCGGCGCTCCGGCAAAGCCTGGATGTTCGTCGCGCCGGTGATGCTGGCGCTGGCCGTGGTCATCGGCTACCCGGTCATCCGGGCGTTGTGGATGTCGTTCCAGAAGGATTCGGGTCTCGACCCGGCGACGGGCATGTTCGTCGAGGGCGGCAGCGCGGGCTTCTCGAACTACACGCACTGGCTGCTGCAGCAATGCCAGGCGGGCGGCGAGATGGTCAGCTGCCCGACCGGCAACCTCGGTTCGCAGTTCTGGGCGGCCATCCTGGTCACGCTGTTCTTCACCGTGGTCACGGTGACGCTGGAGGCCACGCTCGGCCTCGGCTTCGCCATGGTGATGGGCAAGACGTTCAAGGGGCGTGCGCTGCTGCGCGCCGCGGTGCTGATTCCGTGGGCGATCCCCACGGCGGTCACCGCGCGGCTGTGGGAGTTCATGTTCCAGTACGACGGGGTGGTGAACCGGGTACTCGGCACGAACATCCTGTGGACCTCCGATGCGTGGCCCGCGCGGTTCGCGGTGATCGCCGCCGACGTGTGGAAGACGACGCCGTTCATGGCGCTGCTGCTGCTGGCCGGCCTGCAGGTGATCCCGGCCGACGTCTACGAGGCGGCCAAGGTCGACGGCGCCACCGCCTGGCAGCGGTTCACCCAGATCACGCTGCCGCTGCTCAAGCCGGCGCTGCTGGTCGCGGTGCTGTTCCGGACGATGGACGCGCTGCGCATGTACGACCTGCCCGCGATCATGACCCTCGGTAACCCGTCCACCCAGGTGGTGTCGATCCTGGTGGTCGATCAGGTCCGGCAGGGTCCCAACAGCGCGGCCGCGCTGTCTACGATCACCTTCCTGATGATCTTCGCGGTGGCCTTCGTGCTGGTGAAGATCCTCGGCGCCAACGCCGTTCGGACCCAGGAAGAACAGCGGGAGGCGCACTGATGTCGATTCGGACTGCGGAAAAGCCTGCCGTGCCCTCGGTTCCGTGGACGCAGCGGCTCAAGTCGGTGCGGCTGTACGCGGGCGTGGCGATCGTGCTGATCTGGGGACTCGGGCCGTTCTACTGGATGACCGTCACCGCGTTCCGCGATCCCGCCTACACCTTCGACAGCACCCCGTGGCCGACGCACCTCACGCTGGAAAACTTCCGCAACGCGTTCGACACCAGCCGGGGCAACAACTTCGGCAGGGCGCTGGGCAACAGCGTCATCATCGGTTCCATCACCACGGTGATCGCGCTGGTCCTCGGCGTGCTCGCCGCCTATGCGCTGGCGCGCCTGACCTTCCGCGGCAAGTACGTGGTGTCCGGGCTGATCCTGAGCGCCTCGATGTTCCCGGTGGTCGTGCTAGTCACTCCGCTGTTCCAGCTGTTCACCAACCTCGGCTGGATCGGCAAGTACCAGGCGATGATCATCCCGAACATCTCGTTCGTGCTGCCGATGACCGTCTACATCCTGGCGTCGTTCTTCGCCGAGCTGCCGTGGGAACTCGAAGAGGCGGCGCGGATCGACGGTGCCACCAAGCTGCAGGCGTTCCGGCTGGTCATGTTGCCGCTGGCGGCGCCCGCGGTGTTCACCACCGCGATCCTGGCCTTCATCGCCGCGGTGAACGAATACCTGCTGGCCCGACTGCTTTCCAGCGGCAGCACCGAGCCGGTCACCGTCGCGGTCGCTCGCTTCTCCGGCAACAACCCGCTGGTCGAGCCGTACGCCGCGATCATGGCTGCGGGCGTCATGGTGTCGATCCCGTTGGTCATCATGGTGCTGCTGTTCCAGCGCCGCATCATCTCCGGCCTCACCGCCGGTGGCGTCAAGAGCTAGAACACCCGCTCGGAGCACGTTTTTCGAGCTATCACCGGAATCCGGCCGTACCCCGGCGGCCCGGTGATAGCATCGCGGGTCACCCACGGCGCGAGTAAAGTCGGGCGCGTGGGGGCCCATTTCCGATCGTTGTTCGTGCAGGTGAGTTTCGGCCGACGCTCCGGGAGGAGATGATCGTGAACGAGCGCCAGCGAGTGAGTCAGGGACACCGCGCGTCCGCGGGCGCGTCGGAGCCGAGCACCGGCGAGGCAACGTCGTGAACCAGTACCGGGGACGCAGTGCGCCCGCCGGCGAGGCAGCGTCGTGAGTTCGTTTCGCAAACGGCGAAAGGATGCACCGGAGCCCGCGCCCTACGCGTCGATCGCGGGCTTCAACGAGCTGGGCGGCACCACCGAGCGCGGCAAGCGACCCGCTGCGAAACCCAAGGCACCCCGACCGACACCCACGCCCGACCCGGACCATCCGCCGCGTACCCGAGCCGAACGATTCCGTCGGCTGGTGCTCGCGCTGTTCATCATCTTCGGCGCGGTACCGACGCTGCTGTTCGTCCTCGTCTACTGGAGCGCCGAGATCCCCGAACCCGGCTCGGTGCAGACCAATCAGATCGCCACCGTGCTCGCCGCCGACGGCAGCACGGTGATCGCCAAGGTGGTGCCGCCCAACGGCAATCGCACGCCGGTCCCGCTGGCCGAGGTACCCGAGCCGGTCCGCAACGCGATGCTCTCCGCCGAGGACCGCAACTTCTACAGCAACCCCGGCTACTCGACCTCCGGCTTCCTGCGCGCCGCCCGCGACAACATGCTCGGCCGGGACAACGCCGGCGGCGGCTCCACCATCACCCAGCAGTACGTGAAGAACGCCTTCCTCGGTTCCGAGCGCACGCTCACCCGGAAGATGCGCGAGCTGGTCATCGCGGCCAAGATGGCGCGGCAGTGGAGCAAGGACGACATCCTCGCCGCCTACCTCAACACCATCTATTACGGCCGCGGTTCCTACGGCATCGCGGCGGCGACCAAGGCCTACTTCAACAAGCCGGTGAACCAGCTGACCCTGGCCGAGGGCGCGGTGCTCGCCGCGCTGGTCCGCACGCCGTCCATCCTCGACCCGGAGACGCACCTGCCGGATCTGACGGCGCGATGGAAGTACGTGCTCGACGGCATGGTCGAGATGGGCGTGCTGGCACCGGGCGACCGGGACGCGACCACCTTCCCCGCGATCATCCCGCTCAGCGAGATCCCCGACGACAACGTGGCCCGTGGCCCCGAGGGCCTGATCCGCACCCAGGTGGTGCGCGAACTGCGCTCCTCCGGCATCAGCGAGCACGAGCTGAACACCGGCGCGCTGCAGATCACCACGACCATCGACATGAAAGCTCAGCAGGCGGTGCTGGACGCGGTGCACAACCGGCTCAGCGGCCAGCCGCCGGAACTGCGCGCCGCGGTCGTCTCGATCGATCCGCGCTCCGGTGCGGTGCGCGCTTACTTCGGCGGCGACGACGGCATCGGCTACGACTACGCCCAGGCGCCGTTGCAGACCGGATCGGCGTTCAAGCCGTTCGCGGTGATCGCCGCCCAGCAGCAGAGCATTCCGCTGAATCGCATGCTGGACAGTTCACCGGTCACCGACCGGGGCACCAAGATCACCAACGTGGATGGTGAAACCTGCGGGCGCTGCACGATGGCGGAGGCGCTGAAGCGCTCGCTCAACACCAGCTTCTACCGGATGACCATGTCGATGTTCGACGGACCCAAAGCCATCGCCGACGCGGCACACGCGGCGGGCATTCCGGAACAAATCCCCGGTGTGGCGGGCAAGACCCTCACCGAGGACGGCGGGCGGCCGCTGAACGGAATCGTGCTGGGGCAGTATCTCGTTCGCCCGATCGACATGGCATCGGCGTACGGCACGATCGGCGCGTCCGGTGTGTATCACCAGCCGTATTTCGTGCAGCGGGTGGTGACCGGTGACGGGCGCGTGCTGCTCGACCGCGGCGCGCCCGACCAACAGGTCGGCAAGCAGTTGCCCGAGGGTCAGCAACGCATCCCGCGCACCATCGCCGACAACACCGCCCAGGCGATGACGCCGATCGCCGCGTACTCCAACGGCCACGCCCTCGCCGGCGGCCGCCCGTCCGCGGCGAAGACCGGCACCACCCAGCTCGGCGAGTCCAAGCTGAACAAGGACGCCTGGATGATCGGCTTCACCCCGTCGCTGTCCACGGCGGTGTGGATCGGCACCGAACAGTCGCAGCCGATCCACACCGCGCGCGGCACCGACATCTACGGCTCCGGCCTGCCCGCCGACATCTGGAAGCAGGTGATGGACGGCACGCTCGCCGGCACCCCGATCGAGCAGTTCCCGGCCACCAACGGCGCGGCGACGGCCGCGCCGCCGGGCGCGAACAAACCGTCGGGCGGCAACTACGACATCCTGAATCCGCCGCAGGGTCCGCCGCGGGAACCGATCGTGATCATCCCGCCCGCACCGGAGGGGCCCAAGGAAGTGGAGATATTTCCCGGCCTGACCATTCCGGTACCGCGATAGCGATGATGCTGTGACCTTCTTGCACCCAGGGGAACGCATGACATGGCAGCATCGTTTGCCAGAGTGAGAGCGAACAGCGAGTGTGTCGGACAAGGCCGACGCCGATGCCGCGGGATCGATGCGGAAGGATATGCGCTCGAGCGACGACGCCGCCAATTGGAGACAGACGAGACATAGGGGCTACGCCGGTGGATTTCAATGTCGTTGACCAACCCGAGACGCTGGTGGCGGGAACAGTACTTCGCAGCCCGGCGCTCGCGGTCGAAGGACCGCGCCGCGCGAAAGTCGAAGAGGCGTGGAAACGCAACCTGGCTCGCCAGCTGCCCGGGCCGCCGACGACCGCGTACGTGGACCACGCGCCGGAAATCAATTCGTATCTGACGCACATCGTCGGCTACCGCTGCCGCAGCCTCGACGACTTATTGCCCGGTGACGTGCTGGCCAGAGTGCCCGCGGGCCGATTCGCCCGATTCATCGCCAGCGGTGACAACCTCGGCGACACCATCGTGCACATCTGGCGTTCGGTGTGGGACGCCGAGGCGGCGGGCCGTTTCGTGCGCGCCTACACCGGCGATTGGGAGCACTATCCCGACGCGCGGACGGCCGAAGTCTTCGTAGCGCTGGCAGACGATCAAGTCGACGGGTAGGAACAGGACTGTGGACTTCGAGATTGTCACGTTGGACGAGAGCCTGGTCGCCGGACTGACCGTCCCGCTAGCCGGGCGCGAGGTGACCGCGCGCGACCTCGACCTGGTGAACTTCACCTGGGACCGCTACCTGGCGCGCGAGAAGAGCGTGCCCAGGGTGGCCGCCTACATCGGCCAGAACGACCACGCCGTCGCCGTGCTCGGCTACGAGGTCGCCGCGATGGACGAGATGGACGCAGGCGACGTACTCACCCGTGTCCCGCACGGCCGCTACGCCAAGTTCGTCGTCTCCGACAAGCCCTACGACCTCCTGCGCACCGCCTGGGCCCAGGTCCGCAAGGCCGAAAGCGCGGGAACCATCACCCGCTCGCACACCGCCGAGATCGAGCGCTACACCGGCCCGACCTCGGTAGAGGTCTACGTCTCCCTGGACTGAGCACGCCGGACACACCGAGCCGGGCCACCCGAAAGTTCGGGTGGCCCGGCTCGTTTCGCGCGGCCGATAACTCACGCGTCGATGATGAAGGCTTCCAGCTGTTCGCGGGCGACATCGTCGGCCAGCTGCTTCGGCGGGGACTTCATCAGGTAGGCGGAGGCCGGGATGACCGGTCCGCCGATGCCGCGGTCCTTGGCGATCTTCGCCGCGCGGACCGCGTCGATGATGATGCCCGCCGAGTTCGGCGAGTCCCACACCTCGAGCTTGTATTCCAGGCTCAGCGGCACGTCACCGAAGGCACGGCCTTCGAGCCGGACGTAGGCCCACTTGCGGTCGTCGAGCCAGCCGACGTGATCGGACGGGCCGATGTGCACGTCCTTGGCACCCATTTCCTTCTTCAGGTTGCTGGTGACGGCCTGGGTCTTGGAGATCTTCTTCGACTCCAGCCGCTCACGCTCCAGCATGTTCTTGAAGTCCATGTTGCCGCCGACGTTGAGCTGCATGGTGCGGTCCAGCTGCACGCCGCGGTCCTCGAACAGCTTGGCCATGACGCGGTGGGTGATGGTCGCGCCGACCTGGCTCTTGATGTCGTCACCGACGATGGGCACGCCCGCCTTCGTGAACTTCTCGGCCCACACCGGGTCGGAGGCGATGAACACCGGCAGCGCGTTGACGAAGGCGACGTTCGCGTCGATGGCGCACTGGGCGTAGAACTTGTCGGCCTCTTCCGAACCCACCGGCAGGTAGGAGACGAGGACGTCGACCTTGTTGTCCTTCAGCACCTTCACCACGTCGACCGGCTCGGCCTCGGAGAGGTCGATCGTCTCGGCGTAGTACTTGCCGATGCCGTCGAGGGTCGGACCGCGTTGCACGACAACGTCGCTCGGCGGCACGTCGGAGATCTTGATGGTGTTGTTCTCGCTGGCGAAGATCGCCTCGGCGAGGTCGAAACCGACCTTTTTCGCGTCGACGTCGAATGCGGCGACGAACTTCACGTCGCGGACGTGGTACTTGCCGAATTTGACGTGCATGAGGCCGGGCACGGTCGCGGTCTCGTCCGCGTCCTTGTAGTACTGCACACCCTGGACCAGCGAGGAAGCGCAGTTGCCCACACCTACGATGGCGACGCGAACTTCTGTGGCGTTGTCAGCCTTCTTGTCATCACTCATGGCCGATATTTCCCTCTTTCTGTGGTGCCGCCTTCGTCGATTGCTCCGCCGCAATCAACTCGTTGAGCCAGCGCACTTCGCGCTCGCTTGATTCGAGTCCGAGCTGGTGGAGCTGCCGGGTGTAGCGATCGAGCGACCCGCTGGCCTTCTTGATCGCCTCCCGGAGTCCTTCTCGGCGCTCCTCGACCTGACGCCGCCTGCCCTCCAGAATCCGCATCCGCGCTGTCGCGGGGGTGCGGCTGAAGAAGGCGAGGTGGACGCCGAAGCCGTCGTCGGTGTAGTTCTGCGGTCCGGTGTCGGCGAGCAGTTCGCTGAACCGCTCGCGGCCCGCCGGAGTCAGTTGGTAGACGCGGCGGGCACGGCGCGTGACCACACCCGCTGGGATCTCCTCGGCGATCAGTCCGTCCGACTGCATACGGCGCAGCGTGGGATAGAGCGACCCGTAGGAGAAGGCCCGAAACGCGCCGAGCAGGCCGGTGAGCCGCTTGCGCAGCTCGTAACCGTGCATGGGCGATTCGAGGAGCAGCCCGAGAATTGCCAGCTCGAGCACCGGGCTTCACCTCCCTGACTATGTACAGACCTAACCGATGGATGCGACTCCAAACTATATCGGAGCGATATAACGCTGCACAGTCGCGGGCGATATAAAGCGGGATCTACCGGGTTTCTCATACCCCTGAGCCGGGGCGGCCCCTCGGCAACACCGCTACTCTGGTTCTCGTGCGAATCCAGCGGCAAGTGGTCGACTACGCCCTCCGGCGTCGGTCGTTGCTGGCTGACGTGTATGCGGGCCGCGTCGATGTCGCCGAGGTATGTGATGCGAATCCCTACCTGCTGCGTGCGGCGAAGTTCCACGGCCGGGGGAGCGAGGTCACATGCCCGATCTGCCGGAAAGAACAGCTCACGCTTGTATCTTGGGTCTACGGCGACGGTCTCGGACCGGTGGCGGGATCGGCTCGGACCCCGGAGGAGCTGACCCGCCTGGCCGAGACTCGTGAGGAGTTCTCGGTCCATGTCGTCGAGGTATGCCGCAGCTGCAGCTGGAATCATCTGGTGCAGTCCTACGTCCTCGGGACCACGCCGGCGCCAACGCGGCGTCGCACCGGGACCCGGCGCACCGCAGCCGAATGAAATGCCTGGTCATCTGCCCGTCGGGTGACTCGCGGAGCCACCACGTGTCCGCCGCGGTCGACGCGACCGCCCCGAGCCACCCGCACCGTTACAAGTTATGGAGATCTTGTCAGTGAATTCGCCCTACGAGACTTCCCCCTACGGCGATGAACCGCACGGCGGCCGTCCTCCACGGAGTTCACACCCAGGTCCCAATCCGTATCAGAACCCACGCCCCGGCCCGCCGCCGCCCGGCGCCCGGCCCGG
>NZ_BJXA01000082.1 GCF_007990755.1 Nocardia ninae NBRC 108245 | reverse complement strand
CCGCGCTCGCGGTGGACTGCGTTGCGGCGGTACTCGGCTACGGCGACGGTGCGGACCTGCCGGTGACCACGCCATTGCGCGACCTCGGATTCGACTCGCTGACCAGCGTCGAATTGCGCAACCGGCTCAATTCCGCCACCGGCCTGCGACTGCCGACCACGCTGGTATTCGACTACCCGACCGTGCAGGCGATCGCGGGGCACCTCGAATCGATCCTGCTGTCCGGCGATACCCGCGACACCCCTGCCTCCGGGGTCACCGCGCAGCCCGCTGTGACCGACGATCCGGTGGTCATAGTGGCGATGGGGTGCCGCTATCCCGGCGCCGCCGTGACGCCCGAAAAGCTGTGGGATTTGGCGGCATCGGGGCGCGATGTGATGTCGGAATTCCCTGTCGATCGTGGCTGGGATCTCGCCGGATTATTCGACGCCGACCCGGACGCACTGGGCAAGTCCTATGCCAATGTCGGCGGGTTCCTCTCCGATGCAACCGAATTCGACGCGGATCTGTTCGGGATCAATCCGCGTGAGGCGGTCGCGATGGACCCGCAGCAGCGGGTGCTGCTGGAGACCGCGTGGGAGGTGTTCGAACGCGCCGGGGTGGATACGGAGGCGTTGCGCGGCAGCCGAACCGGTGTGTTCGTCGGCGCCATCTCGCAGGGCTACGGGATGGGCTCGGGGGCGGGCGGTGCCGAGGGTTATCTGATGACCGGGACGAACACCAGCGTCATTTCGGGCCGAGTGGCCTATGTGTTCGGGCTCGAGGGGCCTGCGCTCACTGTCGACACCGCGTGCTCGTCGTCGCTGCTGGCTACGCATTTGGCAGTGCGTTCCCTGCGGGCCGGGGAATGTGACCTGGCCTTGGCCGGTGGTGTCACCGTGATGGCGAATCCGAACATCTTCGTGGAGTTCAGCAGGCAACGCGGCCTCGCCGCCGACGGCCGGTGCAAGGCATTCGCCGACGCCGCAGACGGAACCGGCTTCGCCGAGGGCGCGGGCCTGGTCCTGCTGGAACGGTTGTCCGACGCGCGGCGCAACGGCCATCGGATCCTCGCGGTGGTCCGGGGCACGGCGGTGAACTCCGACGGTGCCAGCAACGGGCTGTCCGCGCCGAATGGGCTTTCGCAGCAACGGGTTATTCGCGCGGCGCTGGCCGATGCCGGGCTGCGCCCCGATGAGGTCGACGCCGTGGAGGCGCACGGTACCGGCACCAAGCTGGGCGACCCGATCGAGGCGGGCGCGTTGATCGCGACCTATGGCACGGATCGGGATCCACAGCGGCCGCTGTGGCTGGGGTCGCTGAAGTCGAACATCGGCCACACCCAAGCGGCGGCGGGCGTCGCGGGCCTGATCAAGATGGTGCTGGCGATGCGTCACGGTGTTCTACCGCAGACGCTGCACGTGGACGCGCCGTCCCGGCATGTGGATTGGTCGGCCGGTGGGGTGCGCCTGCTGACCGAGCCACGGCCGTGGGACACCGACGGGCGGCCGCGTCGCGCCGCTGTTTCCGCGTTCGGAATCAGCGGCACCAACGCACATCTGATCATCGAAGCGCCGCAACCGACACCGGCGCCGCAGCCCACGACGCGCGCCGGTGCGCCGATTCCACTGGTTTTATCGGGTCGCACCGCCGAGGTGGTGGAGGCGGCCGCGGTAGCGCTGCACGCTTTCCTTGCGGACGATCCGAAGATCGATCTCGCCGGGGTGGGAGCCACCCTGGCGCGGCGCGTCCGGTTCGATCACCGCGCGGTGATAGTCGGCGCGAACCGGGACGAAGTGCTGACGGGTCTGCGCGCCCGGACCGTCGCGGGCATCGCGTCGCGGGGCGCGACGGTATTCGTCTGCCCCGGTCGGGGCGCGCCGTGGTGCGGGATCGCCCGCGAATTACTGGCCTCCTCGCCGGTATTCGCCGACGCGCTGTCCGAGTGCGCGGTCGCGTTGTCCGAATTCGTCGATTGGTCTCCGCTGGATCTGCTGACCAGCGAGGACGACACCTGGCTGGATCGGCCCGACGTCGTCCGACCGGCACTGTGGGCGATGACGATCGGCCTCGCGCGGGTATGGGCGTCGCACGGTGTGAGCCCGGACGCGGTGGTGGGGCATGCGCAGGGTGAGGTCGCGGCGGCCACCATCGCGGGGGCACTGACACTGTCGGATGCTGCGCGGATAGTGACGTTGCCGAGCGCGCTGCCCCGCGATGACGCGCGGGCGGCATTGGCATCGGTCGGTTCGCTGGCGGCACAGGTGCCGATGTATTCGACGTCGACCGGCGCGCCGGTCGGTACCACGGCACTGGACGGGGACTACTGGTCCCGCACTCTGCGGCAGACAGAACCGTGCCGCGGCGTCGCCGAGACAGTGGCCGCGGTCGGGGCCGATGCGGTGGCGGTCGAATTGCTGCTGCCCGACCAGGGCGGCCTTGATCAGTTCGTGACCGCCTTGGGGCGCGCCCACGTGGCGGGCGTGCGGGTCGACTTCTCCGCGCTGTTCGCGGATGCGCAGCGGGTGGAGTTACCGACGTATCCGTTTCACCGGCAACGGTTCTGGCTCGCGCCGGGGTCACCCGGCGGCGTAGTCCGGCCCGGACACCACCCGCTGCTGGGAGACGAAGTGGAATTGGCCGCCGGCGGCGGGTCGGTGTTCACCGGCGAGCTGTCCACGGCACGCACGCCGTGGCTGGTCGATCACACGATCTTCGGGACGGTGCTGATGCCGGGCACCGGGCTGGTGGAACTGGCGCTGGAGGCAGGCGAGCGGCTCGGGTACGGCCGGGTCGAGGAGCTTGTGCTATCCGCGCCGCTGTTGCTGCCTGCCGAGGGGATGGTCCGCGTGCAGGTCACCGTCGGCGAGCTCGACAACGGCGTGGCGCCGGTGCACATCTACTCCCGGCCCGCCGCCGACGGCGGCTGGGTCCGGCATGCCAGCGGCCTCGTCGCCGTCGAGGACACACCGAATCTCGCGGTCGACACCGCCGTTTGGCCGCCAGTGGATGCGATGCCGCTCGATGTCACGGGCGCCTACGCGGGGTTGGCCGCACTCGGTTACGACTACGGCCCGGCGTTCCAGGGATTGCGGGCGGCATGGCGGCACGGTACGGACATCCTCGCCGAAGTGGCACTGCCGCCGGAACAGGCCGCCGACGCTGCGGCGTTTGGGCTGCATCCCGCTCTGCTCGATGCCGCGCTGCATCCGTTGCTGCTCGTCGGGGCGGCGGAGTCCGTCCTGCTGCCGTTCGCCTGGTCCGGGGTGTCAGTGCAAGCCGTCGGCGCGGCATCGCTGCGGGTGCGCCTGACCCCGACCGGTGCGGACACCTTCGCCGTGCGATGCGACGATCCGACCGGAGCTCAGGTCGCGCAAGTACGGTCGCTGACCGTCCGGCCGGTCACGGCCGAGCAACTGCGCGCGGATTCGGCGGCGCTGTACCGGGTGACCTGGGAGGAGATCGCCAACACCGCGGATACGGCCGAGCTCTACCCGGACTGGGCGAGCGTGGTAGCCGCCGACGAGTTGTCCGAGGTCGTGCTGCTGGCGTCCGGTCCGCACGCGATGGCCGAGTTGCCCGATGTGGTGCGCGCGGCGACCGAGCATGCTCTCGAAGCCGTCCAGACGTGGTTGCGCGAAGACCGTTTCGTGGACAAGACCCTGGTCGTTGTCACTGTGGGCGCCGTCGCGGCAGGAGTCGGCGACGTGGTGCGCGATCCGGCGGCGGCGGCGGTCTGGGGGCTGCTGCGCTCCGCGCAGACCGAGCACCCGACCCGGTTCGTGCTGGTCGACATCGATGACGATGATGCGAGCAGGCGCGCGGTGGCCGGCGTCGCCGGTCTGGGCGAACCGCAGGTCGCGATTCGCGCGGGCCGGTGCACGGTGCCGCGGTTGACGCGCGCGGACGCAGCGACCCGGCCGATTCCCGCGTTCGCGCCGGGCACTGTGCTGGTGACAGGCGCGTCCGGCGCGCTGGCGGGTGTGTTGACCCGGCATCTGGTGACCGAGCGGAACGTGCGACATCTGCTGCTGGTCAGCCGGGGCCGGCCGAGCACCGATCTGATCGACGACCTGACCGCCGCCGGGGCCGAGGTGACCTGGGCGGCGTGCGACGTCGCCGACGCCGACGCACTTGCCGAGGTCCTCCGCGCGGTGCCGCCCGCGCATCCGCTCACGGCGGTCGTGCATCTGGCCGGGGTCCTCGACGACACCGTCGTCGAGGCGCTGACCCTGGACCGGCTGCACACCGTCGGGTCGCCGAAGGTCGATGGCGCCTGGAATCTGCACACCCTCACTCGGTCGGCCCCGCTCACCGACTTCATCGTGTTCTCCTCGGCCGCAGCCACCTTCGGCACCGGCGGACAGGCGAACTACGCTGCGGCCAACGCCTTCCTCGATGCGCTGATCGGTCACCGGCGAGCGCTCGGTCTGCCCGGAAACTCGATGGCCTGGGGGCTGTGGGCGGAATCCGGCAGCGCGATGACCGGGCGTCTGACCACCGCGGATCTGGCGCGGCTCGGTGCGCTCGGCCTGCGCCCGCTCACGGCCGCCGATGGTATGCGGCTGTTCGACGCGGCCCGGTCGTTCGACGAGGCCGTGGTGCTGCCGCTCGACTTGGACCTGACGCCGCGCCCGAATGCGGTGCAGCCGTTGCTGAGTCGCTTGATCCGTAGCACCGCGCGTCGGCGCGCGAATACCGTCGGCTCGGGGCACGACCTCGGCCGCCGCGTGGCTGCCCTGGAACTCGACGAGGCGCTGACGTTGGTGACCTCGCTCGTCGCCGACGTGGTCGCGGCGGTCCTCGGATATCCGAACGCCTGCGGCCTGTCGGTGACAACGCCGTTCAAGGACCTCGGACTCGACTCGTTGACCGGCATCGAATTGCGCAACCGGCTCAATTCGGCCACCGGCGTGCGGCTACCGACGACCTTGGTATTCGACTACCCGACGGTGCATGCCATCGCCGAGCACATCGTCGACCGGCTCCGCGCGGATGATGCCCGGCTCCCCGTCGCGCACGCGGCACCGCGGCCCGACACCGCCGAGCCGGTGGTGATCGTCGCGATGAGCTGTCGTTATCCCGGCGGGGCCGGTACACCGGATGAGCTGTGGCAGTTGGTCGTCGACGGTGCCGAAGTGGTGTCGGACTTCCCGGCCGACCGTGGTTGGGACCTGGCCGGTCTGTTCGACGACGACCCGGATGCGGTCGGCAAGTCGTATACCCGCCGTGCCGGGTTCCTGTCCGACGCCGCGGAGTTCGATGCCGAACTGTTCGGCATAAGTCCACGCGAAGCCGTCGCGATGGATCCGCAGCAGCGGCTGATATTGGAAACGACCTGGGAGGTGTTCGAGCGCGCGGGCATCGCTCCTGATGCACTGCAGGGCAGCAGCACCGGTGTGTTCGTCGGCGCGATGGCGAGCGGTTACGGTGCGGGCGCGACGGACTCCGAGGGATATATCGGCACGGGGTCGCATGTCAGCGTTATCTCGGGTCGAGTGGCCTACGTATTCGGTCTCCAGGGGCCGACGGTGACGATCGACACGGCATGCTCGTCGTCGCTGGTGGCCATGCATCTGGCGCTGCGGTCGTTGCGCAGCAATGAATGTGATCTGGCACTGGCCGGTGGCGTGACGGTGATGGCGAAACCGAACACCTTCGTTGAGTTCAGTCGCCAGCGCGGGCTGTCGCCCGACGGACGGTGCCGTTCGTTCGCCGACGCGGCCGACGGCACCGGCTTCTCCGAGGGCGCAGGCATGGTGCTGTTGGAACGGATGTCGGACGCCAAGCGCAACGGTCACCGGATTCTCGCGGTGGTGCGGGGCTCGGCGATGAATTCAGACGGCGCCAGCAACGGCCTGACCGCACCGAACGGCGTGTCACAGCAACGGGTTATCCGCGCGGCGCTGGCTGACGCGGGCGTCGCGGCCGACAGTATCGATGCGGTCGAAGCGCACGGCACCGGCACCGCGCTGGGCGACCCGATCGAGGCGGGCGCGTTGATCGCGACCTACGGCGCGGATCGGGATCCGCAGCGGCCGTTGTGGTTGGGATCGCTGAAGTCCAACCTCGGACATACGCAGGCGGCGGCGGGCGTCGCGGGCGTTATCAAGATGGTGCTGGCGATGCGGCACGGGGTGCTGCCGCAGACGCTGCACGTGGACGCACCGTCGCGTCGCGTGGATTGGTCGGCGGGTGGGGTACGGCTACTGACCGATCCGAGGCCGTGGGAAGCCAGTGGCCGTCCGCGCCGCGCCGCGGTCTCCTCGTTCGGCATCAGCGGCACCAATGCGCATTTGATTCTGGAGGAACCCGCTGTGGCGGAGCCGGTTTCGGCCGAGCCGGTTTCGGCCGAGCCGGTTTCGGCCGAGCCGGTTTCGGCCGAGCCGGTCGCGGTGATGTTGTCCGCCGGTGACGAGGCGGCGGTGCGGGCGTATGCGGGCAAGCTGCGAGCGTTCGTCGCGGATGCGGTGGATGTTGCGGTGGCGGATGTCGCTGCGTCGCTGACCGTTCGGGCGAGGCTGGATTATCGGGCCGCGCTGGTGGCGGGCAGCCGGGACGAGTTGTTGGCGGGGCTGGCGGGGCTGGCCTCGGGTGCGGGCGCGGTGCATCGGGCGGCCGGTGGGGCGCCGGCGATGTTGTTCACCGGGCAGGGGAGTCAATACCCGGGGATGGGGCGGGAGCTGTACGAGGCCTATCCGGTGTTCGCGGCGGCGCTGGATGCGGTGTGTGCGGAGTTCGTCGGGGTGCTGTCGGTTCCGTTGCGGGAGGTGATGTTCGACGAAGCCGGTGAGTTGATTCATCGCACGGAGTTCACACAGCCGGCGCTGTTCGCGTTGGAAACGGCGTTGTTCCGGTTGGTGACGTCATGGGGAGTGGTGCCGGGGTATCTGATTGGGCATTCACTCGGGGAGATCACGGCGGCGCATGTGTCCGGTGTGTTGTCGCTGGCGGATGCCTGTCTACTGGTGGCGGCGCGGGCGCGGTTGATGGCGTCGGCGCCCTCGGGTGGGGCGATGGTCGCGATTGCGGCGAGCGAGGACGAGGTGGCCGGTTCGCTGGCCGGTTCGGCGAGCCTGGTGGCGCTGGCGGCCGTGAATGGTCCGGCGTCGGTGGTGATTTCCGGTGATGCGGACGCGGTGGCGGAGATCGCCGCCGTGTGGTCGGATGCGGGCCGCAGTGTGAAGCGATTGACGGTGTCGCATGCGTTTCATTCACCGCATATGGATTCGGTGCCGGCGGAGTTCGAGGCGGCGATTGCCGGGTTGTCATTTCACCCGCCGATGATCCCGATCATCTCGAATGTGACCGGGACGCTCGCGACGGCGGAGCAGCTGATGGCGCCGGGGTATTGGGCCGAGCATATTCGCGGTGCGGTTCGGTACGCCGACGGTGTCGCGGTGCTGGCGGCGTTGGGTGTCGCCGGATATCTGGAGTTGGGTCCCGGCGGGGTGCTGACGGCGATGACCGCCGGATGCCTACCCGATGACGCGGACGCGGTGTTTGTCGCCGCGTTGCGGGCCGGCACACCGGAACCGAGGACGCTCGTCGCGGCCGTCGCGGAGTTGACTGCCGCCAGCGCGCCGGTAGCACGGCCCGGTCTTCCCGAGGGCAGTCGAATCGAGCTGCCCACCTACGCCTTTCAGCGGCAGCGGTTCTGGCTCGCGGCGCCCGTGCCGCGCTCGGCGGGCCAGTCCGGCCATCCGCTGGTGAGCACCGAGGTGGTCTTCGCCGACGGCGGCGGCGCGGCTCTCACCGGCGACCTGCCGGTGGCCGCGCTCCCGTGGCTGCTCGACCATGCCGTGCTGGGATCGGTGTTGTTGCCGGGCACTGGATTGCTCGAGTTGGCGCTGCACGCGGGTGAGCGGGTGGGCTGCGGCCGAGTCGACGAACTGGTGCTCGAGGCGCCGCTGCTGCTCGCCGCCGGAGCGCAGGTCCGAACCCAGGTGACCATCGGTGGGCTCGACGCAGGCCGCCGTGCGGTGCGCATCTACTCGCGCCGCGACGAGGGCAGCGAATGGATCAGGCATGCCAGCGGATTCGTCGAGCCGGAGGTTGAGGTGGCGGAATTCGGCGTCGGCACCTGGCCGCCCGCTGGTGCTGCACAGCTCGACCTCTCGGATTTCTACCACCGATTTGCCGCCCGCGGCTATGACTACGGCCCGGCTTTCCAGGGCGTGCGGGCCGCCTGGGCGGTCGCCGACGAAGTGCTCGCCGAGATCGCGCTGCCCGAGGGGACCGACGGCACGGCGTACACCCTGCACCCGGCGTTGTTCGATGCGGCGATCCAGCTGCTGACGCTGCTGCCGGGGGACCGACCCGACGAGGTTCGGATGCCGTTCGCCTGGTCCGGTGTCTCGGTAGCGGCGGTCGGCGCGTCGGCGCTGCGGGTGCGGCTGTCGGCCATCGGCCCGGACGAGGTGTCGGTGCGGCTGGCCGACCATACCGGCGCGCCGGTGGCCGCGGTGCGCTCCCTGGTCACCCGATCGGTGTCGCCCGAGCAGCTGGCGCCCTCGACCATCGATGACGCCTGGTACGACCTGAGCTGGCAACCGCTGTCCGATGTGGTGCGGGACGGAACCGCGATACCGGCCCCAACGGTCACGATCCACCAAGATTGGCCCGATATAGCGGGCCGCACGGAGCTGCCGGACGTGGTGCTGCTCGCCGCCGCCGGCCCCTCCGACGTCGACCTACCCGTAGCGGTGCGCGCGGTGTCCGCGCGGCTGTTGGACGCTGTCAAGACCTGGGTGCGGGAGGACCGCTACGCCCACTCGACGCTGGTGGTCGTCACCACCGGCGCGGTCGCGACCGGCGTCGGTGACGCCGTTACCGATCCGGCGGGCGCGGCAGCATGGGGGTTGCTGCGCAGCGCGCAAATCGAGCACCCCGACCGATTCGTACTGGTGGACATCGACGACGACGAGGCGAGCCGACATACGCTGGCAGACATCGTCTCCGCGGGGATTGCGGCATCCGAGCCACAATTGGCGCTGCGACACGGTGCGGCCGTCGTGCCACGCGTGGTCCGCGCACCACGGTCGAATCCGGTGCCCGCACCGCTGCGGACGGACGGCACCTGGTTGGTGACCGGTGCCACCGGCGCGATCGCCGCACACGTCGCCCGGCACCTGGTGACCGCTCGTGGAGTCAGACATCTGTTGTTGCTCAGCCGAAGTCGTCCCGGCGACGCGCTGATCGCGGAGCTGACGGCGGCCGGAGCCGCTGTCACCTGCGCGAGCTGCGATGTGGCGGACGCGGCGGCGTTGGCGCGGGTGCTGGCCGCCATCCCCGCCGCGGCACCGCTGACCGGGGTCATTCACCTGGCCGGCGTGCTCGTCGACGGACTCGTCGACTCGCTCACACCGGAGCAATTCGACGCGGTGCTGCGGCCGAAGGTTGACGGTGCCTGGAATTTGCACACCCTCACCGCGGGCACCGACCTGACGCAATTCGTGCTCTTCTCCTCGGCGGCGGGCACCCTCGGCAGCGCGGGTCAGGCCAACTATGCCGCCGCCAACAGCGTCCTCGATGGGATCGCCGGTTACCGCCGTCAGCTCGGTCTACCCGGCATCTCGGCCGCGTGGGGGTTGTGGGACGGCGGTGGCGGCGCCATGGGAAGCGACCAGGGAGCCGTCATCGAGGTCAACAACGGCGTCCGTGCCCTGAGTCCGGCCGAGGGCATGCAGTTGCTCGATCGTTGTCTCGACAGCGACCGGGCGTCGGCGCTGCCTGCCCGCCTCGACCTACCCCAGCTGCGGAGCAACGCGGCCGCGGGCCTGCTGCCCGCGGTGTTGCGGCAGCTGATCGGCGGCCGCGGCAGGGGCAAAGCTGCCGACGTCGACATTACGGAGGCGGGATGGGCCGCCGGGGTGCGGACGCTGGACGCGGACCAGGCGATCGCAGCCACCACCGCACTGGTCGCTGCGGCTGCGGCCACCGTGCTCGGCTACCCGGACGCGACCGCCGTCCCCGAGGGAAAGGCACTGAGCGACTTGGGATTCGACTCCTTGGCCGCGGTCAACTTCCGCAACCGGCTCAATGCCGCGACCGGACTGCGACTGCCGACCACGTTCGTCTTCGACTACTCGACGGTCACCGATGTCGCCCGCTATGTTGCCGACGAACTGGGCCTGGCGAAACAGTCCGAGACCGTGCCCGGCGACAGCGACGCCGCGATCCGTGAACTGCTGGCGGCCATTCCCGTCGCAGCGCTGCGCCGCGCCGGGCTGGTCACCGTATTGCAGAGCCTCGCGGACTCCGCCGAGGACCCGACCCCGGCAGCGGAGCTCGACGCCGACTACTTGGCCACCCTCGACACCGAAAGCCTGATCAACCTCGCCCTCGATGAAAGCGGCCGCTGATGCCCCGCCGTCGAAACCGCTACGGCCGCATCCGTGACCGGCCGAGCGCGCGGACGGTCTGGCACGAGCCGTCCGGCCTTCATGGATACGAGGGGTGAGTTTTATGTTGCAGAACAATGGATCGAGGCGTGGTGACATGAGTGATACCTCAGCGAAACTGGAAGCGGCGCTACGCGCGTCGATGATGGAGAACGCCCGACTGCGTACGAGCAACCGGGCACTTCTCGCCGCCACGAGTGAGCCGGTCGCGATTGTGGGTGTGGGGTGCCGTTTTCCGGGGGGTGTGGATTCTCCGGAGGGTTTGTGGCGACTGCTTTCCGCCGAGTCCGATGTCATCTCCGGGTTCCCTGCCGATCGCGGCTGGGATCTGGCCGAGCTGTTCGGTCCGGATTCGGAGGCGGCCGGTCGTTCGTATGCTCGGTCGGGTGGTTTTCTCGGTGATGCAGCCGATTTCGATGCGGGGTTCTTCGGTGTTTCGCCACATGAGGCGGCGGCGATGGATCCGCAGCAGCGTGTGCTGCTCGAGGTGGTGTGGGAGGCGTTCGAGCGCGGGGGGATAGATCCAGCTGCATTGCGTGGTCGTGATTGTGGTGTGTTCGTCGGCTCGATGTACCACGACTACGGTGCTCGGCCGGGCGCGGTGCCACCGGAGTCGGCGGCGCACCTGGGTACGGGGACCGCGGCGAGCGTGCTGTCGGGACGTGTCTCCTACCTGTTCGGGTTCGAAGGTCCCGCGGTGACGGTGGATACCGCGTGCTCCTCGTCGCTGGTGGCAGTGCATCAGGCGGTACAGGCATTACGGCAGGGTGAGTGCTCGATGGCGGTGGCCGGCGGGGTCACGGTGATGTCGACACCGGCCACGTTCGTCGAGTTCAGCAGGCAGCGTGGTCTCGCACCGGATGGTCGGTGCAAATCGTTCGCGGCCGCCGCCGACGGCACCGGCTTCTCCGAGGGCGCGGGTGTGCTTGTGCTGGAGCGGTTGTCGGACGCCCGGCGACTGGGGCACCGGGTGCTGGCCGTGCTGCGCGGTTCGGCGGTCAACCAGGATGGCGCGAGCAACGGAATGACCGCGCCGAACGGCCGGGCGCAGCAGCGCTTGATTCGGCAGGCCCTGTCGAACAGTGGACTGAGCCCCGACGATATCGACGTCATCGAGGGGCACGGAACCGGTACCAGACTCGGCGACCCGGTCGAGGCGTCCTCGCTGATCGAGGTCTTCGGAGGTGCCCGGCAGCACGGCCCCGTGCTGCTGGGTTCGGTCAAGTCGAACCTGGGTCACACCCAGGCTGCCGCAGGAGTGGCGGGCATCATCAAGATGATCGAGGCGATCCGGCACGGCGTGGTACCCCCGACGCTGCATGTGGATGAGCCGACGCCACACGTGGATTGGTCGTCCGGTGCGGTGCGGGTGGCCAATGCGGCCCTGCCGTGGCCGGACCATGGTCGGCCCCGGCGTGCGGGGGTGTCGTCCTTCGGGATCAGTGGCACCAACGCACACGTCATCGTGGAACAGGCGCCTGCCGAACAGAACTCGGATGCGCCCGGCGAACGTGGTTCGGGCGGTAATGATTCGGCGTGGCCGCCGTTGCCGTTGCTTCCGTGGGTCGTCTCTGCACGGAGCCCGCAGGCGCTGACGGCACAGGCTCGCCGGCTCGCCGAGCATGTTCGGGCACACCCAGAGCTGGACGCGGCCGATATCGGCTGGTCATTGGCCACCGAGCGATCCAGGTTCGACCATCGAGCAGTCGTTCTGGGCGCCAACCGCGAGAAATTGCTGGCGAGGTTGTCCGAGACGGTGGAGCACCGTCCTGGCGCGGATGCGGCCCGGGGCTCGGCGGCCGCGCCGGGTAAGACAGCGTTCGTGTTCCCCGGTCAGGGTGCCCAGCGCCTCGGTATGGGACGTGACCTGCATGCCGTCTTTCCAGTCTTCGCGGCGGCCTTCGACGAAGTCGTCACGAAGCTGGACGAGCGGTTGGACTGCTCGCTGAAAGAGGTGGTGTGGGGGGCGGACGAGGACCTACTGAACCGGACGGTGTTTGCCCAGGCGGGGCTGTTCGCGGTGGAAGTGGCGCTGTGTCGGCTGGTCGAAAGTTTCGGTCTGAAACCCGATTACCTGATCGGTCACTCCATAGGAGAAATCACCGCGGCCTTCCTGGCCGACGTGTGGTCCCTCGATGATGCCGCCACACTGGTCGCGGCCCGCGGCCGGCTGATGGACGCCTTGCCGGACGGTGGCGCAATGATCGCCGTCGCGGCAGACGAGGAGGAAATCGTCCCTCTGCTGGGCAAAGATGTGGACGTGGCCGCAGTGAACGCGCCCGAATCGGTGGTCATTTCCGGCACGTCTGATGCTGTGGATGCGGTCGCGAAGCGTCTCCGGGAATTGGGTCACCGAACGGTCAGGCTACGGGTATCGAACGCATTCCATTCGTCGTTGATCGATCCTATTCTGCCGGATTTCACCAGATTGGTCGATGGTCTGGTGTCCGCCGCGCCCGCGATTCCGGTGGTATCCAATATCGACGGCAAAATTCATCCCAATGCGTATGCTCGGCCCGAATATCTGGCACAGCAGGCCCGTGGGACCGTGCGTTTCGGTGCCGGGGTCGAGTTTTTGGAACGCGAAGGGTGTATCCGGTTCATCGAAATCGGCCCGGCTTCCGGGTTGACCGTCTCGGTGGACAACACGGTCCAGTCGGACCAAATTATGGTTGCGTCGACGATGCCGAAGGAAAACAAGCCTGAAGTGCCGGACCTTTTATCGACGCTTGCGAAGTTGGACACATCCGGTATCGATGTCGACTGGTCGGCGGTTTTGTCCGGGGCCGGCGCTTCGCGTGTCGACCTCCCTACGTATGCCTTCCAGCGAAATCGTTACTGGATCGACAGCGGTCATACGAATATCGACGCACGTTCGTTGGGCCTGATGCCGACGGATCATCCGCTACTGGCCGCGGTGATCGCGAATCCGGAAACGAATGGCGTGATTTTGACGGGCCGGTTGTCGCCTTTGGCGCAGCCGTGGCTGGCAGACCACGTCATCGCCGGAGTCGTGGTCATGCCGGGAACAGGTCTGGTCGAACTGGCGATGCGTGCGGGGGTCGAAGTCGGTTGCACCGCTCTTCGTCATCTCACGTTGATATCGCCGTTGACAGTTCGTTCCGGGGATATCGTGGCAGTCCAGGTCCGGGTCGAAAGTACCGCAGACCAGGGTGGTTATTCGGTGCGAATCTATTCCCGGGTGGACGACGACCGGGTGCTCGACAGTGCATCCTGGACCTTGCATGCGGAAGGGGTCCTCGGTAGCGTCCCCGACCCGCGCTCGGTACCGCCGTCACCATGGCCTCCGGCCGAGGCGACACCAGTCGACTGTGCCGGCTTGTATGACGAGTTGCTCGGCCGGGGTTATGCGTACGGACCGACTTTCCACTGCGTGCAGGCGGTATGGCGCCGAGGTGCGGATATCTTTGTGCAAAGCTCGCTGCCGCACCACCTGTCCTCCGATGCCCCGAGATATGGGCTTCATCCGGCGTTGCTGGACTCGATCTTTCACCCGCTGATAGCAGCCGGGGCGGATCGCAGCGAGATGATTGTGCCGTTCTTGTGGCAGAATTTCGCGCTGTACGCGGTCGATGCGACAAGCCTGATCGCCGAGATCCGTCCCAACGGTACCGACGGATACGATATTACCGCTTTCACTCCAGATCATCAGCCGGTATTTTCGGTTCGATCGGTACATGGCCGAAAGATACATGCACAGGCACTCGACGACTCCGCAAAGCGGATCGGCCGAGATATGTATGTCCTGGAGTGGAAAGAAACGGAGCCGATCCAGGGGCCCGTGTCATCCTCGTCCAATGCCGCTCTCGAAGTCGACAGTGCCGATGTCTCCGTACACGAATGCGAGGACGGGCACGGTGCAAGTCTCGATGGTGCACGCTCGAATCTCTATTCCGTACTGAACCTCATCAAGAAACTAGAGTCCGATGGCGGCGTCGCTGACGATACGACAGTTGTGGTAACACATGGTGCTGTCTGTGTGCGGGATTCTGACGAGGTGAATCTCTGGCAGGCTCCGGTGTGGGGCCTGGTGCGAGCCGCGCAACAGGAAGCCGTTGGCAAAATCCAGCTCGTCGATATCGACGACAGCGAAGAGGCGAGAATTCTTTTGCCCCGCGCCATCGCGACCGGTCGATCCGAGCTGGCAATTCGCGCTGGCGGCATCTACTATCCCGCCCTGATTCGCCTCCGCTCCGACGAGGGTTCGGCAAGATCCGAGCGCGCCGTGGATCCCGGCGGCACTGTCCTCGTCACCGCCGGTACGCATGGCCTCGGTGCGCTGTTTGCGCGCCGTCTTGTGGAAAGGCATGGCGTCGAGAAGCTGGTTCTGGTCAGCCGCCGGGGCATGGCGGCCCCCGGGGCCGCGGAACTGTGCGCCGAATTGAGCGATCTCGGTGCCGAGGTTCACATCAGATCGTGTGACGTGTCGAATCGATCCGAGATACACGATCTGTTGTCCTGGATACGGCGCGGAGGACCGCTGACCGGCGTAATTCACGCGGCGGCGGTAGTCGATAATGCGCCGATCACCGAGCTCACCGAGCAGCGGTTCGAGGATGTACTCCGGCCCAAGATGGACGCGGCATGGTATCTGCACGACCTGACCAGAGAAGATGATCTGGATCTGTTCGTCCTCGTCTCCTCGGCGGCGGGAACCGTGCTGGCTCAGGGGCAGGCGAATTATGCCAGTGCCAATGCCTTCCTGGATGCTCTCGCGCACCATCGGAGCGGGCTCGGACTTCCGGCCACGGCGATAGAGTGGGGACCGTGGCAGTCGGTCGGGCTGGCTGCGGAAATGAAAGAAGCCCATTGGAGCCGCCTGAAAAGAAAGGGCGTGCAGGGTTTTAAAATGGGAGACGGCCTCGCCGCCTTCGACCGCGCGTTGCAATCGAGCCGACCCGTCGTTATACCGATACGAATTGATTCGGGTGCACTGGCGAAAAACGATGCGAATTCATCCGAGCTCTTGAAAACTGTACATGGAACGCATCGGAAACCTCTGCCGAGTGCGACCTCCGCGATCGGAATACCATCCGAATGGCATCGCCTGGTGGGTGCGGACCGCGAAGAACTCATCGAGCGAACGATCCGCGATATCGCCGGTGAGATCCTCGGATACTCCGATGCGAGTGTGCTGAATGTGAACTTGTCGCTGCTGGAATGGGGCTTCGACTCGTTGACCGCCATGAACCTGAGGAACAGGCTCACCGAGGCATTGGGTGTGCGATTGCCCGTGATCACGCTGCTCGGTCAGCAAGGTGCTCGTGAGCTGGCGCGGGAGATTTCGCGGCACCATGAGCCATCGGAATTCGTGGGGTCCGCAGCAGGAGAAGCTCGAATCTCCTGAAGGTTGTCCGCCGGTCGGCAATCGCGTTATCGGCCTTGGTAGAGGGCGTGCGTATTTACTAACAGAGCGATGGTGGGTGTGATGAGTATTGTAGGTCGCGACGTCGAGTCCTTTGCTTTGACGGGTGTGCAGCAGGGTATCTGGATTGCGCAGTCGCTCGATCCCGGCGTATCCATGAACATATCGGGATTCGTCGGCATTGCGGGCCAGGTCGATCTGGCGGCGATGAATCGAGCGTACTCGGCTGTCGTCGGTGCTGCGGATGCGTTGACGGTGAATATCGTCAACGATGGTCTGGAGGGTGCGCAGGTCCTTCGGGAACCATCGGAGCTGGCAATGCCGGGCGCTATTGATTTTCGAACAGCCCCCGACGCCGAGCTACGGGCACGTGCGTGGATGAACGAGGCGCGAAGCTATATTTTCGATCTGTCCGGCGACCAGCTCTTCGATGTGGTCATACTGCAGATCGGGGAACAACGGACACTGATCTTCTTTGTTTTCCATCACATCATCATCGACGGCTCCGGCCTCGGGGTATTTGTCAACTCTTTGCTCGCGGCGTACGGGCAGACGCTCGAGGGGCAGCCGATCGATCCGCCCAGGTTCCGTCGGCTGTCCGAAATCGTCGATGCGGATCTGACCTACCGCGAGTCCTCGGATTATCTCGATGACGAACGGTACTGGCAATCGCGACCGAATGGCCGGTTCGATGACGTGAAACTTCCGTCGGCCGGCGCGGAAGGCGGCGAGCGAAGAATCATTCGTCAAAGCGCCGGTATATCGCGAACTCAGGTCCGCGGTATTCGGCGTGCCGCGCAGGGTATGGGCGTCACAGTGCCGCAGTTCATCGCCGGTGTGACGGCCGGTCTGGTATATAGGCTGACCGGCAGCGACGCGTTCTGCATTCAGCTTTCCATAGCAAATAGACGGGCGAGTGACTGGGATACTCCGTGCGCTCTCGCCGATATGATCCCCGTTCATTTTTCGATCGACGACACCGCCGGTCTATCCGATATCATCGCGCACGCGAGCACAGAGATCGAAACGGCTGCTCAGCACGGGCGATTTTTGTCGTCGCGTATTCGTCGCGCCAGCGGCAGGGATTGGCTGAAAGGATCTGGCGTCGGTCCGGTAGTCAATGTGATCTCGGCTGACACGGTGCAGGAGCTGAACGGCCATGCGGTGTCGTTCGAGGTGCTGACGATCGGCTCGTTGGAGCCACTCGCGGTGTCGTTCATGCACCAGCGATCGACAGATCGTTCGGCGAAGATCCAGATCGAAGCAGACAGCTCACTGTATTCGCTGGACGATATCGATCGGCTCGTAGGCTGGCTTATCGGGTATCTGGAAGCGGTGGTCGCGGATCCGCAGCTGGGGGTCGGCGAGGTAGCCATCCTCGCCGAGGATGACCGTCGGCAGATTCTCCGGAAGTGGAACGACAACGCGGTCGATGTCGCCCCGGCCACGGTGGTGGAGTTGTTCGAGCGACAGGTTGCCGCGTCACCGGATGCAGTGGCTGTTGTCGATGGTGATGTCGAGTGGAGTTATCGGCGGATCGATGAGCGGGCGGGTCGGTTGGCGCGGGTGCTGGCCGGGTATGGGGTCGGGCCGGAATCGGTTGTGGCGGTGGCGTTGCCGCGTTCGGTGGATTTGGTGGTGGCGTTGCTGGGGGTGCTGAAGGCCGGTGGCGCGTATCTGCCGATCGATCCCGGATATCCCTCCGAGCGGCTGGCCTACGTCGTCGCCGATGCTGATCCGGTGGTCGTACTGACCAACCGCGACATCGTCGACGTCTTGCCGGTGACCGATGCCGCGTATGTGTTTCCCGCGGAGATCGCGGATGACGTTGATCCGGGCGTTGATCTGCGGGTGTCACTGCGGCCGGACAATCTCGCTTATCTGATCTATACCTCCGGCTCCACCGGGCGACCCAAAGGCGTCGCCGTCACCCAGCACAATCTCACCAATCTCATCGGCGGGGTATCGGCGTGGTTCGGTATCGGCGATCGTGAGGTATGGGCATGGCTACATTCACAGGCATTCGATTTCTCGGTCTGGGAACTATGGTGCCCATTGCTGACCGGTGGAAAAGTGGTTGCCTTCTCGAGCGAGTTATCCCGCTCGCCCATGGATATGTGGCAG
Source organism: Nocardia ninae NBRC 108245 (assembly GCF_007990755.1). Taxonomy (GTDB): domain Bacteria; phylum Actinomycetota; class Actinomycetes; order Mycobacteriales; family Mycobacteriaceae; genus Nocardia; species Nocardia ninae. The sequence goes on along the minus strand of NZ_BJXA01000082.1, from coordinate 21,709 downwards.
CACGTGCAATCTGCCGGAGTTACCGTCCTGAACCAAACTCCGTCGGCCTTCCACTCGATAGCTCAAACGCTCGTAGACCGTTACGGTTCGGTTGATTTCGGTGCGCTCGAGTATATTATATTCGGCGGCGAAGCGTTGTCGCCACAGTCCATTGCCGAATACGTGGACGGTAGCGACAGTCCGTGTCTCATCAATATGTACGGTATTACGGAAACAACCGTGCATGTGACCCAACGGGAACTCGGCTGGTCCGACTATACGTCACCCTCGAGCGTGGTCGGTTCTCCGTTGCCGAATACTCGGGTGTTCGTACTGGATTCGTGGTTGCGTCCGGTTCCGGTGGGTGTTGCGGGGGAACTGTATGTGGCGGGAGTGCAGGTATCTCGGGGATATCGAGGGCGGTCGGAGTTGACCGCCGGGCGGTTCGTGGCGAATCCGTTCGAGGGGGGTGGGTCGCGGATGTATCGAACGGGGGATGTGGCGCGGTGGCGTGCCGACGGGGTGTTGGAGTTCATCGGACGTGCCGACGAGCAAGTGAAGGTTCGCGGGTTCCGGGTGGAGCCGGGTGAGGTCGAGGCGGCCCTGCTGGCTTATCCAGGGGTGGTCCAAGCCGCGGTGATGGCTCGTGAGGTTGCCGGTATGGCTGGTGACAAGCGGTTGGTCGGTTATGTGGTTGCCGGCGCTGCGGTCGACGGGGTGGATGCGGCGGGTGTTCGTCGTTTTGTGGGTGAGCGGTTGCCGGAGTTCATGGTGCCATCGGCGGTGATGGTGCTCGATGCGTTGCCGTTGACGCCCAACGGCAAACTCGATCGCAAGGCGCTGCCGGAACCGGCATTCGCCGGACGAGAATATCGGGCACCGCGAAATGAGCGTGAACAGGCGCTGGCGGGGTTGTTCGGGGAGGTCCTCGGTGTCGAGGATGTCGGTATCGATGATTCGTTCTTCGATTTGGGTGGGCATTCGCTGTTGGGTATGCGGGTGATCAGCCGGATTCGGTCGGTGCTGGGCGTTGAGGTGCCGATCCGGATGTTGTTCGAGGCACCCACGGTGGCGGAGTTGGCTGCCCGGTTGAGTGATGGGTCGGGTGTTCGTCCGGCGTTGGTGGTGCAGGAGCGTCCGGCGTTGGTGCCGTTGTCGTTTGCGCAGCAGCGGTTGTGGTTTTTGTTCCGGTTCGATGGTCCGTCTGCGACTTACAACATTCCTTTCGCGGTGCGGCTCGCGGGTGGGTTCGATGGTGGAGCGATGGCGGGCGCGCTGGCGGATGTGGTGGCTCGGCACGAGAGTTTGCGGACGGTGTTCGCTGAGGTCGACGGTTTGGCGGTGCAGCGGGTACTCGATATCGGCGAGGTCGATGTGACGGTGCCGATCATCGATGTCGATTCGGCGGATGTGCGCCAGGCCGTGGTTGAGGCGGCGATGTATCGATTCGATTTGTCGTCGGAGATTCCGGTGCGCGGCAGCATGTTCCGGAGCGATAACGATGAACTGGTGTTGCTGGTGTTGATCCACCACATCGCCGGAGACGGTTCGTCGATCGCCCCGCTACTACAGGATCTGGGCACCGCGTACGAAGCTCGGACTCGGGGGTTGCAGCCGCAGTGGGCGCCGTTGCCGGTGCAGTACGCGGTCGTACCCGACTCATCCATCGAGGACCCGTCATGATCACGAGACAACCTCGGCGAGCCATCTCCTACCTCGCCGCATTCGCAATCCTCGCCGAACCTGCCCGGCCGCAGGAAACACCCCAACCCAGCAGGGCTGAGTTCGACACGTTGCACGAGGCGCTGATGTGGCTGCACGACTGTGTATGCGACGACACGTTGGCGTCCGGAACAGCCCTGGCCGCGGCAGCGGTCTACGCTCGATCTGCCAGCGGAGAAGAATTCGCACCGGTACGTCGGTTCGGTGTCGGCACCGGCCTTGAGGTCGCTGACACAATCCGGATGGCCATCACGGCCGCTCGCCCCGCCCAACAGCTGACCCGCACCGCCTGGACGAGGTCCGCCATCGGTGATCCCGCCTCGGAGGCAGCCCAAGCGCTGGACCAGGCCCTCGCAAGCGGCATCAGCATCGAGTTCACCGATCCCGCTGAACCCGGCCGAATCCTGACCGTCGGCATGATCGATCGGGAATGGATGACCGTCGAGTACCGGCAAGACCACCGGCGCCGCAACGAACTCCGCGAAATCGGTCGCGTCGGCGTCCCGCACTACGCACGAGTCACCGACATGCTCGGCGACCTTGCTATCGGCGCCCCCTACTGCGGCGACGCGCGGGCCGGAGAGCATTTGCCCGTGCTGACCGTGCCGGCCGACATCGTGGAAGACCTCTGTGCGTTTCAAGCTCGCCTGGATGCGTTAGCGGCGAAGGCTCGGATATGCGCGTGCGATCATCCGGAGATCCTGGCCGCTACGGCACGCGGAGCTGCCAGCGCGGCTGGAGAACTCGAAACCGCCGCGATCAGTGCTCGCCTCGCCGACGCGGCACGCAGTCGACGCAGGAACCGACGCCGCCAGACGGTAAGTGCACGAGATCAACGAAAGGCACGGCTGTGAGTCGAGAGCCCGACTTCTGGCACGGGCGTTCGTTCGGGATTTACGGCTCGGTATTGTCTAATACGTGGTCCAGCGCGGAATTCCAGGCGTCGCGGAGGAGCTCACGGTCGGGTTCACCGATGTTGGCGCCGGAGTCATAGCAGCCGCAGGGCCTCGCGTGGAAGCTCTGCTCGCAGTGATGAACCGCGACATTTCCACAGTTGGTGCAGCACACCCATCCGGCGTCGAGGGGAGCTAGATCGTCGGAAACGTCGTCGCACTGGTCGGGCTCGAACCTCTGGGCGAGTACACCGGCCGGAATCGCGTCCTCCGGCCACGCTACGGACCGTTCGGGATCCACCGGTTCACTTCCCAAGACCAGTACGTCATGCAGCCGTGGCCTATCCGCCAGAGTTCGATACAGCCCCAGTTGACTGATCTGCTCGATCCGTGCCCACACATCCGGAAGTCCTACCTCCACGATCAGAGGTGCCTGACCGTCGATCACGAAGTACGCGTGGTCCCCCGGGCCACCCCTGTGGTACACGGCCTGCCAGCCGATGCCGCAGAAGAACTCCCCGAAGACAGCATCCACGCCGCCGGCATAGGTGACACCATCGACGACAACCGGTTCAGGTCCGGCCCAGATATCGTCGAGCATCTCGGTCTCGAATGCCGACCGGACAAGACCGACGACCCACTCGGCATACTGGTTAATCGACTCCTCACTACGGTCCCGTCCTACGTATACCGGCGGATGATCCTCTGGCAGGGGGCGCAATTGTGCCGTCGCGGGATCCACAATTTCTTCGGGCCGTACGCCGCTGATGTATGTGACTCCGCTGATACGCATATCGCGCCGCTGCGCCTGCGCATCGAGCTGTATCGCCTCAACCAGCTGATCGAACCACTGCACCCTTGCGCGACCTCGTCGTGGAATTCGCGCGACAAGTCGGCTCTCAGCGGTCATTTCCGGTACCCCCTGACTCGAACTGGTTCTGGTTTAATGACGCGACCGCAGCCGACCAGCCTGTTCCACCGAGGTCCGCCGGGGCCGGACGATCGGCCCATATGCATTCTCGCTGAGGCGGGCTTCTCATCGATGGTTTACCTCGGAAGAGCGGTTCGTGACCCGTGGTTTCGTGGTTCGCCCGAGAGTGCCGCCAGGCAAGTGGCAGTACGGCTGGCGGGTGCGGGGTGTAGGCCGGTTCTTGTCGCGTGATGTCGTTCTGAGTGGAGCGCGTGTGTCATTCGCCACCGTGAAGTAGGACGTTGATGAAAGCGAAGGCTACGACAATGACGAACCATGTATGGGTGAGCAGGTCGGGATCGTTGTGGCCTTCGAGGGGCGAGCGGTCCGGCTCAGCTTCCGCACCCTCGGTTAGGGCGGCGTTGATTAGAGCGATGGCGATGGCGTGAGCTTCTTTGCCGACGTGAGTCGGGTGGGCAGTGACAGTGTTGATATCGAAACTCTCGTGTAGCCGGAGAGCGGCCCCCTTAGGGCCGAATCGTTCTATCAGCAGTTCCCGCACGGATGTCAGAGTCGTGGAGATAATAGTGGCACCGAAAGGTATTGTGTAAAATAGAAAATTCAGCTCCTCGGCGGCGATCAGATCCGAAATGGTCCATTCGCGACGGGGATTGGTGCCGATCGCGCGCAGTCCGTCGTGAATGTTGCGTTGGACTTGGACGATGTTGATGGCGACTTTGCCGTTGCCGGCAGGGGTGCTGGCCGACCTGCCGGAGGCATTCAGAACGCTGAGTAGGGAGTGTGATTCGGCGGAGTTGGCCGACGTATCGATGGTGTTGGTGAGGGCATTCAGGAGAAGCTGATCTTGTTTGCTTTCGGGGTGATCGGACGTGTAGATATCGCTGTCGATCGCCTGCGCCTCGCTCACATAGCGCATGGCCTCGGCGTACTCACCCAGCTCGTGTAAGACAATTGCGAGATTCATCAGGGGCGCAGGCAGGCGGGGGCGGAAACTGGCAGGCATCGCTTTTAGGATCGTGATTGCCTGTCTGAGGGTGGCTCGCGCATGGTCGAGATCACCCGTGATGTGGGCGAGGCGTCCTTCGATGGCGAGAGTATCGGCGAACACGATTGAGGTGTTGTCGAATCCGTGTTCAGCAGCTGTCTCACGAGCCTCGGCTATCAGTTCACGTGCTTGTTCGAACCTTCCGGTGGAGATGGCCGCGTCGCCCGCGAGGTGTAGATGGTCGATCCGCGCCCTCGGCGGGAAGTGCGACGCTACGTCGGGTCGGTTTTGTAGGTCGACAATGGCCATCGCAAATTTGAAGGATGACAAGGTCGTGCCCAGATCACGGGCAATGATTGCGGCGGCACTGTACGCATTAACTAGCACCTGTGGTGACAGCTGTTCGGGGTTGCTAAAGATGAGATCGAGGGTCCGATCGCAGAGAGCAGCGGCGTCCTGGGTGCGGTTGAGCATCCGCAAGATGCGCGCCTGGGTTGTCGATATCTGCACCGCGAAATGGACGTTGAAGTCCATATCGGACAGTTCTTCGATCCGGGACAGCAACAGCTCTGCGAAATCGCGACGGCCGTGCATAGTGACGATGGGCTCTGCGGCCGTCACAGCCTCGGCAGTCAATAGTGGGTTGCGCAGGTCATGCGCCCACATCAGGCTTGAGTCGATTGCGGCGAGGGCCTCGTCGACCCGGCCGGCAAGGGAGTGTGCTTGCGCGAGAGGAAGTTGCATGCGAGCGGCTGCCAGCTTCCAAATCGGGGCTGTGGTGACATTCGCGTGATTGATGGCATTGCTGATGGCGAACTCACCTAGTTCGGTGGCTGTCCATCCGTGTTCGGCGCTGGAGTCGTTCGCGCCAACCAGCGAGAGACGGTGACACAGGAGTGCTGCCATCGTGATCGGACCCGGGCCTGTGTAGCCGTGGTCGAGAGCCGAGACTGTGATATGGGTTGCGGCGCTGAGGTTCTCGTCGAGATTGGGTATTGGGTCGGTGATTGAGCCTGCTGCAGATGTTGGCAGAAATACGCTGATTCCTGCTTCCAGCCAGGGCGCCGCGTCGGTGACTCGGTCGAGTATTGCCAGTGCTATTAGGGGATGGACCGAGAGATGGTCCGCGGTCGTTGTGAGTAGAGATATACGCGCTAGGTTCTCGGTGGCTCGGTCACGGAAGTTCTTGTCGTGCAGTCTGTTGCGTATCTCGACGGCAAGTTCGGTTGCTTGTGGGATTGTCTGCGAGTGGCTACGCGGCGGCTTGCGTCGAAAGCGCGACCGCCATCGGCGTGTGGCATTGGTGTCGACTGCGGCAGTGGGTGGGTGGACGGAGGTAGTCGGGCTCGCCGTGTCGAACACCGACTCGTGCAGTGGTGCGGGCCCCATGAACGCTAGGACGGTCAGCAGGGTCAGCGCTTCCGGCGAGGTACTTTCGACGGCTTCGATATTCATCCTGATGGATTCGATGATCGATGCAGGATGCCCTGTGGCCTTCCCCAGCGCCAATGTGTGCGCGGGAGCCTCTCGTAGCCGGGTGAGGTAGCTGGTGACGGAGCGGCGAAGGACGTGACAGTGGTCAACGGCTTGATTGAGCGCTAAAGGATTGTCGTACAGGTCTGCCCGCAAGCGGTCACGGTTTTCGGCAGTCTCGTGCGGTAGATGATCGGCGAGAAACGCGCGGCTTTCGTCTGGCTCCCATGCGTGGAGCCGCACTTCGCGGTATCCGCTGTCGAGGTTGGCCACCGTCGTGGTGATCAGCACCCGGCACAGTGACCGGCGAGGGATCAGTCCACGCAGGGCGTCGGCGTCGGTCACTCCGTCGAGAATCAGTAGCAAGCTCGTCGTCGCGGGCATGGCGGGTGTCACCGCTGTCCGGGCATCGGCGATATCGCCGATGCGGGATCCGGCATCGGTTTGACCCAGTTGTTGCAGTCCGGCGATTACGTCGGCGCGACTACTGGCGCTGATGAATACCGGGCGCAGGGCATCAGTGTGGAGTGCGGCAAATTGTGTTGCTACGCTGGATTTTCCGCAGCCCGTCATGCCGGATATGCAAACCGGGGGTACGGCGGTGACGCCCCCTGGTTCGAGTAAGTCGGTCAACTGCGATAGCACAGCGACGCGACCGACGAACCGATCGTCGGCTTCCCACCTGAATCCAGGATCGGGCACTCTGGTCGCCAACCGGCGGTCGTGTTCTCTCAGCATGATCGCCTCGGCCTCGGTCACCGGGAGTGTCCTCAACGCGAGCCGGGCCGCATCGCCGGCATCCAGGCGCGGGTACAGCCGATCCACCAGGTCTCTGCGAGTATCGGTCGACGGTGGTGCGGGAGACGGGGCGCTGAGTTCGATAATGCGGTCACACAACAGGTTGAAACATTCTCGGGCAAACAACGGAGCGAAATCGCGTCCATGACGCCGCAGGAACTCGGCCACCGCCGTCGCGCCGACAGCATCGATCTCGAATCTGCGAGGCAGCGGCTCGGCGAGCAGTTCCAGATCACGCGCGAATGCGTCCAAGTGCTCTGGAGCGACCCCGACGGTCGCAGTCAGCCAATGCAGAAAACCTGCCGACGGTGTCGCCCCGTCGATCAGACGCGCGTGATTGTCGCGTGCATCGCGGACGAATCCGGCGTTTGACCAGAAAGCCAGCTGGCACGCCTGCTCGGCCTCCAGCCACTGGCGGTACAAAACACCGAGCATTTCCTTCAGTTTCGGGCGGCTCCAGCCGCTGTCGTCGTTCTTCTGGTCAGGCTCGCGATGCTTGATTGAGACAAGCTTCGGCCGCCGGTCGCGGTACAGCAGGATAGCGTCTGAGGAGTGTTGCAGAGCGATCGCTTGGATATCGGTCTGTTGCAGCAGTTCACGAATCAGCCCCAAGGCAGCAGCTTGCTTCTCGTACCTGATCCAGGCTTCGGTCAGCGGCCCGGCATTCTTCTTGTCCACCGGCAACCGCCTAATCGGACCCTGCTCCCCCATTTCAGCCACGCCGCGAGGATACCGAGTTGCACCGACAAGTCAGCGTCATCGGAGGGCCACCCGAGGTCCGCCTCCAGCGACGAATAGTGGAGGGTAAGCCTGAAAGCTTGTGGAGGTGATCAGGAATCGGTCACGGCAGGGCGCGAGGCTGGAGATGTCGCAGACCCGGTAGTTGAAAGGCGCGTTTGGCCAGGGTGGAGCGCCACGAGCGGTGGCGGATGGCCAATCGTCGATGGCTGGCAAGCCACAGCGCGATGCCGAAGATAAGCCAGCCGAGATGGGCCAACGGCGCCTTGTACGGAAACAGGAAGACAGAGGCGATGGAGTCGATCACGAGCAGTATGGCGAGGAATCGCGCGAGACCGGGATACAGCGCCCAGGCTAGGAGAAGTGCCAGTGCAATGATGACGCTCAGCCCCGTCTGCCCCATGATTGATGCCCCTTCTCGGTGTTGAGCGAGCTTGTGGCTACCGAAATTGTCCGCCGCAGACCGATCGGCATCAAGAGGCGATGGTAGATCGCCACGTCACGACGAAGAGCTACAACGATCGGCGGCGATGTCGAACTGGCAACGATCGCTGTCGCCGTAGGAGTTTCCTACGCCGCCGGGGATCCGGTGCGGCGTCATCCGACGGCGATTCCGCGTCAATTGACGCGTCGTCGCGATGCGGCGGCAGGGTCGAGAAGCTGTGGGGCGTTGGAGAGGGCATGTGGATGCCGGGATGTCGAGGATCCTCTACCGGCTGACCGACGACAGGTGTTTCGCTTTGAGGATCAACGGCAGTGCGGTCGCTGTCGAGGAGCGCGCGTTCCTCGCGCGCGATACGCCGTCGAAGCTCGGCGGCGAAATCCACGAGACGTTGATCGATGCCGGGGAACGGAGGGGGCGGAGGGCTCGGCGTTGGGGGTGGCGTCCCAGCCGAGGTGAGTGCGGCGTGCTCTGTGAGTCGGTTTACCGCGTCTGCCGTTGAGATGAGTTCGATGGCGGATGTGTCGTCGGTGAGCGCCAATGTTTCTAGGTTCACCGTGCCGGCCGCGATAGCTGCGGCTGTGCGTTGGGTTGCTGTTTCGCGGGCGATCCATCGTTGAGCGCGGCCGGCCAGCAGGTCGCCGGGATCTCGGGTCTCCAGCAGCCCGGTGCCGAAGTCAGTGAAGTCGTCGGTCGTGATCGAACCTATCAGTGCGTTGCTGTTCAGGCCGGTGGCGTCGGCGCGGGCGATCGCGTCGAGCAGGGCGGCGAAATGCTGGGAGCGGGCGGCTTCGGCGTACACCACGACCGGCAGCGCCCGGTACAGCAGGTACCGTCCGCGCTCGTCGGACAGCTGCTTGATGTAGTGCTCATGGTCGTGACGCAGCCGGTTGAGGCGTTGGATGCGCATCTGCCGTGTGACGTCGTCTCGACCGGACTCGGGATCGGGGGCGTCTAGCGGCGCAGCGGGTCCGTGGGCGCCGGTGAGGCGGCTCCGGAGTTCGTCGGCAAGATCGGCAAGTTCGGTGTCGACGCCGGGATGACGGCTGGGTACGGGTGGACAGCCGGTGACGGGAGCGTCACGCAGGGCACTGAACCGACCCGATTGCGCGAGAACTTCGCGGCGATTGACGGCCGCAGCGGCGGCATACAGCGTCGCGTCGCTGGATGCGTCCGCGGTCAAGGTGTCGGTCGAGGTAGACACAGCTGCTGTCGCGGGGGTGAGATGCTGTGCGATCCAGTCGTCGGCGCGAGCACACAGCACTGCTGCCACATCGCGGGCGGTGGCCAGGCTGTCGCCGAGGTCCTCGCCGTTGTTGGTGGTGATGTCGGCGACGAGGGCACGGCTGTCGAGTCGATGCTGATCGGCCAGCGCGATCGTGTCGAGCAGCGTTTGGAATCGGTCGGAGGTCTCGGCGTCGCGATAGAGCACGACGGGCAGCGCCCGGTCGAGCAGGCGACGGCCGCGGGCGTCAGTGAGTAGCCCGGTGATGTGGGTGTAGATGCCGCGCAGCCGCGCCGGGTCGTCGATGCGGGCTTGTTCGAGTCGCATGGTTTCGGTGGCGGTGAGATTGTCGTCCTCGCGGGCGAGGACTTTTGCGAACATTTGTTGTTCGGTGATCGGGTCTTCGGGCTGCTGCTCGCAGGTCGGGTCGAGGGCGTCGAGGGCCTGGTAGATGTGGTTGGATTCCGCGCCGCGGGTGAGCCCGACGTAGGCCAGGGCACGGCCGAGGGTGGCGTTGATCAACAGGCGACATCGGTCGACGGTGCTGCCTTGGCTGCGATGCACGGTGGACGCGTAGCCGAGCTCGACGTTGGCGGCTACATAGTCCGCCGGTAGACGCACACTGCCGCGGTGATCGACACCGAGAACGGTGATCGACCCGTCGGTGTGCACTTTCCGGATGCGCCACAGGTCGCCGTTGTCGATGCCGGTGCCGCCGCGTTTGCCGCCGGTGACCCGCAACCGGTTGTCGTTGAGACGAGTCACCACGACGTCGCCGACATGACCGTCAGCGCTGTCGGACAACCTGACCGAGCCGCGCGTTGTGTCGACACGTCCGGACACGGTGTGTGCTGCTTGGGCGGCGAGGTTCAGGGTGGCGACGTCATCGAGGGTGGCTGCGAGCATCAACGAGGATTTCCCGGCGGCGATGTCGGCGAGGTGATCGGCCAGGATGCGCTCACGCAGCTCGTCGACCATCCCGGAGGTGACCCGTCCGGCACCGCTGTAGAAGTTCCATGCCGCCTCCGCGTCGCCGGCACGGACCGCCAGTGTGGCCGCGGCCTCGGCGGCGGTCTTGAATCGGACGATCGTCATCAGCGTCGGCGCGCGGGTGTCGGCGGCGAGCAGACGCAGTGCGCCACCGGACTCGACGGCCGACAGCTGGTGCGGGTCGCCGACCCATCGCACGACCGCGCCGTGCTGGCGGGCGAGCCGTTGCAGCTGGTCCAGGTCGTGGGTGGCCGCCATCGCGGTTTCGTCCACGAGCAGCATCGCGCCCGGGGTGATTCCCGTGGGCAGCCCGTACTTGGCCAGGGTCAGGACCCGGGCGACGGTGGAGCCGCGCACGCCGATGCTGTCGCCGAGTTCGCGGGCCGCGTTCTTCGACGGACCCAGCGCCAGCACCGACCGTCCGCTGGCCTGCCAGGCGCGGGAGACGACCGTCATCGCGGTGGTCTTGCCGCTGCCGGCGGGGCCGATGGCGGCGGTCAACGCCATCCCTGAGGTGCAGAGGTGATGCGCGATCGCCTGCTGCGCGGCGTTGAGACGGCGGCGACGCTGCCGAGGTTGGGACCGCTCGACTTCGGCGATGGCCGCGGCGACCGCGGCGTGGGGCAGGTAGTGCTCGGTGGCGGTGTTGGCTGCGTCAAGCAGGCGGTGCTCGGCGGCGAGGACTTCTTCGCTGGTGTAGCGGATCGCGCCGGTGACGGTGAATTCGCTTTCCCCGTTGCGGCGCGCGATGGCCGCGGGCACCGGGTCCGGGTCGATGGTCAATTGGATGCTGTGTCCGTCCCGGACGGCTTGCACGATTTCCTCGACGGCGGCGCGTTGCGCGGTGTCGCTGTCGAAATCGCACAGACCGACTCGTTCGTCGGCTGCGGAATAGATGTTGGCTTCGGTCCAGGTCGCGCGGCGTCGCGCGACCGTGGCAGCGACTTCTTCGGCGATTCGTTTCGGGTCGTATGCGGTGCGCTGGGTGGCGGTGAATGCCTCGTCGATGTCGGCGAGCAACTCGTCATCGTCGCCTGACAGCAGCAGTCCCCGAACCTGCGCGATGGCCGGGGTGCGGTCGCCGGGGTGCAGGCCGATGCATTCGTCCACGGCGTGCTCGATCGCGGCGCTCAGGTGTGTGTCGTCGGATCGCAGAACTTCGGCTGCGCCGCCGACGGCCACGCCCGCGGCGACGGCGACTCGGCGGGCGTCGAACGCGGCCGGATGGTCGTCGAGCCGGTGTTGTTCGAGGAGATCGGTGACGAACCGTTGTGCGTCGCGGCCGTCGCCGAGGAAAGCGCGGACTCGGCGATCCCAGCCTGCCAGCATGTCGCGCAGGCTGTGTGGTTCGGCTTTGGCGTCCCGGGTTTCCAGCGTCGCCTGTTGTGCCAATTTGGCTTGGGCGCGCTTGTCGGGATTGTGGCCGTGTGCTCGCCGGTACGCGGCGAGGAGTTGTTCGGTGCGGGCGATGATCGCTGTGCGGCGCCTCGAGAAGAACTCGATCATCGCATCGGAGATGCCGACGATCTCGAGCACCGGTTGCTTGCCGCGACCTCGGGAGCGTTCCTCGAACCGCAACCCGAGACGGCGACGCAGCTTGCCGACGATCATCGCGTTGTAGCGACACGACAACGCCACCGCGCCGCCGTAGAGCGGGCGAGCGTCGAGCGAGGACCATTTGCCGTCGCTGCCTTCGACTTTCGCCGATATCGTGGCGTGCGTGTGCGGTAGCGGGTCACCCGTGCGCGAGTCGTAGTGACGGAACAACGCGACAGTCAACCCGTTCGCGTCGATCTGCCGAACCCCGTTGTGGCCGCGGCGGGTGACCGCGTACCGCTGTTCGGCCCACTCCAGGATTTCGCGCATCGCTTCCTCGTGGCATTCCCAGATGACGCGGCGCACCTCGTCGTCGGCCAAGCCCCACAGGATCGCGATCGATTTCTGCGGAGTGAATACGCAGTCGAAGCCAGCGACGGCCTTACGCGACTCTCCTTGCTCCTGGGCGAGTGCGTCCTCGATGGCCTCGGTGGACGGCTCGGTGCCGAGTTCAGCTGTCAGGTGTGTGCGGGTGGCCTCGGTGCGCAGCATCATCCGTTCGTCGTAGGTCGGTCGCCGCTGGTTCTTCTCGGTGAACGCGACCACCATCCGATCGAGCAATTCCGATATCGGCGTTTTGGAGGAGAATTGATAGAAATTGGCACCCAAACTCGCGGTGGCGATCGCCTCGGCAATGGTCTTTCCGTCGGCCAAGGCTTCGGTGATGATACGGTTCGCGTCCGGGTGCATTCCCTCGCCGAACAATAATTGCATCTGCTGTTCGGTCACCTCGCCCGATAAACCGAGCGCGGCGGCTCCGCGCCCGAACCATTGGCCCGGTGGGCAGCCGTGCGCGGTGTAGTAATCGGTGAGGTCACGGGTGCGATCCCGAACGCGGTCGCCCGTAGCGACCTGCTGGGTCAAATACTCGTAGCCGTCACCGGAATGCAGCCGGTGAAGTGTCATCACCTATTCGAAAGTCCCCCAAGTCGCATCGCGATGCAAGGGGTGTGACGCGGTTAAAAAGAAAGCCCATATGGGATGTAATGGGCTGTAATGGCGCAAGCGAGAATGGTGTTCAGAAGGGGGCGGTGGCAGAGCTACATTGAAATTCTGAAGAAACAGAATGAGAGAACGGCCGCGTCCGGCCGGACCCGAAACCGGGGCGATCGGCGGGCGGAGAACACCGGGAAGCGGAGGACGACATGGACAGCCAACGCAAGCGTTCGACGTCAGGACGGACGATCGCGCGCCGCATCGCCGCGCAGGCGGTGCGGCACCAGCTCGAGATCGCCAAGGCCAACGGCGATGACCTGTATCTGTTCCGCCGCCACCGCGACGTCCAGACGCAGGCAGCCCAGCGCCGCGACGCGGCCATCGCCTCCGCGATGATTCGATGCGAGGCAGCCGTGGCGAAAGCCAAAGAGACGTACGAGAAGGTCGTGGCCGCCGCCTTACCGGAGCAGAGCGACGCGCTGCAGCGGATGAAACAACGGGGCGTCAGCGACACCGACCTCGGCATCTGGGCCGAGATGCCGGTCGGCGAACTGCGCAAGCTGCTTGGCAGCACCGGAAACGCAGCGTCGAGCGGCAAGTCGAGGCGAGCGCGTCCAAGCCCGGCGCGCGATGACGACCGGAAACCGCCGGTCCCCGCGAGGGGAGACGCGGCGGGACTATCGGAGCTCGGAGGGAAGCAACCGCTGCAGGACCGAAGCGCGGACGATCCGCGCGGCGAGGCGCGAGCGCCACGCGCCGTACTTGACGGCGAAGACGAAGTGCCCAGCCAGCCACAGCCCGATCCCAGCCAGCAGCCAGCCGACATGCGCGGCGGGCGCCCGGTCGGGAAACAGGATCAACGTGAGGACGGAGTCGAACATCAGCAGAATTCCAGCGACCCGGGCGAGGGTGGGAAATAGGGACCAGAAGATCAGGAACCCTGCAACGGCGATGGCAGCCAACCAGATCAATGCCACGGCTGAGCCTTTCTCGTGCGCGGTCGGGGCCGACGGGAATGTGAGGGATCGCCAGCGTCGCGATGGCGCGGCGTGGACTCCGGGGACCGTGTCGACGGGTCACCCACGCAGCTACGGGGGGTAGGCGGGAGAGTCAAGTGCCGACACGGCCGTCGGAATCCGCGCTGGGCGCGGCGATTGGCCGCGGTCAGACGCGGTGCTGTTCGCCGGAGGTGGCTATGTCGCCGCTGGCGTTGCGGGAGGAGGGTTGTGTATTCGGCAGGCTCCAGTCGTAGGAGCTGCCGGGGTGGGGTGCGACGCGCGACATGCCGGTGGTGGCAAGTCGTTCGTGGCGCACGTCGTTGAGCTGTTCGGACTCGCGGTCGAGACAATCGTCCACGGTGACGGTTAGATCGTGGACGACTATTTCGAGAGCGCGACAGCGGTCCGAGAGTTCCGCGACCAGAGCGCGTAGCCGAGAATTCTCGGCCTCGAGGTCAACTCGAGGGAGTGGCTCGGACATGACGTACGCATCCGTTAGTGCACCCGACTGAGTCGGGCAGCGGGGTGACCGGTCGACGTCATCGTCTTGCCTTTCAGGACGAAGGAATGGAACAAAGACGCCTGTCCCGGTCCCGCGATACGGGACCGGGACAGGCGATGGGAGATGGGGGTTAGAACGGTGGGTTGTCATCCTCGCTCTCGGGGGTGGACTGCTCGCCCGCACCGACCGAGACCGGGGTCTGATCGGGGGCCGCGCCCCACGGGTCCTCGATCGGCTCGTCGACCACGGTGGTGGCACGAGACGCCTTGGTGACCTCCGCCGTCGCGTACTGCAACGAGGGTCCGAGAACATCGATGGTCATCTCCATGACGGTGCGCTTCTCGCCCGTGTCCTTTACGGTGTAGCTGGACTGCTTCAACCGTCCGAAGCCGATGACGGTCATCCCGCGGCTGAGGCTGTCGGCAATGTGCTCGGCCAGCGCACCCCACGCGGTGCAGCGCATGAATACCGCGGGCAGGTCCTTGTACCGTTCGGCGTCCTTGTCGTAGTAGCGGTCGTTGCACGCGACAGTGAAATGAACGCCGGCTTCGCCCTTGCTGCTGAAGAAAAGTTCTGGGTTTGCGGTCAGGTTGCCGATGATGGTGGGAGTAATTGCTCCGAACATGGTGAGTCTCCTCGGGTGAAGTGAGTTGATAAGGACGATCGACCCACCCGGCCCCGCCAGCTCGAAAGTGAGAAGAGCTGGATCGGTGCTCGGGGGCTGTCGATCTATGGCTCCGCCATCGGGCTGCGGCAAGGGCGTCAAGCCTGGGGCGCTTTTTCCGCAGGCTTGACGCCCTTGCCACGGCCTGATCCCCTTGGGGTAGATCGACAGCCCCCGGTACCGATCCCGCCTAGCCGCGCACCTTCCAAAGCACCGACCATGCCGCAAGGTTTCCAGCCAGGTCGAACGCTGGTTATCTCCTCAGAAGCGCCGATGAATGGCGAGTCTGGTTCGGGGCGACGGGTGCCGATGGTGAAGGACTCCGGTGCCGTGCGATGAGCTGGTCGTCCTGCAAGCTGGTCTACGCTGCCAGCGACTGGGAGCGGGTTGGTGCCGCAGTGGGCTGGCGAGGAGTCAGGCTGGTGGGCCAGCGGTCGATCTCTTCGCCGGTGATGGCCTCGACCAGCGCGGAAATGATGACCTCCGCGACAGGCGGGGTAACCGCGTTGCCAAGCTGGCGCACGCGCTGGCGCTTGTTGCCGACCACGACGTAGTCGGTGCCGAACGCCATCGCCCGTGAAATTTCGTGGGGCTCGAGCATTCTGAACCGAACGTCGTTGATGTATTCCTCGCTGAGGACGTCCACGAGCGCGTAGGTGTCGCGGGTGGTCAGCGCGCCCATGGGCTCGGCCACCGGACGCGGGACGCTCTTGCCGAAGTACGGCAACAACATCGACTCCCACAGCCCATCCGGCGTGGTCGCCGCGGGAGTAACCAGACCGTGGTGATTCCCGGAGGCGGTGACAGTGGCCAGAGCCTCGTACACAGACCGGGCATCAGAGGATCCGCCGCGTAGTTCGGTGACGAACGGCAGGAAGCACACGGCGGTTTCGGCGCGGGTGGTCTGGGTGCGCATCGGCATCGTGGCGGGCACGGCTTCTTTGCCGTCGCGGCCCTCCATCGGCACGACCAGGGGCGGCACCACGAGGCCGTGATTGGATCCGTCCGCGACAACGGTGGCCATCGGCTCGTGCAATCCGACGGTGCGCGCCCTATCGGACCGCAACAACGCGAGGAACGGGGCCGGAATGGCGATGCCGTCGTTTTCGCGGGTGGTGCGGGCGCTCATCGGCGCGGTGACCGGGATCGCCGCGTCGCGCCAGGTCCCGCCTGCGGGGACCATCATCGGCGCGACAGTGGCGTAGCGCTTGAGTCCGACGCGGATGCGCTCCATCGTCTTCTCGGCCAGCGGTCGATCCCGATCACCGATGCGGGTACCTTCCAAGCTCCAGTCGATCGCAGTCGCCGCCGGAGACGCGGGCGGCTCGAGCACGGAGTTCCGGCAGGTCACGTGCGGGCACCGGTAGGTGTACTGCTGCCGGTAGCGGCCCATGTCGACGCCGGGCTGTTTGAACACCTGCAGGGCTTGCACCGATTCGTCGCAAACCTCGCAATAGGCCAACGGCCGCAACCACTTGTCCCAGTCCGGTTCTCGCTGCAACGCGACGTCCCAGTAGGCCAGATAGAGCCGGTCGCGCGACTGTGGGGCGACCGGGGTGCGTGCGGGCTGGGCGTGCATGGAGTTCATCGCGATCAGCCGGGTCTTGTAGCCCAATGCGCGGATTTCCCCGATCCAGCGACTCCACTGATCCCACCCTCTGACCTCGACAACGTTTTCCACTACTCCGCCGCGGACCCTGCCGCCGCGGTCGATGACACCGCGTAGGTACTGGGGGACCTCTTCCATCAGGGCGCGGGAGCGTTCGGCCTCCTCGTCGCGAGGCAGCTCGAGCAGATCGGTTTGCAGGCTGTTGTGGAAGTCGCGGCGCGCTCCGCGCGCGGAGGACCATTGCGGGCACTCCGGGGACGCCCACAGGAGGTCGGCGACCGGCCAGCGATGCACTGGTGCGGTGCGGATATCACCGAGATAATGATCGGTAGCTGGAAAATTTCTGGAATGCGACTCGATTGCCAGCTCCCAATGATTTGCGGCGCGAGTGACCTGAACTCCGGGAACAGCGTGCGCGCCTTGACTGGAGCCACCGGCGCCACAGAACCAATCCATCAATTCGAGCATGGGGATCACAGATCCTTTCGGAAGACAATGACGACGGAGGGCGACCCGCGCCGCGTAGGCATCGGAAAGCTGCTGGTGGACCGAAAATTGTTGATGCCGAGATCATTTGAGTGATGAGCTCGACCGCGATCAGCGTAGATGCCGAGGTGCGACCAACAACACGGAAGATTCGGTGGCTGTGGCGCGAAACAGGTTCGATCGCAACAACTCAGACGAGTACAAGAAGCGTCAGCGATTGAGGAGAGTTGTCATGGAAGGCAATCAGAACCGACAGAGTGAATCGGCAGCCCCGGGCACAGGGGTTTAGCGCGACGGCGGGTGACTGCGGTTGTTCGGGAACTGTTGGGCCTCAGTTCTCGGTTCACAGCCTCGGGAACCTGTTCATCCGTCGGCGGATCAGGTCACGCCAATGCCATGGCTTCGACGGCCAGGTCGTCGAGGGTGTCAGCCCGGGTAGGATCGGCCAGTGTTTGGGAAAAGCTGGTAATTGCATTGGCGATCCCCGCCGCATTGAGCTGGCCACCGGCGATGAAATGGCTGAGAATTCCGGTGCGTTCTGCATCGGAGAAACGCATCTGTTTGGCGATGACAGTGATCGTCTTGCCCGGTTCGGTCACCGGAGTCGTCGCGGTGGCACCCAGCAGGGCGATCTGTTCGGCGAGGAATTCAGGCGAGAGCCAATGCTGGACCGTGTCGCGGGTTTTGGCCGTCACGACGGCCAATTGCTTGTCGTAGGTGTCCTGGGACCAGGCAACCGCGCCGGCCTTGAGTCGGCTGCCGAGGTGGACGTCGCGAACCGCCAACATCGGCAGGGTCAGTCCGTTGCCGCAGACCCGGACGTAGAGTTCGGGTTTCAGTACGACCGCGCCGTGGCCGGTCTCGGAGTTGGAGAAGCGGAAACCGGCGAACATGACCGGCAGATCCGGATCGCTGGGCGGTGGGGCGTCGTGCGTGGGTCGGCCGGGCGGGGTGGTGACGGTGGTGCGGTCGTCGGCGAGTTGTGGTGTGGCGAACGGGTTGCGGTAGTTGGCGAGCAGAGCGGGAGCCAGTTGGGCGACGGCGGGTGAGTAGACCTTGACGTGCATCGCGGAGTCGGTCAGGTCGCAGGAGCGGATGGTGACGGGGGTGCCTGCCTGGTTGATGCCGTCGAGAACGGCGGTCAACACGTCGAAGTTGTCGCAGATGCCGAAGCGGTCGGACAGCACCGCCCGCAGCACGCCCGGTCCGCCGGGATCACCGCGGAAGGTCCGCAGGAGGAACTTGCGCTGGTCGGGCTCATGGCGGCTGTCGGAGCCGGGGACGCGGCCGTGGATTTTGCCGTTGATGTTCACGTCGAACAGGTCCACGCGGCCGATGTCACGCAGGTGGCGCAGGTAGCGGCGGGATATGTCGAGTTTTTCGGCGAGGTCGCCGTCGGCGGAGACAGTCGGCAGGTACCGGCCGTCGACCGGGGTGACACCGGCCTCGTCGATGACGGGGTCGGCTCCGGTCAGTTCGATGAATCCGTCACGGCAGGTCAACGCGGTGACGGGGGCGACGACGTCGAGTTTGGCGGCCTGCTGGGTTTGCAGCAGAGCGACCATGTCGTCGAGTGTGGCGTTGCGAACGCCGGTGAGCACGGACATGCGAAACCATCTCCAATCGGGGAGAACGGTCAGAAGTGGCAGTTCGCCGGTGTGCCCACTTGGTCGGGCACACCGGCGAACGCGAGGATCACAGTCGGCTGTGTGTCTAGAGGTCGGTCTCGATGGAGTCCGGATCGAGCTCGCCGAGTCCCGCGAGTTCGATGGCGACCAGCGGGTAGCCGCGCGTGGCGAGGAAGCGCAGGTAGAACGACACGTTGTTGTGGTTTTCCCGCCCGGATGCGACCTCGCGCATCCGCCATAGATCCTTGGTGATCAGCCATTCATAGCCTGCGAGAACAAGGACGTAGACATAGACGTCGGCCCGGCCTCGGGTCGTCTCGGTCAACGACGCGGCGGCGTCTTGGGCGTTGGCGAATCCCAGCAGCCGCAGCCCCATGTCAGCGGCACCGAACCGGCTCAGCAGCTCCGGATCACGCAGTAGTGACGCGGCAACGAACTGGGCCTCGTCCTTGGTGAGGGTTTTGCGCGGCACGATGTGCTCGATCAGCCAATCGCGCCGGGCGGAGTTGACCGCCTTGGCCTGGTCACAGAGCTTCTCGATTCGCGCGGCTGCCTGCCGCTCGGCTTCACGGCGCTCGGCTGCCAAGCGCGTCGCCTCCGCACGGGCAGCCTGTATCTTGGCGGCCTGGTCAGCGGCGAGAAGCTGGGCCTCGATGCGAGCCGCGTCGCGGCGCTGGGCTTCGTGCGGGTCCTCGATCTCGGCGGTGTCGTCAGGATCGTCGACGGCGCTGACGGAGGCCACGGGGGCGGTGGCTTCGACCTCCTCGGAGTGGATATCCGGATTGTCGTTGTCTCCGGTCGGAGGTGGTGAGACAGGGTCGGGCTCGGTGAGTTCGATGTCCTCATCCATGGGCGCGGGCACGACGCCGGCGGCGGTCATGTCGTCGGGCCGGATGTACCACCACGGACGCCACGGTGACAGTTTGATGGTGTCGGCGTGGCGCAGCCCATCGGCGGCCTGGGCGGTGCGGTCGGTGTCGGTGTCGGTGTCCCAGTCCACGGTGTCGGGATCGACCGGTACGCCGGTCTCGGCGTCGGTGATGTCGAGCTCGTCGTCGAGGTGTTCGAGGTAGACCGCCCACAACGCGGGGTGTTGCCGGGTGGCGGCAGGTGTGACTTGCAGGCCGTCGGGGGTGCGAACGTCGTCGATTGGAACGTAACCGTCGGCGTCCTGCGAGAAGTCGTCCTCGTGCAGGACGCGATAACCCTGTTCGGTGTAGCCGAGGGCCTCAGTCTGGTGGGCGAGAGCCTGGTCACGTTCGTCGTGCAATAGCTGCGCGGTCCAGTTGAAATCGCGGGCGTCGGTCTGTTCTAAGCGTGCTACGGCGTCGGTGTCGCCGGCATTCTCGAATTCTGCGATGACTTCGAGCTGGGCGAGGTCCAGTGAGCCTTCGTCGAGCAGTCGCCGGGCCGTCGGCGACTTACCGATCAGGGCAGTGGTTTTCACGACGTCCTTCTTCATGTGAGTCGCTTTGGACACTTTGGTGACGGGCATGCCCAGATCCAGCATGAGTGCAACGGCCGCAGCGTGGTCGCCTTTGGGCAAGGCGACGCGGCGGTAGGTGCCGAGCTGCTTGGTGATCCGCGTCAGTGCCCGGGTTTTGTCGTCGAAGTCGGGGGCGCGGCGGACCCAACCTGGTACGGCATCCAGACCCGCTTTGCGCGCGGCCAGTACACGCAATTGGCCATCGATAACGCTGATACTGCCGTCGGCAGTAAGTTCGGCGATGATCGGAATCGAGACGCCCTCTTCGCGAACTGCGGTCAGAAGCTCGACCAGTTCGGGATCAGATTCGAAGGTGTCGTCGAAAGTTCTGCGGACGTTGTCGTCGACCACCAGGATGCGGGGGTCCAGCGAAGGCGGCTGGACCAGGAGTTGCTCGAGAGCGTCGGTAGATTCGGAAACTGATGCGGATGCGGCGATGTCTATCGACATGGTTGTCTCCCTTGATGTTTCAAAGGTTGCCGGTAATGGACGCGCGGGATTCGGCCGGGCGTTGCAGCCGTGTGAGGTAGTGCGCAGGCGCAGAGAGGCGGGCCTACGGTTCGTGGAAGCCGGTCTCGTAGCCGTCGCCTGCGCAACGCAGGCAAGCCAGGTGACCTTTTTCGCGGTCGCAGTTGAGACAGCGAACAAGATGGGAGTCGCATTGCGCGGCGGCGAATGGGCCCGCGAGCCAGCTGTGGTACTCGTCGAGCCAGATGTCATCGCCGCAATAGCGGCACACGCGTGGCTGGTCGGATGTCATATCGGCCCTCGATGGAGTAGGCGCAGATGTTGCGAGGCCGGTGGGCGGACTGGTGCGACCAACCCGCCGGTCGAGACCGGACGGCGCGTCGCAAGAGCCGGTACGCCAGTCCTCCAGCAGTGAAATGATGGGTTCGGCTCGTGGGCCTGGCTCGACTCGTGAGATGGACCGGGAGTCAGCTGAGACGGCGTGGGCGGAGCGCTCCGTAGGCGAGGCCGTCGTCGATGGTCCGGGCGGCCTCGGCTTCGGTGAATCCGTCGTATCCGAAGTGGTGGCGGGCGGCATCGTGTAGGACCGCGCGCGCTTCGTGTTCATCGAGTTCTCCGCCGCCGACGAGCCGTCCTAGCGCTCCCGCAGCACGCAGCAGTGTCAGATGCCGTTGGCCGGTGGGTGCGGAGGTGACCGCCTCCGCCTCGCTACGGAGAACCTTCGAGATGTAGGCGTGGGCGCGATAGTCGGGCAATACCAAGGGATGTCGCGGGGGTGGCGATGGCAGCGTGAGCGCGTCGGCGAGCCAGTCGGGCAGAGCCGCGACCGGTGTGCGGCGAACGATCCGATAGACGCCGCCGGAACAGCGCGACCCGGGCGCGACTACATAGCCGCCGACGCCACGGGTGTCCACACGCCATCCCAGTCGGGCGGTGCTGTTGCCGAGATCGGACCGCGGTGGCGGCCGGAAGTAGAGATGCCACCCTGCGGGGGTCCGGACGGTCAGAGTCTGGGAAGGAACCGGCCTGCCTGCGGTCTCGGCCAGGCGGGTCAGCACGTCGCGTCCGTCGATGGCGCCGGACCATTGCGGCGGCGGGTCGCGGTCGGTACCCCCATCGAGGTCGAGGACCAGCAGTCGGCTGGGACCGCAGGCGATACC
>NZ_BJXA01000081.1 GCF_007990755.1 Nocardia ninae NBRC 108245 | reverse complement strand
CCGGTCTGTAGCGCGCCGAAGGGGACATGGCGGCGGGCTATTCGGGGGGGGTGGGTCGACAGCTGGGGATAGGTTCGGGGTTGGGGATAAGTGGCGGTCAGGAGGGTTGGCGGTGGGGCGGGACGCCATTGGGGTGGAGCAGGATTGGGGCATGGGGGTACTCGATGAGCCGTTTCCTGGTAGTTGGGCGTTGCGGGCCGGGCTGGTGCGGCGGTGGCAGTTGCGTACCGAGTACGAGCGGATCCATCAGGATGTGTACCTGCGCAAGGGGGTTGCGTTGGATGCGCGCGGGCGCGCGCTGGCGGCCGGGTATTGGGCGAAGGGGAAGGCCGTCCTGAGTGGGTTTTCGGCTGCGGCAATGCATGGCACTCGATGGCTCGACAGCAAGCCTGCGGAGATCACGTTGCCCGCGCATGTGCGCGCGCCTCGGGGTGTCCGGGTGTATCGCGATGCCATCCCGGATGACGAGGTGTGCTCGATCGACGGATTTCGTTGCACCACACCGGCTCGCACTGCCCTCGACCTGGGGCGCCACCTCGAGTTCGCCGAGGCGGTCGAAGTACTGGACGCGCTCTGCCAGGCGACAGGTCTGGAGTCGGCGGCGATCGAGCAGCTCATCGACCGCCATCCTGGTATCCGAGGATGCCGCAAGCTCCGAAAAGTGCTGCCTTATATCGACGGCGGTGCCGAATCCATCCAAGAATCCCGTACCCGCCTCATGTTATGCCAGGCAGGACTGCCTACGCCGGAGACCCAAATCCGCGTCTGCGACCGCTTCGGCCGGTGCCTCGCCCGCCTCGACATGGGTTGGCGCCGTTGGCAAGTCGCCGTCGAATACGACGGCGAGCAACACTGGACCGACCCCCACCAGCGCACCAAAGACATCGACCGCACCGCCACCCTGGAAGCCCTCGGCTGGACCCTCATCCGCGTCAACTCCACCCTCCTCACCACCGACCCCGCCAAATTCCTCACCCGAACCCGCCTAGCCCTCCACGCCAACGGCGCCCCGATCTGGCCTTCGCCCAACGGCACATAACGACACCCCCACCCGCCCTTCTCCGCCACCACGTCCCGACCGCCGCCCAGCTCCCCGCCGAACGGGACATGACGGGGCCCCCACCCGCACTTCCCCGCCACCACGTCCCGTTCGCCGCCTAGCTCGTTGTCCGGGAACGACTCGCTCGGTCTGACGCCTACTTCAGCACGTACGGGGACACCGAGCTGCGGTGTTCGCTGATGTCGAGGACCTTGCCGAGCGGCGGGAACGCCCGCTGCGGGCAGTTGAGCCGTTCGCAGACCCGGCAACCCGCGCCGATGGGGGTGGCCTGGACTTCGTCGAGGTCGATGCCGTCGGCGTAGATCACCCGGCCCGCGTGGCGCAGTTCGCAGCCGAGACCGATGGCGAAGGTCTTGCTCGGCTGGCCGTAGCGGGTGGCCCGGCGTTCAACCGTGCGGGCGACCCACAGGTATTTGCGGCCGTCGGGCATCTGCGCGATCTGCGTCATGATCTTGCCGGGGTAGGCGAAGGTCTCGTAGACGTTCCAGAGCGGGCAGGTGCCGCCGCTGGCGGAGAAGTGGAACCCGGTGGCGGACTGCCGCTTCGACATATTGCCCGCCCGGTCCACCCGCACGAAGGAGAACGGGACGCCGCGCAGTTTCGGCCGCTGCAGGGTCGAAAGCCGGTGGCAGATGGTCTCGTAGCTCTGCGTGAAGAACGCGGAGAGCCGCTCGATGTCGTAGCGGAAGTCCTCGGCGACTTCGTGAAAGTGCGTGTAGGGCAATACGGTTGCCGCCGCGAAGTAGTTGGCGAGCCCGAGCATCGCCAGCTTGCGGGTGTCCTCAGAGGCGAAATTGCCCTCCTCGACCAGCTTTTCGAGCAGTCCGCCGCATTCGAAATAGGCGAGCTCGGCGGCGAGCTTGAACGTGCGCTGACCACCGGACAGGTGCGGCGCGATCTCCAGCCGCTGAGTCTGCTCGTCGTACCGGTGCAGCACGCCCTCGCCGAGATCGATGCGCTCCACGATCCGCACATCGTGCGCGCGCAGGATCCGCGCCACCTCGCTGTTCACGTCGCCGCCGTGGAACCGGATGCGGGCGGTGAGTTCCTCTGCGGCAGTGTCCAATTCGTGGATGTAGTTCTGCCGCTGGTAGAAGAAGTCGCGCACCTCCTCGTGCGGCTTGCTGATCGCCGCGCTGCCCGAACCGTCGGAGAACCGGTCCTCGGTGGCGGCGGCCAGCTGGGCGGAGGTGTTGCGGTAACGGTTGTGCATGTTGACCAGCGCGCGGGCCATGCTCGGGTGTGCGGACACCATGTCCGCGATCTCCTGGGTGTCGGCCTCGATGCCCAGCTCCTGATCCATCACGACCTCTTGGAGCTCGGCGATGAGCCGGGTGTCGTCCTGAGACGAGAAGAAGGTCGCGTCGACGCCGAACACTTCGCTGATCCGCAGCAGCACCGGAACGGTGAGCGGACGCACGTCGTGTTCGATCTGGTTGAGGTAGCTCGCCGAGATCTCCAGCTTCTGGGCGAGTGAGACCTGGCTCAGCCCCCGTTCGGTCCGCAGCTGACGAAGCCGCGCCCCGACGTAAGTCTTGGCCATGCGTCCAGTTTATGGGCGTTTTCGCAAGCCTGCCAATGGGGAATTAGCAGCAGTGCTGAGCGATATGTCACAGGGAGGCGTTACCGTCGACTCGTGTTGTTCTCGCATGTCGTCCAGGCTTCGGAGACGGTCCGCGCGACCAGGTCACGCAAGACGAAGATCGCCACCTTCGCCGAGCTGTTGACCGCCGCCGCGCCGGACGAACTCGCGCCGGTGGTGGCGTGGGCATCCGGCGAGCTACGGCAGGGACGGATCGGCACCGGCTGGCGCACCCTCACCGCGGTGGACACTACTCCGGCACTCGTTGCGACGCTGACGGTTTCGGCGGTCGATGCCGCACTGTCCGACCTGGCCGAGACTTCGGGTGCCGGATCGGCGGCCAGGCGCAAGGCCCTGCTCTCCGCCCTCTGGACCGCCGCGACCGCGGACGAGCAGGCGTTCCTGCTGCGCCTGCTCACCGGTGAGCTGCGCCAAGGGGCGCTCACCGCGATCGTCAGCGAGGCCGTCGCCGTGGCTGCGGGAGTGCCGGTCGAGCTCGTGCGCCGGGCGTACATGCTGTCCGGTCGGCTGCCGGTGACCGCGATCGCGGCACTGACCGGCGGCGTCGAGGCACTCAGCGAATTCCGGCTCGAGGTGGGCCGGCCGATCCAGCCGATGCTCGCCTCGCCCGGCGCCTCGCTGGACGAGGCATTGACCGAGTTCGACGGGGACGTGAGCGTCGAGATCAAGATGGACGGCGCACGGATCCAGGTGCATCGCGATGGTTCGCGGGTGTGGGTGTTCACCAGGACGCTGCGCGATATCACCGCGGGCGTGCCGGAACTGGTGGAGCTGGTCGCCGGGCTCGACTGCACCAGCGTTGTGCTGGACGGGGAGACCCTCGCGCTCACCGATGCCGGACGGCCGCGGCCTTTCCAAGAAACAATGAGCCGGTTCGCCGAGGTGAGTTCCACCAGGGAACTGCTGCTGCACCCGTACTTCTTCGACTGTCTGCACCTGGACGGTGCCGACCTGCTCGACGCCCCGCTGTCCGAGCGCCGCGCCGCGCTCACCAAAGTAGCCGCCGCGCAGAGCATTCCCGCGCTGATCCGGCCCGACGAAGAAGCCGCCGCGGAGTACTTCGACGGCGCGCTCGCCGCGGGCCACGAGGGCGTGATGATCAAATCGCTGTCCGCGCCCTACGCGGCGGGCAGGCGCGGGCGGTCCTGGCAGAAGATCAAGCCGACGCACACCCTCGACCTGCTGGTCCTCGGCGCGGAATGGGGTTACGGGCGCCGCACCGGTTACCTGTCGAACCTGCACCTCGGCGCTCGTGACCCGGAAACCGGCGAGCCCGTCATGGTCGGTAAGACCTTCAAGGGCCTCACCGATGCGTTGCTGCAATGGCAGACGGCCGAGTTCCCCCGGCACGAACGCGCCCGCGACGAGCAGACCGTTTACCTGTGGCCCGAACTGGTCGTCGAGATCGCCCTCGACGGCGTCCAGGTCAGCCCGCGCTATCCCGGCGGGGTGGCGCTGCGCTTCGCCCGCGTGGTCCGCTACCGCCCCGACAAGGATCCCGCCGAAGCCGACACCATCGACGCGGTCCGCACGCTTCTTCCTTAGCCGGCAGTCGGGCAAGACGTCACCGTGCCGCACCGCTGAGGGGAGCGTTCCACGCCCTCAACGCAGAACCCGATCGCACAGCGGGGCATGGCGGAGTGTCCGCTCGCGCTGCGCGCACAACGTGCCCGTCGAACGGGACGTGGCGGAGCGCCCACTCACACTTCGCCGCAGCCACGTCCCGTGCGCTGTCGCGCGGTTGGGATGTGGGCACCTCGCGGGTGATCGCAGCCACGCCCGTTCGCCGCCGACGCGCGGGAGTCCGGCCGATGTCGGGCGGTTCGCGATGGCCGGTGCGAAGATTGCTCTGCCACTGCAAGTGTGGGCTCCTCAGGGGTGTAGGTCCACGTCAGACTGCAGGGGTTCGGCAGGTTTCTGCTTCGGGAGCGGGGTCAAGTGGGTTCGATGACGGGGCGGTTCTGTGCCGTTGCCCTTGCGGTACTGGTGGCGTTCGGCGCGGTGCTCGGCGTCAACTCGCACGCCAGTCCGCTCGATGAATTGCTGTTCCCGTCCCGCGAAGTCGCCGGGATCATGCCGACGCCGCTGGGCGATCCGTTCTATGTGCCGCCGGTCGGCTTCGAAAGCCGCAACCCTGGAACGGTACTCGCGTCGCGCCCGGGCGGCACCGGGGTGACGATGGTCCCGCTGACCTCGACGGAGCTGCTGATCCGCTCCACCGACGCGAAGGGCAATCCGGTCCCGGTGGTGGCCACCCTGCTGATGCCGACGGCCCCGTGGACCGGCCCCGGCCCTCGTCCGCTGGTGAGCCTGAACCCGGCGATCGATTCACTCGGGCACCGGTGCGCGCCGTCCTACGAGCTGCGGATGGTGTCGAGCAAGCTGTGGCAGGCGCAGATCCCGCTGTCGAAGGGGTACGCGGTGCTGGTGCCGGATCATCAGGGTCCGCGTCAGGCGTACGCGGCGGGCCTGATGGCCGGGCATGCGGTGCTCGATGCGATTCGCGCTGCGGTCCAGACGCCGGAACTCGGCTTGGCGCCGGACGCGCCGACCGTGGTCACCGGCTATTCCGGCGGCGCCATCGCGTCGGGGTGGGCGGCGCAACTGGCGCCGGCGTATGCCCCGGAGATCAATCTCGTCGGCGCCGCGTTCGGTGGCGTGCCCGCCGATTTCACCCTGCTGCTCGACACCATGAACGGTCGCGATGCCGCGTCCGGGGTATTCCTCGCCGCGACCTTGGGGTTGGCGCGGGAGTACCCGGAGATGCTCGACCTGATGAACGACAACGGCTGGCGCATGGCGCGCATCGGCAAGGATTTCTGCATGGCCGCCGAGGAGTTCGTCGGCATCGTGGCGCCGATTCCGGTGCAGGCGCTCACCGATGTGGCGGCGCCGACCGAGCTGCCGTTCATTCGGGAGATCCTGGCGCAGAATCGGCTCGGTGCCATGCCGCCGACCGTCCCGGTGTTCATGTATCACGGTCTGAACGAGTTCTGGGTGCCGCTGGCGGGGGCCGAGAACCTCTACACCGACTGGTGCCGCGGCGGTACCCAGGTGAATTTCCAGATTTATCCCGGTGAACACTTCATCGTCAGTACCAGCGGAATCCCCGGCACCCATGCCTGGATAGACGACCGCTTCGCCGGTAAGCCGGTGCCCCCCGGCTGCACCCGATTCGGCTGATAGGGGACAGGATCCGACTTTATCGCACCGGCGACGCGCGGTTAACCGCAACCACCCGGCAATCATATTGACCCGTGCCGCACACTGGACACGTGACCGTCGAATTACTGGTTCTCCTGATCGTCATCGTCACGGCACTCGCATTCGATTTCACCAACGGCTTCCATGACACCGCCAACGCCATGGCGACCTCGATCGCCACCGGCGCGCTCCGGCCGCGCGTCGCGGTCGCGTTGTCCGCGGTGCTCAATCTGATCGGCGCCTTTCTCTCGGTCGCCGTCGCCGCCACCGTGGCCAAAGGCATCGTCCGCCTCGATGCCGTGCAGGGGCATGATCTGCTGATCATCGTCTTCGCCGGACTGGTCGGCGGCATTCTCTGGAACTTGCTCACCTGGCTGTTCGGCCTGCCGTCCAGTTCCTCGCACGCACTGTTCGGCGGCCTGATCGGTGCCACCCTCGCCGCTCTCGGTTTCAGCGGCGTGATCTGGGCGGCCGGCTCGGACGGCGTGCTCACCAAGATCATTTTGCCCGCCGTGCTCGCGCCGATCATCGCGGCGATGGTGTCGGCCATCGGCACCTGGCTGGTCTATCGGATCACCCAGAAGTCCGATCCGGCGAAGGTGGAGACGGGTTTCCGCTGGGGCCAGATCGGTTCGGCGTCGCTGGTCTCGCTGGCGCACGGCACCAATGACGCGCAGAAGACGATGGGCGTCATCTTCCTCGCGCTGGTCGCACACGGCTCGCTGACCAAGAACGATGAGATGCCGCTGTGGGTGATGGCCGCCTGTGCCGTCGCCATCGCGGCCGGTACCTACCTCGGCGGCTGGCGGATCATCCGCACCCTCGGCAAGGGTCTCGTCGAGATCGAATCGCCGCAGGGTCTGGCCGCCGAATCCGCGTCGGCGGCGATCATTCTCACCTCGGCCCACTTCGGGCTGCCGCTGTCGACCACGCAGACCGCGACCGGCTCGATCCTGGGCACCGGGCTCGGCAAGGGTGCCGAGGTGCGCTGGGGTGTGATGGGGCGGATGGTGGTCGCGTGGCTGTTCACGCTGCCGCTGGCCGGTCTGGCCGGTGCCGCGTGCTGGGCGATCGCGCACTTCATCGGCGGGTTGGCCGGTGTGCTGGTGGTATTCGCGATCCTGCTGGCGTTGTCGGGTCTGATCTATCTGCGCTCCCGCAAGGATCCGGTCGACACCACCAACGTCAACGAATGGCCGGGTGACACGCCGGGCGCGCCGACCAGTGTTGCGAAGGCCGAGGCGGCCCGCGACGAGCCGGCCGCCGAACAGGACGAATCAGGCGGCCCGAAGGACTCGGCACCGAGCGGCGGCAACGCGGCCGCGGAACCCGGTAAGTCGCCGCGGTCGGCGCAGGTTTAGAGAGGAGCAGGACGTGCATACGCTCATCACCAATCTGAACTCCCTGTGGAAGGTCGCGCTGGCCGGGCTGATACTCGGGGCGGGGTTGCCTATGGTGTTCGCGGTCGGCGTCCGGTTCTGGTCGATGGCGGGAACGGTGACCCCGGACGGCCGGGTGACGCAACGCAACTACCCCGCGCTGACCGTCGCGCTACTCTGCTTCGGACTGATCATCGCGGCGATCATCACCGGGATCCTCTATACGGCAAAGGCTTTCATCGCCGCGAGGTTCGGCATTCACCTGTTCGGACAGTCCTGAAGGGCGCAATGTGACCGATCAAGCGAAACCCGCAGAGCTCAGGCCGAAGGTACTCGGCCGGATCGTCGGCTGGCTGCGGGCCGGCTACCCGCAGGGCATCCCGCACTCCGACTATGTCGCCTTGTTCGCGGTGCTGCACCGGCATATCACCGACTTCGAGGTGGTCGCGATCGCCGAGGAACTGGCGGCGGAGAACCCGAACAGCGAGATCACCCGCGCCGAGATCGAGGACGCCATCGCGCGGGTCGCGAAGGAACAGCCGGACGAGGTGGACGTCGCCAGGGTCGCCTCGCACCTCGCGGCAGGCGGTTGGCCACTCGCCGACCCACCCGCCGACCTCGACTGAGCAAGCAGCGTTCACCGATGCCACCCTTCCTGAACGCCATCATCGACTGGCTGCGCGCCGGCTATCCGGACGGTGTCCCGGAAGCCGACTACATCCCGCTGCTCGCCCTGCTCCGCCGCCGCCTCTCCGACGACGAGGTCCGCCAAATCGCCGCCGAACTAGCGGGTTCCGGTGATTTCCCCGCCGACAAAACCGACATCCAAGTGATGATCACCAAGGTCACCAACGAAATGCCCTCGGAGGCAGACGTTTCGCGCGTGCAGACGCGATTGGAAGCCCACGCCTGGCCCCAGAACGGCGCGGCCCCCGAGGACCCCGACCCGCCGTCCTAGTCGTCGATCCGGGATGCCTGGCTACATCGAACCGTGGGTAAATACCGTTCGATGTCCGGGCGCTCCACGTTCAGTGGCACATGGCTGCGGCGAAACGCGAGAAGCCTCCTCCATGGTGCGCCACTAACGAATTCACCACCGCTCCCAGCGGACTCCCAGCGGAGCTGGGGCGACCATTGAGGTGCGCCAGGCAAGCTGGACCTCGTCGGAATCACCTGACCACCCCGACAACTCACCCGGTGGGCCACTGCCCGGCCCACCACCCCTCGGCCGGCGGCGCCCGCTCCTCGCCCGCGCCGCCGGCCGCCCACTCCCAAACCAAAAGGGGCGTGCTGGCGTAGATCTGCAGGTGTGCCCGCCATCATGTCCCGCTAGGCGGGGAGCCGGATGGTCAACGGGACATGGTGGCGCGAACCAACAGGTACGCCTACCTTCATGTCCCGCTCGGCGGAAAGCCGGGCGGTGAACGGAACATGGTGGCGTGAACCAGCAGGTACGCCTGCCTTCATGTCCCGCTCGGCGGAAAGCCAGATGGTCAACGGGACATGGTGGCGCAGATCTGCGGGTGGGCCGGCCGCGAACGGTTCCGGCCTGATCAGGCAGCCGCCAACAATGCCGACCTAGCCAGGCAGCCGTGACGGTCCGGGTCTAATCAGGCAGCCGCCAACGGTCCCGACCTGATCAGGTAGCCGCCGAGCCCGCCGCAGACCAGCAGCGGCGCGACGGGTGATCGGATCGGCAGCGCGGCCGTCAACTCCATCGAATACTCAGGTAGCCAATGTCTTTCGTTGAATGCGCAGGCCCACGAGGGTCATCGCCAACGCGGCGACGAGCAGGGCGGCCAGGGTCCAGGCCAGGGCGGAAAAACCGTGCGGCGCAGCGGCGGCCGCGACCAGTGGGCCTGCGGTGGCGCCCACGTAGAAGCTGAACATCGCGACCGACATTGCGGCGGCACGGGATTCGCCACCCAGCTCGCCCGCGCTCTGCAACACCGCAGGCGCGATGATGCCGAGCCCGCCGACGAGCACGGCCAGCAGGATCGTCAGCACCGCGAGGTGCGTGCCCTCGAAGGTGGCGGCCACCATCGCGGCGGCGGCGACCAGCACCCCGAGCACGATCTGACTGTGCTTGGACAGCCGCGCCAACGGCACGGCCAGCAGTGGCAGCGCCACCATCACCGGCAGCGCACCCGCGCGCAGCGTGAGCAGCTCGCCGGAATCGGTGACCACACCGGTCAATTCGAGTCCGGTGTAGATGCCGACCATCACCGCCATGCTCATCGCGCCGGCCACCAGCATCGGCAGCAGCGGCAGGATACGCAGCACCGCGGGGATCGCGGCGTAGCTGTGCCGCAACGGCAGATCCCGGCCGGTCGGGGCGTCGTCGAGCATCACCGCGCGCAGTGCGAACGCGAGCACCGCGAAAAAGACTGCTGAGCCGAGGAATACGGTGCGCCACGGGAACGAGGCGACCACGGCCTGCGAAACGATCTGCGCGACAACGGTCGCGGCGAGGAACGAGGTGGCGATGGACATGGTCACCACCGCACGGTGCGCGGGTGCGATACGGGTGGCGACGTAGGCCATGATCGCGGGCGGAATGGACCCGACGACGAGGCCCTGCACGATGCGCAGCACCAGGGCGACCGGTGCACTGAAAGCCAGACCGGTCAATAGGGTGACCACCGCGGCGACCAGCATGCCGGTCATCAGCACCCGGCGATGTCCGTAGCGATCCGACAGCGGTCCGAACAGTACGAAGCCGCCCGCATAGCCGAAGGCGAACGCGCTGATGATCCAGGTCATCACACCGGAGCCGACGTTCCAGTCGGCTTTCATGGCCGTGAACAGGGGAATCGGCACATACATCTGGCCGGTGGCGAGCAGCGCGGCGAGCACGAAGACGGGCAGGGTGCGCGCGGTGTGGGCGCGCGGGGAGGCGGGCGCGGTGGCCGGAGTACCGGTCGTCAGCGGAAGGGTCGGCGTAGCCATGGGGACGACAGTAGGACTGCCGCGCGGCCATTGTCAACCAAATAGTTGGTTTAATGAGATGGTAAAGTCGGGACCATGACGGCCACGATGAAGCGCAGTGACGCGACCAAACAGGCGCTGCTGCGTGCCGCCCGAGACGAATTCGCCGAATACGGCCTGGCGGGCGCGCGCGTCGATCGCATCGCCGACGCGGCGGGGGTGAACAAGGAACGCATCTACGGCCTGTTCGGCAGCAAGGACAAGCTCTTCGACGTGATCCTGATCGACACCATGCGCGAGTTCATGGACGTGGTCCAGCCGTTGACCGAGACCGACCCCGGCCGCTACGTCGGCAAGCTGTTCGACTACCACAACAACAACCCGCAGCTGCTGCGCCTGCTGCTGTGGGAGGGCCTGCACCGCGGCGTCGACGCGCACGACATCGACGGCTGGCGCGCCCAGCACTACGAGCAGAAATTCGACAGGGCCAGCGAGCAATTCGGCGTCGACGCCCGGTACGCGGGCCGATTGCTGCTCGCCCTCTGTGGCATGTCCAACTGGAGCCTGGCCGTGCCGCAGACCACCCGCCTGCTGCTCGGCGACAACGCCGAGGACAAGGACGCGACCCGGGAGTTCATGCAGGAGTTCGCCAGGGCGGCGATGCGCAACTTCCCGCCCGCCCCGGAGCCCGCCACGGCGACGGAGACCACGCCGGTCAATGACTTGACCACTCCGGCGGACCACCCGACGAGTGTCGACCGCGCTGCGCAACGACTCCGCGACGCCCAAGCAGCGGCCGACGCGGCCCGCGACGAGCTGGCCGCAGCCCTGCGCGCCGCGCACGCCGAGGGCACCAGCGCCAACCAGCTGGCCCGCCAGGTCTCAGGCACCCTGTCCCGTCCGGTGGTCCTGAAGCTGCTCGCCGACTGAACGCCAGAAGGCGCCCTGTACCCGGCTGAGCGAGTACGGGACGCCTTCGGTCGGCTGCGGGCTAGAACGCCGCTTCGTCCAACTGCATGATGTCGTTATCGATCGCGGCGATGATCGCCTTGTTCGCGGTCAGCTCCGGCAGCACGTTCTTCGCGAAGAAGCTTGCCGCAGCGACCTTTCCGGTATAGAACGCCCGATCCTTCTCCGGCGCCTCGGAAGCCAGTGCGGCGGCCGCGATCTCGGCCTGCACCAGCAACCGCCAGCCGATGAGCAGGTCACCGACCGAGAGCAGAAAGCGCACCGAGCCGAGACCGACCTTGTACAGCTCGGCCGGATCCTGCTGGCCCGCCATCAGGAAGCCGGTCAGCGTGGCCGCCATCGCCTGCACGTCGGCCAATGCCGTACGCAGCAGCTCGCGTTCGGTCTCGAACCGCCCGCTCTTGGTGTCGAGGAACGCGGCGATCTGCCCGGTGACGTGCCCGATCGCCACGCCTTTGTCCCGAATGATCTTGCGGAAGAAGAAGTCCTGCGCCTGGATCGCGGTGGTGCCCTCGTAGAGCGAGTCGATCTTCGCGTCGCGGATGTACTGCTCGATCGGGTAGTCCTGCAGGTACCCCGAACCGCCCAGCGTCTGCAGGGATTCGGTCAGATATTGATAGGCCCGCTCCGAACCGACACCCTTGACGATCGGCAACAGCAGATCGTCGACCCGATGCGCCAATTCGGCGTCCGCGCCCGAAACCAGCTCCGCCACATCGGGATTCTGATGCGCCGCCGTGTACAGGTACACCGCGCGCAGGCCTTCGGCGTACGCCTTCTGCAGCGCCAGCGAGCGCCGCACATCCGGATGCCGGGTGATCGGCACGCGCGGCGCGGCCTTGTCGCTCATCTGGGTCAGGTCCGCCCCCTGGATGCGCTGCTTGGCGTAGTCCAGCGCGTTCAGGTACCCGGTGGACAGCGTGCCGGTGGACTTGATGCCGACCACCATGCGCGCGTTCTCGATCACCTGGAACATCTGCGCGATGCCGTTGTGCACGTCACCGACCAGCCAGCCGACCGCGGGCACCTCGCCGCCGAAGGTGAGCTCACAGGTGGGCGAGGACTTCAGGCCCATCTTGTGCTCGACATTGGTCGCGTACACGCCGTTGCGGGCGCCGAGCTCGAGTGTCTCGGGATCGAACAAGAACTTCGGCACGTAGAACAACGACAGGCCCTTGGTGCCCGGTCCCGCGCCTTCCGGGCGGGCGAGGACCAGGTGGAACATGTTTTCCGCGGTGTCGCCGACATCGCCGCCGGAGATGAACCGCTTGATGCCCTCGATGTGCCAGGTACCGTCGGGCTGCTCGATCGCCTTGGTGCGGCCCGCGCCGACATCGGAGCCGGCGTCGGGCTCGGTCAGCACCATGGTGCCCTGCCAGCCGCGTTCGTAACCCTCGGCGGCCCAGCGCTGCTGCTGTTCGTTGCCGACGTTGTAGAGCACCGAGCCCATCACCGGGCCCATGTTGAAGAAGCACGCCGCCGGGTTGGCACAGACGATCATCTCCTGGACGGCCCAGACCACCGCGGCGGGCGCGGGCGTGCCGCCCATCCCCTCGGGCAGGCCGAGCCTGCTCCAGTCGGCGTCGTGTGCGGCCGTGATGGACTTGCGCAGCGCGTCGGGCACCGAGATCGAGTAGGTGGCCGGGTCGAACGCGATCGGATCACGGTCGGCGGCCGCGAAGGACTCCGCGATCGGCCCCTCGGCCAGCCGCTTCACCTCGGCCAGGATCTCCCGCACGGTGTCGGAGTCGAGATCGCCGTAGGCGCCCGTGTCGAGCAGCTTGTCGAGCCCGAACACCTCGAACAGATTGAACTCGATGTCTCGCACGTTCGCCTTGTAGTGACCCACGACGGTCCTCCCAGGTTTCGGCCGTTCTGACGATGTACAAACGCAGCCTGCCGTACCGCGGCGACACTACGCAACCGTAAGCTCGGTGCCCCCTCACCGAGGTTCACCAGCCGGTAACCGCCAGCGTTCACCGGACAACGGGTCCCCCGAACGGTGCTCAGCAGTCCGGCTGGAACGGCCAGCAGGTAGTCGGCGGGGTCGTTGTCGGTGCCGGGGTTGTCGTGCTCGTCTCCTCGGGCGTGGGATGGGAAGAATCTCGCGCCAACGAGGTGGCGACCACGCCGATCACCGCGAGCATCCCGACGACCGCCAGCCCGACCACGGTCCACCCGGCATAGGAATGCCGTTTCGTAGGGACCCCCGGCGTCGGCTCGACCCGCGGTTTCGGCGGACGCGGTATGACACTCGGGGTTTGCTGCGGCACCTCTTCGAAACCGGCGGCGATCAGGTCCGCCCGGGACGGCGCGAGCTCGGCGAGGCCGAGTGCGGTGCAGTCCCGGAGCACGCGGTCGGCCGTCCACTTCCGCGCCCCGGCCGAGAACCCTTCGAGATAGATGCGCAATTCGGTGGCATCGGCGACATTGCCGACGACGACATCGAGACCCGGTCGCAGGTTGGTGCGCGACGGGCGCACCACCGCGCCCCGAAACGGTACGAGAACGACGGCGCCGCATACGTGCCCAGGATCGAGCAACGCCCGCTCCAGCGTGGTCTTCACTGTGTGAATTCCGTGCTCCAGCCGATCGGAGGGGCTGCCCGCCGGCTCGTCCAGGTCCGCATCGGCGTCACTGATCTTCCACGGGCCCTCGGCGGCGATGCTGAGAATGCCGCTCTGCCTGCGGCGAAAGCCCTTGACCTCGAGCACCGTCAGCCCGCGCGGCGTCCAGATCACCGCGTCGATCTGCCGGTCGCCGACCCGCAGATCGATCACGGCGAGGGCGGCCGAAGGGTAGGAGCGCAGACATTCGACGAATTCTTGTTCGGCCCCGGACAGCTGCGCCCCGGGCCTGACCCTCACCAGCATGTCGAGCTTGTCCGCCTCTCCGCATCATCAGGCCGTGCTGGATCAGCGCCACATAGCTGCGCTGCCGGGCCGCGGTCTGGAGCATGGCGAGCTCTGTGCGCCCCATCGAGGTACCCGTATCCGCACGAAATCGATCGTAACGGTGTAATCCCCAGGCTGCGCGGGCAATTCGGCAGCTGCCCGACCTGCGCGGCACTATGAGTCGGTCGTGGCCATCGATCCCGGGCGTACTCGCCGGTAGGCTGACGGCTCGGCCCGGCGCCGCCCGGCCGCTCACCCCTCGTACCCGGAGGAGCCGACAGAGCATGGTTTCAGCGCTGCGACCACGCATTTCACCTGGACGCCTGCGGGAGCTGGGCCCGATCAATTGGGTTGTCTGGCAGGTGCTTTCCAAGGCTGCAGGCACCGACGACGCCCACCTGTTCAGCACACTGGGCCGCACCAGAGGGCTATTTCGCGGCTGGCTGCATTACTCCGGCAAACTCATGCCGGGGGGCAGGCTGCCCCGGCACGAGTCGGAGCTGGTCATTCTGCGCGTTGCGCACCTGCGTGAGTGCGAATACGAGATGGACCACCACATCCGGCTCGGCAAGCGCGCCGGGGTCACGGCGGAGATCCTCGACCGCGTGCGCACCGGACCGGACTCGCCGGGCTGGACCGACAAGCACCGCGCCCTGCTCGCCGCCGTCGACCAGTTGGTGCAGACCCGCGACCTGGACGACGCGCACTGGGCGGCACTGGCCGGGCACTACGACGAGCGCAGCCTCATCGAGATCGTGCTGCTGGTCAACCAGTACGAAGGGCTGGCCGCCACCATCACCGCACTGCGCATCCAGCGCGACGGGGTGTAGCGCAGGCGCTCAGCGCTTTTCGATGAGCGTGGCCAAACCGTCGAGGACCCGGGCGAGGCCGAAGTCGAAGGCATGGTCGGCGCTGTAGGCGGCGTCGTGAGTCATCCCGGCGGTCGCTCCGACGCGGGCGCCGACCGGGTATTGCCGCGGGTCGAAGACCTGCTCCAGTAACGGCGCGGCGCGCTCCCACCACTGGTGATCCGACATCGCGCTGTCCGCGGCCGCGCGTGCGGCGTCGATCGCGATGCGGGCCACCGAGGTGACGAAACCGAGAACGTAGGTGAGTGAGGCGTCTATCGTGACGTCGTCCAGGCCGAGGCCCTCGAACGCGCGCAGTTCGTAGTCGTACTTGGCGGCCATGCCGGGGCCGAGCGGCGGGCGGGTGGTCGGCAGGTAGGCGACCCACGGGTGGCGCGTCAGCATGGCGCGGTTCGCCATCGCGATGGCGGTGACCCGGTCGCGCCACGGCAGTTCCGTCAGGTCGGCGCGGTCCATCTCGGCGTAGACCTTGTCCACCATCAGGTCGATCAGCTCGGCCTTGCCCGGCACATAGGTGTAGGTGGCCATGGGGGTCAGGCCCAATTCGGTGGCGACCGCGCGCATGGTGAGCGCGTCGATGCCTGCGGTGTCGGCGATCTCGATGGCGGCGGCGACCACGGCGTCCACGCTGCTGCGCTGTTTCGGGCCGCGCGTCGGCGTCTGGCTGCCCGCGACCCGCCACAACAACTCCAGCGTGCGAACGGGATCGCCTGCGCTGCTGCGGTCCTGTCTGCCCCGACGCGATTTATCGACGGGCTTCCCGCCGGTGCGGTTTGCCGCGTTCTGGCCGGTGCGCTCTGCTGCGTTATCGCCGACGCGCTGCTCCGAACCCTCGCTGCCCCGCTGCGCCGAACCGTCGTCCACCTTGCCTCCTCGCCTGGTCGCCCCGATGGTATCGGCGTGACGCAGGTCATAGTGCGGCCGCCCGGAAATTCTTCTACAAAGTATAGCGTACTAAGTATAGAGTTAATTGATCCCGAGGAGGGCTCATGAATATCACCGCTTCCGCCATCTCGCTCAACGTTCCCGATCCGCAGGCCTCGGCGAAGTTCCTGATCGACCACCTCGGCTTCGTCGAGAAGATGTCGGCCGACGGATTCGTCTCGCTGGACCGGCCCGATGCCGGGTTGAACGTGATCTACCTGCGCACCGGACTGAAGAGCTTCAAGCCGAGCAGCGCGGCGGGCAGCGCGGGCGAGGGACTGCTCGTGGTGTTCGTGGTGGACGACATCGACGCGGAGTACGCCCGACTACAGGGCGAGGGCGTGCCGATCGTCACGCCGATCGAGACCGAGGAGTGGAATGAGCGCTACTTCCAGATGAGGGATCCGAACGGGATCATCGTGCAGCTCGTGCAGTGGGTGTGAGCTGCTGACGGCGGGGTTCCGCATCAGGAACCCCGCCGTGCACCCCGGCCTGGACGGACACTTTCGCCGAGTCGAGCGGCGATTCAGCGCAATGCTCGCGAAAGTGTCCGTACAGCACGGTTATCCGAGCGCCGCGCGGAACACCTCGACCGCAGGCGTTGACGCCCGGCCCAGCAGCTTCTGCAGGTCGCCGCTGTGCACATCGAGGATGCCCGTCGCGATGCCGGCGTCCGCGTCGGCGAGAGTCGTCGCGTAGGCAGCGGGCAGCCCTGCCTGCTCGAGCACGGCGGCATAGTCCGCCTCGGCCAGGTTCTCGTAGCGCACCGGCTTACCGGCCGCCTCCGAAATCACCTGGGCCAGATCGGCATACATGAGGTGTTCGTCGCCGCCGAGCTCGTACACCTGACCGGCGTGCCCGTCGGTGGTGAGCACCTTCGCGGCCACCGCCGCGTAGTCGGCGCGCGCCGCACCGGCCACCCGGCCCTCCCCCGCCGCGCCGTGCAGCACACCGGACTCGACCGCGTGTGTGAGCCCGCCGAGGTAGTTCTCCCAGTACCAGCCGTTGCGCAGAATCACGTGCGGGACAGTCGCCGCCGCGAGCACCGCCTCGGTGCCGATGTGCTCCTGGGCCAGGATCAGCGGGTTCTCCGTCGCGCGCGGAATGCTGGTGTAGGCGAGCAGTTGCACGCCGGCGCGCTCGGCGGCGCGAATGACGTTGGTGTGCTGCGCCACTCGGGCGCCGAATTCATTACCGGAGACCAGCAGCACGCGATCGACCCCGGCGAGCGCACGATCGAGCGAGTCGGCGTCGTCGTAGCTCGCCTGGCGCACCTCGGCGCCCAGTTCGGCGAGGTCGGCGACCTTCTGCGGATCACGCACGATCGCGACCACCGAGGTGGTGCCCTCGCGCAGCAAAGCCTGTACGGCGAGACGGCCCAGTTGTCCACTGGCACCGGTGACGGCAACGGTCATGACTACCTCCAAGAGTATGTACGGTTCAGCAAGCACTAACTATTAGTAAGTACTATGCATTCATACACCACTTTGGTCAAGATAGGTACTATCGGGTGTATGAGTACGCAGCGCACATCGTCGCCAGATCTGGACGATCCGACGCTGGAAGCCGACGTTTTCGCGAAAGATTGCACGTCACGCCCGGTTTTGCAGAACGTGACCAGCCGCTGGGGCATCCTCGCCCTGGTCGCGCTGCGTGACGGCTCGTACCGATTCAGCGCACTGCGCAGGCGCGTCGACGGCGTCAGCGAGCGGATGCTCTCGCAGACCCTGCAGGCGCTGGAACGCGACGGCATGGTGCACCGCGAGGTGCACGAAACCATCCCACCGCGCGTCGAATACACGCTGACCGAGCTCGGCGCGCAGGTCGCCGAGCAGCTCCACTCGCTGATCCACCTGGTGGAGCAGAGCATGCCGCAGGTCCGTGCCGCCCAGGAGAGCTACCACCGGGATTGATCCCGGTTACGCGCGCTGGGAAGAGACCTGGATCACACGCGGTTGAATAGCACCATGGAACTCGCCCAAGCAGTCGACTTCGCCCGCAAACACCAGAGGTCGATCCTCACCACGATCCGGCGCAACGGCCGCCCACAACAGTCCAACGTGCTGCACGTGATCGGCGGCGACGGCCTCATTCGCATCTCCATCACCGCCGACCGCGCGAAGTACCACAACCTGGTGCGCGAGCCATGGGCCGCCATCCACGTCAGCCGCGAGGACTTCTTCGCCTACGCCGTGATCGAGGCCATCGCCTCGGTCACGCCGGTCGCCGAAGATCCACACGACGCCACCGTGGACGCGCTCGTCGACTACTACCGCGCCGCGAACGGTGAACACCCCGACTGGGACGACTACCGCCGAGCCATGGTCGCCGATCGGCGCGCCTTGGCCATCCTCACCCCGACGCACGCCTACGGCATGCTCTGATCAGCGCTTCAGCAGATCCGACACCGTGACGAAGGTGTAGCCCGCGGCACGGAGTTCGGCGACGATGCGCGGGATGGCGGCCAGCGCGGGCGCCGCGTACTCGTGCATGACGTGCAGCAGAATGATCGAGCCGGGGCGAACCTGCGCCACGGTGTCGGCGACGAGTTTGTCGGCGCTCGGCTTCCCGCCGGAGTCGGGCTCGACATCCCAGGTCACCGTGGTGCGGTCGTGGTCGGACAGATATTTCGGCAGCGCCCACAGCTTCTTGCCGTTGGGCGGACGGAACGTAATGGGGCCCTGGTAGCCGGTTTTCGCGATCTCGGCGTCGGTGCGTTCGATCTCGTCGCGGACGGTGTCGGCGGAGACCAAGACCATGCGGCGATGGTTGTAGGTGTGGTTGCCGATCTCGTGGCCGGCCTCGGCGATCGCTTTGCCGTGCGCCGGGTGGGCAGCCAGATCGCGCCCGTTCAGATAGAACGTGGCCGTAACCTGGTTGTCCGCCAGCGTTTTCAGCACCTCGGGCGCTTTGTCGGTCGGGCCGTCGTCCAGCGTCAACGCGACCACCTTGTCGGTGGTGTCGACCCGATCCACCAACCGCCCCGCCAACTGGTACGTCCGCGAATTCATCAGGTAATAGCCGCCGACCGCCGCCGCCAGCACGACGACGAGCACCAATGCACCACCGATGAGCCACTTCCGCATCCCTGCTGTCTAGCAGACCGGCGCGACGTTGGCGAGCCGACCACCGGCCCGTTGCGGTACGAAAAACGGTGGCGCCCAGACCTTTCAGGCCCGGACGCCACCGTCGGCGATCAGCGGTCGATCAGAAGTTGATCATGTGGCCGGCGAGGCCGTGGAAGGCTTCCTGCAGCGCCTCGCTGAGCGTGGGGTGGGTGTGCACGTTGCGGGTGAGCTCGTTGATCGTGAGGTCCCACTTCTGCGCCAGGGTGAGCTCGGGCAGTAGCTCCGAGACGTCCGGGCCGATGAGGTGGCCGCCGAGCAGCTCGCCGTACTTGGTGTCGGCGACCAGCTTGACGAAACCGGTCGGATCGCCGAGGCCGTGCGCCTTGCCGTTGGCGGTGAACGGGAAGGTCGCGACCTTCACGTCGTAGCCCTCGTCGCGGGCCTGCTGCTCGGTCAGGCCGAAGCTGGCGACCTGCGGCTGGCAGAAGGTGGCGCGCGGCATCATCCGGTAGTCACCGAGGGTGACGGTGTCCGCACCCGCGATGGTCTCGGCGGCGACCACACCCTGCGCCTCCGCGACGTGCGCGAGTTGCAGCTTGGCGGTCACGTCGCCGATGGCGTAGATGTGCGACACGTTGGTGCGCATGTAGTCGTCGATCGCGATGGCGCCGCGGTCGGTGAGCTGGACGCCCGCCGCCTCCAGTCCGTAGCCCTCGACGCGGGGCGCGAAGCCGACGGCCTGCAGCACCTTGTCGACGGTGACCGTCTCCACGTTGCCGGACTTGTTGTCCTTGATCGCGACGGTGACCTTGGCGCCGTCGTCGTCGATCGACTGCACGGCGGCACCGGTGCTGATGGTGATGCCGAGCTTCTTGTACTGCTTGGTGATCTCCTTGGAGACGTCGGCGTCCTCGTTCGGCAGCGCGCGGTCCAGGAACTCCACGATGCGCACATCGACGCCGTAGTTCTTCAGGACGTAGCCGAACTCCATGCCGATCGCGCCCGCGCCGACGATGAGGATCGAGCCGGGCAGGTCGCGGGTGAGGATCTGCTCCTCGTAGGTGACCACGTTGTCGCTGAGCTGCGTGCCGGGCAGCAGCTTGGTGACGGTGCCGGTCGCGATGATCGCGTTGTCGAACGTGACGGTCTCGGTGCCGCCCTTGGACAGCTCGACCGAGAGCGTGTTCGCGTCGGTGAAGGTGCCCTTGCCGTCGAACTCGTCGATCTTGTTCTTCTTCATCAGGAAGTGGACGCCCTTGACCCGGCCGTCCGCCACCTTGCGGCTGCGGTCGAACGCCACGCCGAAGTCGAAGCTCACCTCGCCCGAGATCCCGAAGGTCCTGGCTTCCTTGGTGAAGATGTGCGCCAGCTCTGCGTTACGCAGCAACGCCTTGGAAGGGATGCAGCCGACGTTCAGGCACACACCGCCCCAGTACTTTTGCTCGACGATCGCGGTACGGAGGCCTAACTGTGCCGCACGGATGGCGGCGACGTAACCGCCAGGACCGGCACCGAGAACGACAACGTCGTAATGGGAAGTCACGACACCGAGCCTAACTCTGTCGCTACGAGTTGGCCCACCGGTCCCCCACAACAATGCGCCGTAGGCCACACCTGGGCGAAAGTTCGGTGTTCGCCCGGGCGATCGAGTAGGGAACCGGACATATCGGCTCGCTACTGTGTGGCCGTGGTGGAGAGTCGGTCAAGGGGTGCGGCGCCTATCGACGGCACTGCTTCGACACACCTCATCCGGCTCGTCCGTGATACGGCCCGACGGGCCGGTGTCGGAGCGGACCAGCTCTCGGCGATCCACGGCATCGACGACGGAGTGCTCGCCGGGGAGCTCAATCGCATTCCGCTGAGCTCGCTGGTGCGGTTGTGGGAGCTGCTCGCTGAGCTCGGGCCGGAGCCGGGTGCTGGGCTCGCCGTGGTCACTGCCGCGCCGCTCGGGACCTTGACCACCTGGGACTATCTCGTCACGAACGGACCGACGCTGGCGGACGCGCTGCGGGCCGCGCAGCCGTACCACCGGTTGGTCACGGCGGCGGCCGAGGGTTTCGACCTCGCGCACGACGGCGATCTCACCGTCGGGTTCCGCACCACCGCGGGTGACCCGGCCGTCGCCGCGGTGATCAACGAGTATGTGCTCGCCTACTACCTGCGGCGTGCCCGTGAAGCCACCGGACGGCAGGTGATCCCGGCCCGTGTCGCGTTCAGCCGGGCCGCGCCGAACAACCACGACGCACTGCTCGACGCGTTCGGCACCGACCGCATCGAGTTCGACGCGCCGGCCGACACCATCACCTTCACCGCCGCGGACGCCACCGCCGCACTGCCCCGCGCCGACCCGATGCTCGCGGACCTCCTACGCAGCCACGCCGACCTGGTCCTGTCCACCGCCCGCGTGATCCCCGGCCCACTGGAAGCGTTCCGCGTCGCGCTGGCCGCCGCCCTCGCCGCCGGTGACGCGTCGCTGGCCACCGTCGCCCGCCGACTGGCGGTCAGCCCACGAACCCTGCAACGGCAGCTCGCCGAGCACGGCACCACCTGGCGCACCGAGTACGACCAGGTCCGCTACGAACAGGCGAAAACCCTTCTCGCCGAAGGACATCTGACCACCTCCGCCATCGCCGACCGCCTCGGCTTCACCGACGACCGCGCCCTCCGCAAGGCCGTCCACCGCTGGGCCGGAACCTCCCCCACTCACCTCCGAACCAACTGACCCCGCCAGACGTGTCGCGTTTGGACCGGGGGGTGGCGTTTCGGGACCTGGGGGTGGGGGGGTTCGGCTCATAACGTTCTCGGTACCGGATCGAATGGTTCGGGAAGACAGCGAAGTAGAGGCAGAGCGATGAGCATTCAGACCACTCAGGGACCGGTCACCGAGGGCGTACTGCCGCAGATCTCGCGAGAGATTCAGCTGGCGGCGCGGCCGGTCGGCGCGCCGACCGCGCAGAATTTCGCGTTGGTGCGGCGGCCGATCGAGGAGCTTGCCGACGGGCAAGTCTTGGTGCGCAACACCTGGATGTCGGTGGATCCCTACATGCGGGGACGGATGGACGATCGACCGTCCTACATCGCGCCGTTCGAATTGGCTGCGGCACTGGAGGGTTCGGCGGTCGGCGAGGTGATCGCGTCGAAGGCGGCGGGTATCGCGGTGGGCAGCACGGTGTCGCACTTCGCGGGCTGGCGGGAGTACGCGGTGCTCGACGCGGCTGCGGTGACCCCGATCGACACCTCGCTCGCCGCGGCGCACCACTACCTCGGCGCGCTGGGCACCACCGGCCTCACGGCGTACGCCGCACTGACCGATGTGGCGCCGGTGAAACCCGGTGACACCGTGTTCATTTCGGCGGCGGCGGGCGCGGTGGGCAGTGTGGCCGGGCAGATCGCCAAGGCGCTCGGGGCGGCCAAAGTGATCGGGTCCGCGGGTGGGCCCGCCAAGACCAGGCTGCTGCTGGACGAATTCGGCTTCGACGCCGCGATCGACTATCGGGCAGGTGATCTGGCCGGTCAGCTCGCCACGGCCGCGCCGGCGGGCATCGACGTCTACCTCGACAGTGTCGGCGGCGAACACCTGCGGGTCGCCGTCGAGGCCATGCGGCCGAAGGGCCGGATCGCGCTCGTCGGCGCGATCAGCGGCTACAA
Organism: Nocardia ninae NBRC 108245; assembly: GCF_007990755.1. Taxonomy (GTDB): domain Bacteria; phylum Actinomycetota; class Actinomycetes; order Mycobacteriales; family Mycobacteriaceae; genus Nocardia; species Nocardia ninae. The sequence goes on along the minus strand of NZ_BJXA01000081.1, from coordinate 18,102 downwards.
CGGCGACACCGCCGAGCCGGGCCCCGACCTGTACAAGGCTGCGACGCGGGAGGTTTCGCTGCGCGGCATGCTGGTGAACAGTTACTTCCCGATCTTCGGCGAGTACATCGGCAAGGCAGCCGCCTGGCTGGCCGACGGGACGATCCGCACCACCGAGACCGTCTACGAGGGCATCGAGCAGGCGCCTGCCGCGTTCCTCGGCGTGCTCTCCGGTGCCAACACAGGCAAGATGCTGGTTCGTCTCGGATGAACCAGCGGTGTGGCGCGGCCGATACGGTCGCGCCACAGGCGTCTCCAGCGGTTCGATCCGACCTACCTGTCGCACCCCGTCGCAATAATGAACCGATGGTGACAGCTGACGACGTACGCCGGATAGCGATGAGCCTGCCGCGAACCACCGAGGCGCTGGTCCGCGACCGGGTCAAGTATCGGATCGGCCGGATCGTCTACCTCGCGCTGTCCGCCGACGAAACACGCATGGGCTTCGCCTATCCCAAGGCCGAGCGGGCGGCACTGGTCGCCGCCGAGCCGGACAAATTCATGATGCCGCGCCCGTCGGACGAGCGGTACAACTGGGTTCGGGTGCGGCTGGCCGCCATCGATGAGGCGGAACTGACCGAACTCGTCGTCGAGGCCTGGCGCATGTGCGTCCCCAAGCGGGTGTCCGCCGAGCACCTGGGTTAGTCGCGCCACACCTGCGCGGCGACCCGGGAGAAGTTGCCGCCGAACACTGCCGCTCGATCGGCGGCCCTGAAGCCCCGCCGCGCCAGCACCTCATCCAGGCCGGGCACCCGCTCCGTGCCGAGCAACTCCTCTGGCGGAATCCATTGCAGTGGGCCCCATTTGGTGTACGACTCGGGATACAGCTCTGGATGGTCGGTGAGCATGCCGTTGAAGTCGTCGGCGTCGAACGAATAGTCCGAACCGATCCCGATGTGCTCGATGCCGACCAGCTCCACGCCGTACTCGACGTGATCCGCCATGGCCTCGATCCGAGCGGCGCCTTCGTCAGCCCTGTTGTGGCCCAAGAAGATACCCACCCCATTGATTCCGATCACGCCACCGGTGGCGGCACAGGCCTTCGCCTGTTCGTCGCTGATATTGCGCGGATGTGCCCACAGCGCGGCGAAATTGGAGTGGCTGTAGATCATCGGCACCTGCGTGTGCGTAGCCAGATCCAGCCCGGTGCGCACCGAACAGTGCGAGCCGTCGACGAACATGCCGACCTCGTTGAGCGTGCGCACGAGGTCACGGCCGTAGGCAGTGAGCCCGGTGTCCTCGGCATCGAGGCAGCCGCACCCCGCGGCATTGGCGCTGTTGTAGGTCGGCAGCATCGAACGGACGCCGTACTCATAGAACAGCGCCACATTGTCCAGGTCACCACCGAGCGGCCCCGAGTCCTCCAGATCGAAGGCGAGGGCAATGGTTTCCGGGTCGCCGATATCGGAGTGGCTGTGCACCAACCGGAATCGACCGTCGGCGAGCGCGTCCGTGCGATATTGCCGGGTCAGCTTCAGCGAATCCTCCGTCGTATGCGGCGAATACCCGACATTCACCGACAGATACGACCCGAGCGGATAGCGCGCGAGGTCCGCGATCCGCGCCGAAGGCACCAGCGGTAAACAGCAGTGCTGCTCCCAGAGAAACGGCGGCAAAGAAACCTCCTGGTCGGATCAGCGTCGAACTCGCGATCCTACTGAGCCCGTGCCAGGACCACCGTCAGGTGCGTGCGGTGTCGAACGCGTATCGAACCGATATACCAAGGTCACGAATCCTTTTCGACTGCGGTGCGGCAGTAACGCTCTGCCCGATTCGCCCGATTCATCGAATAATTCGTTCTTACTGCCTGAAGGCGGTGCGGCATGCGTCGCATATTTCTGTTGTTCACCTCCGTCGCGACTCTCGTCGGCCTGTGGATCATTCCCGGACCGGCCGCGGCAACTCCCTCCTACTGCGGATTGGTGTGGGGTTCGCTCGATAAAGCGAGCCCTCCGATGTCGACCGGCCCGGTCAACGGCGTTCGGTCCGGTCGGCACGAATGCTTCGATCGGCTCGTCATCGACCTCGCGGGTTCGGCGCCCGGCTATCACGTCGGCTACGTCGACAGGGTGACGATGGACGGGTCCGGCACACCCGTGCCGCTGCGTGGCGGGGCGTTCCTGAATGTGGTCGTGCACGCGCCCGCTTACAACGAGGCGGGCCAACCGACCTACCAGCCGCAGAACCGCAATGAGCTGGTGAATGTGGCCGGGTACCAGACCTTCCGTCAGGTGGCCTGGGCCGGCTCGTTCGAGGGGCAGACGACGGTCGGTCTCGGCATCCGCGGACGGCTGCCCATGCGGGTGTTCACCCTCGACGGACCGGGTAGCGGAGCACGGGTCGTGGTGGATGTAGCGCACTTCTGGTAACCCCAGGGACCTGGTCCGACCCGCTCGGCAACAATGTTGGGATGAGCGGCGTTGAGCAGAATGTGACGGACCCTAACCTCTGGCTCGAAGAAGTGACCGATGAGCGGGCCCTCGACTGGGCGCGCGCACACAACAGTGTGGTCGTGGAGCGATTCGCCTCCTCGGACCGGTTCAGCGAGCTCGAACATCGCATTCTCGACATGCTCGACACCGACACCAAAATCGCGTACCCGGGCCGGCGCGGCAGCTGGCTCTACAACTTCTGGCGCGACGCCGAGCATCCGCGCGGGCTGTGGCGGCGCACGACGTTCGCCGAGTACGCCAAGGAGTCACCCGACTGGGACGTGCTGATCGACCTGGACGCGCTGGCCGCCGCCGAGGACGAGAACTGGGTGTGGGGCGGGGCTGCTGTGCTGCGCCCCGAGCAGTCGCGGACCCTGATCAGCCTGTCACGCGGCGGCGCGGACGCCAAGGTGGTGCGCGAGTTCGACATGGCGACGCGCACCTTCATCGACCCGGCCGACGGTGGCTTCTTCCTGCCCGAGGCGAAGTCCGAGATGCGCTGGATCGACATCGATTCGGTGTACGTCGGCACGGATTTCGGCCCTGGCTCGCTGACCGAATCCGGCTACCCGCGCATCGCCAAGCGCTGGCAGCGCGGCACCGAGCTGGTCGACGCGGTGACCGTCTTCGAGGGCGAGCCCGGCGATGTCGCGGTCTCGGCGGGCTATGACCGAACCCCCGGCTACGAGCGCCATTTCATCGGCCGCGCCACCGACTTCTTCAACGAAGAGGTCTATCTGCTCGAAAACGACGGCACGCTACGGCATCTGGAGATTCCCTCCGACGCGAGCGAGTCCTGGTACAAGGATTGGCTGCTGGTCCGGCTGAAGTCGCCGTGGGAGGTGGGCGCCACCGCCTATCCCGCGGGCGCGCTGCTGGCCATGAACTTCGAGAAGTTCCTTGCCGGCGGACGGGAATTCGAGGTGATCTTCACTCCGGGCCCGCACACCTCGCTGCACGGTTACGGCTGGACCGAGAACCATCTGCTGCTCATCACCCTCGAGGACGTGCAGACCAAGCTCTACGTGCTGACGCCGGGCACCGACGGCTGGCGCAAGGAGTCACTGGCCGACACCCCGCCGATGGCCACCACCAGCGTGCTGAACCTGGACCCGCTCGAGGGCGGCGACGAATTCATGCTCACCACAAGCGGATTCACGACGCCCGCCACGCTGCTGACCAGCTCGGTGGGCGGCGCCACCGAGCAGCTCAAGCAGGAGCCCGGCTTCTTCGACGCCGACGGCATCGAGACCGAGCAGTTCTTCGCGACCTCCGACGACGGAACACAGGTGCCGTACTTCGTCATTCGCCATCGCGACCGCAGAGGAACCCCCGGCCCGACGGTGATGTCCGGCTACGGCGGTTTCGAGGTATCGCGCACGCCCGCCTACAGCGGCGCGTCCGGGATGGGCTGGCTGGAGCGCGGCGGCACCTGGGTGATGACCAACATCCGCGGCGGCGGCGAATACGGCCCGCAGTGGCACACCTCGGTGCAGAAGGCCAACCGGCACAAGGTCTACGAGGACTTCTCCGCGATCGCGAAAGACCTTGTCGCACGCGGCATCACGACCGCCGATCAGCTCGGCGCGGTGGGCGGCAGCAATGGCGGTCTGCTGATGGGGGTGATGCTGACCCGCTATCCGGAGCTGTTCGGCGCCATCGTCTGCCAGGTGCCGCTGCTGGACATGAAGCGCTATCACCTGCTGTTGGCGGGCGCCTCGTGGATCGCCGAATACGGGGACCCGGACAAGCCCGATGAGTGGGAGTACATCAGCAAGTACTCGCCGTATCAGAACGCTCGGGCCGATGTGGCCTACCCGCCGATCCTGCTCACCACGTCCACCAGGGACGACCGCGTGCATCCCGGGCACGCCCGCAAGATGGCCGCGCTGCTCGAGGAGCAGGGCCACGAGTTCTGGTACCACGAGAACATCGAGGGTGGTCACGGCGGCGCGGCGGACAACAAGCAGTCGGCGTTCCAAGCCGGGCTGATCTATGAGTTCTTCACGCAGATGCTGATCGAGCGGCGCGGATAACGACCGATTCCCAGGGCCTGGGCCTACGGTGTAGCTGATGTCTACGTCGTAGACCCGGGTTCGAGAGGAGAGCTGGTCGTGGATTCCGACAACGCCGTCGAGGTGCCCCGCGCGCGGCGCACCCGCACCCGGCGCGCAAACCCGGCACCCACGACGCGGACCGCGTTGAACCGCGACTATATCGCCGCGGTCGCGCTCAATCTCATCGATCGCACCGGTGTCGACGGATTCTCGATGCGCAAACTCGGCACCGCGCTCGGCGCCGATCCGATGGCCGCCTACCGGCACTTCACCGATCAGCAGGAGCTGTTCGACGCCATCGCTGACACGATGTTCGCCGAGCTCGACATGGAATCCTTACCGTGGCAGGAACCTTGGCGCGATCTGATGCGCGCCTACGCGCACCGGCTGCGGTCCACGCTGCGCAGGCATCCGAACGCGGTGCCGGTCTTCGCGACGCGTCCGGTGCGCAGCGACCTGGCCGTCGAGACCGGCAGCTGGATGGTGGAACACCTGCAGGGCGCGGGCTTTTCGGCGGCCGTCGCGCGGCAGCTGACTCGCTGCCTGCGCGAGTACACGATCGGCCACATCCTCAGCCACGCCATCGCCACGGTCGCCGCGCAGCGCACCGAGGAGCACGCGGAGCCGGAGGCCGACCACTTCGATGTGGGCCTGGACGCCATGCTCGACGGGTTCGACCGCCATCGCGAGGTCGGCCGCAGGCCCGGCTAACGATCGCGCAGCCACTTCTCGATCTGATCGATGGTGGTGGTGTTCTCACGGATCCAGCCGTTGTGCCCCAACGATTCCGGCTGATGCCAGGTGGTCACCTCGGCCTTGGGCAGCTTGGCCAGCAGGTGCTCGGCGGATCCGGGCGGGGTGAGGTCGTCGCCGGTGACGGTGATGGACAGCACCGGCAGCTTCAGCCGGGAGATCCGCTCCTCGTAGTCGATGTCCGCGCCGACCGGCTGGAACCGGCCGGTGCGGGCCAGCCGCGCCCAATCCGCGATCAGCACTTTGGACTGGCGGCCGAAGCCGCCCGCGGGGATCCGGTCCCCCGGCCAGAAACCGGCCAGATTGGCGGTCAGCGAAGCGGCCGCCGTGCCGACCAGGATGCCGGGACTCGAAAGTCCCGGGTAGCCACGGTAATACGGCGTCCCGGAGGCGACCAGGATCAGCCCGCCGAGCCTGCCGCGGATCCGCGCGGCGTACATGACGGCGAACTGCCCGCCCATGCTGTGCCCGAGCAGATACGGCGTGCTGGCCGGGAACCGGTCGCGCACCACCTGGAAGATCGCCGGAAAATCCACCGACACCAGCTCGTGGTAGCCGTACGCGCTGGCGGCGCTCGGCTTCGGCGTGCTGTCGCCGTTGCCGCGCAGCTCGCCGATCGCCAGGTCGAAGCCGCGCGCCGCCAGTTTCGCGGCGAACGACTCGTAGTACCCGCCGGGGACGCCGAGCCCGGGCACGATCACCAGCACCGGGCGCGGCGCATCCGGGGTGACCGGATGTCGATGGGCGCCGGCGGCCGGGATCAGCCGCACCGGAACCGTACTGCCGTCCGGCATTTGGATCGGAACCGTTTCCATCCCGCGCACGCTACCGGCCCCGTTGCCGCCGCGCCTCGGCTGCTCGGCGCTCAGGCGCCGACTGCCCCCATGATCACCCTGCTCAACACCCTGATCACGTCGTCGAGCGGCGGGCGCGGGTCGGCACCGCTCCACGAATCCACCACGTAGTTGACCGCGCCGATGATGGCGAGCACCCGCATCTCGTAGTCGCCGGTCGGGATCTCGCCGTGCATGGCCGCGTCCTCCGCGGCACCCGCCAGCAGCGAACCCCACACCCGGCGCAGTTCGAGCCGGAACTTCTCCACCTTCGGGCCCGCACCGACCACCTCGACCAGTGCGACGCGCGCCTTGCGCGGGTCCGACCCGATGGACTCGACGTACGCCCGGACGGACGCATCGATGATCTCGAGCGCACTCGCGTCGGCCTTGCTCTCCAATGACTTGGCGACCGCGTCGCGCGACTCGCGATCGATCTGCTCGTAGAGCTCGAGTAGTAGAGACTCGCGCCCGGTGAACTCCTCGTAGAACTGTCGCGAGGAGAGTCCGGCGTCCTTACAGATGGCGCCGACCGAACTATTGGCGTAACCGTCGCGCGCGAAGACCGTCAGGCCCGATTCCAGAAAACGCGCACGCCGCTGACGTTGCCGGTCCTCGACGGGTTGCCCGGCATACATTCGACCCGTATTCGCATCCTGTGACATTGGGCCAGACAATACAGAAGGCCGAGAAGCACTCGACATGGATCGGGTCCTTGGTATCAACCCGCAACTGACCTGGCGTTTGCCGAAAGTTGGCAGGCTGGTTACCGACTCGGCACGCACTCATCGAACCCCTTGCGAGCAGTACCGAATCCCGCTACGCAAGCACGCTTTAAGGCGGACCGGCCCCACCGGGTCTGCGAATCGCACGCACGGCGTTCTTGTCACTGAGTGTTTGCCGAGCCAGTCGATACCGCGGCGCCGAGCGAGCAGCGCGCGATTTTGACGGGAATTCGTAGAATTATTCTTTTTCCGAACTGGTCCGCTGGTTATGCCTGATTCGTCCTGTCCGACAGGCAACTTCGCGAAGTAGTGGTACTTCGCAATAGCGCGCCGATTAGTTCGAGGTGGACGCACCGCCACCTGCACCTCGCCCCCGAACAACCGTGCCCCATTAGGGTGAATCGCATGCTGACTGCGTTGCTCTACGGGCTCGGCACCGCCGTACCCCTGGTGATCGGCGCCGCGATCGGCCTGCGGTGGACCTTGCCGAAGCCCATGCTCGCGTCGTTGATGGCGTTCGGCGCGGGCACCATGATCGCCGCGGTCTCCAACGAACTCTTCGAGCCGGCGTTCCATCAGGCGGGCGCGCTGATCGCGGCCGTGGCGCTGTTCGGCGGCGCGGGGGTGTACGTGGTGGCCAACCATCTGATCGAAACCAAGTTGGGCGCCAACGCTATTGGATGGGCACTACTGCTCGGCACGGTGCTGGACGGTATTCCGGAGAACACCGCGCTCGGCGTCACCCTCGCCGGTGGCGGCGGGCTGGCACTGCTGGTCGCCGTCGCGGTGGGCAATGTGCCGGAGGCGATCAGCGGGGCCGCGCTGATGCGCGACAAGCACGGGGTGCAGCGCCTCGGCCCGCTATGGCTCTGGGCGACAACGGGTTCGGTGCTCGTGGTGGTCACCGTGCTGGGGAATGCGTTGTCGGACAATCTTTCCCAGACCAACATCAGCACCGTGCAGGCGTTCGCGGGCGGCGCGACCCTCGCGGTGCTCGCCGACTCGCTGATGCCCGAGGCTTACCGCGAAGGCGGCTGGTGGGTCGGAATGGCCACCGCCGCAGGCTTTCTCGTGGCTTTTCTGCTGGGCTGACGCGTCTGGTTACGTCGCCCTCGACGCCGAACTCCTGCCTACTTCTTGGTGGCGGCAGGAGTTTCGGGGCGGACGGAGTCGAAAAGGTCGGCACAGCGGGTCAATAGGTCCTGCAGGGTCGCGCGTTCGGCGTCGGTGAATCCGGCTGCCACCGCGCGTTCCACCCGGACCGCCCTGGCGTCGGCATCCCGCATGACGGCGGCGCCCGCTTCGGTGAGGCGGGTTTCCAGGATGTTCTTGTGCCAGGCGTGCGGGGTGCGCTCGATGAGCCCGCGGTCCTGCAGGTTGGTCAGCACCGTGTTCATCGTCGGCGGCGTCACGCCGCACAGCCGGGCCAGCGCGGCGGCCGAGATGCCGGGGTTCTCGTCGAGGAACAGCAGCGCGGCGTACTGCGCGACGGTGACGCCTGCGGGCTTCAGCGCGGCATTCTTCGCCGTTTGCAGCGCCTGCTCGGCGCGCTTCACGTAGGAGCCGAGGCGCTCGGCGGAGGGCAGGGACGTCATGACCGCATGGTATCTGCCCGTCCTCACCTAAGACTCTTGACGATCATTAGAACTCTAATCTATGTTCGTGTTCATTCTCAGATGCGACTACATCCGAGTGATAGACCTGATGAGAGGCGACCATGTCCTACGCAACGCGCCGCCGCATGGCAACCATCGCCATCGCGGCGTCCTGTACTGCCGCCGTGGCCTGCGGTACCAGCGAAAACACTGCGGAACCCGCCGCGCGGATCACCGCCGCCTACGCCCTGCCGAGCGACCGCGCCTACCCCGAAGGCATCGCCGCCGACCCGCGCACCGGCGACACCTACGTCGGCTCGTACAGCACCGGAGCCGTCTACAAGGCCGCACGGGGAGCCGAGCGGGCCGAGATCTTCCTGCCCGAGGGCGCCGACGGCCGCAAGACCGCCAATGGCCTGAAGGTCGACCAGGCGGGACGACTATGGGTGACCGACTCGACCGCCGGGGTCGCCGTATACGACCCCGCGTCCCGCGCCCTGCTCGCCCGGTTCGACGCGCCGGGCCCGGCGGCACGCTTCGTCAACGACGTCGCCATCACTCCGGACGGCACCGCCTACCTGACCGACTCGGTGCGCGGCGTCGTCTATCGCATCACCGCAGCTGAGGTCGCCCACGTCGCGGCACACGGCGGACGTGCCGAAATGACAACACAATTCGATCTGAACCCGGCTCTCGCGCCGCGCGCGCCCGGTGGCTTCACGCTGAACGGCATCGTGGCCGACGCCGCCGGCCGCTACTTGTTCGTTGTCGACATGGACACGGGCGAGCTGTTCCGCATCGCCCTCGCGCCGAACGCCGCGGACGCGATCCGCAAGGTCGCGCTGCACGGCGGCAACCTGATCCACGGCGACGGGCTCGAATTGCACGACAACACCCTGTGGGTGGTGCAGAACACCGACAACGCCATCGCCCGCTGGACCATGACCGACGACGGCGCCACCGCGACGATGGACCAGCGCATCACCGACGCGGCCCTGAGCATCCCCACCACGCTGGTCCGCACCGGCGACCAACTCCTGGTGGTCGCTTCACAATTCGACAAGGGCGGCCCGATGGGACCCGGTACCCCACAGCCCTTCGCCGTGCTCGCCGTCGACGGCATCTGAGGCAATTTGAATGTAGGTTAGCCTAACCTGTACAGTCGATCAGGAAGCAAGCGGAAGGGACTCCGCAGACGCCGGAAGCCGGTCCACCCGAGGGTGGACCGGCTTCCGGTTTCTAAAGGTGTTGCCTGGTGGCTGGACTCAGAAGTCCATGCCGCCCATGCCACCGGTCGGGTCGCCGGCGGGCGCGGAAGACTTCTCCGGCTTGTCGGCGACGACGGCCTCAGTGGTGAGGAACAGAGCCGCGATGGACGCCGCGTTCTGCAGCGCGGAGCGGGTGACCTTCACCGGGTCGGCGACACCGGCGGCAAGCAGGTCCTCGTACACGCCGGAATCGGCGTTGAGGCCGTGGCCGGCCGGCAGGTTGGAAACCTTCTCGGCGACAACGCCCGGCTCGAGGCCGGCGTTGAAGGCGATCTGCTTCAGCGGGGCCGACAGGGCGACGCGCACGATGTTCGCGCCGGTCGCCTCGTCACCGCTGAGCTTCAGGTCGTCCAGGGCAGGCGCCGACTGCAGCAGGGCCACGCCGCCACCGGCGACGATGCCCTCTTCGACGGCGGCCTTGGCGTTGCGCACGGCATCTTCGATGCGGTGCTTGCGCTCCTTGAGCTCGACCTCGGTCGCGGCACCGGCCTTGATCACCGCAACACCGCCGGCCAGCTTGGCCAGACGCTCCTGCAGCTTCTCACGGTCGTAGTCCGAGTCCGAGTTCTCGATCTCGGCACGGATCTGCTGCACGCGGCCCTTGATGGCCTCCGCGTCGCCCGCGCCCTCGACGATGGTGGTCTCGTCCTTGGTGATGACAACCTTGCGCGCCTGGCCGAGCAGCTCGACACCGGCGGTCTCCAGGGAGAGGCCGACCTCTTCGCTGATGACCTCGCCACCGGTGAGGATGGCGATGTCGGCGAGCTGCGCCTTGCGGCGGTCACCGAAGCCCGGCGCCTTGACGGCAACGGACTTGAAGGTGCCACGGATCTTGTTGACCACCAGGGTCGACAGGGCTTCGCCCTCGACGTCCTCGGCGATGATCAGCAGCGGCTTGCCGGCCTGGATGACCTTCTCCAGCAGCGGCAGCAGGTCCTTGACGGTCGAGATCTTCGAGCCGACCAGCAGGATGTACGGATCCTCGAGGACCGCTTCCTGACGCTCCGGGTCGGTGACGAAGTAACCCGAGATGTAACCCTTGTCGAAGCGCATGCCCTCGGTGAGCTCCAGCTGGAGCCCGAAGGTGTTGCTCTCCTCGACGGTGATGACACCTTCCTTGCCGACCTTGTCCATGGCCTCGGCGATCAGCTCACCGATGGACGAGTCGCCCGCGGAGATACCAGCGGTAGCAGCGATCTGCTCCTTGGTGTCGATCTCCTTGGCGGACTCCAGCAGGCGAGCCGTGACGGCCTCGACAGCCTTCTCGATGCCACGCTTCAGACCGAGCGGGTTCGCGCCGGCCGCGACGTTGCGCAGACCCTCACGCACGAGCGCCTGGGCGAGCACGGTGGCGGTGGTGGTGCCGTCGCCGGCGACGTCGTCCGTCTTCTTGGCGACTTCCTTGACCAGCTCGGCGCCGATCTTCTCGTACGGGTCCTCCAGCTCGATCTCCTTGGCGATGGAAACACCATCGTTGGTGATCGTGGGGGCGCCCCACTTCTTCTCCAGGACAACGTTGCGACCCTTCGGCCCCAGCGTCACCTTGACCGCGTCGGCGAGGGCGTTCAGACCCCGCTCGAGGCCGCGCCGGGCCTCTTCGTCGTACGCAATTGTCTTGGCCATTGCGTTGAGATCCTCCACATGTATATGGCTGACACACAGGAACGACCGCAGGTTGGGTCGCCCTAATACGCTGGCCAGGTGCGGTGCCCGCGACGGACGACCGAGGGTGTCGATGGAACCCGGTCTCACCGTCCCGACCTGGCACTCACAGCTTTAGAGTGCCAACGCCATTTCTAGCACTCGGAGGTGCCGAGTGCAAGGTCCGGGGTGCTCCCGCGCCGCTCGGCTCGCAACTTTCCACACCGGGCCTAAGCCCGGTCGTCGACCCGCAACACCAGGGCCACGAACGCGTCGGTCCTGCGCTCTTCCGGGGACCTCGGCTCGCCGCCCTCCACGGTGACGAGCTCGGCATCGTGCAACAACAACTCCGCTTCGACCCGCATGATCGCCCGAATAAATGGGGGCGCCACCTCGGGGGGAAGATCTCCGTTGACGACATAGCTGCCGTCCGGCTGTGACTCTGTGGACACATAAGAAAGCGCACGCAGCAGATCGGCGCGTCGTTCCCCCGCGATTAGGTCGGAATCCGTTTCATCCGCCATTGCTATAGCTTAGCGGGCCACTATGGCGGGTAGGTTCCGGAGGGGAATCATGATCATTTCCGGCAGCCTCGGCGAAGGGGGACGGCAGTGCGTGAACTGCCCTTCGAGTCGCTCTATCGGCACGATTTCGCCCGGGTGGCGGTCGCCGTGCCCCGGGTGCGGGTCGCCGACCCCGCCTACAACGTCGAGCAGACCCTGGCGCTGGCCAGGGAAGCGGCAGCCGACGGGGTGGTGCTGACGGTTTTCCCGGAGCTCGGCCTGTCCTGCTACACGGCCGACGATCTGTTCCACCAGGACGCGCTGGACGACGCCGTCCAGGCGGCGCTGGCGCGGGTGGTCGCCGAGAGCGCCGACCTCGACACGGTGCTGGTGGTCGGTGCGCCGGTGCGGGCCCAGGGCCGGCTGTTCAACTGCGCCGTCGCGGTGTGCCGCGGCGCGGTGCTCGGTGCGGTGCCGAAGAGTTATCTGCCGAACTATCGGGAGTTCTACGAGAAGCGGCAGTTCGCGGCGGCACGGGAGAACCTGGACACGCACGTCACGATCGCCGGGCAGCGGGTGCCGTTCGGCGCCGACCTGCTGTTCGTGGCGAACAACCTCGACGGGTTCGTGTTCCATCTGGAGATCTGCGAGGACGGCTGGGTGCCGTTGCCGCCCAGCGGTTATGCCGCGCTGGCCGGGGCGACGGTGCTGGTCAACCTGTCGGCGAGCAATATCGTCATCGGCAAGGCCGATTACCGCAGGGCGCTGTGCACCTCGCATTCGGCGCGCTACCTGGCCGCCTACCTGTATTCGGCGGCGGGACACGGGGAATCGACGACCGACCTGGCCTGGGATGGCCAGGCGCTGGTGTGCGAGAACGGTGATCTGCTCGCGGAGGGGGTCCGGTTCGCCGATCATCCGCAATTGGTCACCGCCGACCTGGATTTGCGCCGTCTGGCCGCAGATCGACTGCGCACCAGCAGCTTTGCCGACAATGTGCACGACCACCGGGAACGGCTGGCTCGGCTGCGGCGCGTCGAGGTGGAGCTGCCGATCCCCGGGGGTGTCGTCGAGCTGCGACGCGAGATCGAGCGCTTCCCTTACGTTCCGGCCGATCCTGCGGTGCGCAACGACCGCTGCGCCGAGGTGCAGCACATCCAGGTCGAGGGGTTGAGCACCCGGCTGCGCGCCACCGGGATGGAGCGGGTGGTCATCGGAGTGTCCGGCGGGCTGGACTCCACCCAGGCGTTGATCGTCGCGGCCGAGACCATGGACCGGCTCGGCCTGCCCCGGGCAAATGTCTTGGCCTACACCATGCCCGGCTTCGCGACCAGCACCCGAACCCGCACCGACGCGCATCGGCTGATGGACGCGCTCGGCGTGACCGCGCAGGAGATCGATATCCGTCCGTCGGCGACGCAGATGCTGCGCGACCTCGGCCATCCGGCCGCCGACGGCGTGCCGCAGTACGACATCACCTACGAGAACGTGCAGGCGGGCGAGCGCACCTCGCACCTGTTCCGGCTGGCGAACCAGCACGGCGCGCTCGTCGTCGGCACCGGCGATCTGAGCGAACTCGCCCTTGGCTGGTGCACTTTCGGCGTCGGCGACCACATGGCGCACTACAGCGTGAACGCCTCGGTCCCCAAGACGCTGATCAAATATCTGATCGCCTGGTCGGTCGAGACCGGGCAGTTCGGGCCCGCGGCGGGCGAGGTACTCACCTCGATTTTGCAGACCGAGATCTCGCCGGAGTTGGTGCCCGACAACGCTGACCCGACCACCGCGGCGCCGAGTCAGAGCTCCGAAGCCACCGTCGGTCCGTACGAGCTCCAGGATTTCCACCTCTACTACCTGCTCCGCTTCGGCTACCGCCCCAGCCGCATCGCCTATTTGGCCAGGCACGCGTGGGCCGACCCGAACCGCGGCCGCTGGCCTGATCTGATCCCCGCAGACCAGCGCAACGCCTACGAGCTGGCCACGATCAAGCGGTGGCTCGCGGAGTTCCTGCGCCGGTTCGTGCAGACCAGCCAGTTCAAACGCTCGACGCTGCCCAACGCGCCGAAGGTCGGCTCCGGTGGCTCGCTGTCCCCGCGCGGTGACTGGCGGGCGCCGAGCGACGCGTCGGCCGCGGCCTGGCTGGATGAGCTCGAGCGCAACGTGCCGGACGCCTGATCGGCTGCCTGCCAACGGCATCCGGCTCAGGCGACCATTTGCTCGAGACCGAGTCCGCGCGCGGGCCGCCGACGACGGCGGCGGTTCCCCTTATGGTGGCGGGGTGAGTGAAGCACCCGGCTGGAATGCCATCGACGGCGCACTGCGGCCGTTGTACGGCGATATCGAACCTTTCCATTGGGCCACCGATCACCGCTGGTCGCTCGGCGGTCCCGACCCGCTCGACGGGATCAGCGCGTACTCACGCACCGAACCGGTACCGCACTGGCACTACGTCAGTTACGGCATGACCGAGCTGTACGAGAAGGAGTGGGACAACCCCGAGAAGTCCGGCTGGGGGTTCGAGTTCACCTTCCGGCTGGTGCGCAAGCCCGCCGATACCGAGCCGCCGGTGTGGCCCGCGAACTTCCTGCAGAATCTCGCCCGCTATGTCTTCCAGTCCGGCAAGTGGTTCGAGCCCGGACACACCATCAAAGCGAACGGCCCGATCGCCGCCGACCGACCGAACTCCGGCATCCGCGCCGTCGGCTTCACCGTCGACCCGGAGCTCGGCACCATCGAAACCCCGCACGGCAGCATGCGATTCCTGCAATTGGTCGGGCTGACGATGCCCGAGTACCGAGCCGCGCAGGGCGGTAAAGCGTTGGAACTACTGGCGGAACTGGCCCCGCGCCTTCCGCTGTACGTCACCGATATCGATCGCGACCCGTTGGTTGCCGAGCCGAAACCCCAAGCGCAATGGCCCCGTTGGGGTGGCGGCCTGCGCGGGCGGGCGTAGCTCGGCGGCTTTCAGGCGGCGTACATCCGGCCGCCCACCGTCGTCTCATTGCTTTTTGGGCATGTACGGGGCGAGGAGTTCGACGATGTGGGCCTCGGTCTTCGTCTTGTCCATGCCGAGACCGGTGAGCAGGCCTTCCCCGTTCTCCTGTTCGAGCAGCGCGAGCAGGATGTGTTCGGTGCCGACGTAGTTGTGGCCCAGGCGAAGTGCCTCGCGGAAGGTCAGCTCGAGCGCCTTCTTGGCGTCCGCGTCGAACGGGATGAGCGGCGGCACGTCGCCCGTACCGGCGGGCAGTGCGGCGGCCACCGCTTCGCCCACGGCCGACAGCGAAATACCGCTGGTGAGAATCTCTTTCGCGCCGATGCCGTCGGGCTCGGACAGCAGGCCGAGCACCAGGTGCGCGGTGCTGATCTCCGAGTTACCCGCGGTACGTGCGGCTTCCTGCGCGGCAATGATGACCCCGCGGGCCCGCTCGGTGAACCTGGCGAAGCCCGCGCTCGGATCCATCAGGGCGTCTTGTCCGAGGCCGCCGGGCCCTTTCGGCACGAAGCGCTTCTGCGCGGCCTGCTTGGTGACGCCCATGCTGGCGCCGATGTCGGTCCACGAGGCGCCGGCGCGGCGGGCCTGGTCGACGAAGTGGCCGATCAGATGATCGGCCAGTTCGCCGAGGTGATTGCCGGTGACCACGGCGTCGGACAGTTGGTCGAGCACATTGTCGGGGCGGGCTTTTTTGATGCCGTCGATCAGGTCGTCGAGGCGGTATGGCTGCGTCATGCCGTCAACGATAGGTTGACGATTCGACAGCGTCAACCCAAAGTTGACGAAACCTGATCCGCTATCGGACGCCAGTGCCGTAGCCGCCGGAATCGTTGGCGATTCAGCGGCGGGCCGCCCATCCCGCACCACGAACGACCTGCTCTTTCACCCACGCCGCCGGCCGCCCGGTCAGCACGGTTCGTGCAGGCGAGTCGTCCGCGTGCAGCACCTGGATGAGGCCGTCCCGACGGCCGAGGCTCAGACACTGGACGACGTACCGGAACCGCAGCTTCCCCGGTTCCGCGCCGCGTAGCCGAGCGGCAATCGCATCGGCCGCGTACTTTCCCGTGGGCAACGCGGTCGCGCAGGCCATCCGCAGGTCGCGCCCGCCGGGTCCGGCTATCACGGCGCTGTCACCCGCCGCGTACACGTCCGGGTGCGAGATCGACCGCAACGCAGCGTCTACCAGCACCCGTCCCGTTCCGTCGACCGAGAGGCCCGATCGCCGCGCCAGATCCGGCACGGCGAAACCCGCGGTCCACACGGTCGCGGCGGCCTCGATCAGCGTGCCGTCGGCCAGCCGCACTCCGGCCGCGGTCACCTCGAGCACCTTGGCATCGGAGCGGATCTCGACGCCGAGCCGCTCGAGCACACGGCGAATATGCTTCCACGCCCGCGGCGACAACCACGCCCCCGGTTCCTCCGGGCTGAGCAGGCACACGCGCGAATCAGGACGTGACTCAGCGAGTTCCGCGGCCAGTTCGATACCCGTGGCACCGGCACCGACGACAAGAACAGTGCCGGAGGGAGCTTCGAAACGGCCCGCGTCCTCCGGCGTCGACACCGAGTAGGCATGCTCGGCCAGGCCGGGAACACTGGCCCGGTCCGCGGTACTGCCCAGCGCGTAGACGAGGGTGTCGTAGTCGAGAACTGTTGCGGTATCCAGCAATACCCGCTTACTCGCGGTATCGATCTCCGTCGCGCGAGCGCGCACGAAGTGGATCTTCTTGCTGTCCAACAGTTCCCGCAGGCTCCAGCTCGAAATCTGTTGCCCGGCGGCCTGCTGGTGCAGCCGTACCCGTTCGACGAAGTCGGTGCGGGCATCGACGACGGTGATCCGCGCCCCACGCGCCTTGCTCGCGAGGCGGCCCGCTGCCGCCAGTCCCGCGTACCCGGCGCCGAGGACGACGATCCGATGCTGTCCGGTCATGAGGTGGCTCCTTTTCGTTCGGCCGACACCCTTCAGATCGGACAGCCCCGCCATTGCTGACAACTTTCGGGCGTGAAGCACGTCACGCTGCCGGCGAATTACTGCGCAGCGCCCGTGGATTTGGCGAAGTAGGCCAGCTTCTCGGGGTTGACGACCAGCCGCAGCGTAGCCACCGCTCCGTCGACCAGCTCGATTCCGACAACGAGCATCGGCGCACCGTTCACCCGGGCCACCGCGGCGGGCGCGCCGTTGACCTCCTCGATGAGCAGCTCCATGCCGGGCACCTCCCACCGCAACAACCCGACCAGGTACCGCGCGACCTTGTTCGCACCGACGATCGGCCTGCGGGCCGCGTTGATCTGATCGCCGCCGTCCGCGATCGACACCACATCGGCGGTGAGCAACTGTTCCAGCGACTCGATGTCGCCGTTGCGCGCGGCCTTCAGGAACCGCTTGATCAGCTCGCCCGCGTACTCGGACGGCACATCGAAGCGGGCCCGGCCCGCGCGCACCCGCAGCCCGGCCCGCCGGTAGATCTGCTGCGAGTTGCCCTCGGTGATGGTGAGCATGTCGGCGATCTCGCGATGGGCGTAACCGAACGCCTCGCGCAGCACGAACACCGCTCGCTCGACCGGAGTCAATCGCTCCAGCGCGGTGAGCAGCGCGAAGGAAACCAGCTCGCGCTCTTCGACGGTCTCCAGCGGACCGAGCTCGCCGCGCTCGGTGGCCACCGGCTCGGGCAGCCACGGCCCGACGTAGGTCTCTCGGCGGGCCCGTGCCGAAATCAGCCAGGCCCGGCATTGATTCACCAGCACGGTGGTCAGCCAGGCCTCGGCGGAACGGATTCGGCTGCGATCGGCGGCGTCCCAGCGCAGGTAGGTCTCCTGCACGGCGTCTTCGGCTTCACCGGCGGACCCGAGCATCCGGTAGGCGAGTGCGAACAGGCGGGGGCGATGCGTCATGAATACGCCCAACCCGTCCGGCTCCATCGCTACCCTCTTTCGCGCCCGCCCGCCGGGTATGACCGTACCGCTCGCCCGCGTGGACAGCCGCATGGATTCGGTCACCGCCGAATCCGCGATACCGAGCAGCCGCTTCAGGCCGAACCTGGCGACGCCGAAGCCGCCGACACCCCAGCCACTGAAACCGAAGCCACCTATCGCCAGCGTGCCCATACTGCAAGAGCATTCCTGGGCGGGCTTTCCAAGACCTTAAGAAAACCCAGCAGCCTCAGCGGGGCAGGTCGTTGCCTTCGCGCTGCTTGCCGCCCGGCCTGCGTAACCGCAGGCGAGCAGTGGAGCCGCGGATCGCCGGGCGGCGGATCACCGGCCTGCGCT
>NZ_BJXA01000080.1 GCF_007990755.1 Nocardia ninae NBRC 108245 | reverse complement strand
CCTTCACGAAAGCCCCCCAGCACAGCTGGGGGGCTTTCGTCGTTTCCAGACCACCCACGCGAAAATCCGCACCCTGTCTCGGGATTCGTACCGATTGCAGGGGTCCAGAGTCAGTGCGTTTCCAGAGAGAGAGTGCGGCTGAGCGCCGGACTGAACAGCGGTGAAGGCGGCTTGAGTTACTTCCGAAGGGGGCGGCGGGCTCCGAGTTCGGCGGTCTC
Source organism: Nocardia ninae NBRC 108245 (assembly GCF_007990755.1). GTDB lineage: Bacteria > Actinomycetota > Actinomycetes > Mycobacteriales > Mycobacteriaceae > Nocardia > Nocardia ninae. The sequence goes on along the minus strand of NZ_BJXA01000080.1, from coordinate 40,524 downwards.
GGCCGCTGCGCGTCCATCATCCCAGCCGTTCGCATTGGGAATGGAGACACCGCGATTCCGGACTTCCGGGAACAGCGAATCGAATGCTTTGTCCACCTGCAACTGACGGGAAGCGAGCACCGGCAGTAACCGCGCGGAATCCGCTGAGGTGGCGATAGTGCTCTCGTTCGCAACTGCCAACCGCTCACCGATCCGCGTGGCATAGGCGATGAGGAACGATTTCCGGTACGAACGACTCCGTGAGTCGGCGCTGCGCTCAGCCTGGTTACCGCTGGCGATCATTGCTCTGGTCGCTTGTACGAGCAATGAAGTCGTCAACAGCTCTACGACATCCAGATCGTTCTCGTCTCCGACGACCGTCATGAATCCCCAGGCCGACGAGAAGATCGCCCGGCAACGATTGGCTTTGGTGACCACATCGACCAACAACGCCTTGGCGTCGACGTACGGCGTATCCAGCCAAATCCGGCGGGCACCAGGCAGATCCGGTACGGAGGCGTCCGTGTCGACCAGCACGCGGTCCACCGCGTACTTGGTCATCAACTCCTGTGCTTTCGCCGACAGCGTCTCCGCCTCTTCCGGAAACGATGTCGACTCGGCTTTCGCCAGCAACCCCCGCACCCGACTCAGTATCTTCTCGTCCACATGGTGATGACCCGCGGCACTCGGTCGCGCGGTCCCGGGCAGCGGGCGGATGAGCTCCAACTTCGGCAGCCGGATCAACAGCGCCAACGCCTCGACCACGGTGGTGAGCGCTTCCTCCGCGGTCAGCAGATGCTTCACCGCCCATTGGCCGAGGTGCGGAGCGGACTCCGACCACCACACCGCCGCATCGAGCTCCTCGAGCTGCGCACGCCACGTCTCGTCTACCGACGCGGCGGCGAACGGGCGCATGTACCCGGCGATCACATCGGTCAGCAGCGCTACCGCATACTCGTCGAGATGCCGCCGCGCCGCCTGGTGCACGTCCTCGGGCAGCCAGCCGTACTGAAAGATCCGCGAGATGATGTGCTGCCCTGCAAGGTGCGCACCGTGCTCCACCTGCGGCGTCAACGCCCCACGCCCGACCAGCGCGGTCGCGCAACGCTGCGCAGCAGTCGCAACGCCTTGCGCGAACTCCATGGCGGCAGCCATCACCGCATTGGCGATCTGCTCCGCATCCGCCGGCGCTGCGGACCCCTGCGCAGACCAGAAACCCGCGCCGCCGGACGGACCACTCTCCGGTCGACGACCCGACCGCTTCCGCCGATTCTGATTACCGATGCCGTCACCTCCGTCCCAGTGTCTGTTCTGCAACGATAGGGCAGTCCACGAACGCCACCGGCACATGGGTCAGCGGTGTGGAGCACCAGAAAGAGCCGCAGTCAGCTGCCTCGCCGCATCGAGGGTCGCCGAAATATATTCATCGCGTTCAGGTTTGGCTACCTCCGCGCGTAGCGGTCCGAGCTGCACCTCGTAGGCGGCGGTACCGGTGGCATCGAAGACCGGGGCCGCCAGATAACTCAATGCCAGCGCATCATCGGAGTCCAATTCACTCCTGGTGAACGGCCGCGACGTGAGTGCCGCGAGCTGGCGGAGTGCGCGCGTGCGCAGATGTGGTTGCAGTAGGTCGGATCCCACGGCGCCGAGCAGATCGGCCAGCAGGTCGACTAGGCCCGCGTCATCGGCGCGTGGCCGGAAGACCGCGACTCCGCGTTCCCGGACGACGGCGAGCAACGTGCTCGCGGTGCGCCGGTCCGCACCGGCGGCGGTCGCGGTCCAGGCATTCTGTTCGCTCGCTGAACGCCAGGGCATCACACTCGCCCCGGCCGGGAACTGCAACGGAATGCGATGCCCGACCGGTATTCCGGGGACCACGCGGTGCGTGCCGTGCCGGACGTCGAGAACGGTCAGGCGATCGGGCTCGATGCGACTGAACGTCGCACCCGATCCGGTCCGTTCGGCGAGTTCCGCGAGCACCGTGCCGACGCCGGAGGGGAGCGCCGCACCGTGCAGGCCGGCCAGGGCCGGGCCGATTGCATAGCCGCGATGGGGATCCCGGCCGACCCAACCGGCCGCGTCGAGCTCGGTGAGGATCGCGGTGGCGGTGGCGCGGGCGATGTCGAGCCGTTCGGCGATCCCGGCGACGCTGATCGGCTCGGTCGACGTCGCGAGCAGCGAAACGATGTCGATGACGCGGCGCGTCGGCGGTGACGTCGAGCGGTCCGGCATGACGGAACCTCTTGTTCTGCTCGGTTGGGCGACCTACGATGTGTCGAATATTAGAGCATTAGTCGTCGAATATTCGACGCCTGGCCGATGGGATCGGCGGGAGTTGTCTACGGCGCGGATGGAGCGCGAATGATTCTGGATCGATTCCGCATAGACGGACAGGTCGCCGTGGTGACCGGTGCAGGCCGTGGCCTGGGTGCCGCGATTGCGGTCGCCTTCGCGGAGGCTGGCGCGGACGTCGTCATCGCCTCGCGCACCAAGAGTCAATTGGACGAGGTAGCCGCAAGGGTGACCGCAGCTGGACGCCAGGCGCATGTGGTCCCGGCGGACCTGAGCGATATCGAGGCGACCGCGGCACTGGCCGGTATCGCGGTGGAGCGCTTCGGCCGGTTGGACATCGTGGTCAACAATGTCGGCGGCGCGATGCCGTGCCCCCTGCTCGACACCACCCCGCAGGCCCTGGTGGACGCGTTCAACTTCAATGTCACCAACGCGCACGCACTCGTCCGCGCGGCGGTGCCGCACATCCTCGAAACCGCCGGTGGCGGTTCGATTCTCAACGTCACCTCGACCATGGGCCGGTTGCCCGGCCGCGCGTTCGCGGCGTACGGCACCGCCAAAGCCGCGTTGGCGCACTACACCAAACTCGCTGCACTGGACCTGAACCCGCGCATCCGGGTGAATGCCATTGCCCCCGGCTCGATCCTGACCTCAGCGCTGGAGATCGTCGCGAGCAACGATGCGATGCGTACCGAACTCGAAACCAAGACGCCGCTGCACCGCCTCGGTGAACCCGAAGACATTGCCGCAGCCGCGCTCTACCTGGTCTCCCCGGCGGGCAAGTACCTCACCGGCAAGGTGCTCGAACCCGACGGCGGCCTGATCGCCCCCAACCTCGACCTCCCGATCGGGGACCTGTGACATGACCTATCGCGTAGTGCAGTGGGGCACCGGCAATGTCGGCAAACATGCCCTGGCAGGTGTCATCGCCAACCCCGACCTCGAGCTGGCCGGCGTCTGGGTATCGGGCCCGGCCAAGGACGGTATCGACGCGGGAACCCTTGCGGGACTGGATGATCCGGTAGGCGTCGCCGCATCGATGGATACCGACGCGATCCTCGCGGCCCGACCCGACTGCGTCGTCTACTGCTCGATGACCGACAACCGTCTGATGGAGGCCCTCGCCGACCTGCGGCGAATCCTCAGCGCCGGAATCAATGTCGTCGCCTGCGCCCCGGTGTTCTTCCAATACCCCTACGGCGTCCTGCCCGACGATCTGCTGAAGCCGGTGCAAGAGGCTGCGGCACAAGGCAATGCGTCGCTGTGGGTCAATGGCATCGATCCGGGTTTCGCAAACGACCTACTGCCGCTGGCGCTCGCGGGCACCTGCCTGCGCATCGATCAGCTGCGCTGCATAGAGATCGTGGACTACGCCAGCTACGACAACCGCGAAGTCATGTTCGACATCATGGGTTTCGGTAAACCACTGGACGACATCCCGATGCTGCTCCAGCCCGGTGTGTTGTCGCTCGCCTGGGGCGGCACCGTGCGCCAGCTCGCCGCGGGCATCGGTGTCACTCTCGACGCGGTCACCGAGACCTACCAGCGGATTCCGGCCGACCGCTCCTTCGACATCGCCACCGGCCACATCGCCGAGGGCACCGCAGCTGCCCTGCGTTTCGAGGTGCGCGGCATGGTCGGCGCAGAGCCCGTCACGGTCCTGGAGCACGTCACCCGGCTGCACCCCGACCTCTGCCCGGACTGGCCGCAACCGGCCCACCACGAGGGCTCGTATCGGGTCGAGATCACCGGCGAACCCAGTTACGCAATGGATCTGGTCACGTCGAGCCGCAACGGCGACCACAACCACGCCACCCTGCTCGCCACCGCCATGCGCATCGTCAACGCGATCCCCGCCGTAGTTCGAGCGCCCGCCGGAATCCTGACCGCCTTGGATCTGCCGCTGATCACGAAACCCGCACAGCGCTAACCCTATTCTCGCGGGCGGTACCGCTCGAGCAGGCGCACATGCCCCGGCTCGAGCTCCTCGACCGAGCCGACGCCGAGCAGCTTCATGGTCCGCACGATCTGGGTACGGAGAATCTCGATCGTGCGGTCCACGCCCGCCTCGCCGCCGGCCATCAGCCCGTACAGGTAGGCCCGGCCGACGAGGGTGAACCGCGCGCCGTGTGCGAGAGCGGCGACGATGTCGGCGCCGTGCATGATGCCGGTGTCGAGGTGGACTTCCAGGTCATCGCCCACCTCGCGCACCACCGCGGGCAGCAGGTGCAGCGGTACCGGTGCGCGATCCAATTGCCGCCCACCGTGATTCGACAGGATGATGCCGTCGACGCCGAGCCCGGCCAGGCGTTTGGCGTCATCGACCGTCTGCACGCCCTTCACCAGCAGCTTGCCCGGCCATTGCGCCCTGATCCAGGCCAGATCATCGAAGCCGACGGTCGGGTCGAACATGGCATCGAGCAGCTCGGCGACCGTCCCCGACCAGCGGTCCAGCGATGCGAAGGCCAACGGTTCGGTGGTGAGGAGGTCCCACCACCACCATGGCCTGCGCAGCGCATCCACCGCGCCGCTCAGCGTGATCGAGGGCGGCACCGTCATGCCGTTGCGGACGTCGCGCAGCCGGGCCCCCGCTACCGGCACATCGACCGTGACGACGAGCGTGTCGAAGCCGGCCCGTGCGGCGCGCTCGACCAGCGCCAGGGAACGGTCTCGATCGGTCCACATGTACAGCTGAAACCAATGGCGCGCGTTCGGTCCGGTGCCCGCGGCGACATCCTCGATGGCGGTCGTCCCCATGGTGGACAGCGTGAACGGGATGCCCGCGCGTTCGGCGGCGCGCGCCCCCGCCAGCTCGCCCGCCGTGTGCATCATCCTGGTGAACCCGGTCGGCGCGATACCGAAGGGCAGCGCGGCCGTTTTACCGAGTACCTGAACCGTGGTGTCGGCACTGCTGACGTCGCGCAGGATCGCGGGCCGGAACTCGATGTCGGCGAACGCCTCCCGGGCGCGGGCGAGGCTGATCTCCGCATCGGCCGCGCCGTCGGTGTAATCGAACGCGACCTTGGGAGTACGTTTGCGGGCCAGCTCACGCACGTCCCAGATCGTCTGTGCGCGAGCCAGTTTGCGCTCCCGGCCGCCGAACGGCCGCTCGAATTTGACCAGCGGTGCGAGGTCTCGCGGTCGGGGCACCCGGCGCGCGGTCATCGGTGCGCCCCAGCGACCTGTGCCGCCGCCCGCAGGCGTAGTGAATGCATGCCGCCGTCGACCTCCAGCATCGTTGCGGTGATGGACGACGCCGCCGGTCCGGCCAGATACGCCACCGCGCTCGCGACTTCCGCGGCGGTGACGAGACGCCCGTGCGGCTGCCGTGCTTGCAGCGCGGCCATTTCCGCGCCGGGATCCGCGCTGCTCGCCAGCAGCCGCTGCACCCAGGGCGTGTCGACGGTCCCCGGATTGACGCAGTTCACTCGGATGCCGTCGTGGAGGTGGTCGGCGGCCATCGCGCGCGTCAGCGACAGGATCGCCCCTTTGCTCGCGCTGTAGACGGCGCGATCCGGCAGCCCGGTGGTGGCCGCGATCGAGCAGATGTTCACGATCGCGGCGGCCGGTGACCGGCGCAGGTGGGGGAGCGCGGCGCGGGAAACGCGCACCGTGCCCAGGACATTGACCTCGAACACCCGCCGCCACTCGTCGTCGGTGTGGTCGGCGATGGTGCCCTGTGCGCCGATGCCCGCGTTGTTGACGAGGATGTCGAGCCGGCCGTACTTGTCGACGACGCCCGCGATGGCATTGCGGACTGATTCGTCATCGGCGACATCGCAGCGCAGGGCGATCCCCGGGGTGTTGCCAGGGTGCAGATCGAGCACCGCCACTCGCGCGCCTGCCGCCGCCAAGGTCTCGGTGACGGCCATTCCGATGCCGGACGCACCACCGGTGACCACTGCTACCAGCCCGTCGAACGTGCTTTTTACCGACATACCGCCCACCTTCTCACCTCGGTTCCGGTGCGATAGCTCGACCCGGACAGATCCGATGTTTAACACTGGCGAACATAACACCGATCGCGGGTATTCGCGCGAGATTGCCACTGCGCAACCAGGATTGACGGATTTTCCATCTCCCATTGCGCAAGCAGACATCCGATGTATAGTCGTGACCCAGATCACTATCTGGAACGAGGATCACCCATGGCGCACCTCACGGCGCTGGACACGTTAGACGTCCGGTTCCCGACCTCGCGCGAGCTGGACGGCTCGGACGCGATGAATCCCGACCCCGATTATTCGGCGGCCTACGTGATCCTGCGCACCGACGATCCGGCGGGCCCGCAGGGCCACGGCTTCGCGTTCACCATCGGCCGCGGTAATGATGTGCAGCGCGTCGCCATCGAATCGCTGGCGCACTTGGTAGTCGGGCGATCGGTGGCCGAAATCGCCGGGAACCTCGGAGGATTCGCCAGATCCCTCACCGCCGATTCCCAGCTGCGCTGGCTCGGTCCGGAAAAGGGCGTCATGCACATGGCGGTCGGTGCCGTGATCAACGCCGCCTGGGATCTCGCAGCGAAACTCGCCGGAAAACCGGTGTGGCAGTTGGTCGCCGAGATGTCCCCCGAGGAGATCGCCGACCTCATCGACTTCCGCTACCTCACCGATGCGCTCACCCCCGGCGAGGCGCTGGCGATCCTGCGCCGTGCCGAACCGGGCAGGCAGGAGCGCATCGCTCGGCTACTGGACACCGGGTATCCGGCATACACGACCTCGCCGGGCTGGCTCGGCTACTCCGACGAGAAGCTCGCCCGGCTGGCCAGGCAGGCGGTGGCCGACGGTTTCGGCACCATCAAGATCAAGGTCGGCCGCGACGTGGACGAGGACGTGCGCCGGGTCAAGGTCGCCAGGGAGGCGATCGGACCCGACATCGGACTGGCGGTCGACGCGAACCAGCGCTGGGACGTCGACGTCGCGGTGGACTGGATCTCCCGGCTCGCGTCGGCGAATCCGGCCTGGATCGAGGAGCCGACCAGCCCGGACGACATCCTCGGCCACGCCGCGATCCGCCGCCGCGTCGCGCCGGTGCGCATCTCGACCGGCGAGCACGGGCAGAACCGGATCTTGTTCAAGCAGCTGTTGCAGGCCGGGGCCGTCGACCTCGTGCAGATCGACGCGGCCAGGGTCGCCGGTGTCAACGAGAACCTGGCAATCCTGTTGCTGGCGGCCAAGTTCGGTGTGCCGGTGGTGCCGCACGCGGGCGGCGTCGGTCTCTGTGAGCTGGTCCAGCATCTCGCGATGATCGATTACGTGGCGATCACCGGCACCACCGAGGACCGCGCGATCGAGTTCGTGGACCACCTGCACGAGCATTTCCGTCATCCCGTGCGCGTGGTCGGCGGCCGTTATCTAGCACCGCGTGAGCCCGGTTTCAGCGCCGAGATGCTACCCGCGTCGCTGCGCGACTACACCTATCCGTCCGGCGCCGCGTGGCAGGCGGATCCGCAAGCCCGCTCGTTCCAACCGCAGGAGAACTCATGAAAACCGCCAGCATCATCGGCGTAGCCCTCGGCGCGACCCTGATCATTTCCGCGGGCGCCGCGTGTACCAGGGAACCCACCGGCACCGGTGACAGCGCACCCGCCGTCACCGTTGGTAGCGGCGCGGACAACGGCGTCCTCGTCGGTGCCGATCAACCCCGCTCGGACTCCGACTTCTGGAGCGCCTACGCGGGTTATCTGGGACCGAAAGCCGCTGCCGCGGGGGTGAAGCTGGAGAACACCTCCTCCGACAACGACGCCAACCGGCTCAAGTCGAACGTCGACACTTTGCTGTCCAAGAACGTGAAGGCGCTCATCATGGCCCCGCAGGACACCGCCGCGGTCAAGCCCGCCCTCGCCGCGGCGGCCGCCAAGAATGTGCCGGTGGTCAGCGTCGACACCCGGCCCGACAGCGGCGGGGTGTACATGGTGGTGCGGGCGGACAACCGCGCCTACGGCACCAAGTCGTGTATCTACCTCGGCGAAACCTTGAAGGGCACCGGCAAAGTCGTCGAATTCCAAGGTGATCTGAGTTCGATCAACGGACGCGATCGGTCCGAAGCGTTCGCCGAGTGCATGAAGACGCGGTATCCAGGCATCAAGGTGATCGAGATCCCGACCGACTGGAAGGGCGATCGGGCCGTCTCGGGCCTCCAGGACAAACTACTGACCGATCCCGACATCAACGGCATCTACATGCAGGCGGGCGGCGTGTTCCTGCAGTCGACCCTGGCTTTGCTGCGGCGCAGCGACAAACTGGTGAAAGCCGGTGCGCCGGGCCACATCACGATCGTGTCCAACGACGGCATCAAGGCCGAGCTGGACGCCATCGAAGCCGGCGAGATCGACGCCACCATTTCCCAGCCCGCCGACCTGTACGCGCAATACGCGACCTTCTATGCCAAGGCCGCCGTCGACGGCCGCAAGTTCACCCCGGGACCCACCGACCACGGGTCCACGATCATCGACACCGGCGTCGGCGGGACCCTCGAAGATCAGCTGCCCGCCCCGGTGGTCACCCGAACCGGCGGCAAGGTAGGCGAACTCGACACGCTGAGTACCTCCGCGCCCGGCCTGTGGGGTCACGGCGGATGACCGGCGAACCGATCGCCGAGGCGATCGACGTGTCGAAACGCTTCGGCCGCAATGTGATCGCGCTCGACAAGGTGGGGCTCCGGGTGGCGGCGGGCCGGACGCACGCGCTGGTCGGCCGCAACGGTGCCGGAAAATCGACCCTGGTATCGATCCTGACCGGACTCACCACGCCCGACGCGGGGGAGGTGCGGTTCAACGGAGTTCCGGCGCCCTCGCCGGCCGACCGGGACGCCTGGCGCTCCCGGGTGGCGTGCGTGTATCAGAAGTCGACGATCATTCCCGAACTGTCGGTGGCGGAGAACCTGTTCGTCAACAGTCAGGGGTTCGGCGGCCGAATCATCAACTGGCGCAGAGTCCGTGGCCGGGCGCGCGAGCTGCTCGACACCTGGTCGGTGCCGGTCGATGTCGACACCGTCGCCCGCGATCTGTCCGTCGAGCATCGGCAGCTGGTGGAGATCGCGCGTTCCCTCTCGCACGGTGCGCGTTTCATCATCCTGGACGAGCCGACCGCCCAGCTCGACGGACCTGCGATCAAACGATTGTTCAGCAGGATCACCGACCTCCAAAAGCAGGGCGTCACCTTCCTGTTCATCTCCCATCACCTCGATGAGACCTACGAAATCTGCCAGGACATCACCGTTTTCCGGGACGCCAGACACGTGGTGACCGCGCCGGTCGCCGAGCTCGGCAAGAAGGCGCTCGTCGCGGCGATGACCGGCGATTCGGTCGAACTCGCGACGCCGGCCGCGCGGCGCGATCCCGTGGCTGCGGACGCACCGACGCTGCGGGTCGACGGACTCTCGCGGGCAGGCGAATTCGCCGACGTGACGTTGTCGGTCGGGCCGGGGGAGATCGCCGGCCTCGCGGGTGGTGGCAGCAGCGGCCGGATCGAGGTCGCCGAAACCATTGTCGGACTCCGCAAGGCGGCCACCGGCTCCGTCTTCGTCTCCGGGAACCGGCTGCACCGCAACGGTGTTCGTGCCGCGCTCGACGCCGGCATCGGCTTCGTGCCGCGGGACCGGCACGAGGAGGGGCTGATCCCGGAGATGAGCGTCGCCGACAACGCCACGCTGACCGTGCCACGCCGGCTGGGGCGCCTCGGGCTGCTGTCCCGGCGCACCCGGAACGCGGTGGCGGGCAAAGCCATCGGCGACCTGGGCATCAAGACCGAGGGCCCGGACCAGAGCGTCGCCGAGCTGTCGGGTGGCAACCAGCAGAAGGTGGTCTTCGCTCGCGCGCTGGCCACCGACCCCGCCGTGCTGGTGCTGATCACGCCGACGGCGGGTGTCGACGTGCGGTCGAAGGAAACCCTGCGCGGTGTCGTGCGCGACGCCGCCGACCGCGGCACCGCCGTCCTGGTGGTGTCGGACGAACTCGACGATCTGCGCGACTGCGACCGGGTACTGGTGATGGTGCAGGGCCGGATCGCGCGGGAATTCGAGAAAGGCTGGGGCGACAAAGAACTCGTCGCCGCGATGGAAGGACTGTCATGATCCCGATCGCTACCGGGCGCGAACCCGCGACCAGCGCGTCCCCCGCGACCCGGCGGTGGCCGGGGACGGTGCGCTGGGGTGCGCTACGCGACTTCCTGCTCGTGCCGCCGATCCTGCTGGTCCTGGTGGTCGGCTACTTCATCAACAGCAACTTCGTCTCCTCGGCCAACCTCACCAATGTGCTGACCGCGATGAGCGGAATCGCGCTCATCGTGCTGGCCGAGGTGCTGGTGCTGGTGGTCGGCCGGATGGACCTGTCGCTGGAATCGACCTTCGGGCTCGCTCCCGGCGTCGCCATCTGGGCGACCATGGGCACCGCGAAGGTGGGCGCCTACACCTGGACCTCGCCGTGGATGGCGATTCCAATCGCGCTGCTCGTCGGTCTCGCCGTCGGCGCGCTCAACGGCGTGCTGATCGTCCGGTTCGGCTTGAACGGCTTCATCGTCACCCTGGCGATGCTCATCGCCTTGCGCGGACTGCTGACCTTCCTCACCGAAGGGTTCACGCTGACCAAGATTCCGCCGTCGGTCGAATGGCTCGGCAACACCGACATAGTGGGCGTGCCGGTGGACGTGGCAGTCTGTCTGGCCTTGTTTGCCCTCGGCTATTTCGTCCTCACCTATACGACGGCCGGCCGTGCCCTCTACGCCGTCGGTGGCAACGAGGCCGCCGCGCGGGCCGCTGGTATCCGCACCGATCACGTCGTTATCGCCGTGCTGGTCGTGGCGGGTGGGCTCGCCGCGGTCGGCGGGCTCATCTACTCGGGGCAGTTCGCCAGCGTGCAGGTCAGCCAGGGTGACGGGATGATCTTCCAGGTGTTCGCCGCCTGTGTGATCGGCGGAGTGGCGCTCAACGGCGGGCGGGGTTCGGTGCTCGGCGCGTTCTTCGGTGTGCTGATCCTGACGTTGATTCAAAAGCTGCTGTCCTACGGTGGCGTCAGCGCCGACTCGCTCAAGTTCATCAACGGCGCGCTGATCCTGGTGGCCCTGGTGATCACTCGCATCGCCAGCGGACGACGGCAGGAGTGAGCGTGCGAATCGCGTTGCACACCAAGCTGAAACCCGGGGCCGAGGCAGCTTACGAGGCGGCACACCGGGCGGTGCCGGCCGAACTCGTCGCGGCCATCAAGGACGCCGGGGCCACCTCCTGGACGATTTGGCGCAGTGGCACCGACCTGTTCCACGTGATCGACTGTGCCGCCTATGATTTGCTGCTCAGCCAGTTGGCTGAGTTGCCTGTCAACGTGGCGTTGCAGTTGCAGATCAACGAGTACCTGGAAGGGACGCACGACTACTCGGCGACGGGAGCCGCCGCGACCCTGCCGGTGGTGTGGGAGCTGAATCCGGCGGGTGACGCCGATGAATGACGTAGCCGACATCGTCCTCGGCGGCGCGGGTTACGCGGGCCTGTTCCGCACGGTCGGCGAGGCCGAAGCCCAAGCGGGCATCGCGGCCGCGTGGGACGCGGGCATCCGCGCCTTCGACACCGCGCCACACTACGGCGCGGGCAGCAGCGAGGAACGTCTCGGCCGGTTCCTACGGTCGCGCTCCGAGTACACGGTATCGACAAAAGTGGGGCGGCTGCTCTACGAGGACCCGCTCGCACCCGATGGTGTCGATGACTTCTACGGCGCACCGAAACGCGCACGCTGCCGCGACTATTCGGCTGCGGGCGTGCGGCGTTCACTGGAGGACTCGCTGGAGCGCCTCGGCCTGGATCGGGTCGATCTGCTGCTGATCCACGACCCGGACGACTACCAGGAGCAGGCCCTTGCCGAGGCAGTGCCCGAATTGGCGCGGATGCGCGCCGCAGGGATCGTCTCCGCGATCGGCGTCGGCGTCAACGACGCGGATGTCGCACTGCGCTTCGTACGGGAAACCAGCATCGACCACGTGCTGATCGCCGGCCGGTATACGTTGCTGGACCGGCGGGCCGAAGCCGAGCTACTCCCGGAGTGCGCCCGCCGGGACGTGCGCGTGCTGGTCGCCGGTGTGCTGAACAGCGGAATTCTGGCTGATCCTTGGCACAGAACGACTTTCGACTATCGGCCCGCGCAGCAGCAGATCGTCGAACGGGCACAGGCGATGGCGCGGATCTGCGCGAAATACGATGTCGCGCTGCGGGCGGCGGCATTGCAGTTCGCCCGGCGCAACCCGGCGGTCGCCGCCACTGTCATCGGCGCGGGCACTGCGGCGGAGGTCGCAGACACCATCGCGATGCTGAATACGACAGTGCCGGAAGACCTCTGGTACGAACTGGACCGGTGCCTGTGATCGGCCGTCAGCGCTCAGCCGGCGGCGCGGCGCAGCCACTCCATGACACCCGCCACATGGGCCAGGGCCCTGGCGTGCGCGAGTTCGGGATCGTGGGCGGCGATCGCGTCGCAGATGCCGCGGTGCTCAGCAACGGTGCGCTCGAACGCGCGCTCCTCGGTGATGCCGCGCCAGATCCTGGCCCGCATGGTCGGCAGCGACAGCGACTCCAGCAGGGAGGCAAGCACTTTGTTGCCGGAGGCGGCGGCGATGGCGGCGTGGAACTCGAGGTCCAGCGTCACCAGCTCGGTCACCGACGACGTCTCGGGCTCGACCAGGGTGCGCAGATGCGCGATCTGGTCCTCGGGCATCGCGCGTGCGGCGAGTGCGGTGGCGGCGGGTTCGAGGATGCGCCGGATGGCGAGAATGTCGAGAACCGAGTCGTCCTGGTGGAATTCGAGCAGGAAGCTCATCGCGTCGAGCAGCGACTTCGGCTCCAGGCTGGCCACGTAGGTGCCGTCGCCCTGCCGGACGTCCAGGATCCGGACCAGCGAGAGTGCGCGGACCGCCTCCCGCAGCGAGTTGCGCGAAACGCCGAGCTGCGCGGCGAGGTCCGCCTCGCGGGGCAGTCGCGCGCCCGGCTCCAGATCGCCCGAGATGATCATCGCCTTGATCTTCGCTATCGCGTCGTCGGTAACCGACACCTGTTTCCTTCGCCCTCGAGGATGTGAACGTATGCCTCCGATGACTGTAGACTCACATGTTCATGTTTGGCGGGTAGACGGCGGAGAATTCGGCGTCGAGTACGACTGGCTGACCGAAACATCCGATGTTTTGCACCGAAACTACGCGCTACCGGATATCGAGCCGGAGCTGTCGGCGCACGGGGTCGGCGCGGTCGTGCTGGTGCAGGCCGCCGATTCACTGGCCGAGAATCGCGCGCTGCTGGCCGCCGCGACGGCGACGCCGCACCCTGCGGCCGTGGTCGGCTGGCTGCCGCTGCACCGGCCCGAGGTCGTCGCCGCCGAACTGCCCGCGCTACGCGCCCATCCCGAGTTCGTCGGCGTCCGGCACATGATCCACCGCGATCCGGACCCGAAATGGTTGCTGCGGCCCGAGGTTTCGGCGGGTCTCGCGCAACTGGCCGAGGCAGGGCTCGTTTTCGACGCGGTCGCCGAACGACCTGATCTGCTCGCGCAGGTGCCGGTAATCGCGCGGGCACACCCCGAACTGACCATCGTGCTGGACCATCTGGGCAAACCGCCGATCGCGACCGGTGACTGGCAGCCTTGGGCCGACCTGCTCACCGAAGCGGCCGCGCAGCCGAATGTGGTCGCCAAGATCTCCGGTCTGGCCACGGTTTCCGGCCCGGAGATCAGCGCGAAAGCGTGGCAGCCCTACGTCGACCACGCACTGGCGGTATTCGGTCCCGGACGGCTGATGGTCGGCGGTGACTGGCCGTTCACGCTCACCGCCGCGTCGTACCGGACCGTGTGGCGGACCACGCTGGACACCCTCGCCCACCTCGCGCCCGCCGACCGCATCCAGGTGCTGACCGAAGTCGCCTGGCGCACTTACCAACTACCGCTCGCACCGACCTGGATGACCGAAGGAGAACCCGAATGAAGTTGCAGCGTATCGGCGAAGTGGGCGCGGAGCGGCCGATCGTCGTCGACGGCGAGCACGCCTACGACCTGCGCGCGCTCACCGGCGACATCGACGGCGACTTCCTCGCCGCGGGCGGCATCGCGGCCGTCGCCGAAGCGCTTGCGGCGGACCGGCTTCCCCGCATCGACATCGCCGGACAGCGCATCGGCGCCCCGATCGCGCGGCCGCAGGCGCTGTGGTGCGTCGGCATGAACTACGCCGCGCACGCCGCCGAATCGGGCTCGGCGCCGCCGCAGACGCCCGTCGTGTTCTTCAAGACGCCGAACACGGTGGTCGGCCCCTACGACGACGTGCTGATCCCGCGCGACTCCGCGAAAACGGACTGGGAGGTGGAACTCGCGGTGGTGATCGGCCGGCGGGCCCGCTATCTCGACTCGGTCGAAGACGCGCCGAATCACATTGCGGGGTACACCATCTCGAACGATGTCTCCGAGCGTGCGTTCCAGCTCGAACAGTCGGGCGGCCAGTGGTCGAAAGGCAAGTGCTGCGAGACCTTCAACCCGCTCGGCCCCGCGCTGGTGCCGCGCGACCGGCTCGATGCGGGCAACCTGCGCTTGCGTTCTTTCGTGAACGGCGAGCCCCGTCAGGACTCCAGTACCGCCGACCTCATCTTCGGCGTCGACTACCTGGTCTGGCATCTGTCCCAGTACGCGGTGCTCGAACCCGGCGACATCATCAACACCGGAACCCCTGCGGGCGTGGCACTTTCCGGTCGTTATCCGTACCTGCGCGACGGTGACGTGGTGGAGGTCGAGATCGAGGGGATCGGCCGGGCCAGGCAGCGCTGCCGCGACGCGGTGTGGGCATCCGCGGCAGCGCCCGCTCCGGTGCAGGCCTGAGGTCACTCGGCGGCAAGAACCTCTAGCGCTCGGTCGACCTCCTCAGCGGTGTTGTACAGGTGGAAAGCGAACCGCAGCCCGCCATTGCGCGCGGAGGTGATGACATCGGCCTGCTCCAGGCGCCCTGCCGCATCGCCCGCACCGGGAAGGTTGACGATCGGCGAACGGGTGGGCACCAACGGCAGGCCGAGTTCGGTCAGTCCGGCGCGGAAGCGGTCGGCCAGCGCGAGGTTGTGCGCGTGGATCTTCTCGAGCGTCAACTCCTCGATCAGCGAGAGCCCCGCGCTCGCCGCAGTCACCCCCAGCCAATCGGGCGTGGAATCGAAGCGCCGGGTGGTCTTCGGCAGCTCGACCGGGTTGTACAGCTCGGCCCACGGGTCGGCCGCCGCGTACCAACCGGGTCCGACCGGCCGGATCGACTCGAGCGCTTCGGGTCCCGCGGCGAAGAACGACACGCTGCGCGCGCCGATCAGCCACTTGAACGTCGCGCACACCCAGTAGTCGGCGTCGGCGAAGCTCAGCGGCAGCCAGCTCGCCGCCTGCGTGGCATCCACCAGCAGCCGGGCATTGTGCGCCCGCGTGGCGGCCCGCAGCGTCGGCAGATCGGTGATCCGTCCGTCCGCCGACTGCACCACGCTCACCGCGACCAGCGCGGTCTCCGGCCGCACCTCCTCGGCCAGCCGCTCCAACGGCACCACCCGCACCGCGAGATCACCCCGGTGCAGGAACGGCATGGTGACCGAGGCGAATTCACCCTCGGCCACCAGCACCTCGGCCCCGGACGGCAGCGCGACCGCGATCGGCCCGATCAACTGCGAAGCGGCGCCACCGAGCGCGATGTCGTCCGGGGTAGCACCCGCCAGCAGACGTGCGAACCCCTCCCGCAACCTCGGCACCAGTACGTCGTTCGACATCGGACCACCTCGCCCCGCCGCCCACCGCTCGCTCGCCTCCTGAACGGCGACCAGCGAACGCGCGGACGGCAGCCCGAACGAGGCGGTATTGAGATAGGTGACTTCGGTCGAGAACTCATCAGGCGCAAGGGAGGACATAGTAGGAGCATCCGCCGCCGAGCCACACCGGTACAGCGCCAGCACCCTGAAACTGGACCGAAATGTGCCGCCGAGCCGACGGTCGTACGGCTTCGCACGCGAGGACGTCGAACTCGTCGCGGTAGGCGAAGAGAGCCGTCCGGAAGGCTGGTGCGGCGGCCCCGCATCGTCGGCGGGGCCGCCGCGTGCGTCTACTCCTTCGGCGGATCGGCGAGCAGACCGCCGCGTGCTTCGGCGACGCACTCGGACCATGCGCGGTCGCCGAGTTCGATGACGCCCTTGTCGCTCATGAAGGCGCTGGAGACGATGACGTCCGGCTCGAGTCGGGCGAGGGCGTCGAGGGTGGCGAGGAGGGTGTCGCGGTCGCTGTGGCCCTCGATGTAGCCGGCCCACCACTTGCCGTTTTCGCCGAGGACGAGGGTGTCGCCGGTGAAGAGGTAACGTTTGCCGTCGATGGTGGCGAGGTAGCAGGCGCTGCCGGGGGTGTGGCCGGGGGTGGGGATCACCTCGAGGCCGGCGATCGCGGTGTGGCGGGTGTCGAAGGCGTCGTCGACGGGGGTGTCGGTGACCATGACCGCGTCTGCTTTGTGGATGTGCAGCTTTGCGTCGAAGCGTGCACGGACGGTGGCCAGGGACGAGGTGATCTCGTCGCGATGGCTCAGGTAATGGTGGGCGACACCGCCGAGCTCGGCCATCTTGTCGAAGTCCTCGGGGAAGGTGGTGTTGTAGAACAACACATTTCCCTCGGGGGTCGTCCAGAGGTAGGCGTGGGTGTTCAGACCGGGGAACGGGCTGAGGGTCTCGGTCTCCCAGAGGTTGGGGACGATCTGGTGCATGGTGTGCTCCTTCCGAGTGTGGTCTCTACTGGGAAGGCGCTAGATCGGATCTCGCGGCGCTAGATCAGAGCCGCCAGCGGATGTCGCGGTGGGGCTGATACCGGCAGAGCAGGCCTAGAGAGACGGCGGCGCGCAGGTGTTCGGTGAGTTCGGGGTGCAGCCGATCGACCCGGCGCAACGTGTCGCGGACCCGGGCGGAGACGGATTTGCGGGCGCGCTCCGCGTCGTCGCCGAGCTGACGGGTGCGTCCGGCCAGGCCCGCTGTGCGGCGTAGCTCCTCGAGCAATGCGGCCCGTTCCTGGTCGAGTTCGACAGCGCGAGCATCGTTTCCGATCTCGACGGCCCGATCGATCTCGGCGTCGAGGGTGCTGAGTCGCCGCTGGTACTCGGCTTTGGCTCGGTCGTCGAGCACGGGATCACTGCCGAACGACTGTGCCGCGTGCTGGGTTCCGGCGTCGGGTGCACCGAACAATTCCAGCGACGGAATGTCGTGTCCCGGATGTGCGAGCAGCACGTGCAGATCCCGGATTCCTTTGGCGTCGGGCAGATGGACAGTGCGATCGGCGAACCGCAGCGTCCACACCGCGCCGTCGAACCGGAACTCGTTGTCCGGCGGCGGTACCGGGGCTCGGACCGGCGGTGGCTCCCGATGTGAAATCAACCGCAGGTGGTGCCGCGCGGCCTCGACCCACGGCTGCGCCCGCATCCGGTGTGCCGAATCCGCTGCGGCCGTGAGATGTTCGGCCGCGGCGTCGAGGTCCCCGTCCGCCGCCGCCACCCGCCCGAGCCAATAGGCGTACGGACCGTAGACGGCGCCGCCACCGGCGACGACCGCCCACCATCCGGCCAGCGGAACCAGCTTGGCGCGCACCGCCGCTCGCAGATCAGCGTCATCGAGGGCGAGCGCGGCATACACCTGCGCGATCAGGATGGCGGGGTGGAAGTGCCGGGGATAGAACTCGTACAGCGCCGGAAGGTCGCCGACGCCGCGCCGAACCCGCTCGACATCACCACGCCGGGCCGCCGTGATCACGTCCACGATCGCCGCGTACTCGCCCGCCATCTCGCGATAACGGTCGACGAAGGCACCGGCCTCCGCGAGATCGCCCGTGAACAGGGCTAGGGCCCAACGCTGTTCGAGCCAGAGCGGCACCCGATCGACTTCGCCGAGTCGTTCCGCGAGGGCGTACGCGTCGTCGATGGCCGTGCGTGCGTCGGCGAATCGGCCGCTCACCATCGCCAGGGCACCCGTTCGCGACAACGCGATGAAACGGAACCGGGGATGGCGGGCCCGGTCCGCCAGCGCGCGGAACGCGGCCAACTCGGTGTGCACGCGCGGGTCACCGAGCTCCAGCAGCGCGGCGAAGCGCAACAGGCGGCCCTGCAATTCGAGCTCGTCGCGGTGCATGCGGCGGCCGACGCGGGCGAGCTCGTCGGCCAGCGGCAGTCGGTCGCCTGCGGCACCGGGCCGCCAGATCGCGTCGTGCCGGGCCAGCAGGCTCGCCGCGAGTGCGTCGTCGTCCCCGGATTCCCGGGCCAGGCGCAGCGTTTCGGCACTCGCCTGATCCGTGGCGTCGCGTAACGCATGCCCGGTATGCACCCGCACGCGCGTCGCGGCGGCCAGCACCTGCACGGCGAGGGGATCGGTGGGCGGGCGTTCGGCCAATAGCATCCGGTGCGCCTGGTCCATGATCTCGATCTCGCGCTGTGCCTCCCGTTCCGGATCGGGCATGCCGAGCATGTGCAGCCCGAGCGCGGCCCTGGCGAACAGCTCCGCCGCCGAGCGGGCCCCGGCGGCGGTCAGCAACGCCTCGTAGGTGTGGCGCGCGGCGGCCAGGTCACCCGAATCACTTTGTGCCGCAGCCAAACCGAGGCCGACGGTGCCACGCAGATCGGCCTGATCCGCCGGAATGCGGGTGAGCGCGTGCCGATAGTGCTCGGCGACCTCGCCCGCGGCCAGCCGCCCGCACGCGTCGGCCGCCGCGTCGAGCAGATACCGCAGCGTCCGGGCATCGTCGATCGCGTCGGCGGCGTTGTAGGCATGCTGCGCCAGGTCGCGCGGGGTCGCCCCGGAGACCTCCCGTGGCAGCTGCTCGAGCGCGGCGAGGATGGCGGCGTGGCGTTTACGGGACTCCGCCTCGCCGATCCGGGCGCGCAGTGTCTCGCGGACCAGATCGTGCACGAAGATGAATCGGTCGCTGGGGAGTGGGGTCACCAGCCTGGCGCGCACGGCTGCGGCCAATTGTTCTTGCACGACGGCGATTTCGCACCCGGTACTGGCCGCCACCACCGCCGCGGCGAACTCGCGCCCGACCAGTGCGGCGGTCGTCAGGATGTCAATCGCGGTCGCAGGCAACGGTTCGAGACGCGCGTCGAGGGTTTCCCGCACACCAGGAGCCAGGGTGTCGAGCGGATTGCCCGCCTGCCACAGGCGCGTGGCCTGCTCGATGAGGAAGGGGTTACCGCCGGACAAGCTGTGCAGCGTGTGCACGACCTCGTCGTCGGCGTACGCACCCGTCACGCTGCCGACCAGCGCCGCGACCCCGTCGACCGGCAGACCCGTCAACTCGATGGTTCTTGCGGCGGTCAGTAACTCCGCGAACACCTTTCGCAGTGCTGCGTCGATATCGGTGTCGCGCACGGTGCCGACGATCGCCAGCCGCTCGAACCACGAATGCCGGGCGACGAAAGCCAGCAACCTGATCGATGCCGGATCGGCCCGGTGCAGATCATCGATCACCACGAACACCGGCCGCAGCGCGCTGGCGGTAACGAGCGCCTCGGTCACCGCGTCACCGATCCGGAACAGCGACCCGGCCGCAGGGTCCGGCTGTTCCGCCTCACCGATCAGGAACGACAGCGCGTCGTCGACGGCGGCCCACTGCTCAGGGGTGGCGGCGCGCCGGAGTCCGCGCAACACCTGCACCCAGGGCCAGAAGCCGGGGGTGCCGTCGCCGCTCCAGGCCGTCGCGGTGAGTACCAGCACCTCGCCCTCGTCGAACTCACCGACGACCTCGGTGACCAGCGTCGTCTTCCCGATGCCCGCCTCGCCGGACACCAGCACCAGCCCACCGTGACTGGACACCGTGCGGCGCAATGCCTCCCGCAGCAGCGCCGCCGGGTGGTCTCGGCCGATCAGCCGCGTTCCCGCCACGCACCCAGCTTAATCGCCGCGCCGAGCCGCCTATTTCGCTGTGGGCGCCGCCCACATGTTCGTCAGCAGTTGATGGCTGGGGGTGTCGGCGAGCGACTGCATCGATTCGTAGATCCGCTGGTAACTGGTCGAGGCGATGCGCCAGGTGCCGTCGGCGTCGAGCCGGTAGCTGTCGGTGTAATATCCCGCGCCGCGGATCAGCACGTTGTATTCGGTGGCGATCACCGTGTCCTCGAAAGCCCATGAGCCGGTGGCAGTCTCGCCGTGCACGGTGATCTCGGGATGGTTCGCGATGTGGACCGTGACGACCGTGGGTCCGAGGTTCTCCCGCATGAACGCGATGATGGCGTCACGGCCGTCCAGGATGAGCGGTTCGCCGAGCGCGTGCGTGCCGTAGCGGCCGGCGGCGTCGACGGCGAGGGTGTCGCCGAACGCGTCCCACTGTTTGAGGTCGAGCGTCCGGAAGTATCGGTACTTGAGCTGACGGACGGCTTCGATGGCGGCGAGATCCATCCGACCAGCGTGGCATGCCACCGCCCAGTAAACAATAACCTGTTCTAATTTGTCCGGTGACGGCCCGGAATGTGTTCCGAGCCGACCGTTGGGTACTCGACCAACCGAGGCATGTCGCAGCCAGTACATGCGCTCACCGCACCGAAAGTCTCGTCACGATCGGGAGTCCGCAGTGAACGACAGCCCTGTTACCACGCCCAATCCGCACGATCCGTCCCTCGATCAGGCGGTCGCCCTGCACGCGGCCGCACTTCGGCTGGAGGAAGAATTCGACGGTCTCTTCGACGACGAGGCCATCGAGCAGTTCCTCCGCTCGGCCTATGAGCACGTCGCCGACCATGCCACCATCGACAACTTCCTCCCGCTGCTCGCCGAGCGCTACACCCGAGAGTGGTTGTCCGCCATGGTCGAGGAGCAGAGCAGCCGCGCATAGCTGTCAAGATTCGTTCCCGGCTACCGAGAAGATCCGTAGTGCTCTCCGTAGTTTCCGGGATGTCACTGCGCGCCCGCCGAGGCACTGTGATGGGGCACACACAGGAGTGCGCCGGAAACGTACATGCCTATTAGAAATACTTCTAAGCTCTAGGCGAGCACACAGTGGAGGTGAGCCATGGCGGTCGAGGCGGTGACCCCTCCCGAATCCGGAGAGTTGTGGGCGGGATCGGCTCCGGTGCCGGCTCGGCCGTCCCAGCCGCCGGTCTCCATGATCGAGCGAATGACGTTGATACTGGACGCTTTCGACGGCGCGACGCCGACGCTGACCCTGCTGGGGCTGTCCGAGCGCACCGGCCTGCCTCGCTCGACGGTGCATCGCATCCTCGATCAGATGATCCGGCTGCGCTGGCTCGCGCACGCTCCCGGCGGCTACCGGCTGGGCATGCGCACCCTGGAGCTGGGCGGACTTGCCGCTGACCACAACGAGATTCGCGATGTGGTGAGCCCGCTGCTGCACGACCTCTGCCAACGCACCGGCATGGTCGGGCACCTCGGTGTGCTGGACGGCCGCGAGGTGCTCTACCTGGACAAGGCGGGCGGCCGGTTCGCCGCCAGCATCCCGACGCGCCTCGGCGGCCGGATGCCCGCGCACAGCACCGCGCTGGGCAAGGCGCTGCTGGCTTCCCTCGAACCGAGCATCGTCGAGACCTCGTTCCGGGATCACCTACCACAGTTGACGGCCCGAACTATCTGCGACAGAGCCGAATTGCATCGCGAGCTGGCCCGCGTCCGGCAGCGGCAGGGCGTCGCGGTGGACAACGAGGAGTCCGTGGCGGGCATCGCCTGTGTGGCCGTCCCGCTCCGCGGGCGCGGCGCCGCGGTGGCCGCGCTGTCGTTGTCCGGCCAAATCGGCGGCGAGCGAACAGTTCTGGATACCGCCCGGCTGGCTCGGGTGCTGGTCGAGGTCGCGCACGAGGCAGGCCGTTCGCTCTTCCCGCGGCACGCCCGCTGGCGCTGAGCCGACGGATCAGTGCGGGATCGCGTCGATGATGGCGCGTGCGCCTTGGCGCAGCAGATCCGCGCCGACGAAGAAGCCGAGCGCCTGCGGATCTTCCGGGACACCCCACTGTCGTGAGTCCAGCCACTGGGCACCGTCCGGGCTGAACACCTTGCCGTGCAGGGTGAGTCGGCCGGTGCGGTCGGTGGTGGCGTAGCCGGCGATGGGGGAGTTGCAGTGCCCCTGCAGGGCATGCAGCATGGCGCGTTCGGCATCGGCCTGACGGTGCGTGTCCGGGTCGTCCAGGCGAGCGCCGAGTTCGATCAGTTCGGTGTCGGTGGTGCGGCACTCCAGCGCGATGATGCCCGCGCCGATCGGCGGGCACATGGTGTCGAGATCGAGGGTCTCGGTGATCCGATGGGCCTGCTCGACGCGGTGCAGCCCGGAGACGGCCGCGATCAGCACATCGACGTGGCCCTCTTCGAGCCGGGCCAGCCGGGTATCCACGTTGCCGCGCAACGGTTTCACCGTCAGGTGCGGATAGTGCAGGAGCAGCTGCGCGGTCCGGCGTACCGAGCTGGTGCCGACCACGGTGCCCTCGGGCTGTTCGGCGAGCGGTGCGCCGTTACCGGTGATCACCGCGTCGTGCACGTCGTCGCGCGCCAGATATCCGGCGAACGCGAGGCCCTCGGGCACCGGGATGTCACCGGGAATGTCCTTGAGGCAGTGCACGGCCAGGTCGGCCTCGTCCACCAGCAGCGCGTGGTCGATCTCCTTGACGAAAGCGCCCTTGCCGCCGAGCTTGGAGAGATCACCCATCCACCGATCCCCGGCAGTAGTGACCTTGACCAGCTCACTCTCCGCCCCGAGCCCCGCGAGCAACCCGGCAACCTGCTCCGCCTGAGCCACCGCCATGGGACTGGACCGAGTAGCGATCCGAATAATGCGCGCACGCGACATGCCGAGCACCCTACTCCCGCCCCGATGGTTGGCCGGAACGGGGACGCGCGGGTGGGGCGGCGGTGACAATGAGGGTGGCCGGGACGAGGAGCACCGCATGATGTACAGCGACGAACATCAGGAATTCCGGGCGATGGTCCGGCGCTACGTCGAGCAGAAGATCAACCCGCACGTCGACGAGTGGGAGCGGGCCGAAATGATGCCGCTGCACCAGATTTTCGCCGATATGGCCAAGCTCGGCATGCTGGGGCTCGAATACGATCCGGCCTACGCGGGGCAGGGCGCCGACCATCTGTTCACCGTGGTGCTGTGCCAGGAACTGGGCCGGGTCGCGCACGGGTCGTTCCCGATGGCGCTGGGCGTGCACGTCGCGATGGCCACGCCGTCGCTGCACGCGCACGGCAGCGAGGAACTGAAGCAGGAGTATCTGGCGCCGGCCATGCGCGGTGAAACAGTCTGCGGCGTAGCGGTTACCGAGCCGGAGGCCGGTTCCGACGTGGCGGGCATCCGGACCAGCGCCCGCCGCGACGGCGACGACTGGGTGATCAACGGCTCGAAGATGTTCATCACCAATGCCGTGCAGGCGGATTGGCTGTGCACCCTGGTCCGGACGTCGCCGGAGGGCGGGTATCGCGGTATCAGCCAGATCATCGTGCCCACCGACGCCCCCGGCTTCCGGGTCGATCGCAAGCTCGACAAGCTGGGCATGTGGGCCTCCGATACCGGCCTGCTCACCTTCGAGGACGTGCGAGTTCCGGTGCGCAACACCATCGGTGAGATCGGGCGCGGCTTCCAGCAGCAGATGTCGCAGTTCGTGATGGAGCGGATGTTCGCCGCCTACGGTGTGCCGGTCAGCTGCGCCATGGAACTGGAGATGACGCGCGACTATGCGCGGCAGCGCAGGGTTTTCGGTCAGCCGCTGTCCGCGAACCAGTACCTGCAGTACACCTATGCCGAACTGGCCGCCAAGGTGGACCTGCTACGGGTCTACACCGAGGCCGTCGCCCAGTCCTATCACGAGGGCGGTGACGTCACCCGGATGGCCACGATCGCCAAACTGGAGGCGGGCAGGCTGTCGCGCCAGGTCGCCGACTGGTGCCTGCAGGTGCACGGCGGCATGGGCTACATGGCCGAGACCTGGACCTCGCGCGCGTACCGGGACAGTCGCCTGCTCAGTATCGGCGGCGGCGCGGACGAGGTCATGCTGCGCGTTCTTTCCCTGATGGACGGTTTCACCTAGCCCCCGAAATATGCCTGAGCGATATAGTTCTGCTGGTGACCGACGCGCAGGCTGTTTCGGCGAAAGCCGAGGTACCCGACCTTCCCACGACCAGCTGGGCCGTGCTCGGAATGCTCTCGCATGCGGACGAACTATCCGGCTACGACCTGAAGAAGTGGGCCGACGGCAGCTTGCAGTTCTTCTACTGGAGCCCGTCGTTCAGCCAGATCTACGCCGAGTTGAAACGGCTGGAGAAATACGGCTACGCGACCTCGCGCACGGTGCTGCAGGAGGACGGCGTGCGCGGCAAGCGAATGTATGCCATTACCGCGAACGGTCGTGCGGCAGCGGCACATTGGGTGAATCACGCGCCGGTGGAGGCGCCGGTGCTCAAGCACAGCGTGATGCTGCGCGCCTGGCTCGGCCACCTGGCCGAGCCGGATCGGCTGCGCGAAATCCTCACCGAGCACATCGGTTACGCCGACCGGATGCGGGGGCTGGCCGAGGCGGACGTGGCGGGCGCGGGGGACGATCCGGCCCAGCCCTACCCGGCCGCCGTATTGCGCTGGTGCGTGCGCCATTACGAGGCCGAGGCCGAATTCGGCCGGGAACTGCTCGCCGATGTCGACAAGATCGCCACCAAGGCCGTGCCGAAAGCGAAGCGTCGCGCTTCCTGACCGATTCGCGTCGCCGAGGGCGCGGCACGACCGGATGATTTCCGGCGGGCTGCTGGAGTGTCCAACAGTATGCTGGGCGTTTGCCCTACGCTTGCTGAAGCGTGAGTCTTTCACTGCGAAGAATTTTCGTTCCCCGTATGGGCGGGCCGTCCGACTGCTTTCCTGATGGACGTCAGGATGGACAGTCCGTGAAGGAGCGCAGCGAGCGAACCATCTTGCAGCGCGTCCGGCGCGTGACGCAGCCGAGCGCTCGCGAGGCCGTCACGTGCAGGTGAACCGTAGTCGGGGAGCGATGCACCGGATACCTATCAATCAACGACACGTCCGTTCGGGGTGGCTGTGGTCGGCGATCGGTTTGGTCGCGATCGCGGGTGCGGCGGTCTGGCTGACCCGACCTGACCCGCTGCACTGTGAGACGCCGAGCGCGCTCACTCAGTCATCGACGGCCCGAATGCCGGTGGACAACAGCGGTTTCACGCCGATCACCGCCCCCGCGACGGACCCGCAGCCGGTGGTCGCCGGTGAGGCGCGGTTCTACTCGTTCAGCCAGGGCGTCTCGTGCTCGTTCGCCGGTCTGCCGCTGGACGGCTTTTATGCGGGAATGTCGACGCCGGAGTTCGGCAGGGCCGATCCGTGCGGTGCGTACCTCGACATCCAGGGGCCGCGCGGCGACGTACGCGCACTCATCGTCGACCGTTGCCCGGCATGTGCTCCGGGACAACTGGATCTGAGCGTCGCCGCCTTCGCTCAGCTCGCCGACCTGTCCGACGGGGTGGTGCCGATCCGCTACAACGTGGTGCACAATCCGGAGCCGCCGCCGGAACTGTCCTACCAGGTGAAACCGGATTCCAGCAGCGCGTGGTTCGCCATGCTGGTCAGCGGGGCAGGAAACCCGTTGCAGGACATCGCCATTCGGCATGTGCTCGGCGGCGACTGGCGGCCCCTCACCCGCGGCATGGACAACTACTGGACCATCTCCGGCGCCGGGGCGGGCCCCTTCGTCGCGCGGGTCACCGACGTGCACGGCAACCAGGCCGAGATCTACGACATCGACCTGGAGCCGGGCGTGCATCCGACCGGTACCCGGCTCTACAGCGGGACACCGCCGGTCGCCGCGCCCGTGACCACGCCACCGCCGATCACCTCGCCGACCACGCTGGCCGCCGCGCCGCAACCGCCGTCGAGCCTGGTCTCCGCGGCCTGCCGCCCCTAGACGCGGCTTTCGACAGGGCCTAGCCGAGTTTCGCGGCCAGCGCCTTACCCGCGGCACGCCCGGAGAAGATGCACCCGCCGAGGAAGGTGCCCTCCAGCGCGTTGTATCCGTGCACCCCGCCGCCGCCGAACCCGGCCACCTCACCCGCCGCGTACAGGCCGGGGAATGCGGTGCCGTCCTGGCGCATCACCTGCGAATCGAGGTTGGTTTGCAAGCCGCCCAGCGTTTTCCGCGTGATGATGTTGAGCCGGACCGCGATGAGCGGGCCTGCTGCCGGGTCGAGGATCCGGTGCGGCTTGGCGACTCGGCTCACCTTGTCGCCGAGGTACTGGCGCGCGTTGGTGATCGCCATCAGTTGGCTGTCCTTGGTGTACTTGTTCGTCACTTCCCGGTCCCTGGCGACGATCTGGCCTTCCAGCGCGTCGTAGTCGAGCTGCGGGCCGCGCGCGATCTTGTTCATCCCGGCGACCAGCTCGCGCAGGTTGTCCGCGACCACGAAGTCGACGCCGTGCTGCTTGAACGCCTCCACCGGTCCCGGCGCGCCCTTGGCCAGGCGGCTCTTGAGCGTGAATTTCCAGTCCTTGCCGGTGATGTCGGGGTTCTGCTCCGAACCCGACAGCGCGAACTCCTTCTCTATGATCGACTGGGTGAGCACGAACCAGGAGTAGTCGTAGCCGGTGGACAGGATCGCCTTCATCGTGCTGATGGTGTCGAAACCGGGGAAACACGGTGCGGGCATCCGCTTTCCGTTCGCGTCGAACCACAGCGAGGACGGTCCGGGAATGATCCGGATGCCGTGGTCGGGCCAGATCGAATCCCAGTTCATGATGCCCTCGGTGTAGTGCCACATCCGATCCCGGTTGACCAGGGCGCCGCCCGCGGACTCGGCGATGGCGAGCATCCGCCCGTCCACGTACGCGGGCACGCCGGAGATCATCGTCTCCGGGCACTTGCCGAGCCGTTCGGTGGGCCAGTTGCGCCGGATCATCTCGTGGTTGTGCCCGATGCCGCCGGAGGTGACGATCACCGCCTTCGCCCGGAACTCGAACTCGCCGACCACCTCTCGCGACGAGGCCTTGCCGCGGTCGAGGTCGGTCTCGGCCAGGACGCTGCCGCGCACGCCGACCGCGGCACCGTCCTCGATGATCAGCTCGTCGACCCGGTGCCGGAAACTGAAGCCGACCAATCCTTTTCGTTCGCCTTCCAGGACCGGCTCGGCGAAGACCCGCACCACCTCCGGCCCGGTGCCCCAGGTGAGGTGGAAGCGCGGCACCGAATTGCCGTGCCCGTCGGCGAAACTTCCGCCGCGCTCGGCCCACCCGACCACCGGGGTGATCCGCAGTCCGAGCTCGTGCAGATAGTCGCGCTTCTCGGTGGCCGCGAACCGCACGTAGGCCTGCGCCCACTGCTTGCCCCAGAAGTCCTCGTCGTCGCGGTCGAAACCGGCCGAGCCGAGCCAATCCTGCAACGCCAGGTCGTAGGAGTCCTTGATGCCGAGTCGCCGCTGCTCCGGGGTGTCCACCATGAACAGGCCGCCGAGCGACCAGAACGCTTGTCCACCGAGGTTGTTGCGGTTCTCCTGGTCGAGCACGTGCACCTTGCGGCCCGCCTTGACCAGCTCGTGCGTCGCGACCAGGCCGGCCAGCCCGGCGCCGACGACGATGACATCTGCCTCGGTGGCGAATGCGGAATCGGACATGTTCATCCTTCGGTCTCGGTGCTGTAGGCCAGCACGACGTGGTAGAAGAGGTCGGTGCGCCTGCGTCGGACGACGCGGCTGCGTGGTTCCATCAGCACCTGCACGCTGGTGCCGTCGTGCACCGCGACGAGGGCCTGACCCAGCGCTTCCGGGTCGGGCACGGTGCGGCCGATCTTGGCCAGGCCCGCGACGACGGTCGGCATCAGGGCACCCACGATCGCCTCTTCGCGCGCGGCCATCACTCGCCGCAGTTCGGGATTGCGCAGCGCATGCGTGGTGAACTCCGCGGTGATGCGGTACCAGCCCTCATCGATCGGCACCGCCCGCTCCAACCGCTCGATCGACGTGCGCACATCGGTGCCGCCGACCGGGATATCGTCGAGCAGGCGTTGCACGTCGGCGAGCATGGCGGCCGAGCGCTGCTCCCACATGGCCAGGAACAACTCGTCGAGCGAGCCGAAGTTCGAGTAGAAGGCGCCCCGGGTGAACCCGGCGCGCTCGCAGACGCGTTCCACGGTGGCCTTGCCGAAGCCTTCCTCGGCGAAGGCTTCGTAGGCGGCGGTGAGCAGCCGCTCCCTGGTCTCGGCGCGGCGGCGGGTGACGCGGGTCGCCGAGGTTCTCGCGTCGGTGGTCGACAACGGGCACCTCCTCGGGCGGGACCGGCGAGCACCGGCCGAATGGATACAAAAATGTATTCAATACACAAACGTATCAGATTAGGCGCTGTGACGTGGTGAAATCAGACGAGTAGCGGGATCGCTACTCGATACGACCGTGCATCCTGGTGACAAGGAGAGATCGGTATGAACGAGGTCGACCGGCCCGCATCCATGACCGGCTGGCGCGTGCGACGCCCCGGGCCCATCGACGAGGCACCGTTGGATCAGGTGTGGGAGCCGGTGCCCGAACCTGCGGCCGACGAGTTACTCGTGCGCGTGCTGGCGTGCGGTGTGTGCCGGACGGACCTGCACGTGGCCGAGGGCGACCTGCCGGTGCATCGGGTCGGGGTGGTGCCCGGACACGAGGTGGTCGGTGAGGTGGTGGCCGTCGGACCCGGGGTCGGCGCGGTGGCCGAAGAGTCGCGGTTCACCCAGACCTTCGCCGTAGGCGACCGAGTCGGCATCGCCTGGCTGCGGCATACCTGCGGCGCCTGTAAGTACTGCCTCCGCGGCGCCGAAAACCTCTGCCCTCGTTCGACTTACACCGGCTGGGATGCCGACGGCGGCTACGCCGAATTCGCCACTGTGCCAGCCGATTACGCGCTGCTACTACCGGACGGCTACGCCGATACCGAACTGGCCCCGCTGCTGTGCGCGGGCATCATCGGTTACCGCGCGCTGGAACGCGCCGCGCTGCCACCCGGCGGCCGCCTCGGTCTCTACGGCTTCGGCGGCAGCGCGCATATCGCCGCCCAGGTGGCGCTGGCCCGCGGCGCGGAGCTGCACGTGATGACCCGCGACCCGGCCGCACGGGAACTGGCCTTGGCGCTCGGCGCCGCTTCCGCGCAGGATGCCGCGGATCCACCTCCGGTGCAACTGGATTCGGCGATCATGTTCGCGCCGGTCGGCAACTTGGTGCCGCCCGCGCTCGAAGCACTGGATCGCGGCGGCATCCTCGCCATCGCGGGCATTCACCTCAGCGACATCCCGGCGCTGAATTACCAGCGGCACCTGTTCCAGGAGCGGGAAATTCGCTCGGTCACCGCCAACACCCGCACCGACGCCCGCGAGTTTCTCGCCCTCGCAGGCGAACACCGCATAGAAGTGACCACCCGTGGGTACTCCTTGGGGATGGCAAATCAGGCCCTCGCGGACCTCGCGCACGGACGTTTCACGGGCGCAGCGGTTCTCGTGCCATAGAAAAAGCCGAGCAGGACACGATTCGGTGCTGAGTACGCATCGTTCGGGTTCTTTTGCTTGACGGCCCGCTCCGCCGTTCTTACCTTCGCAGATATAGCCGAGTGGCACTTGTCTATGACAAGTGTCACTCGGCTCCTCACAACGGCGTGAGCGGGTGATCACGATGGCAAACCGGAAGGTAATTCATTTCGAAAAGTGGCGGGTGGTGCAGGCATTCATTGTGCTACTGCTCGTCGCGGGATTCGGAACGACGACAGGATCGAGTGCGTGGGCGTCGCCCTGTACAGCGGTCGAGGTGGTGGTCGCACGAGGTACCAACGAACCCGGATATCTGGGTTCGGGGGTCGGCGATCCACTGTATGACACGCTGCGGCAGACGCTTCCGGTGAGCTCCAGCGCGTACCGCGTCAATTATCCTGCGGACCTGCTGGATCCGACCTCGATCAGCCGGGGCACCCAGGACATGACCGCGCACATCATGTGGCAGTCCTCGATCTGCCCTGATCAGCGGTTCATCCTGGTCGGCTACTCGCAGGGCGCGGTGGTCACCCACGGCGTGCTCGGTACCGGCATCGTGACCGCGCTCGGTGGCATGCACACCCTCCCGTTCGACATGGAATGGCGGGTGGCGGCGGTGCTGCTGTTCGGTGACCCGGTCCGGCTGGTCGGCTGGAACGTGCCGGATCTGTACGGCTGGCGCACCGCGAACTACTGCACCGGTGGCGATCCGGTGTGCGGTGCCGGCTTCGACTTCGGGGCGCACGGCAACTACGGGTGGGCCATGTGGCCCGCGGCCGAGTTCGCCGCTTCGCGAGTCTGAGTCCTCCACCGGGGAATCCGCGGCGGGGCCGACCCGAGGGTCGGCTCCGCTGTCGGCTGTTCGCGGCAGGTGCGTCGGTACCACCGACGGTCCTTTGTTCGCCATGCGCAGCAAATTCTCTGAAACACCGGTGGTCCTTTTCGATTCGGACACGCTGCGGCGAAATCCGGTGGAACGCGGGGAGTTCCGGTGGTGCGGCCCGCGGAACGCGTGATAGGAACAGCGAATGTCCGATGATTCCGACATCGCACAAGCCCGGGTATTTCTGGACTTGCTCGCCGCACACGCCCGCACCCTCGTGCGCGCCATCAATGCCGCCGAAAGGACATTCCAAACACAGCGACTGCGCGACCTACACGCGGAGCTGCACACAGTGCGCCACTGCATCGCCCGAATCCACTACCGCTACCCCCATATCGCCCCACCGAACCGCGCCCGAATCTGAGCGATTCCGCCCCGATCGCTCACAATTTGCGAAATCGGGCACGGGTTGTGAAAGGAAGGCGCACACCACTTGTGCAAGCCGCACACCCGGCATAGGGGTGTGCGGCTCGAACATAAAGCGTGGGTTCGTTGCGGATCAGCGGATCCGGTGCGATCCGTCGATCAGCTCGCGGCTACCACTGCAGGCCGGGCACCACCCGGGCCACGCGCGCGGCCGGGCCGGGGAGCGCCATGAAGGGCATGAGGACCGGCGAGAGGACCTGCAGCGGGCTGCGCCCGGCGTCGGCCTTCTTCGCCGCCGCCTTCTTCTTGCCCTGTGCCGCAGGGGATTCCCCGAAGAGGCGGAAGCCCTGGTGCAGGATGGTCTGCTTCACCGACGGCATCAGGAGGTCGACGGCCTGGGCGAAGGTGCCGACGGGGGTGTCGATGCGGTGCGGGCGATCCTCGAGTGCGCGGACCACGATGGCGGCCGCCTGGTCGGGGTCCGGGACGGGCAGCGACTTGTAGAGGTCGGTGGGGGCGATCATCGGGGTGCGCACCAGCGGCATCCGGACCGAGGTGAAAGTGATTCCCGCATCCCGGTTTTCGACGGCCGCGATCTCGCTGAAGTTGTCCAGCGCCGACTTGCTCGCGACGTAGGCCGCGAACCGGGGCACCTTGGTCTGGACGGCGATCGAGGAGATGTTGACGATGTGGCCGAAACGCCTTGCCCGCATGGAGGGCAGCAGTGCGAGGATCAGCCGGACCGCGCCGAAGTAGTTGACCGCCATCGTCCGCTCGAAATCGTGCATGCGGTCGGTGGAGTTGAGCACCGACCGGCGGATCGAGCGGCCCGCGTTGTTCACCAGGTAGTCGACGTGGCCGTGCTCGGTGAGCACGACCTGCACCAGCGTCGCGACCGCGTCGGCGTCGGTGATGTCGCACGGATAGTCATAGGCCACACCACCTTCCGCACGCACGGAGTCGGCCGCGTCGGCCAGGTCGTCCTTGCCGCGGGCCACCATCAGGACGGTGGCGCCGCGACGGGCGACCGCGTGGGCGGTGGCCAGGCCGATGCCCGACGACGCACCGGTGATGAGCACGATCCGGCCGTTGAGTGGCTCGTTGGCCACGGCGGGCTGCCCGCGGTGCGGGTCGAGGTTTTCCCGCCAGTACTGCCAGAGCCGGTCGGCATAGCTGGCGAAGGGCGGCACGGACAGTCCGGTGCCGCGCAGCTGCGCCCGAGTCGAGTCCGAGATGAACTCTGCCGAGAAGGAGGTGTGCGGCGCGACGGCGGCCGGAATCCCCAACTGCTCCAACAGGAAATCGCGCACCGCGGGCACGCCGGGCAGCTGGGAGAGCCCGCTCAGTGCCCGAGCGCTGAGCGGCACGACGCCGATACCCGACGGCGCACCCGCCGCCGCGGCGAGCGCGCTGTACACCTCGCTGAACGGCTGCGGCTCGGGATTGACCAGGTGGAAGGTGCGCCCGTCCAAGCCCGGCTTGCGCACCAGGGCGGCCATCGCGGCGGCCACGTAATCGACCGGCACGATATTGGTCGCGCCGAGATCGGGCAGCGGCAGCGGCAGTTCCGCGGGCAGCGCGGCCAGCTTGGCGATGGCCGAGAAGAAGTAGTACGGGCCGTCGATCTTGTCCATCGCGCCGGTCCGCGAGTCGCCGACCACGATCGCGGGCCGGTACACCCGCCAGCGCACCCCGCGCGATTCGCGAACGAGTTTCTCCGCCGCGAACTTGGTCCGGTGATACGGCGAGGTCAGCCGCTGGCCGAGGTCGAAATCCTCCTCGAAGAACTTGCCCTTGTGGTCGCCCGCCACGGCGACCGATGAAACATGATGCAGCACAGCGCCGGTCGCACGGGCCAGGTCGAGCACCGACCGGGTGCCCGCGACATTGGCCGCGTGCGCGGTGTCCTCGTCGGCGGTCATGTCGTAGACGGCGCCGAGATGGATCAGGTGATCCGCCGCGGGCGCCTCTCTGGTGAGTCCGAGCCCCTCGGCGGTGAGATCGCCGACCAGCGAGAACACTCGCTCGCCGCCGTTCCATCCGGTGGCGAGGTCGGCGAACTTCTGCAGCGACTCCTCGCGCACCAGCACGTGGATGACGGCCTCGGGGTCGTTGTCCAGGAGTTCCTGAACGACCCGCCGTCCCAAGAATCCGGTACCGCCCGTCACGATGTAAGTAGCCATCGCCCTCTCCTGCTCTTCATTCGAACCGTGTTGTCGCACAAGTCATCCGGCATGCAACGGTGAATGCGGAGATTTTGGAAAGCAGGAACCCCTTCGTCCTGACTTATAGGAAACAGTAATGATCCTGATCATTTCCGGCAAGCCTTCCGGACCGGATCACTATGTGGGACTGGTCACCCATCGGTGCAGGTCAAAGGGTAAGTGTTACAACAATTTCCAGGTATCGCTTAACTGGTCGGTTGTCCAGTAGGGCTGAGCTACCGACCGGCTACCGCTTCTCGATCCGGGCGGGCGGCACCTGCACGGCAGGCTTGTCGCGAAAGAGTGCTTCGAGAGCGTCGAGATCGGTGGGGCCGGGGACCTTGTCGGTGCCCTCGCTGAAGACCGTGAAGCCGTCGCCGCCACCGGCGAGGAAGCTGTTGGTGGCGATCCGATAGGTAGCGGTCGGGTTGAGCGGCTGTCCCGCGATCCGGACGCTGTCGCCGATCACCTTGCCGCCCTTGGGCGCTGAGTCGGCGTAGGCGTAGGTGAGGCCGGCGAGGGAGAGCACCGCGGGCTTGCTGGTGTTGTCCCACTGCTGCTCGAGCAGGCGCAGGACTTGCTGCCCGGTGAGCGTCAGGGTGACGACTTGATTGCCGAACGGTTGGACGGTGTAGATGTCGCCGTAGGTCACCGGCCCCGCCTTCAGATCGGCGCGGACACCGCCCGGATTCATGAACGCCGCGACGGCGCCGGCCGGACCCGCGGTCGCCGAGAGCATCGAGTCCGCAATGACATTGCCCAGTGGCGAGGCGCCCGAGGCATCCGGTTCGCGCGGCAACACATCGGCGGCCGCACCGACCATCCGGGCCGCGCGCGGGCGGGCCTGCTCGGCATAAAAGTCGACCAGCGCGGTGGTGGCCGCGTCCGGTGTCACGTCGCGGGTCACCACCCGGTTCACGGCCGACGCCTGCACACCCTCGGGTGCGAAACGCAACGTGAGATCGGTGATCAGCCTGCCGAAGGAGGCCGCCTGGCTGACCACCTTGCCGTCGATCGTGCACACGTAGGACTGGTGGCTGTGCGCGGTGAAGAGCGCCTTCACCATGGGGTCGACCCGCTTGGCCAGCCCGACCACATTCGGGGTGAGGTCGGCGCATCCGTTGTAGTCGATCGGGGCGTCCTTCTCGGCACGCTGACTGCCGCCGTCGTGCATGAGCGCCACGACGGTCTCGGCGCCCGCGGCCCGCATCTCCGGCACGTACGTGTTGATCGCGTCCACCCCGTCGCCGAACCGGTATCCCCGAATGCCTTCGGGGAAAACAAGGTTCACAGTGTCGGGGGTGACCGTGCCGACCACGCCGACCTTGTGGCCACCGACCTGCACCATGGTCCACGGTGTCAGCGCGGGCGGCAGCTTGCCCTCGGCGTCGGTGACGTTCGCGGCGAGGTAGGGAAACTTGGCCCCGGTGAACGGTTCGCCCGGCGAACACCCGTCCGGCGCGCAGCCGCCCTGCTGGAGCCGGGCCAATTCCAGGACGCCGTCGTCGAATTCGTGATTGCCGACCGAGGAGGCGGCGACGCCGATGTTGTTCATGAACGTGATGGTCGGTTCGTCGTGGAAGAGCCCGGACACCAGCGGGCTGGCTCCGATGTCGTCGCCCGCCGCGATCACCGCGCTCGCCGGGTAGGCCGCCTTCAGCCGCGCCAGATGTGTCGCCAGGTAGGCCGCCCCGCCCGCGTCGTAGTTAGCGATCTTGCCGGTCGAACCGGCCGGTGGCTGCAGGTTGCCGTGCAGGTCGTTGAACCCGAACAGATGCACCTCGTCGGATTTCGCCGCGGGTAGATCGTTCGTCGAGACCAAGGGGATGGCGCCCGGCGTGGTCGACGTGGCCGGGGCGGTGCCCTTGTCGTCGGCGGTGCCGCATCCCGCGATCAAGACGATGCTCACGAACCCGGAGAAAACTGCGGCAAAGCGGCGGCACGCGTTCATGCTCCGACTGTCCCATGTGCGGCCGGTCGCTGCCACCGCACACGCCTGCCCGCGCCGGTGTTCGCGCGGTGCTCTCGCTCAGTTCACCGGGTATTCCGATGGGCTGGCTAGGCACGAAGGCAGAACCAGGTCCCGCTGTGCAGACGATCGGAGTGAGGTCACCATGACGAGTTCGATGACGCGACGCGATGCGATGAAGGTGTTCGGGGTGGCGGGCGGTGTGCTGGCCGCCGGTGCCGGACTGCCGGTGGCCGCCGCGGCGCCGGAGGAGATCCGGGTGCTGGCGATCAATATCTGGTTGGGCGGTAGCAAGATCCCCAACGGGATCGGGCTGGTCGCCGATCTGATCGTCGACACGCAGGCCTCGATCGTGCTGCTGTCCGAGGCGAACAAGGCCACGAACGCGATCGCGGCCGCGCTGGAAAAGAAGGGGCGCAAGTTCACCGCGGTGTCCTCCGGTGACACGGGCCTGCTCTCGGAATTCCCGGTCGAGGACAGCGCCGATCAGCGCTGGATGGTGAAGGCGCGGTTGAACATCGACGGAAAGCGGGTGACTGCCTACGCCGCCCACCTCGAATACCGTTGGTACGCCACCTATCTGCCGCGCGGCTACGGTGCGGGTGTGCCCGCGCCGGGGGAGTACTCCGAGTTCGGCTGGAACAAGATGCCGGGCGGGCCGGTGACCGATCCGGTGGCGGTGCAGCGGGTCAACCTCGCCTCGGGCCGTCCGGACGTACTCAGCGCCTTCATCGATGATGCGAAAGCCGAAGCGGCAGCGGGCAGTTCGGTACTGCTGGGTGGCGACTTCAACGAACCGTCCGTGCTGGACTGGACGCCCGCGACGGCGAACCTGTTCGACCACCACGGCGTGGTGCTGCCGTGGGAGAGCACGCGGCGTCTGCAACAGGCCGGTTTCGTGGACGCCTACCGTACGACCTACCCGAATCCGGTGACCCACCCCGGATTCACCTGGCCCGCCAGCAATCCGGACGCACCGGTCGACCAGCTCACCTGGACACCCGAGGCCGACGAGCGCGATCGGATCGACTACATCTTCGCGGGCCCCGGCTCCGCGCTGAGTTTGACCGGCGCCGGAATTGTCGGCCCCCGCGGCTCGATCGTGCGCAACGTCCGCCAGGACGAGAACACGCAGGACAATTTCATTGCCTCGCCGCCGAAGTGGGTGACCGACCACAAAGCAGTGCTGGCGACCTACCGGCTCGGCTGAGCGTCCACGGCACCCCGCGCCGACGGGGGCGGGGTGCCGTGGACGAGTGCGGTCAGCGCAGTGTGTAGCCGCCATCGGGGTAGAGAGTAGATCCGGTGGTGAAGGTATTGGTGAACAGGTAGACGACCGAGTGCGCGATCTCGTCCTCGGTCGCGGGGCGGCCGAGCAACGTGTCGCGGCGGTACTGATCGAACGCGGCCGCCCGGGCAAGATCCGGCCGGTTCGACCACAGATGCCCGTCCACCGTGCCCGGCGAGACGACATTGACGCGGACCGGCGCGAGTTCGACGGCGAGCCCGCGCCCCAGTCCTTCGATGGCGGCATTGCACGCGACGTACGCGGGGGCGAGTCCGGCGGGACGGGCCGACGCGGCACCCGACATCAAGACCACCGATCCGTCCGCGGCGAGCTTGGGCGCGGCCAGCCGGATCGCGTGGTACTGGCCCCAGAACTTGGACTCGAACGGTGACGCCGCGTCGGCCGCGCTGAGCTCGCGCATCGGCCCGACCTGGTAGGACGCCGCCGTGGTGAAGAGATGGTCGACGCGCTCGATGCCGTCGAAGAAGGCGGCGAGCGAAGCGGTATCGCCGGTGTCGACGGTCTGCCACCTGGCCCCGTCACCGAGTTCGGCTGCCGCTGCGGTCAACCGGGCGGCGGTGCGGCCACCCAGGACGACTCGCCCGCCTGCCGCGACCACCCGGTGCGCAACCCGCAACCCGATGCCGGAGCCGCCGCCGATCAGCACGACCGTCCGCCCGCGCAGCTCCCCGGCCTCGTTCGGTGCGCCGGAACCGTCGGCGGTGCTGTCGACCCTGACCTGCGACATACTGCTGCCTCCTTCGCGCACGCTGTTTACTCGACCATCGGCCGCAACCAGCCGGCGACCCGACCTATTCCCGCACCGTCCTCGTGGGGCGGCGCGGGTCAGCGCACGAACCGGGCGACGGTGGCGGCCACGTCGGCGCGGAACGCGGCAGGGGAGAACGTCTCGGCGTGCGCCCGGATAGCGGCGGGGCGATAACAGTCGGGGTCGAAGTCGACCATCGCCTCGGCCAGGTGATCGACGACCGCCGTGTCAGGACCGTGCGGTATGTGCTCGCCGGTCACGCCGGGGACGACGGTGTCCAGCGCGCCACCGTGGCCGACGGCGAGAATCGGTGTGCCACAAGCCATTGCCTCGACGGGGACGATGCCGAAGTCCTCCACACCGGGCATCAGCAGCGCGCGGCACCGGCGATAGGTGTCGAGTAGCACGTCATGGGAGGTGGCGCCGAGAAAGGTCGTCTCCGGTCCGGCGAGCGTGTCGAGGTGGGCGCGGAACCGTCCATCACCGAGGATGACCAGGCGGCATCCCGCACGCTGTGTGGCGCGGATGGCCAGGTCCGGGCGTTTGTACGGGACGAGCCTGCCCGCGAAGAGGAAGAAGTCATCGCGCGGAATCGCAGGCTCGGGCGTGAAGCGGTCGATCTGGACCGGCGGATAGGTGACCGTCGCGGGCAACCCCCACCAGTCGTTGACCCGATCGGCGACGGCTCGGGAATTCGCGATAATGTGCGAAAGCCTGGGCGCCGCACGCAATTCGGACCGGCGAGCCAGCGATCCCAGCGCGGTGAGCGCGAGCTGACCCGCCCGGCCACCGGCCTCCTGCGCCCGAAAATCCTTGTCCCAGGCCCACCGTGCCGGGCTGTGCACATAGGCGATAACCGGCGCGTCGGTGGCGAAAGCGGCTTGCGTGGCGAAGGCGTGATGGCTGACGACGACGGCGTCGTATCGGTCCCGGAGGGGGAGGCGGCGCAGGGCACGCGGGACGAACGGCAGCAACGGTGCGTGCGACCGGCCACCCGAGACGGCATAGGCACGGCTCAGCCAGGTGTCGTGCACCGTGGTGAGCGGTGCTCGCACGCCTGCGGGATCGACGATCGGCGCGAAAACGTCGGTCCCCGGCCAGGTTTCGGCGAGCGCGCCGACGACCGCCTCGGAGCCGCCGAACTCGGTGAACCGTTCGTGCACGATGGCGATGCGCGGCTGCGTCATGCGAGCTCGGACGAGATGCGCCGCGGCGCCGCGTGGCGGCGGACAGCGGGGGCGACGGCACGGCCTTCGAGCAGCCCGCCGACGCCACCCTGCTCTATCGCCTTGCGATAGACGGCCGCCGCTTCCCGGCAGGCCGCGATCGTCTCATCGATATCGGCGTCGGTGTGCGCGGCCGAGGTGACGAAGGACTGCCCGAGCACACCGCGGTGCAGTAGCTCCTGGAGGAACAAGGTGCGAAATTCTTGGGAGGGCTGACCGTCCGGATCACGGGTGACGAAGATGAGGCAGGACGGGCGACCGAGCACCTGGAGATACTCGGCGATGCCGAGCTCGGCGGCCACGGCGTTGACACCGTCGGCGAGTCGGCGGCCCGCGCGCTCCATTCGCTCGATGGGATCGCTGGTCCGGTACTCGTGCACCACGGCACGGAAGGCGGCCAGCGCACCGGTTTCCGGTCCGTGCGTGGTGGACAACAGGAATACCCGATCCTGATCGGTACGCAGGCCGCCGAGTTCCATGAATTCGCGCCGGCCCGCGAGGGCCGAGAGCGGAAATCCGTTGCCCATGGCCTTCCCCCAGCAGGAAAGGTCGGGCCGCACGCCGTACACCGCCTGCGCGCCGCCCGCGGACCAGCGGAAACCGGTGATCATCTCGTCGAAGACGAGCAGGGCGCCGTAGCGGTCGCAGAGCGCCCGAACACCGGCCAGGAAGCCGGGTTCCGGTTCGGCCAGCGCGGTGGCGGCCTCCAGGACGACCGCCGCGATCGCCCCGGAATCCAGCACGGCTGCCAGCGACGGCAGCTCGTTGTAGCGGAATCGCACTGTGTCCGCCGATGTTTCGGCGGGGATGCCGCTGTTCATCGCGGTGGTGCCGATG
This sequence comes from Nocardia ninae NBRC 108245, assembly GCF_007990755.1. Classification (GTDB taxonomy): domain Bacteria; phylum Actinomycetota; class Actinomycetes; order Mycobacteriales; family Mycobacteriaceae; genus Nocardia; species Nocardia ninae. Next base: position 1,247 of record NZ_BJXA01000080.1, on the reverse strand, counting down.
AACCAGTCGTCCACCGAGAAGAACGGTTGATCGCAGACGGCGACGGCGGTCCGGCCGGTGGCGGCTCTGGCCAGCCGGACCGCGGCGGTGGTCGCGTCGGAGCCGTTCTTGGCGAACTTCACCATGTCGGCGCTCGGTACGAGGCTCAGGAAATCTTGCGCCGCAAGCAGTTCCAGTTCGGTCGGCCGGCTGAAGCTGACGCCGTCGGCGATGGCGCGGTGCACGGCGTCGAGGACCGGTGGAAAGCCGTGACCCAGGGTGACCGAGCGCAGGCCCATGCCGTATTCGACATAACGGTTGCCGTCCGCGTCCCAGACGTGACAGCCCTTGCCGCGCACCAGGATCGGCGCCATCTGCTCGGGGTACTGGTCGGGGCCTCTGGCATAGGTGTGCGCGCCACCGGGGATCAGCTCGTGCAGCCGGGCTTGGAGCTCGTTGCTGCGGGTGAAGCGGCGGGGTGCCGCCGGATCGTCGGAAATCGGCTCCATGGTCGGGCTCCTGGAGGGTCGGGTCGTGGTCACTGAGGGTCGGCCGGGCCCAGCGTCCGCCTGGCCGAGGGCGCGGGGGTCTCCGGCTCCGCGTCGGCGGCCGTGCCCATGGTGACGGCCCACAGATCGTGGTCGCCGCGACGGCCGGTGGCGCCGACGTAGCCGCGCATGCGCCCTTCGAGGGTCATGCCGACGCGCGCGGCGATGTCGGCCGAGCGGGCATCCTCGGGTTCGACGGCCGTCGCGACCCGGCACAATCCGAGCGGGCCGAACGCGTGGGTGAGCAACAGCCGGGTAGCGGCCGTCCGGATATCGTCGCCGTGCGCGGGATCGGTCCAGACGAACATGCGGGCATTGCGGTCGAACATGTCGAGGTCGAACAACCTGGCCTCGCCGACATAGTCGCCCTTGACCTCGATCGCCAGCACGAGCCCGCGCGCGGACCGCAAACCTGGCCGCGCATAGAGAAATTCGCGTAGCCACCGGAACCAGGTGTGCCTGCGAGCCCAGGTTTCGGTCGGTGTCGCCGCATCGGGATCGAGCATCGCACGACTGCGCAGCCGGGTGGCGCGCCACCCGGCCCAGTCGGTCACGCGCCGGTTCCGGATGACCACCTCTTGCCTGCCGGGATCGGCGAGCCGGACCCGCCGTGGGGTGCGCAGCGGGTCGAGCAGATGCAGCACCCGCCCGGCGTAGTGGCGCGAGGTCGCGGCGAGCACCGTGATTCTCGGCAACGGCGCCTCGGTCGCCGCGCCGGCC
>NZ_BJXA01000079.1 GCF_007990755.1 Nocardia ninae NBRC 108245 | reverse complement strand
GCCGGTCGCTCGGCCCGGACGGGCGCGGCGACGTTCGGCCGTGCTTGCTGCTGATAGGTCGCTGGCACCACCACCGGGGACACCACCTGCTTCGGCGGCGCGATCCAAACGTCGTCACCCGAGCCCGCGGCGGAGTTCGTCCCCTCCGCGATGGCCTGCCCGGCGCCGCCCTGGGTCGAGACCGCCAGGCCGATCAGTGTCGCCGTCGAGAGCACCGCCAGTCGCGCGGGAACGACATTATTTCGCGGCGCGCTGTGCTTCCCCATCAGATGCCTTCCTTCGAAATGCTGGATCGCTGGCGAAGCCGACAGCCCACCGCTGGGTACGACCTGGTCCGAACTGCCGGTCGGGAGCCGTTCGACCGCCGCTCTGCGGTCATCTACGCGGTACTGCGGGCTGTCGGCTTCCATTTCGGAGCGTAGAACTCGGCGGGTGTGACCAACAAGCAGAACGGACATTCTTACATCGAATCAAGGTCCGATTAACAGTCGCACCGATACCCGATCACAGCCATATCACAGGAACTGCTTCCACAGATCACCACCGGATCACAGCACAGCTCTCGGCGACCCGGTTCGACGCCTACTGTCGAATCACCACAACGCTGCGGCAGGGTCTCGATAACGGCTCCCCAGCAGGCGTTGTTAGGCGGGCTAATATCCGTTGAGATTTTCCTTGAATCAGCACCTAACCAAGGCCATTCGTGGTCAAAATGGTTCCGTGACGCGCATCCTGCGAGCCCGAAGGAAGGTCGTACGCCATCAGTTGCAGACGGAACGTTCGTCCGCAATCGACCCAGGTCGGGGCGCGGCCGAGTCATGCAATTGAAGCAACAATGTGATCTGGGTTACATGGAGGTTTAGCTTGGCGTAACGTTTGACGTAGCAGTCACCGCAGTAGATACTGCTTGCACACAAGTCGGCGCAACACCTCGATGGCAGCCATTCCGGCTTCGCCACAATTCGCGGATGAACGCACAGTTAACGAAAGAATGTGATGTGATTGCCGGTCCGTGTCGACCGGCGCGTGCCATGACTCGGTGACGGAATGCCACTTAATTTTCAGTGATGGACCGAAGGTGCTGCGGATGAGCCGACGGCTCGATACAAAGGTTGCCGATGTCTGATTACCCCTTGCTTACTTCCAATACGATCACGCTCCGACAGTTCGATTACTTTGTGAACGCAGTGCAGCTGGGTTCACTGTCCGCCGCCGCGCGGCGGTTCGGAATAACTCCCTCGGCGATGTCGCAACAGATCGACGCGCTGGAGACCTCGCTCGGCCGGAAGGTGTTCGATCCGCGGTCACGCAGGTCGAGGCTCACCAAGTTCGGCAGAGAGTTCTTCGCCCAGGCCTCCGATGTCGTTGAATCCGCCCGGCAGGCCATGGCCATGGGGCAGACGTTCGGCGACGGCGTGATGACCGTCGGCACGACGCCGACGATTGCCCAGAAGCTGCTGCCGCCATTGATCTACCGGATGCGCCACGAACGGAATATCGACAGCATCGAGGTCAGGGCGTTCACCGACCTGCGCGAGCTGAACGCGACGCTCGAAGAGGGCGCGCTCGATGTGGCCGTGGGACCGCTGGAGCAGACCAGCTCGCGGGTCGTGCACTGCTTCGGCGAGGAAGAACTCGTCGTCGTCTGCCATCCCAGTCAGCGCAGCAGCTTCGACGGCTCGTGGAAACAACTGGTCGAGGCGCCGTGGATTCGGTGCGGCGCGAACTCCGATTTGACCGACACGGTCTCGCGCGAGGCGGGCCGGGCCGGCGTACACGTCCGGTTCGCCGTCCGCGCCCCCGATGTGACCACCGCACTGAGCCTGGTGGAACACGGGGTCGGCGTCGCGCTGGTGCCGAAGATGGCACTGCACGGATCGGCCCGGCTGCTGTCCATCATTCGGCTGTCCCGCCCGATTCGCCGGGAATTGACCGTGCATGCGCGCGACAAGTCGATGCATGTGGAGAAGTTCCTCGAGGTCATCAGCGACTCGGAACTCGTCCGGAAGTTCGGCGCGGCGGGACTGCTGGAGATCCGGCGCCCGGAACCCGAAGTGTCGCACCGCACTCCGGTGCCGGTCGGCCCCCTGCCTTCGTAACGACCAGCCGCACTCCCGGTCCCGGCGACAGCGCGTAGAACAAGTCAGGCCCCGCCGAAGCGGGGCCTGACCTATATCTGTGCAGCCAGCCGGAACTACTTGGCCGGAGCCGGCGGGTTGAACGGCTGGTTGATCGTGGTGAAGTACTGGATCACCGCGCCGATCGCCACCGGAGCGGTGATGAAGATCTGGCCCGCGACCGTGCCGAGGGCGCCCATGGCGGCCGCGCCGGCGAGGCAACCCGCGGCGATACCACCAAGGAACGGACCGAACAGGCCGACGATGGTGCCACCGATCACGGCACCGCCGACGACGCCGCCGAGGACACAGCCGACGGCCGCGCCACCGATGCCGCCGACCAGGGTCGCGATGCTGGCGCCGAGGCTGATGGTGGCCGTCATCCGGCTCCAGGCAGCCTGCTCACGGTCGTACTCGGTCTTCCAGGGGGCCTTGTCCTCGAAGGGCATGGCGACCGGGGTGTAAACGGCCTTGCCCATGTCCAGCTGCGGGGTCAGCTTCGCGGTGCGGCCGGAGATGTCCGCGGCGATCGGGAAGGTGAAGTCGTCGAGCCGGAACTGCAGCGGGGTGCCCGCGACGACATTGCCGTTGGCGGCCTTGATCTTCAGCGCGCCGTCCTCGACCACGAGCGAGCCCGCGTCCAGGGAGACGATGGCCTGGGTGTCGGTGGTCTCGGCGGTGAAATTGATCGGCGCGTCGGCTTCCGCCGCCGGTGCCGCGTTGACCGTGCCGGCCGTGACGCCTAACGCGGCGATCAGCAGCGAGGCCGTCGCGGCAAAGTTCCTCATCAACATTCTTAATTCCTTCTCAGGTGTGGTCGGGATGCGTTGAGCTTAGGTTAGGCAGACCTAAACCTGTCAACAGGTACGTTTCTGGCCGCATTTCTGGGTCCGAGTACACGGAGGCGCCCCGGATGCCCCCGCGGACATCGGGTTGTCCGATTGCGCCGCAGGCCGACGGCCTGCGGCGCAGCTGTCGGGCTACCTTCCAGCCCGCTCAACGGCATATTCGGCGCGGACGCCCGCTACCGAGCACCGCGCGAAGGAGCGGACGATCTCACCGGTCCGAACCGCGACAACGGCCAGCGGCGAGAACGAAAGACCGTGGGTGTGTTCCGTGCCACCCTGCGGGTAGCCGAGGCCGTGTGGTCCGATCACGACGAACCTGTCATGGTGCAACTGGGGAAACGCGCCCAGTCGGGCCGGCAGTCCGTGACGAGCGAAACCGCAGGCTCGTCGGTCAGGACTGATCCGCAGGCACGAGAACATCGAGCCAGGCGCTCAGCACCGGCTCGGCCGCCAAGGTCGCGAAGTCCGCCTGCTCCGCCCCACCGGACCGCCACTTCTCGACCAGCGACATCAGCCGCACCGAATCCAAACCCGCGTCGGTCAGATCCGCGTCTTCAGGCACCTCGTGTGGTGCCACACCCAACGCGGCCGCGACATCGGCGATCACGTCCTGGCGGCCGAAGGTAACCGGCTCGCTCATGTTTCTCCTCGAGATTTCCAGCGCCTGATCAGGCCGCATTCGATTGCCGCAGCGCGAATTCCAGCGCGTCGGTGGTGGTCACCGCGCCACAGCGGCGCGCGACATAGTTCATGGCCATCACGTGCTCGTCGCGCCCGAAGTCCGCGGTCGCGTCCAGCACCACGAACGGCTTGATGTCGTTCATGAACGCGTCCGCGGCGCTGAGCATGCAACCCATGTGGGCGTACACGCCGGTGATGACGAGCTGATCGCGGTTGTAGTGATTGAGCAACTCGCGCAGGTCGGTCCGCTGGAAGGCGGAGTAGCGCCACTTGGTGACCTGGATATCGGCCGGGCCGGGCGCCAGTTGGTCGATGATCGCGGCGGACGGGCCGTTGCTCAGTCCGCTGCCCCAGAAGTCCGCGAGAATGCCACGGCGCGAGGGATGCTGGTCGCCGGGCTGCATGGTGTAGATCACCGGGACGCCTGCCGCGTTGCACTGCTCGCGCAGGCGCGCGATGTTCGCGGTGACGGTCGCGATCGGGTCGAGGTCGGGCTGGTAGGCGTCGATGAAGTAGCGCTGCATATCGTGGATCAGCAGCGCGGACCTCGACGGATCCAGCGACCACGGCACCTGATTCGCCTCGACGTCCTCGCGCGCCGGAATCGAGTACGGCGCTATCGGCGGGATGGCCAACGGTCTATCTCCTGTTCGATGATGGGACGCTCACGCGTCGAAGGTGGCGCCGCCGTCGACGCGCAGGTCGTGCATGGTGATGTGCCGGGCACCGGGGGATGTCAGGAAGTAGATGCTCTCGGCGACGTCCTCGGGCTGCGCCACCCGGCGCAACGGGATGCCGAGCCGGAAGTTCGCCGGGTCACCCGCCAAGACGTGATCGCGGGCAGCTGCGGACAATTCGGCCGCGTCCTCGGTCCACATGCCGCGCAGCATGGGCGTGTCGGTGGAGCCCGGTGACACCACGTTCACCCGGACACCCGCGGCGGCCACCTCCAGGCCGAGCGCCATGGCGAAGGCCGTCGCCGCCGCCTTGGACGCACCGTAGGCGGCCATCCCGACCCGAGGCGTCGTCGCCGCGTTCGAGGTGACGACCACGATCGAGCCGCCGCCGTTCGCGGCGAGCACCGCGGCGGCCCGGCGGGTGACGTTCATCGTCCCGGTGGCGTTCACCGCCAGGCACCGATCCCATTGCGCCCCGGTCAATTCCGACACCGCACCGGTTTCCAGGACGCCCGCCGCATGTACGACGGCGTCGATCGGGCCGATACGATCGATGGCGGCAGCGAAGGCGCGGTCGACAGAGTCGGCGTCGGTCACATCGACCTGTTCCGCATGCGTGATGCTCGCCGCTCGGGTCGCGCGGATCTCGCCGGCGGTGTCGTGCACCGCCGGATCCTGGTCCCACAGCACCACCGGTGCCGCCGACCTGGCCGCGAAGATCTCCGCCGCCGCTCGGCCGATGCCACCGGCGGCGCCGGTGACTATCACACCGCTACCGGCTTTACTCTCCCTAGACATATGCTTAGCCTAACCTTAATTTTTGATAGAAGTAAATCATCGACGTTTCGGCTAGAAGGAGTTCGATAGTGCCGTCTCAATCCGACCTAACCCCTTGGCCGGCAACCGAAGCCACGCAATACCGCGAGCTGGGGTACTGGACCGGCGAGACCTTCGGCGACATGCTCAGCTCGCGCGCAGGCACAACGCCGAACGCGATCGCCGTGGTAGACGACCGGAACCGCTGGACGTACGCCGAGCTCGAGCAGCGCGCCACATCGCTGGCGTCCGGCTTCCTCGAACTCGGCATCCAGCCTGGTGATCGGGTGTTGGTCCAGCTGCCCAACATCGCCGAATTCGTCGAGGTGATCTTCGGCCTCTTCTACGCGGGTGCGCTGCCGGTCTTCTGCCTGCCCGCGCACCGGCAGTCCGAGCTGGTCCCGATCGCGCAGGCCAGCGGCGCGGTGGCCGCCGTCACCTGCCACCACCACCAGAGGTTCAATCACGCCACCCTCGCCGCGATTCTGCGTGACCACGCCCCGGACCTGCGGCACGTGATCGTTGTCCCGGACAACGACGGAACCGCACTGCCCGGCGGCATCCGCGCCCTCGACGACCTGCGGGCCGCCCCGCGCGACCTGCCGACGGTGGCCGCCGCCGATATCGCGTTCCTGCAGCTGTCCGGCGGCAGCACCGGAACACCGAAACTCATTCCGCGCACGCACGACGACTACCTCTACAGCGTGCGCCGCAGCGCGGAGCTCTGCCAGCTCGACAGCACCAGCGTCTACCTCGCGGCGTTGCCGGTGGCGCACAACTTCCCGATGAGTTCGCCGGGAATTCTGGGTGCGCTGTACGCGGGCGGCACCGTGGCGCTGGCCATCGACCCCTCCCCCACCACCGCGTTCCAAGCGATCGAACGGTTCGGGGTCACCATCAGCGGCCTGGTCCCGCCGCTCGCCCGGCTCTGGGTCGAACGCGCGGAAGCCAGTAGCAAGTACGACATTTCGAGCCTGCGGGTGCTGCTCGTCGGTGGCGCCCGCTGCCCGGACGAGCTGGCCCGCCGCATCGGACCCGCCCTCGGCGCCACCCTGCAGCAGGTGTTCGGCATGGCCGAGGGCCTGGTCTGCTACACCCGGCTCGACGACCCGGAAGAGGTGGTGCTCTCGACCCAGGGCCGCCCGATGTCCGAGCACGATCAGGTCGCGGTGGTCGACGAAGCGGGGAACCCGGTACCGCCCGGTACCGACGGACTGCTGATCACCAAGGGGCCGTACACGATTCGCGGCTACTACCGTAATCCCGAGGCCAATGCGTCGTCGTTCACCGAGGACGGCTGGTACCGCACCGGCGACGTCGTCAACCTGCGCGCGGACGGCAACCTCGTGGTCAAGGGCAGGCTCGGCGACCGCGTGAACCGCGGCGGCGAGAAGATCTCGGCCGAGGAGATCGAGGCGCATCTGCTCGATCATCCGTTGATTCGCGACGCCATCGTCGTCTCGGTGCCCGACGAGCGACTCGGCGAGCGCAGCTGTGTGTTCGTACTGGCGGCCGACCCGACGACGCCGCCCGCACTGGGCCAGATCCGCCAGTTCGTGCGGGAGCGCGGCGTGGCCACTTGGAAGATTCCCGATCTGCTCCAAGTGGTGGACAGCTTCCCGGAGACCGGCGTCGGCAAGATCAGCCGCCGCTCCCTACGCGCAGCGCTCGCCATGCAAGCGACCGCAACCTGACCCAGGCCGATCGCGACAGGAGCCGCAGTCGCTATGTCGGGCTCAGGCGCTATCGGGGAGCGACAGTGGGCAAGCTCGGATCCACAATCGACGGATCATGCCCCTATCGTGTGTTGTTGTGTGCGGTGAGACGAGCGAGACCGGTCGGAACGGGGGCAGCGGCGAAGACACTTCGCCACGAGCGCTATTCGTGGCCAGGTTCGCCGAACTCTGGGAGGCCGCAGGCAATCCGACGCTGGCGCGGGTCGCGGCGGCGACCGAGGAACGCAGGAAGGCCGCCCGCACACCGGCACAGAGCCATCGGTCGTTGATGCAGCGCATCAGCGATTGGCGGACCGGGCGCAACGTGCCCTCCCGCTTCGAATCGCTGGATCCGGTGCTGGTGACACTGATTTCGCTGGCCCGGCAAGCGTCCGGTCCCGTCCCCGCACCCTTGTCGAACCGGTCGGCCTGGCGGCATCTGTGGAAGGCGGCCAGCACCCAGCCGGTCCGTCCCACGGTGCTGACCTCGCTGCGACGGGATGTCCCCACCTTCGTCGGGCGTGAGGTCGAGGTGCAGCGGATCCTGGATGCGGCAGGACCGGGCCGGGTGGTCGCCATCCACACTGTCGACGGCATGCCCGGCGTCGGGAAAACCACGTTGGTCACCCATGCGGCGCACCTGCTGTCGGATTCGTTTCCCGACGGCCGGTTCTTCGTCGAACTGAACACCCACACCCCCGGACAGGAGCCCGCGGATCCCGCCGAGGTGCTGGCCACCCTGCTCACCGGCCTCGGCATCGCACCCAGCCACATCCCCGATACCCTCGACGCCCGCCGTGACCTGTGGCGCGACCGCGTCGCCGCCAAACGAGTGCTGCTGATCCTCGACGACGCCCGCGACCACAACCAAATCGAACCGCTGCTGCCCACCGGACCCGAATGCCTCACCTTGATCACCAGCCGCCGTCGGCTCGTCGCCCTCGACAGCGCCCTCCCACTACCACTGGACACCCTCGACCCCGACACGGCGAAAGACCTGTTCTGCCGGCTGGCGCAACGCAACCCACAGGGCGAGGACATCGCGGCCGTCGCCGAGATCGTCCGGCTCTGTGGGTATTTACCACTGGCGATCGTGCTACTGGCCGGCCGAACCGCTCACCATCCGGTGTGGACGCTCGCCGGACTGGCCGAACAGTTCCGCGCCGCCCAGGACCGGCTCGGTGAACTCGACGCCGGTCAACGCGCGGTGCGTGCCGCGTTCACCGCTTCCTACGAAAACCTGCCACCCGGCAGGCAGCAACTGTTCCGCACGCTGGGACTACACCCCGGCACCGACTTCGACGCCTACGCCGTCGCCGCGCTGAACGACATACCGCTTGCCGAGGCACGCACCGAACTCGATGCGCTGTACACCGACCACCTGGTCGAGGAGACCACACCCGGCCGCTACTGCTTGCACGACCTGGTCCGCGAATACGCGCGCGCCCTCGCCGCGTCGTCCAGCGACGGCACCGCGCCGGTGCAGCGATTGCTGGACTACTACCTGAGCACCGCCGCAGCGGCGGACCAATGGCTGACCCACAAGCCCCGCCCCACCGATTACCAGCGCACCTCCGGCACAGCCGGTGCCGTCTTGCCGGAATTCGGCGACGAGACGCACGCGCTGGCGTGGCTGCGGATGGAGCGAACCACCCTGCTCGCCTGTCTCGAATACACCGCCGACCGCGACCCAGCGCGGATGGTCGGGCTGACCGAGGTGCTGGCCGAATTTCTGGAGCGCGAGGGGCCGTGGTCACTGGCCCTTCGCTGGCACGAGCGCGCCGCCGCGGCCGCGGACCGTCTCGACGACCGCCTCGGCCGCGCCAACGCCCTCACCAACCTCGCCACCGTGCAGTGGCAGAGCGGGAACTACGACCAAGACACCGACCTACTCCAGCAAGTGCTGACCCTGTACCGGGAGACCGGCCACCCCCTCGGCGAAGCCAACGCGCTCCGCAACCTCGGCATGGTGCAGTGGCAGACCGGAAACTACGACCAGGCTGCCGACCTACTTCGGCAGGCCTTGATCCTGTACCGAGACATCGGTTATCTCCTCGGCGAAGCCAGAACCCTCGCCAGCCTTGGCGGCGTGCGCCGAGACACCGGCGACTACGAGCAAGCCGCGCAGCTGTTCCAACAAGTTCTGTCCCGGTACCGGGAGATCGGTCATCGCCTCGGCGAAGCCAGCGCCCTGGGCTTCCTCGGCACCGTGCGCCGGTACACCGGGGACTACGGGCAGGCCGCCGACTTGCTGCTGCGCGCCGCAACTCTGTTTCGGGAGGCCGGCTACCGCCTCGGCGAAGCCAGAGCCCTCAGCTGCCTCGGCAAGGTGCGCCGCGACACCGGGGATTACCGGCAAGCCACCGACCTATCCCGGCAAGCCCTGATCTTGTTCCGGGAGACCGGCAACCGCATCGGGGAAGCCGACGCACTCGTCAACCTCAGCACCGTGTGCCGCGAAACCGGGAACCACGAGCAGGCCACCGACCTCTCCCGGCAAGCCCTGGTCCTGTTGCGCGAGACCGGCTACCGCGTCCAGGAAGTCGAGGCATTGAACAACACCGCGAAGGCGCTGTTGGCGGCCGGCGAGCCGGGTGAGGCCTTGACGATGTTCACCCACGCGCTGCGCGTGGCCGGCGATATCGACAGCCGGATCCAACAGGCCAGCGCCATGGAAGGCATCGTCCGCTGCCGCGCCGCCCTCGGCGACACCGCCCATCCGCGCCACGCCATCGACAGCTACCGCCGCCTCGGTCCATCCGATCGTCCTACTGGGCGATTACTGCCGGACGAGATAACACGCTAGGGTAGGCAAACCTAAATTTTAAGGCTTGATCGATGGAGACCCTGCGCCTGACCGGCGAAACCTTCTCGGAGGCCCTGCTACAGCTCGGAAGTCGTGGAGAAATTACCAGATGGAAGGTATGCGCGTACGGCCTAGGCGCTGGCCGGGGTGGCTGCTGGCGGCTGCCGTACTGATCGCTGCCTGCTTGCTCAGTCTCATGATCGGGACCAAGGCCATTCCGGCCGGGCAGGTGTGGGATGCGCTCTGGAACGCAAGCGAGTCGGCGGACGCGCTGGTCATCACCGAGTACCGGGTGCCGCGCACGCTGCTCGGGCTGCTCGCCGGACTCGCGCTCGGCGTGGCCGGCTGCCTCATGCAGGGGCTGACGCGTAATCCGCTGGCCGATCCGGGACTGCTCGGCATCAATGCCGGGGCGGCCTTCGTCATCGCGATAGCGGTCGCTTTTCTGGGAGTCACCGAGATCACGTCGTACGTGTGGTTCGGGTTCATCGGTGCCGCAGTGGCCTCGGTCGTGGTCTACCGGCTGGGCACCGCGGGCAGGCAGGGGACGGATCCGGTCCGGCTGACGCTGGCGGGGGTCGCCATCACGGCCGTGCTGTCCGGACTCACCAAGGGGTTGATACTGCTGAACCCCAAGGCCTTCGACCATATGCGGAACTGGGATGCCGGAGCGCTGACCGGGCGCGGCTACGACGTCATCACCGGCGCCACACCGTTCATTCTCATCGGCCTGGTGGCGGCGGTGATCGCCGCGCGCTCGCTCAATGCCGTCGCCCTCGGTGACGACCTCGCCCACGCGCTGGGGGTGCACATCAGGCGGACCCGGCTGCTCACCGTCACGTCGCTGACCCTGTTGTGCGGTACCGCGACCGCCGCGGTGGGGCCGATCACCTTCGTCGGCTTGGCGGTGCCGCATATCGCCCGCTGGATCGTCGGACCCGACCAGCGCTGGGTCATCGCCTACTCCATGCTGCTCGCGCCGATTCTGGTGCTTGGCGCGGATATGCTGGGCCGCATACTCGTTCGGCCCGATGAAGTGGCGGCGGGATTGGTGACCGCCTTCCTCGGTGCACCCATCCTGATCTGGCTGGCGCGGCGGACCCGGGTGAGCGAACAATGACCGCCATCGATTTCGGGCACTCGGTGCTGGTGGTCCGAACCCGGCGCCTCGCCGTTCGGGTGAGTGTGCGCACCGTGGTGGTGTGCGCGATTCTCGTCATCGCCGCACTGGCCGTGGCCGTATTGTCGCTCGGCACCGGCGATTACCCGATTCCACCGGATCGGGTGCTGCGCGCGCTGTTCATCGGGGATCAGCGATTCGACCGACTCGTGGTGTGGGACTGGCGACTTCCGCGCGTGGTGCTGGCCCTGGCGTTGGGCGCGGCGCTCGGAGTGAGCGGCGCCATCCTGCAATCGGTGACCCGCAATCCGCTCGGCAGCCCGGATCTGATCGGCTTCAACACCGGCGCTTACACCGGTGCGCTCATCGTCATGCTGACGCTGGGCGGCGGCGGATTCCAAACCTCGGCGGGTGCGTTCGTCGGCGGACTGGCTGCCGCCCTTGCCATTCAGCTGCTGGCCTTCCGGCACAATGTCACCGGATTCCGGCTCATCATCGTGGGCATCGGCGTCAGCGCCATGCTGGCCTCGGTCAATACCTGGCTCATTCTGCGCGCCGATCTCACCGCCGCCATGTCGGCGGCCGCCTGGGGCGCGGGGTCGCTGAGCAGGGCCACCTCGTCGCAGGTCGCGCCCACGCTCATCCTGCTGGCGGTCCTCGGCGTGGCCGCTCTCGCCACCGCGTCCCGCTTGCACATCCTGGAATTGGGTGACGATCTGGCGCAGGCGTTCGGCATCCGGGTCGGACGCGACCGCGTGCTACTGATCGTGCTGAGCGTCGCGTTCTGCTCCGTCGCCACGGCCGTCGCCGGACCCATCGCCTTCCTGGCTTTGGCCGCACCGCAATTGGGCCGCCGTCTGGCGCGCACCGCCTCCACCGCATTGGCTCCCGCCGCTGCCATGGGTGCGCTGCTGCTGGTGACCTGCGACTGGATCTCGCAGCGGATATTCGCACCCACCACGCTGCCCGTCGGTGTGGTCACCGTCTCGGTAGGCGGGGTGTATCTGGCATATGTGCTGGTCGCCGAGGCGCGACGGAATTAGGGGAACGACGATGAACGAGAAGCACAGCGCACAGCAGGATCGGGTCCGATTGCGGGCCGACCGGGTGCGCCTCGGCTATCGCGGCCGGACCATCAGTGACCAGCTCTCGGTGGATATTCCGGACGGGGCCTTCACGGTGATCATCGGCCCCAATGCCTGCGGAAAATCCACCATGCTGCGCGCGCTGGCTCGGTTGCTCGCCCCGGAAGACGGTGCCGTGCTGCTCGACGGCAAGGCCATCACCGACTATCCAGCCAAGGAGGTGGCCCGCCGCATCGGTCTGCTCCCACAATCCTCTACCGCCCCGGACGGCATCCGAGTCGCGGATCTGGTTGCGCGCGGCCGATATCCGCACCAGACCCTGCTCCGCCAGTGGTCGCAGGCGGACGAAGCCGCGGTCACCGCGGCCATGGCGGCCACCGGCGTCACCGACCTATCGGCCCGCTCGGTGGACGAGCTCTCCGGTGGGCAGCGCCAACGCGTCTGGGTCGCCATGGTGCTGGCGCAGGAGACGCCGATCATTCTGCTCGACGAGCCGACCACCTACCTGGATATCGCGCATCAGATCCAACTGCTGGATCTGTGCCGCTCGCTGAACCGGAACTCCGGCCGGACCGTGGTCGCCGTCCTGCATGACCTGAACCACGCCTTCCGCTACGCCGATCACCTCATCGCCATGCGGGACGGCCGGGTGATCGCCGCCGGTGCGCCGCGCGAGATCGCGACCGCCGAGTTGGTGCAGGAGGTCTTCGCGCTCGGCTGCCGGATCATCGACGACCCGGAAACCGGTGCGCCACTCGTGATTCCGCTTGCGGAGAACGCGGCGGGCGTGAGCTGACCCGGCACCGAGAAGTAGCCGATCCGGTGGGGAGGGTCACCTTTTTCTGTTGAAACTGAATTTAGGTTAACCTATCCTCAGTCCTCCCTGCTGGACTCTCATCGAGCCCGGGTGGACCGAGGGAGGGGGGCGCACTAGGTAGATGGTGAAGGAGTTGCCATGGGAGTGGTGGAACGGGACGAGAGCACGGGTCATCCCGGATTGCCGCTCACCGGAGCGCAACTGGGCATCTGGAACGCCCAGCGATTCGATCCGGAATCCGGGCGTTACCTCGTCGGTGAGGTGCTCGAGATCTCCGGCGAGGCGGCCATCGACGTCGATCTGCTGGCCGAGGCTATCCGGCGCACGGTCGCCGAATCCGAGAACATGCGGCTGCGGTTCCGCGAAACCGGCGACGGCCCACGGCAATTCGTGACCGATGCGGCAGCCGAACTGCGGCCGACCATCGACCTGCGCGTAGCCGCCCAGCCATTGGCGCTGGCGCACGAAGCGGTCGCCCTCGAACGCCACCGCGCCGCTGAGCACTGCCGCGGCATGGTCGATCGCCAGCTGTACAACTACACACTGATCCGGCTGAGCGACACCGAGGTCTGGTGTGTGCAGCTCTACCACCACCTGATCGTCGACGGCTACAGCGCCGCCCTGCTGTCCCGCCGCGTGGCCGGGCACTACACCTCCATGCGGCGCGGAACCAAGCCTCCGAAACAGACTTTCGGCACCATTGCCGCCCTCGTCGCCGAGGAGCAGGAGTACCGCGCGGGCGAACAGTTCGAACAAGACCGCCAGTTCTGGCGCGACCAGCTGACGCCATGGCCGGACCTGGACGGTCGCGGCCGCCATGTCGGCGGCGCCGTCGAGCACACGGTCCGCGGCGAAGGCATCCTCTCCGCCGGGACCCTCGCACTCCTCAAGGAATGCGCCGACAACTACGGCGTCACCTGGGCCGACGTCCTGATCGCTTGCTACACCGCCTATCTCCAGCGCGAGCTCGGCAGCTCCGATGTGGTCCTGTCCATGCTGCTCATGGGCCGAGTGGGCCGCGCCGCCCTGTCCACTCCGGCCATGGCCGTGAATGTCCTGCCGCTTCGCCTGCCCGTCCGCGCCGACGACCGCCTCGGCGAGCTCGCCGTGCGAGTAGCCGCCGCCCTGCGCGAGGTCCGCGCCCACCAGCGCTACAGCGGCGACGACCTGGCCCGCGACTTCCACGGCTACGGCGCCGGTGAACTCCTGCACGGAGTCGGGATGAACCTCAAGATCTTCGACTTCGCCCTCGACTTCGACGGCTCCCGGGGCGTGCTCCGCAATGTGGCGGGCGGCCCGCCCGAAGACCTCGGCCTGGTGGTCACTCCCCTGCCGGACGACACCATCCTGCTGGGCTTCGAATCCGACGCCCGCACCAACGACGGCGACTCCGTCCGCCGCCGCGTCGACGGCCTGATGCGGGTCATCGACGCCTTCATCGGCGTGGACAAGCCTCCTGTCGGCGCCCTCGAGCTGCTCGACCGCGCCGAGCGCGACCGACTGCTGGCCGCACGTTCGGTACCGGCCGACGCCGCGCCCATCGAGCTGGTTCCGAATGCCCTCAGCCGCATGGTCACCGAGCACCCCGATGCGATCGTGCTCGCCGCCGATGGCGTGGAGTGGACCGCCACCGAATTCACCCAGCGGGTCGATCGCCTCGCGCACTACCTGCGCGCCAACGGAATTCGCCCGGATTCGGTCGTCGGCGTAGCCCTCCCGCGCTCGGCGGAGTTCGTGGTGGCCCTGTTCGCGGTGTGGCGGGCAGGCGGCATTTTCCTGCCCCTCGACCCGGAACATCCGACACCCCGATTGCTCGACATGATCGATGACGCGGCACCGGAATTGGTGTTGAGTACCGGGTCGCTGGCAGTGGACCTCACCCCGGCGAATCAGGTCCGGGTGGTGGGTATCGACAGCGCTGAGTACCAGGCCGAGCTGGCGGAACATTTTGACGTTCTGTCGGTAGACGAGGTTGCAGCGCAAGAGCATTCGAAGCACGGCGCCTATCTGATCTACACCTCAGGGTCTACGGGGCGGCCGAAGGGCGTGCTGGTGGACCACGGTGCGCTGGCGCAGTTGGTGGCCGCACATCGAGGCGGAATGTACGCCGAAACAGCGGCGCGGGCCGGGGGTCGGGCGCTACGGGTGGCGCATACGACGTCGTTCGCCTTCGACGCGGCGCTGGATCCGTTGCTGTGGATCCTCGACGGACATTGTATTCGGGTGTACGACAGTAATATTCGGCGAGATCCGGCCGCGCTGGTCGCAGCCTTCAGGCGGGATCGGATCGATGTCATCGATGGGACGCCCGCCTTTGTCGCCGGGTTGCTGGAGCATGGACTCGCGCGTATCGCGCCGCAGCTGCTGGCGCTCGGCGGGGACGCATGTTCGCCGGAGTTGTGGCAGAGCCTCCAGCGAGCGGGGATCACGGCGGTCAACCTGTACGGGCCGAGCGAGTCCACTGTCGATGCCATCGCGGCTCCGGTGCGCGGCGAGGTGCCGTATATCGGGCAGCCGTTGCCCGGCTCGCGGATCTACCTGCTCGACAACGGATTGCAGGCTGTCGCGGATGGACGAGTCGGCGAGTTGTACGTGGCAGGGCACCAGCTTGCCCGCGGCTACCTCGGTCGTCCCGATGCGACAGCGGATCGGTTCGTCGCCGATCCCTACGGTCCGCCGGGGGCACGGATGTATCGCACCGGTGATCGGGCGCGGTGGGTCCCGGGGCTCGGCTACCGATACCTGGGGCGGGTCGACAATCAGGTCAAGATTCGCGGGCATCGCGTCGAGTTGGGCGAGGTCGAAGCGGCGTTGGACGCGTTACCCGAGGTGCGGGCCGCTGCTGCCGACATTCGTGAGATCGCCGGGCGACCCACCTTGATCGGGTACGTGGTGCCGGCCGGCGCCACTGGGTTGAATTCCGTCGAATTGCGCTCGCGGCTTGCTGACGTGGTGCCCGACCATCTGGTGCCGTCGCGCCTGGTCGTGCTGGATGCGCTCCCGCACACGGTCAACGGGAAGCTGGATCGGCGGGCACTGCCCGAACCACCGTCCGATGCGGGTGGGCGGTCACCGGAAACGCCTGCCGAAGCGGCTGTCTGCGCGGTCGTCTCGACCGCGCTCGGCCATGACGCGGTCAGCGTCGACGACGACTTCTTCGGTGTCGGTGGCGACAGCATCACCGCCATCAGTGTGAGCAGCAGGCTGCGCGAGCAGGGGTTGATCCTGTCGCCGCAGGACCTGCTGACGCGGCGTCCGCTGGCCGAGCTCGCCGCCACCGCTGCTGCGGCGGCGCCCGGCATTGAATCCCCCGCTACCCCTGCGGTGGCGCGCGGTATCTCGATGGCGCTGCCGCAGCAGAGCATCGATGAGTTGACGGCGCGGTACGGTCCGGTCGCCGACGTACTGCCGCTCTCGCCGTTGCAGGAAGGGTTGCTGTTCCACGCGCTGCGCGATGGTGACGACGACATCTACACCATGACAGCGCGTTTCGAGCTGGCCGGTGCGGTCGAGCCGGATCAACTGCGGACGGCCTTCGAGCGGATGCTGGCTCGCCATCCGAATCTGGGTGCGGCCTTCTGCTACCAGCAGTTCGACCAACCGGTGCAGGTGCTGCCCAGTGCGCCCGAATTAGGTTGGCGTGTCGAGGATCTGCGCACGCTCACGGCCGAAGAGGTCGACCGGGCAGCGGGCGAGCTGGAGCGGCAGGCCGGTGGCGAGCGGTTCGATATCTCCGCGCCACCGCTACTGCGGGTCCTGCTGATTCGCCTGAGCGACACCTCGCAGCGTCTGATCCTGATGGCGCATCACTTGCTTGCCGACGGCTGGTCGGTGCCGATCATGCTGCGCGAGGCGCTGGCGCTGTACCACGGCGACGGCGAAACACTGCCGGTACCCGGCTATTACGGTGACTATCTGGCTTGGCTCGGTGCCCGCGACATCGAGGCGGCGCTGGAACGCTGGCGCGACTATCTGATCGGGTTGCCCGCACCGTCTCTAGTCGGCATCGCCGGACAGCGCTCGCACGCCGTGGGTCTGCGGGTGCCGCTGCCCGACGACTTCGGCACCGCCCTGGAGACGGTGAGCAGGCACTTCGGGCTCACCATGAACACCCTGTTGCAAGGCGCCTGGTCGATGGTGCTGGCCGACCAGCTCGGCCGCACCGACATCGTATTCGGCACGGTCGTCTCCGGCCGTCCCGCGGAGCTGGCGAATGTCGAGACCACGGTCGGGTTGTTCAGCAATACGGTTCCCGTTCGGCTGCACCTGGATTCGCGGCGCTCGTTGCCGGATCAGCTCGCCGACTTCCAGCGGACCTCGTTCGAGATGCAGACCCAGGGCTACCTCGGTCTGGCCACCGTCGAGCGGGCCGTCGGCCTCGGCCGCTTGTTCGACAGCCTGGTCGTCTTCGAGAACTTCCCGAAATCCGGTCTGCGACAACCGGAACACCATCAGCTCCGGGTAGCCGATGTCGCCGTGCACAGCCTCACCCACTACCCGATCGTGGTGACCGCGCGGCCCAACGAAACTTTCGACCTACTGCTGCACCATGATCCGGCGGCAGTGCCGGAGGCGGTCGCCACTCAGCTCGCGGACCGACTCGGCGCGGTGCTCACCGCGCTGACCGCCGATCCCGAGGCCACCGTCGCGGCGGTCACCGAGACGGTTCGCCCGCGGAAGACCCACGGCGAAACCCTCGCAACCTGGGGCACGGCGGCGATCGATCCCACTGCTTCCGCTGTCACGGCCGAGGGCGGCACGGTCGACTACGCCGCCTTCCATGCCCGGGTGAACCGCCTGGCTCGCTGGCTGATTTCGCAGGCTATCGGCCCCGAAACGGTGGTCGCGGTGGCAATGCATCGCGGCGTCGACGCGGTGGTCGCCGCCCACGCGATCATCCGATCCGGCGGCGTCTACCTGCCGATCGATCCGGAACAGCCGGCGCAACGGATCGACAGCATCCTCGAAACCGCCACTCCGGCATTGGTTCTCAGCACCTCGGCCGATGGTTTCGCTACCGGCCGAGCCCAGGTCGTCGCCGTCGACCAGCTGGATACCACCGGATTCGCCGACATCGAGATCGCCGATGCCGAGCGGGTTTCCCCGCTGCGTCCCGCGAACTCCGCCTACCTGCTGTTCACCTCCGGCTCCACCGGCGTCCCGAAGGGCGTCACGGTCGCCCACGAGGCGATCGTCAACACCTTCGAATGGCTGCAGCGCCAACAGCATTTCGGCCCGGCCGACACCGTCCTCTACCGCACCCCGCCCATCTTCGACGCCTCCCTGCTGGAACTGTTCCTTCCCCTGCTTGTCGGCGCTCGCATCGTCCTGACCCGGCCCGATGGCCACAAGGACCCGTACTACCAGGCGCAGCTGATGCGCGACGAGCACGTGACCACCGTCCAGATGACGACCTCCATGCTCACCGTCCTGGCCGAGGAGACCGACCTCACCGGCAACGATCTGCGCTGCGTCATCACCGGCGGCGAAGCCCTCCCGCCCGCCACCGCCCACCGCGTCCGCGCCCGCACCGGCGCCCACGTCAACAACCTCTACGGCCCCACCGAGGCCGCCGTGTGCATCACCTACCACGAGACCACCGACGCCGACACCCTGTCCGTCCCCATCGGCCGCCCCGCGAGCGGAGCCGGCGTGCGCGTCCTGGACGAGCGGCTACGCCCGGTCCCGGCCGGAACGGTCGGCGAGTTGTATCTCACCGGTGTGCAATTGGCCCGCGGCTACCTCGCCCGCCCGGACCTGACGGCGGGCGCATTCATCGCCGACCCGTACGGCCGCGGCAACCGGATGTACCGCACCGGCGACCTGGTGAAGTGGACCCCCGCCGGGGAACTCGAGTACGTCGGCCGCGGCGACAGCCAGGTGAAACTGCGCGGCCAGCGGATCGAACTCGGCGATATCGAATCGGCACTGCTCACCTGCGCGGGGGTGGCCCAGGCCGTCGTGCTGCTGCGCGAGGACACCCCGGGCGATCAGCGCCTGGTCGCCTATCTCATCGCTCGGTCCGGGGTCGAACTCGACACCGAGGCGGTGCGCGAACAGCTGCGTACGGCCTTGCCCGCGTACATGATTCCGGCCGCCTTCCTGGTGCTGGACCATATTCCCCGCACCGCCAGCGAGAAGATCGACCGCAAAGCGCTCCCGGCGCCGGACTCCGCCGCACCCGAGCAGGTGGCAACGACGACCGTCGTCCGCGACGCGAGGCAACTCGACGTCGTCCGCGACGCGGGTCGACTCGACGTCGTCCGCGCGGCCATGGCCGCCGTGCTGTCGGTCCCCGAGATCGCCGCGGACGACGACTTCTTCGCCGCGGGCGGCCATTCGCTCTCGGCCGTGCGATTGATCGGACGGCTCGGTCGTGCGGGTATCGCGGCGGTGCTCGACGATGTGTTCGCCGCACCCACCCCGCGCGCGCTCGCGGCGCGCCTCGGCACCGCCGCATCGGGCGCGTCGCCGTCGGTCGATGGACTCGCGATGCTGGGCCGGCGCCTCGATCACGTGCTGGAACTGCGCACCGGCGGCTCGGCCGCACCGCTGTTCTGCGTCCACCCGGTGGGCGGCACCGCATGGCAGTTCGGTCCGCTGGCCCGGCTGCTGCGCGCCGACCGGCCGATCGTGGGTCTGCAGCTACCGCTGATGAGCGACAACGATTTCCACGCCCGCACGCTCGACGATCTGGCGAGGCACTACCTGGCCACCATCCGCCGCATCCAGCCGCGGGGCCCGTACCGCCTGCTCGGCTACTCACTGGGCGGCAATATCGTGCATGCACTGGCCGCGGCCATGGCGGCCGAGGGCGACGAGCTCGCCTATGTGGGCCTGGTCGATTCGCATCCGCTGTCCGATCTCACGGACCGGGCCGTTCGCAGCCTCGCCGACCCCGCCGAGCTGGACCGGCTGCTGCCCGAGATTCCCGAGGACCAGCCGGAGCTCGCGGTGGCCATCCGCTCGGCCGCGACGGCGCTGCTGCGCATGGTCACCGAGTCCGAATCGCCGCGCTACAGCGGCCCGATGGCCCTGTATTCCGCCGACACCGGCACCGAACCCGGACGCGCCGAGGCCCAGCTGGCCGGGTGGCGGGCCGCCGGCGCCCGGCTGGTGGTACGGCGACTCCCCTACTCGCACTTCGACATCGTGTCCCCGAAGGGTTGGACCGAGGTCGCGGCGCTGCTCGACGTGGATCCGGCGATTCGCGCATGACCTCTCCCCCGACAAGACAGAAAGAACACCCATCCATGTCACTTCACCGAATGACGGCACGCGTTCGTGCCGCCGCAGCTCTACTCATCCTCGCGCTGGTCGCGGTGCTGGCAGGCTGCGGAAACTCGACCTCCGACGAGTCGAGCAAGTCCGGCACCCGCCAGGTGGAAACCGCGAAGGGCGTCGTCACCGTGCCCGCCGATCCGCAGCGGATCGTAGTCGTGAACGGCGCGCTCGCCGGATACCTCTACGATCTCGGCGCGAAGGTGAAGGCGGCGGATCCGCGCGCCCTGGGCGTCACGCTGAAGCCCGGTGAGTTCCCCCCGGCCTGGGCCGCGGACGCCAAGCAACAGGGCACCGAGGCGGTGCCGTCCGGCGACGCCATGAACCTGGAGTTCATCGCCGCCCAGCAGCCGGACCTGATCATCGGTGGCGGCCCGGGCTACCCGGGCCAGCAGTCGATCAACGACTACGACAAGCTCACCACTATCGCCCCGACCGCGCTGGTGCCGTCCAACATCACCAACTGGCAGGACCAGTTGAAGTCGGTGGCCGACATCGTGAACCAGTCCGCGAAGGTGGACAGCCTGATCACCTCGTACAACGACAAGGTCGCGAAGGTGAAGGCCGGTATCAAGGTGCCGCAGGGCGCGACCGCGGTGATGCAGTCCCGCAAGGACAACAAGCCCACCCTGGTCGCCCCCAACACCCCGCTGGCCGCACTGCTGTCCTCGGTCGGCATCACCATGGACGACCAGGTCGAGGCGAAGGCAGGCAACCCGCCCCGGCCCGCGGCCGGCGACTGGGTGAGCTTCAGCCCCGAACTGCTGAGCACCGTCGTCGACGCACCGGTGCTGTTCGTGGTCACGCTCGACGGCGGCCGCAACATCGCCCAGCTGAAGGAAGACCCGATGCTGGCCCAACTGCCTGCGTTCCGGGCAGGCCAGGTCTACGAACTGCCGACCACCAGCCAGCGTCCGGATTACCGCAGCGCCATGGCCACCCTCGACCTGTTGGCGGAGCGCTTCAAGTGACACTCCTCGGCGGCCTGCTGATCGATACCTCGCCCCTGCGCGCCAGCCGGGAATTCCGCAACGCTTTCGCGGCCCGGTTGATCTCGGTGCTCGGTATCGGACTGCTCATGGTGGCCCTGCCCGTGCAGGTCTACCAGGCCACCGGATCGACCCTGCAGGTCGCCGGCGTCACCACGGTCACCGCGATCGCCCTGTTCGCCGGGAGTCTGGCGGGCGGGGTGATCGCGGACCGGTTCGACCGGCGCGACGTCATCCAATGGTCGCGCAGCGCGGCCGGTCTCGGGTTTCTCGTGCTCGGTGTGAACGCGCTGCTGCCGCATCCGTCGCTGGTCGTCGTCTACGCCGCGGGCGTGGTCGACGGCCTGGCCGGCGGGGTCAGCGGATCGGCGCTCATGGCGCTCGTCCCCATGCTGGTGGGACGGGACAAGGTGGCGGCCGCCGGTGCGCTGACCTCGCTCACCACCGACCTGGGCACCATGATCGCCCCAGCCATCGCCGGCTTGCTGATCGCGAAAACCGGTGTGGCGCTGCCGTTCTTCCTCTGTGCGGGCGCGACTGCGGCCACCGTCGGACTCATCCGGTCCATCGGGCCACAGCCGCCGCCCGTGCGAGAGATCGCGCATCCGCTGCGTGAGCTGGCCGTCGGCATCGCGTTCGCGGCCCGGCACAAGGTCATTCGTGCGGCCCTGCTGACCGGCACCATCGCCATGATGGTGAGCGGTCCGCTGGTATTGCTGCCCGCCTTGGCCGAGGACGAACTCGGTGTGGGGGAGACCGCTCTCGGCCTGCTCTATGCCGCACCCGGCGCCGGCGCGGTACTCGGCTCGCTCACCAGCGGGTGGATCGGCCGCAATCGCCGTCCGGGCCTCGCCCTGCTGATCTCGTTGGCGCTCATGCCGATCGGAGTCATCGTCGCCGGGCTCGCGCCGCACGCCGCGCTGGTATTCCTCGGCCTGGCCGGATTCGGCATGGCCCGTGCGTTGAACATGGTGCTGCGCTACGCGATTCTGCAGCGGGACGCTCCCGAGGAGCTGCGCGGCCGCATCTCGGGCCTGCTCATGGTGCAGTCCGTCACCGGTGCCGCCATCGGCTCCATGGTGGCCGGGGTCGTCGGCCAATTCTTCACGCCTGGAACCGCTCTCGTGGCCTACGGGCTATCCGTATTGGTACTGGTCGCGTTGGTGTCGCTGGCCGCCGCGCCGCTGTTGAGAAAGGAGAAGCCATGATGGATCGTGCCGCCTACGCCGAACGCATCGTCGAGGTGCTGTCGAGTGAGCACGGGGCCAAAGTCGGATACCCGATCGGATTGTGCGATGTGGAGGTGATCCGCACCGAAAAGGTCGGCGCCGGCCTGCTGCGCATCACCTTCGGCGGCGAGGATCTCGCCGGATTCCACAGCTACGTGCCGGATGAGCATGTGCGCCTGATCTTTCCGGACGAGCAGGGTGTGCTGCTGCTGCCCCGCAGAGACGGGCTCTCCCTGCAATGGGGCTCGCCACGACCGGTATCGCGCGAATACACGGTCCGCCGCTTCAGCGCCGAGGACCGCGAACTCGATATCGACTTCGCCATTCACCCCGGCGGTCTCGCCTCGGAGTGGGCGTTGCAGGTGCAGCCGGGCACCAGGATTCACATCGCGGGCCCGCCCGGCGGTGAAGTTGTGCCGAAGACCTACGACAAGTATCTGTTCGCCGGTGACATCACCGCCCTGCCCGCCATCGCTCGCTGGCTGGAATGGTTGCCGCGCACGGCATCCGGGTGGGCGGTCATCGAGGTGCGCGGATCCGAGGAGGAGATTCCCCTCGATGCGCCCGCCGCTGTCGACGTGCGCTGGGTGCATCGCGGCGACGCCGAACCCGGCACCGGCGACGCCTTCGAAAAGGCCGTCCGCAGTATCGAAGTGCCTGCCGGAGAACGGGTTTACGCGTGGCTGGCCGCTGAGTCGGGCGTGTTGAAGCCCCTGCGCCGCTGGGTGCGCAACGACCTCGGCATCGCTGCGAAGGACTACCTGATCGCCGGGTATTGGAAGCGCGGCATCGCCGATTACGACCGAGACGAATAAGGAAGGTGGTCTGCGCCCCTCGGGCAGCGATGCCTCAGCGGGCGGGCTGGTATGGGTTCTTCAGGAGGTAATCCACCACGGTGCGGCCGAGGGTGTAGCCGTTGTCCAGCGAGAGGCGAAAGCCCGCGGACTGCTGTTCGAGGTGATCGAGCACGGTTTGGCCGGGGTAGGGCTGGTCGAAGTTGCTGACGGTGCGCAGGGTCAGGTAACGGTCGAGGTAGCCGTGCCGGTCCAGGACGGCGGCCGTCGCGTTGTCCTCCATCTGCGTGGTGCAGTAGCTGCCCTGGCCGTTGGTGCGCACACCCATGATGTGCCGGGCGGTGTCGGAGAGTTCCTTGCCGGAGAACCAGTCGTCGCCGGTCATGGTGTCGCACTTGGTCACCGACGGCTTGCGGTCGGGCTGGCCGAACAGCGCGCGTTCGGCGGCGGCCTCGGGGCTGTCGGCCAGCGTGGCGTGCTCGGTCAGGCCGAAGGCGGTGTCGACCAGCTTGTCGTTCAGCCGGTAGGCGGCGGTGTTGTAGCTCTCCACGGGGCGGTAGCCGTGCGGCAGGCTCGGCGCCTCGGCGGGCACGAGGTGGTTGCCCAGGTCGAAGTCGACCACCCAGCGGGCCCAGGTCGCCGAGCCGAGGGTGACCTGGTCCGGCGGCGCACCCGCGGTACCGACGGTGAGGAAGTGGGCCTTCGTGAAGTCGAGTTTCGGGCTGTCCAGCAGGGCCATCATGGTGGCCGCGGCATTGGACTTGCCCTGCCCGGTCTCGGCGACGCACAGTCCGTCGGCGTTGCAGTGCACCGGTTTATACGCGGTCGGCACGTCGACGGTGATCGGCAACGACTCCCGTTGCAACCATGGTTCGGTCTCCGGATCGAACATCGTGATGACCAGCACGCCGACCTCGACCGGGTCCGCGGCGGATTTTCCCCCGTCGCCACAGCCCGCGGTCATGGCGACCGTGGTGAACACCGTCAACGCGACTATCCAGCGACGTAGGGGCACCCGGTGATCCTATGCCAAGGCCCCTTGCACGCCGCGCTGCGACCGTGACCTGCACGAACGCCGAGGCACTCGAACCGGGGCCGACCCGACGAGCCCGCCGGGGCACCCATGTAGGTTGGACGGCAGGTTCTCTTGCGACACAAGCGGAACCACCGGACCGGCTACCTGCGGCTCCGGTGCGCACCGCTTGCCAGGGCGATCAGCAGCACGCTCACAAGTCGAGAAGTCAGTGGAGCGCGGCCGGGTCCGCGCCGAGTGAAAGGCCCTTCAGCATGACGTCTTCGGCGGGATCGAACGCACGCGCCCACATCGGGGTCACCGGCCTCGCGGTGATGGGAAGCAATATCGCGCGCAACTTCGCCCGGCACGGACACACCGTCGCACTGCACAATCGCAGCATCGCCAAGACCGACGCGCTGCTCGCGGCGCACGGCGACGAGGGCGATTTCGTCCGCACCGAGACGATCGAGGAGTTCGTCGGCGCGCTGCAGCAGCCGCGCCGGGTGCTCATCATGGTCAAGGCCGGCGATCCGACCGACGCGGTGATCGAGGAACTCGCCGCCGCCATGGACGAGGGCGACATCATCATCGACGGCGGCAACGCCCTGTTCACCGACACCATCCGCCGGGAGAAGTCGCTGCGCGAGCGCGGCCTGCACTTCGTCGGCGCCGGCATCTCCGGCGGCGAGGAAGGCGCGCTGAACGGTCCGGCCATCATGCCGGGCGGGCCGAAGGAGTCCTACGAGGTGCTCGGCCCGCTGCTGGAGTCGATCGCCGCGCAGGTCGACGGCACCCCGTGCTGCACGCACATCGGGCCGGACGGCTCGGGTCACTTCGTGAAGATGGTGCACAACGGCATCGAGTACGCCGACATGCAGCTCATCGGCGAGGCCTACCACCTGTTGCGCGACGCGCTGGGCTTCGACGCCAAGCAGATCGCCGACGTGTTCACCGGCTGGAACCAGGGCGAGCTGGAGAGCTACCTCGTCGAGATCACCGCCGAGGTGCTCGAGCAGGTCGATGCGAAGACCGGCAAGCCGCTCGTGGACGTCATCCTCGACGCGGCCGAGCAGAAGGGCACCGGCCGCTGGACCGTCAAGGCCGCCCTGGATCTCGGCGTCCCGGTGACCGGTATCGCCGAAGCGGTGTTCGCCCGCGCCCTGTCCGGGGCGACCGGCCAGCGCCGCGCCGCCGTCGGGCTCGCTTCGGGCCGGCTCGCCGACAAGCCCACCGACGTCGAGCAGTTCACCAAGGACATCGAGCGCGCGCTGTACGCGTCCAAGGTGGTCGCCTACGCCCAGGGCTTCGATCAGATCGCCGCGGCGAGCACCGAATACGACTGGAACCTGCGCCCCGGCGACCTCGCCACCATCTGGCGCGGCGGCTGCATCATCCGCGCCCGCTTCCTGAACCGCATCAAGGATGCCTACGACACCAACGCGCAGTTGCCGAGCCTGATCCTGGACCCGTTCTTCCAGGCGGCCATCGAGAACGCGATCGACAGCTGGCGCCGCGTGGTCTCGGCCGCCGTCCAGCTCGGCATCCCGGTGCCCGCCTTCGCCTCGTCGCTCGCGTACTACGACGGCCTGCGCGCCGAGCGCCTCCCGGCCGCCCTCACCCAGGCCCAGCGTGATTACTTCGGCGCGCACACCTACGAGCGGATCGACCTGCCGGGCAAGTACCACACGCTGTGGAGCGGCGACCGCAGCGAGATCAAGGCCGACTGAAGCCTCACCCCGGAGTGGCCCGGCCGACTATCGGCCGGGCCGTTCGGTTACTGCGCCTGGAACTCGACGCTGCATTCGCCGTTGGTGTAGTTCTGGCCCTCGCCGTGGTTGAACACGCTGAGGGTCAACGCAAGTCGGCCGGGTTTCGTCTCGACCGCGGGGATGGACAGGACGTTCTCCGGGCCTTTCACCACGGCGGAGGTATCCGCCACGCCACTCTTGCCGGTGTCGATATTCGCCCAGACCACGGAGAATTTCTGTTCGTAGGCGTTATCCGTTCCCGCATTCGTCTGGAGCTTCAGATCGAGCGTGCCGTTACTGGAGATCGCGAATACATCGCTGGATGCCGGAGTGGTGAAGTCGCCCGCCGGGACCGGGTAGGACATGGTGCACAGTTTGTCCGACGACGCGGGCGGCGCGGCGAAGGCGGCGGGGGCACCGACCATCGTTGCCGTGATACCCGAGATAGCGGCGATTACCGATAAGCCCGAGAGTGTTCGTGATTTCATCAAACCGTCCCATCAAATATCGAGATGCACTGGTCGAACTTGGTTGCCGCTCCGGCCGATAGGATCCAGCGGCGGCGGGCGACCCCTTCGAGACTAGCGATCGTCAAGGTGGCGTGACAGTGCCCCAGCGTCGAAAGACGCACTAGCAGAGGGTTTCCCAGCCGCCAAGACGTCAATATGTTTGCACCACAGCCTTTCTGGCTATGACTAGCGGAAACGATGCGAGACGTTCGCTTCGGCACCACTCACCCGCGCCCCCTAGGGTTCGGATCAGGGGCGCCGCCGGGCGCAGCGGTCGGCGTATTGTGATATATGACACCCTGTTCGGAGAAATTGCTGGCAGCTTGCGGTTCTCGCCGTGGCGGCCCGGACAGACGTGTCGAGTTCGGCCGTATGTGGCGTGGCCGACGCGAACTTCGGGCCGGAGGGCGGCATTATGTCGGGCATGCGCGTACTTATTCAGCTTCGCCCTTCCGTCGATCTGATTACCGCAGTGGCCGATCGCGCGGTTCCGGTCGCCTCCGCCGACATTGCCGGGCATCTGCGCGGCATCGAGCTCGATGATTCCTTCGCGCCCGTTGCGATACCGAAAAGTGTTGCCGCCGTGACCGAATCCGATCAGTTGAGTTATGCACTGCAACCGGACAATGCGTCGGTGGTGGTGCGCGGGGTGATCGACGACGACGCCCTCGCGGAAAGTTTGTCGCAATTGTCTGCCTCGCGTGGCGTCACCGGAGTATTCGCCGATCCCGCCATTCAGACCAATCTCACCTGTGGTGACACGCCCGCCGTCGGCAACTGGCACGATGTCGAAACTCTGCTGCATCACGGCGATCTGACGGCCGCGGGCTTGGACGGTAAGTCGGTGGCGCTGGCCATCGTCGACACCGGCATCAATGCCGCACGGGTCAAGCAGGTGCGCGGCGGGCCGGTGACGATCGACAAGGCGCGCAGCTGGAACCCGCCGGGAGTCAGCGGAACTGCGGGCGAGTTCCCCGTCGACCACGGCACGATGTGCGCATTCGACGCGCTGATCGGCGCACCGAAGGCCGCGCTGATCGACATTCCGGTGCTGCGCAGCAGGCGACCGGGCGGCACGGTGATGGAGGGGCTGCTGTCGGACGCGCTGGCCGCCTACGCCCACCTGCGCACGGTGCTCACCGACCAGCCTGCCGCATCGCGCGCCCTGGTGATCAGCAACAGTTGGGGTTCGTTCTCCCCCAGCTGGGATTTTCCGGTCGGGCAGCCGGGTAACTACTCCGACAATCCATCCCACCCGTTCAACGTGATCGTCGGCTCGCTCGAAACCGCGGGCGCCGACATCCTTTTCGCCGCGGGCAACTGCGGGCGGGACTGCCCGGACGGCCGCTGCGCGTACAAGGACAAGCCGATCGGCGGGGCCAACTCGCATCCGAGTGTCCTGTCCATCGGCGGTGTCGACACCGCAGGCCAGCGGGTGGGCTACTCGTCCCAGGGGCCGGGCCGGTTGACCGCACGCAAGCCGGACGTCTGCGCCTATACCCACTTCCTCGGGTCGACGGCCTTCGGCGCGACCGACCCGGACACCGGCACCTCCGCGGCGTGCCCGGTCGCGGCGGGTCTGGTCGCGGCCATCCGCACCGAATGGTCGTCGACCGAGTTGCCGCCCGCCCAGCTGCGGGCCCTGGTGCAGCGGACCGCGGCCGCGCAGGCCGGGGGTTACAACTACGACTATGGCTACGGCGTCGTCGACGCGGCCGCGATCCTCGCGGAACTGAAACGAACCACGTCCCGCGCGTAACGTAGGGGCATGCCGTTGCTCACGATTCGGCTCCCCCGGGAGGCGACCCTGACCGCCGCGCTGCGCGAGCTGAAGCTCACCGTCGACGACGTCGATATCGCCTTCGGTCTGGTCCCGGTGGATCCCGAGGCCGGGCTGTACGCCCTGCGGGTGACCGATGCGGCGGCGGCTCGGGTGAATACCTATGGACCCGATATCCAAATTTTCGCCGACCCGCGCATCGAGCCGGGCAACGGATCGGGCGCCGAGCCCAGCGCGTGAGGGGCGCTGGGCGGTTCGCCGGCCACGAACCCGCACGCACGGTTCGTGGCCGACCAGCCCGTCACTTGAACATCGAAGACATCCAATCCTTGACTGCAGCTTGATATTCGGCGGTATTGCGGGCCAGATTCACCGAATGCCCGCTACCGGGCAGCACGTAGGTACGCAACTTCGCGGCGGGGCTGAAATACGGTGCCTCACCGGCGGCCAGAGCGGCGTTGTCGGCACATGTGTTCAGGCACAACCGATCCGCACTTCCGTTGACGACCAGCACCGGTACGTCGATGAAGTTCGTTGTCGGCGGCAGGGTGGAGGTCAGTCCGTCGGGATACTCCGTCAGTGAGAACACTTCTTTGGTCGCCTCGTCGGTCGCGAGCACCGCGGGATCGTAATTACCCTCGCCGTAGAAATCGAAGGCACGCGTGCCGGGCCGCGTGGTCAGGTAGCCCGGGTCGTAGCCCTGCCCGGCAAAGCGCGGATCCTGCGCCGCCGGATAGTAGGTGCCGACCACGCTGAGCGTCCCGGCCATGTTCAGACTGTGCGAAAACCCGGTCAGCAGCACACCGTCGACGTCGTGGTAGGTGCTGGCCTCGATGACCGCGACACCGGAGCTGAGCGAATGCCCGCCGGTGATGACCTTCCGGAACGGCTGCACACCGGGCAGCCCCTGCCGGACCGCGCCGACGAGCTGGTGCAAGGCCTGCACCGAACCGGTCGCGGTCAGCGACGCGCTCGGCGGCCGAGTGCTGTTTCCGTTGCCGAAACGATCGACCACCAGCGTCGCGTACCCGGCGGCATTCATCGCGCGCCGGAAGTTATAAGTCGCAGGGGCGTAAGGGAAATCCCAGTAAGTATGGTTGTAATTGGAGCCCGGCATCAACACCATGATGATGTCCGTCGGCGTGGCCGGCATACACAAGTCGGCGGCTAGATTTCCGGTGGGTGGCACCGGAAAGGAAATCGCGGTGCAGTTTTCGGATAACGCAGGGTGATCAGCACGGGCGATGCCCGGCGTGAGACACAGGATTGTTGATACGACAAATAACCAGATCGAAGCCCGCACGCGACGCTCTCCCCTCGGAGATACACGAGGGTAACCATTGTGGCACCCATTGTTGAGTCATCAACCCGGAGGCTAACCCGCGAACTGATCCATGCGCAATACCTATCACCGAAATCAGGGGGAGATCCCCCACTGTCGGCCACACCGACGGAGATACATTGCCCCACTTGGTAAACCGCGCCACCGAACCGTCTCCGCAGCGTGCGCCGACGACGTGTCCACCATGACTCGGCGAATGCTGGCCCCCGGCAGCAGGTTTCGCAGCGACCATGTGGTAATGCGGACCGCCTGCGCGGCCGTCCCAGCGTAGGTCGTAACGGAAGGGCAACGACTCGTATCGTGGAGCGCGCACAGCAAACCGTCGGTCTAGTATCCGCCCCATGGGTACGCGAGCGGTGCACTTCGTAGGAAGTTTTCCGGCTGAGAGCACTGATGAAGCGATGAGAGCAATGCTCGACAGCACAGGATCGCGACTACGGACACTGCCCACCGGCGAGACACGACGCTACGAGTTCTACATCCGCCCGATCATCGAAGATCTGGTCACGCAAGGCGCTTTGGAGTCGAAGAAACTCGGCCAGTGGAACACCAGCCGGAACCGCACTATTTATCGCGCCGCAGGCGGCAAGAAGCTCACCGGCGACATGATGGATCTCGGATATCGCCGCGAGGCCGAGGAAGCGGTACCGATATTCGCATCGCTGCGCGCGGCAAGGGATTTGCCCGGCCTCGCGCTACAGATCGGTATGCCGACCGATTTCACCATGGCGTTCATCGCGATGGGCGTTTCGGGTCTGCTGCAGAACAAAAAGGCCTTCACCGACGCGACGGTGCGCGACATCGTCGCGATCCGCGCACTGGCCGGTGACGACGTCGTCATCCAGCTCGAAGCCACCGCGGAGCTGGTGCTGATGGCCAAGACCCAGCCACTGCACCGACTGGTCGACGGTGCGCTCGGCCTGGGCAAAGGCATCGCCGAACTGGCGGCGGCGGCACCGCCGGGCACCCGCATCGGCGTACACCTGTGTCTCGGCAGCCTGAACAACAAGGCCAGGGCCACCCTGCGCACCGCCCGGCCGCTGGTCGATCTGGCCAACTCGGTCGTCCGGCATTGGCCCGCGGACCGGACCCTGGAGTACATCCACGGACCGTTCGCGGCGGGCGACAAACCACCGTCCGCCGAGCCGAAATTCTATGCGCCCCTAGGCAAGCTGACGCTGCGCGAGGGCACCGCCTTCTATGCCGGCCTGGTGCACGACCTGCCGACCGAGGCGCAGCAGCGGCAGACATTGCAGCTCATCGAGCAGGCACTCGGCCGGCCGGTCGACGGTGTGGCTACCGCCTGCGGTCTCGGCCGCCGACCACGGGCGGTGGCCGACGACCTGATGGCACGAGCCAATACACTAACGGCGAGTGAGTAATTCGCGAGCGCGCTACCCGGCCCGCATCGACGCCGGTCGAACCACGTCCAGACGCACCATCCAGTGATGATCGCTACGATTATGGTCGAGGATCGGGAGGAAACCTTGTCTGACATAGACCGAGCACCAGGACTCAACCCGAAGGTGCCGAGCTCGGCCCGGATCTATGACTACCTACTCGGCGGCAAGGACAACTACGACATCGACCGCGAGGTCGCGCAACGCATGCTCGCCATCGCCCCCGACACCAGAACACTGGCCCGGTACATCCGGCAGTTCTTGGTGAAGGCCGTCGAGCTGGCCGCCGAATCCGGTGTCCGCCAGTTCATCGACCTCGGCGCGGGCATTCCGACCTCCCCCAGCGTGCACGAGGTGGCCGGCAAGATCGATTCCTCGATTCGGGTGGCCTACGTCGACAACGACCCGGTCGTGCACGCGCATTGCGACGCGCTGCTGGGCCAGGCGCCCGGCGTGACGGCGTTGCAGGCCGACATCCGCAGACCGGCGACGATCATCGATCGGCTGCAGCTCGAAGCCGGGATCGACTTCGACCAACCGGTCGCCGTGTTGATCATCGGCGTGCTGCATTACGTGATGGACGACGAGAACCCGGCCGGGATCGTCGCCGCGTTCCGTGAGGTGATGGCGCCGGGCAGCTATCTCGCGATCACCCACGGCTCCAACGAGACCCATCCGGACTTCATCGGCCAGTCGCAGGAGGACACCAACGCCACGCCCTCCCAGGTCGTCTACCGATCTCGGGAGCAGACTGCGCGGTTCTTCGACGGGTTCGAGCTGATCGAACCGGGTGTGGCGCCGGTGCAGGAATGGCTCGACGACCGCCTGCCCGCCACCCGGCTGGTGATCTACGGCGGCATCGGCCGCAAAGACTGACCTCAGCTCCGACGGCGGCGGTGCGCGCTGGGCGGCTGGATCGGCGGGAGCCGGAAACCGATGCGCGCACCGGGACCGGGCTCGGCGAAAACGGTGCCGTGATGCGCGGCGACGATATCTCCGACGATGGCGAGGCCGAGCCCGGAACCCGGTGTGCCCTGGGTGTTCGCGGCGCGATAGAACCGATCGAAGATCGCGGTGGTGTCGTCGGCGGCGATGCCCGGTCCGTGGTCGCGCACCGTCAACTCGGTGTGCTGGATGTGCACCTCGACCGGGGTGTCCGGCGGGCTGAACTTGATCGCGTTGCTGAGCAGGTTGTCCACACACCGCGCCAGTGCCCGCGGCCGCGCCAGCACGGGGGCGGGATCGTCCGCGGTGACAGTGATGGCGCGCCCGCTGCGATGCCGGAAACGTTGCGCGCAGTCCTCGGCCAGCGTGGGCAGGTCCACCTCGGTGGCGTCTTCGGCGGTGTGCTGGTCGGTGGCGAGTTCGACCAGCTCGGCGACCAATGCGTCGAGCGCCGCGGACTCCTTGACCAAGGTATCGAGCACCTGGGTCTCGTCGTCGTGGTCGAGTCGGCCCCGAGCCCGTTGCAGCAATTCGGCGCTGCCGCGAATCGAGGTCAGCGGGGTCCGCAGCTCGTGGCTGGCGTCCTGGACCAGCCGCTGCTGCTGGGCCCGGGAGCGGCGTAGCGCGCCCAGCATGGCGTCGAAAGAGCCGGTGAGCCTGCCGATTTCGTCTCGGCCGGTGGGTGGCAGCGGCACCGACAGGTCCTGGGTGGAGCTGATCTGCTCGGTCGCGGCGAGCAGCCGCCGGACCGGCCGCAGGATGCGGCCGATGGCCAGCCAGCTCAGCAGCGCCGACAGCGCCACCGCGATGGCGGTGATACCGCCGGTGCGCCAAAGGAATTCGTTATCGATGCGCTCTGGTTCCTGGTACCGCTGCGCCACCATCACCGCGCCGCCGCCGGGGCGCGGCTTGGTGAGGATGCCGTAGGGCAGCCCGTCCAACTCGATGTTGTACTCGGCGGTGCCGCTGCCGGTTCTGGCGACCGCGCGGTCGGCCTCGGCGACCGGCAGCGACACGTGCCCCGGTATCAGCGGGTGTGCGGCGCCGTCGGCCGACAGCAGTTGCTCGATGGTGTCGGACCGCTCGGGCAACACGGCGGGCAACACCGCGAGCACGGCGTCGGCGCGGTCGTTGAGGCTGCGGTCGATCTGCTCGGCGACCAGCTCGGAGACCCCGCGGTAGGACGTTGCGAGAGTGACGACGATCGCGGCCACCACGGCCACGATGACGACGAGGGTGATCCTGGCGCGCAACATCAAGCGGGCCGCACGGCGTAGCCGACATTGCGGACGGTGTGGATCAACCGCGGTTCGCCGTTCTGCTCGGTCTTGCGCCGCAAATAGCCGATGTACACATCGAGCGAGCGGGACTCGGTGTCGAAGTCGAAACCCCAGATGTGCTCGTAGATCCGGCTGCGGGACAACACGATTCGCGCGTTGCGCAGCAGCAGCTCCAGCACGTCGAACTCGGTCTTGGTCAGCTCGATCGGCCGCTGCCCGCGAAAAACTTCGCGCGTCGCCGGATGCAACGTCAGATCGGCGACCGAAAGCACTGTGGCGTCCTCGTCCAGGGTGCTGCGGCGCAGCAGCGCCCGCAGCCTGGCCAGCAGTTCATCGGTCGCGAACGGTTTGGCCAGGTAGTCGTCCGCGCCCGCGTCCAGCCCGGCCACCCGATCACCGACCTGATGCCGCGCGGTGAGCACCAGGATCGGCAGCCGGTCACCGCGGCGGCGCAGCAGCCTGCACAGCGACAACCCGTCCAACCGCGGCATCACCACATCGACCACAGCCAGATCCGGCTGTATCTGCTCGAGCATCTCCAGCGCTTGCTGCCCGTCTGCGGCCAGATGGACGCGGTATCCCTCGAAGCGAAGCAACTGGTCCAGCGTGCTGCGCACATGCGGGTCGTCCTCGACGACGAGCACGGACGCGGCAGGCACTGGCGAGCTCGATCTGGTCACGCTGACATTGTTGCTGGTAAGTAGCGAATCCAACGGATCCAGCACCCCCCTTCGTGACCGCCATCACCCTCCGCCGAGTGACCAGAATTCCCGCACCGTTCGGTCGGGTGGATTCTTACGTGATTTTGTCGCGGGCCTCGCTGAGCGTTGACGTCTGCCACGCAGGATTCCTCTCGACTCCGCTGAATACGGGAGATGCTCCAACGAAGGGAATTTCGATGATGCGCAAGGGAATGCGGTCGCTCGCGGGCTTGCTGGCCGTGCTGGCCGCCGCGACGCTGGTCACCGGATGCGGCAGCGACAGCGCACCGCCGCCCGGTCCCGACTGGTGCCCGACGGTGCCCGGGCATCAGGTCCAGTGCGGCGTGGAGTCACGGCCGCTGGTCACCGATCGGCCCGAAATGGGCACTGTCGCAGTGAGTTACGCGTTGATCCGGCGTAGCAACCTGGACGTGCCCGCCGCAGGCACCGTCACGCCGAATCCGGGCGGCCCCGGAGTACCGCTGATCTCGCACGCCGCGCAGGCCACCCAACTGGCCGCGCAGCTGCTCGACGATCACGACCTGCTGCTCATCGACCCGCGCGGCACCGGTCTGTCCAGCCCGGTGGACTGCGGCGCCGACGAAGCCGGATACGAGCTCGGCACCCGCGAATACCAGCAGCAGACGGTGGCGACGTGCGGCGAACAGCTCGGCGCACGTGCGGCGGGATACACCTCGGCGGCGACGGCCGATGACTTCGACGCCGTGCGCGCCCGGCTCGGGATCCCGAAGCTGGTGCTGTACGGCATTTCCTACGGCACCTACCTGATGCCGGTCTATGCCGAACGCCATCCCGATCATGTGCAATCCATCGTGCTGTCCGGCGCCTACCCGCCCTACTTCGACCTGCTGTCGCGACCCAACGCGGAAGCGGTATCGCTTGCGCTACAACGCATCTGCGACCGAAGCCGAGCCTGTGACGGCGCGACCGCCGTCGCCGACCTGCGCACGGTGGCACAACGACTGGCCAGCGCTCCCCTGTCGATCACCGGCCCGAATCCCTTGCAGCTCAGCGAAAGCAAGCTCGCCACCCTCGCCTTCGAGGTAGCGACCACCGGCGTCGGTGCCGATCCGCAGCAACCGACCCTGCTCGGCATGCTGCCCGCCGCGCTGCACACGGCGGCGAGCGGCGACGACACCGCGCTGCGGCAGTGGGCCGAACGTGCCGCCGCCGAGCCGACCGCAGAGAGCATCGATCTCTACATCACCGTCGCCTGCAACGACTACCCCAACCTCTGGTCACGCGAGTCGGCCCTGCCCGAGCGCGAGCGGCAATACCGCGAGGGTCTCGCCGCGGCGGGCCCCGACGGCGTCGGCGCCTTCAGCGCCGCGGGCTTCAGCGCCGGACAACGTGACGGTGGCGACGCCTGCATCCGGTGGCCCGCGTTCACCCGCCCGCAACCGGTGCACGCACGCGAAGCGCTGCCGAATGTTCCGGTGCTGGTGCTGTCCGGCGACCTCGACGCCATCACCCCCGACGCGAACGGCCGGCGCGTAGCGGCCGGGTTCCCGCAGGCGACCTTCCTGTCGGTCCCCAACACCGGTCACGTGCCCGACCTGGAGCCCACCGGCTGCATCGCAGGCATCGTCAACCGCTTCGTCCGCACCGGCACCCCGGGCCCGACCTCCTGTGTGGACGCCATCCCGCCGATCGCCGTCACCCCCGTGCCGAAGTAATCGAGCACTCGAACAAACACCCAGCTCTGACACGGTGCGGCTGATCGCGAATCGATCAGCCGCACCGTCGGTCGTCTCACCAGTGGACGGAAGGAGCTGGGCTACAAGAACTTCCACCCATATCCACCCCCGTGTCCCCAGTCACTCCCCACCTCTTGCGTGATCACCGTCACTCCGTTACCTTGTGCAATGTCACACGTCACATGACATTCGGTCTGGTTTCCCGGGCCGGACATTCGCGCAGATGGAGGCTTCCCATGTCCGAACCGATCACCTCAGCCGGGACCAAGCCCTGGCACGGGATCCTGGTCGCGACGACCCTGCCGTTCGCTGAGGATTACTCGGTCGACTACGACGCCTACGCGCAGCACGTGCAGTGGCTGGCCGCCAACGGCTGCCACGGGGTGAGCCCGAACGGGTCGCTCGGCGAGTACCAGACCCTCGACGACGAGGAGCGGGCCAGGGTGGTGACCACGGCCGTCGCGGCCGCACCGGACGGCTTCACGGTGATGCCGGGCATCGCCGCCTACGGGGCGCTGCAAGCCCGCAAGTGGGCCGAGCAGGCCGCCGAAGCCGGGGCACACGCCGTGATGTTGTTGCCGCCCAACACCTATCGCGGCGGGCGCGACTCGGTGCTGGATCACTACCGCACAGTGGCCGCGGTCGGCCTGCCGATCGTGGCGTACAACAACCCGTTCGACACGCGCATCGACCTGACCCCCGACATCCTGGCCGAACTGCACGGCGAGGGCCTGATCGTCGCGGTCAAGGAGTTCACCGGCGACGTGCGGCGCTTCTACGAGATCAAGGAACTCGCACCCGAACTCGATGTGCTCGTCGGCTCGGACGACGTACTGCTCGAGCTCGGCATCGCCGGCGCGGTCGGCTGGGTCGCGGGCTACCCGAACGCCATCCCCCGGGCCACGGTCGAGCTGTACAACGCCTCGGTCAGCCGGGATCTGGACAAGGCGCTTCCGCTGTACCGCGAGCTGCACAAGCTGCTGCGCTGGGACTCGAAGCCGCAGTTCGTGCACGCGATCAAGCTGTCGATGGACCTGGCCGGACGGCAAGGCGGCAAGTGCCGCCCGCCGCGGGTTCCGCTGGCGCCCGAGCTGATCGCCAAGCTCACCGAGGACACCCGTGACGTGCTCGCCAAGGGCTACCGGTAAGCAGTCGGTAGATCATCGGGTGCAGACGAAAGACGAGGAGCTAGCGATGACCGAAAGCGCGGTCGAATCCGTTCGCGACACCACCGCCGACGAGGTCGATGCCCTTGCCACCGCGGCGGCAGCGGCGGCGGGACCCTGGGCGGCCATGACGCTGACCGACCGGGCCGGGGTGTTGCGCGGCGTCGCCGACCGGCTCGACGCGCAGGCCGCCGAGCTGATCCCCTTGGCGATGCGGGAGACGCACCTGTCCGAACCTAGGCTGGCCGGTGAGCTGCGGCGCACCAGTTTCCAGCTGCGCCTGTTCGCGCAGCTGGTGCTCGACGGCGACTTCCTCGACGTGCGCATCGACACCGCGGACGCCGAATGGCCGATGGGTGCGCCGCGACCGGACCTGCGGCGGATGAATATCGCACTGGGCCCGGTGGTCAACTTCGCGGCGAGCAACTTCCCGTTCGCCTTCTCCGTCGCGGGCGGCGATACCGCGTCGGCGCTCGCGGCGGGGTGCCCGGTGATCGTCAAAGCCAGTCCAGGGCATCCCGCATTGTCCCGCACGGTGGGCCGCCTGGTCGATGCAACGCTTGCCGAATATGGCGCTCCGAGTGGCACATTCGGACTCGTCTTCGGTCGGGACGCCGGAGTGCAGGCGCTGACCCATCCGGCGATCGCCGCCGCGGCGTTCACCGGCTCCACCGCGGGCGGACGGGCGCTGTACGACCTGGCTTCCCGCCGTCCGGTGCCGATCCCGTTCTACGGAGAACTCGGTTCCATCAACCCGGTCTTCGTCACCGAGGCGGCCGCGCGGACGCGGGCGACGGAGATCGCGGCGGGACTGCTCACCGCGGTGAGCGCCAGCGCCGGTCAGCTCTGCACCAAGCCCGGACTGGTCGCCATCCCCGAGGAGGCACCGGTTTTCAGCGAGCTGGCCGCGCTGATCCGGAGCAACCCGGTACCGACCGGAGACATGCTCAACGAGGACATCGCCGCGGGTTTCACGCGCGCCGTCGCGCAGGTACGCGCGCACCCGAACGTGGAACTGCTCGCCGGCGGCGGGCCGGGCGAGGCACTGCTGCTCGCCACCACCGCACGCACGGTGCTCGCCGATCGCGATGCGCTGATGCACGAGATGTTCGGCCCGGCAACACTTCTCGTCAGCTACCGGAACACCGCCGAACTGCTCGAACTGGCTCGCTCGATGGACGGCCAGCTGACCGTCTCCATCTTCGGCGACCAGGTCGACGACACCACCCGCGCGCTCACCGCCGCCGCCGTCGGGGCGGCCGGGCGGGTGCTGTGGAACAGCTGGCCCACCGGACTCTCGGTGACCTACGCGCAGCAGCACGGCGGGCCCTACCCGGCGACGACGGCACCCACGGCGACCTCGGTGGGTACCGCGGCGATCTCCCGTTTCCTCCGGCCGGTGACCTACCAGTCGGTGCCCGAGGATCTGCTGCCACTCGAATTGCGCACGGACAACCCGCTTTCCGTGCCGCGCTCGGTGAACGGAGCACGCGCACAATGACGGCAGCCCCGCCCCGCGCCACTCCCCCACGGGGAACAGACGTCCTGATCATCGGCGGCGGCATGATCGGGTGCGCACTCGCGGACCAGCTCACCCTCGCCGGTGCCTCGGTCCGCGTCTGCGAGCGGGGCGGGGTCGCCTCGGGCACCACCGCGCACGGCGAAGGCAATGTGCTCGTCTCGGACAAGGGACCGGGTCCCGAACTGGCGCTCGCCCAACTGTCCCGGCGACTGTGGCCCACCGTGCTCGCGCGGATCGCCGAGCGGCTACCGCGCGACGCGGCGGCCGTCGAATGGGAACCCAAGGGCGGCATCGTCGTTGCCACCACCGACGCGGGTGCCACGGCGCTGACCGTGTTCGCCCGAAGCCAGCGCAGTGCTGGGGTGCAGTGCGAGCACCTGGACGCGGCTCAGCTGGCCGCGGCCGAGCCCGCACTCACCCGCGACGTGTGCGCGGCCGTGTACTACCCCGAGGACGCGCAGGTACAACCGGCGGGTGCCGCGACCGCACTGCTCGGCGCGGCGATCGCGGGAGGCGCGATCGTCGAGACCCGTTGCGAGGTCACCGCCGCGCTTTGCCGCGACGGCCGACTGATCGGCGTAGCGACCACCCGTGGTCCACGCCACGCGGACATCGTGATCAACGCGGCAGGCCCGTGGTCCGGCGTGGTGTCCGAGCTGCTCGGCGCGCCGATCGCGATCAAGCCGCGCCGAGGCGACGTGCTCATCACCGCGCCCATGCCGCCGACGGTGTTCCACAAGGTCTACGACGCGGATTATGTAGGCGCCGTGGGCAGTTCGGACGCGGCCCTGCAATCGTCGGCCGTTGTCGAGTCGACCAGGGGTGGCCCGCTGCTGCTCGGCTCGTCGCGCCGCCAGTGCGGTTTCGACGACCGGCTGCGCCCCGACAGCCTGGCCGCCATCGCGCGAAAGGCGTTGCGGCTGTATCCGATCCTGGCCGACGTCGCGATCATGCGGGCGTACGGCGGTTTCCGTCCCTACGTGGACGACCACCTCCCGGTCATCGGCCCTGATCCGCGACTTCCCGGCCTGTGGCACGCGACCGGGCACGAGGGCGCGGGCATCGGCCTGTCGGTCGGTACCGCCCAACTCATTTCCGCCGCGCTGGCGGGCCATCCCGGCGAGATCGACCTCGCGGCCTTCGCCGTCGACCGGCCCGCCGTCATCACCACACCGGAGCAGGTATCCCGATGAGCCCACATCTGATTCGACCGGAGGCCGATCCCGTCGGCCGCGCCGATCGACCGCTGACGGTCACCGTCGACGGCACCCCGGTGCCGGGCGTGCACGGTCAGACCCTCGCCACGGTGCTGCTGGCCGACGGCCGCACGCACTGGCGCACCGCGCCCACCGGCGGCCCACGCGGTGTGTTCTGCGGAATCGGTGTGTGTTTCGACTGCGTCGCCACCGTCAACGATGTTCCCGATGTTCGGCTGTGCCGGCGGCCCGCCCGGGACGGCGACGTCGTCACCACCCAGTCCCGACTGACAGGAAACGCTCAGTGACCAGACATGTGGTGGTGATCGGCGGTGGTCCGGCAGGCACCGCGGCCGCCGAATCCGCGCTGCGGCACGGCGCGACGGTAACCCTGATCGACTCGAACGAGGCCTTGGGTGGCCAGTACAACCGGCGCATCCCGGCCGCATACGGTATCCGGCAACCGCTCGACATCGGGCACGGATACGCGGCGGCCGCACGCCGCGCACGCCTGCTGATCGAGCATCCGCGCTGCGAGTACCTTCCTACGGCCGCCGTCTATCAGATCGAGCGCCACCCCGAAGGCGGTTGTCCCGCAGTACGATTGCTGATCGGCGCCGAGGGCGACCGGCGGGTGCACCGGGTAGTCCGCGGCGACGCGCTGGTGCTCGCCACCGGCGCCTACGACCGGGCGTGCCCGTTCCCCGGCTGGGACCTGCCCGGTGTCTACACCGCCGGTGCCGCACAGACGCTCGCGAAGACACAGCGCCTCCTGGTCGGCCGGTCCGTATTGGTGTCCGGCACCGGCCCGTTCCTGCTTCCGGTCGCACAGTCGCTGGCCGAGAACGGGGCTGAGGTGCGGGCAGTGTTGGAAGCCAACCCGGCCCGCACGATCCTGCGACACTGGGCCACCCGTCCTTGGCAGCTGCGGCACAGTGCGGGCAAGACCCTGGAACTGTTCGAGTACGTGGCATGCGGTGTGCGGCATCGGATTCCGTTGCGCACCGCGCAGGCGGTCGTCGCGGTGGCGGGCGACGGCCGAGCGGAAGAGGCCACCGTGGCCCGGCTCGACGCGAATTGGACGCCGATCCCGGGTAGCCACCGCACCATTGCGGTGGACGCGGTCGCGGTCTCGCACGGATTCACCCCGCAGCACGAGCTCGCGGTCGCGGCAGGGGCGCGACTGACCGAGAACGGCTTCGTATACGTCGACGACAAGCAACAGACCAGCGCTGAATGCGTCTGGGCCGCAGGGGAAATCACCGGCATCGGCGGCTCCCAGGTCGCCGCTGTCGAGGGGACCGTCGCGGGCCTGGCCGCAGCGGGCGGCACCGCGGACCGTGCGCTGCTGGCGCGGCACCGCACGGCCGGGCAATTCGTGACCCGCCTCGCGGCCGCGCACCCGATCCGGCCCGGTGTGCTCACCTGGACCCGGCCCGACACCGTCATCTGCCGGTGCGAGGGCACCACC
>NZ_BJXA01000078.1 GCF_007990755.1 Nocardia ninae NBRC 108245 | reverse complement strand
ACCTCCAACGCGGCGCCCACCTCCGGCGCGCCGAAGACGGACGCCCCGGCCGACGAGGCCAAGGTGCTGCGTGGCGCTGCCGCCGCGGTCGCCAAGAACATGGCCTTGTCGCTGTCGATTCCGACCGCGACCAGCGTGCGCGCCATCCCGGCGAAGCTGATGATCGACAACCGGCTGGTCATCAACAACCACCTGGCCCGCACCCGCGGTGGCAAGATCTCGTTCACCCACCTGCTGGGCTACGCGATCGTGCAGGGCATCAAGGCCTTCCCGAACATGAACCGGCACTTCGCCGAGATCGACGGGAAGCCGAACGCCATCACCCCGGCGCACACCAACCTCGGTCTCGCCATCGACCTGCCCGGCAAGGACGGCAGCCGATCGCTGGTCGTCGCGGCCATCAAGGGCACCGAGTCGATGACCTTCGGCCAGTTCCACACCGCCTACGAGGACATCGTCCGCCGCGCCCGCGACGGCAAGCTGACCGCCGACGACTTCAGCGGCGTCACCATCTCGCTCACCAACCCCGGCACCATCGGCACCGTGCACTCGGTGCCCCGCCTCATGCCGGGCCAGGGCGCCATCATCGGCGCGGGCGCGATGGAGTACCCGGCCGAGTTCCAGGGCATGAGCGACGAGCGCATCGCCGACATCGGCGTGGGCAAGCTGATGACGCTCACCTCCACCTACGACCACCGCATCATCCAGGGTGCGGAGTCCGGTGACTTCCTGCGCACCATCCACCAGCTGCTGATCTCCGACGAGTTCTACGACGAGATCTTCCACGGCCTCGGCGTGCCGTACGAGCCGGTGCGCTGGCGCAAGGACATTCGCGAACGCGGCGTCGACAAGAGCACCCGCGTGCTCGAGATGATCGCCGCCTACCGCAACCGCGGCCACCTGATGGCGGACACCGATCCGCTGCGGCTGGTCAAGGACAAGTTCCGCAGCCACCCCGACCTCGACGTCACCCAGCACGGGCTGACGCTGTGGGACCTGGACCGCACGTTCAACGTCGGCGGCTTCCACGGCCAGGAGCAGATGAAGCTGCGCGAGGTCCTCTCGGTCCTGCGCGACGCCTACTGTCGGCACGTCGGTGTGGAGTACACCCACATCCTGGAGACCGAGCAGCTGCAGTGGATCCAGGAGCGGGTCGAGCAGAAGCACGTCAAACCGACTGTCGCGCAGCAGAAGTACATCCTGAACCGGCTGAACGCGGCGGAGGCCTTCGAGACCTTCCTGCAGACCAAGTACGTCGGCCAGAAGCGCTTCTCGCTGGAGGGCGCCGAGGCCGTCATCCCGATGATGGACGCGACCATCGACCAGTGCGCCGAGCACGGTCTCGACGAGGTCGTCATCGGCATGCCGCACCGCGGTCGCCTCAACGTGCTCGCCAACATCGTCGGCAAGCCGTACTCGAAGATCTTCACCGAGTTCGAGGGCAACATGAACCCGGCCGGGGCGCACGGCTCCGGCGACGTGAAGTACCACCTCGGCGCGCACGGCACCTACCTGCAGATGTTCGGCGACAACGAGATCGAGGTCTCGCTCACCGCCAACCCGTCGCACCTCGAGGCGGTCGACCCGGTGCTCGAGGGTCTGGTCCGCGCCAAGCAGGACCTGCTGGACAAGGGCGACGGCCCGGACGGCTACTCCGTCATGCCGCTCATGCTGCACGGTGACGCCGCGTTCGCGGGTCAGGGTGTGGTCGCCGAGACGCTGAACCTGTCCGGGCTGCGCGGCTACCGCGTCGGCGGCACCATCCACATCGTGGTGAACAACCAGATCGGCTTCACCACCGCGCCGGAGAACAGCCGCTCCACCGAGTACTCCACCGACATCGCGAAGTTCATCGGCGCGCCGATCTTCCACGTCAACGGTGACGACCCGGAGGCCTGCGACTGGGTGGCTCGTCTCGCGGTCGACTTCCGGCAGAAGTTCCGCAAGGACGTCGTCATCGACATGGTCTGCTACCGGCGTCGTGGCCACAACGAGGGCGATGACCCGTCGATGACC
This sequence comes from Nocardia ninae NBRC 108245, assembly GCF_007990755.1. Classification (GTDB taxonomy): domain Bacteria; phylum Actinomycetota; class Actinomycetes; order Mycobacteriales; family Mycobacteriaceae; genus Nocardia; species Nocardia ninae. Next base: position 39,639 of record NZ_BJXA01000078.1, on the reverse strand, counting down.
CAGCCGTCGATGTACGACGTCATCGACACCAAGCGCTCGGTGCGTAAGGCCTACACCGAGAGCCTGATCGGCCGTGGCGACATCTCGCTGAAAGAGGCCGAGGACGCGCTGCGTGACTACCAGGGTCAACTGGAGCGGGTGTTCAACGAGGTCCGCGAGCTGGAGAAGTACACGCCGGAGCCGAGCGAGTCGGTCGAGGACGACCAGAAGGTCCCGACCACCGTGCAGACGGCCGTGGACAAGGCGGTGCTGCAACGCATCGGCGACGCGTTCCTGCACGTGCCCGACGGCTTCAACGTGCACCCGCGCGTCAAGCCGGTGCTGGAGAAGCGCCGCGAGATGGCCTACGAGGGCAAGGTCGACTGGGCCTTCGCCGAGCTGATGGCCTTCGGCACGCTGATCGACGAGGGTCGCGCCGTGCGCCTGACCGGTCAGGACTCGCGCCGCGGCACGTTCACCCAGCGGCACTCGGTGATCATCGACCGCAAGACGGCCGAGGAGTACACCCCGCTGCACAACATCGGCAGCACCAACCCCGGTTGGTTCGCGGTGCACGACTCGGCGCTGAGCGAATACGCCGCCGTCGGTTTCGAATACGGCTACTCGCTGGGCAACCCGAACGCACTCGTGTTGTGGGAGGCGCAGTTCGGTGACTTCGTCAACGGCGCGCAGTCCATCATCGACGAGTTCATCTCCTCCGGTGAGGCCAAGTGGGGTCAGCTCTCCGACGTCGTGCTGCTGCTGCCGCACGGCCACGAGGGTCAGGGTCCCGACCACACCTCCGGTCGGATCGAGCGGTTCCTGCAGTTGTGCGCCGAGGGCTCGATGACGGTCGCCGTGCCGTCCACCCCGGCGAACTACTTCCACCTGCTGCGCCGCCACGCGCTGGACGGCATCCGCCGCCCGATGATCGTCTTCACCCCGAAGTCGATGCTGCGCAACAAGGCCGTCGTGTCGGATCTGAAGGACTTCACCGAGAGCAAGTTCCGTTCGGTGTTCGACGAGCCCGCCTACGAGCAGGGCATCGGCGACCGCAGCAAGGTGAAGCGGATCCTGATGACCAGCGGCAAGCTCTACTACGAGCTGGCCGCCGAGAAGGCGAAGCAGAAGCGCGAAGACGTCGCGATCGTGCGGATCGAGCAGCTCTACCCGCTGCCCACCTACCGCCTGAACGAGTCGCTCGACCGCTACACCAACGCGACCGACATCGTGTGGGTCCAGGAGGAACCGGCCAACCAGGGCGCCTGGCCCTTCTTCGGCCTCAACCTCCCCGAGGTCCTCCCCGACCGCCTCGGCAAACTGCGCCGCATCTCCCGTCGTGCCATGTCGGCCCCCTCCTCGGGTTCCAGCAAGGTGCACGCGGTAGAGCAGGCGGAGATCGTCGCCGAAGCCTTCGAGCCGACCAGCTAGCAGTTCACCGTTGACCCCGGACGCCGGGTCGAATCCGCGTATGTATGAAGCGGATTCGACTCGGCGTTCGGCGTTTATCGAGCCCGTTTCGATGGGTTTTCAAGATTGGCTGCCGGCCGACAATTGTCGACTTTCCGCCTACTGCCGAAATGCTTGGCCCGCAAGCGAATCCCCGCTTCGTGGGCTACGCGGAGTTTCCTACAGATCGAAGTACTCATTTCGCACGAATTCGGGTCGACTGCGCCCGAGAAGTAGCGGTTTCGCTGTACGAAATGTGGCACTCATCACATAATTCCAGTTTTCGAAGCGGCGTCGGATATGAATATCGGTGTTCGAACAACATCAACGCTTCGATTCGACTGGGGGACAAGGCGTTCCATGGTGATCGGGGGCGGGAGAGAAACCGAAATGTTCCACAAGACTGTCCGCAAGATCCTCACCGTGGTTTTGCCCTTCGCGGTAGTGGCCAGCCTCGCCAACGCGGGCACCGCGTCCGCGACCGACTACGCCGCGCAGCAGACACGGTGGGCCGAGAGCCTGACTGCGACGGGTAACGAGCAGGGCGTCGAGTACAAGACCACGACGGCACCGGACCTGAAGTCCATCTCCACCGAGCTGAACAGCGGCAAGTTCACCTTGGCCGCGGATTCATCGACGGTGCGCGTGGAATCCACCACCGGTGCGAAGGTCACCGAGTTCCCGATGACACTGAAGACGGTTGCGGGCAACACGGTTTCGCTGGCTCCGCAGGTATCTGCGGACGGTAAGACCCTGGTCGTCACCCCGCAGGTGACCCCGGAGGCCGCCGCTGAGCTGAAGAACGTCACCGCCACCGGTGACCTGAAGCCCATCGCCACCAACCCGGACGCGCAGAATCACGACCCGGTCGCCAACGGTCTCGCGGCCGGCGCCCTGGTCGGTCTCGGCATCGCGGCCATCCTGTGCATCCCCGCCGTGCTCGCCTTCGTCATTGGCTACTTCGCCTGCGTGGTGGCCAGCGGCATCAGCTACGTCGTGTTCGCTGCCGTGATCGGCGCGATCCTCGGTGCGGCTGCCCCGCATGTGATCCCGCAGGTCCTGCCCTGATGATCAGTTGTCGCCGAACCTTCGAGGCGACCAACTGATTCACTGAAACGACGCCGGGTCGACTCCGCTTTCCTGCGGATTCGACCCGGCGTTCGGCGTTTTCCGTGGTCGACAGTGCACAGCGCCGTCAGTAAACTTCGCGACCATGAGCGACGGGGGTACGCCGACAACATCCGGTCAGCAGATTTCGGTCGTTCCCGAGCAGGTACGCGACGTCGGAAAATACGTCTACGAGCTGGCCGAGGCTCTGCGATCCGCGTTGGATTCCGCTGCAAAAGACGTGGACGCGTTGACCAACGGAAGCTGGACCGGCGACTCGGCCACCGAGTTCGCCAACGGCTGGACCGACGTGCGAGACGGGGGCGTTGCGATCATGTCGGCCTTGACCGGCATGGCGGAGAAACTCGGCGTCACCGCCGACACATACCAGGCCCGCGACTGATCGCGCAAATCCTGGAGAAGTTCGGAAAGTTACCCAACGGCGATATAAAGAAGCTGGAGAAGGCCTCCGCCACCTGGACGACCTTCGCCAACCACGAAACCGTCACCGGCGCCGCAGCCCGAATCACCACGATCATCGGACTGTTCGACAACATCGAAGACGAAAATAACCTGCCCCCACTACTCGGCCATCTCGAAACTCTGCGCAACGGCGCAACCCAGGTCGCAGCCGCAACCCAAAACCTCGCCGCGCCGGTCGCCGACTATCACGCAGGCACCGTCCAAGTCCGCGGAAACATCGAATCCTCGATCACCCAGGCCGAATGGGCCATCGGCCTCACCGTAGTCGCCGCCGCAGCCGCCGCCTTCTTCACCTTCGGCGGCAGCGCCGCAGCAGGAGCCGACGGCGTCGGCGTCATAGTCACCAACACCATCAACACGATCCGCACCGTCTACCAGGCAGCAACCTCCTCAAAGCAGTAGGCCTGGCCACCGCCGCCGCCGGAGCCGTCGGTGTAATCAAATCCTTCGACAAGGTCCCCGACCTAGGCACCACCCTCACCTCCCTAGCCACCATCATCGCCATGCGCGTGCTGATCGATGATGACGGCGCCACTGGCCCGGCGAATTCAGGCAACACACCGGGAAGTAGCGAATACCAAAGGCGCGTGGACGAACTGGCGAAAGACCCCGCCAAGAACGGCGCATCCAGCCCGCAGTCCAGGAGAGAAGCCGAGGTCGGACTGCAGGCCGAGCATGACGGTGCGATCCCCGGGCCGATAACCAGGGCGCAAACCGGCCCGAACGGGGAAGATCAGGGCGAGTTCATAGATTCCAAGAACGAACGGTGGGACGTGAAAAGCTCGCCAGATTCCCATCCGAGTTACCGGCCGGAAGCAGGCAAACCGATCCCTAACCCGCAGACAGACGAGGCATTCACTAGAATGGTCGACAAGGATATCGCTACCGGCGAAAAGGTACTTCTCGATCCTGACGGCATGTCACCTGCCCGTCGAGCCCATCTCGAGCAGTTGGTGGCAAACAATCCGAATTGGCAAGGAAAGGTAGTTTGGGGTCGATGACCAGAGTGTATGGGCGGTCGAGCGAGAGCGTGGTCGGGTGGCCGGACGACGCGAGGGCGCGCGAGACTCTCCAGCGGTATCTGGACAGACTTTCAGCGGATTCGCCGGAATCGTTGAAGGATGGTTCTTTGCTGGCGGCCGACGGGTTGAACTTCGCCGGTGCCGATCTTTCTGGTCTGCAGCTCCAAGAGGCCGCGCTCAACGAAGCTGATCTGAGCAACGTTCGCATGGTGGAAGTGGACCTGTATCAGGCGTGGATGATGTCCGCGAACATCAGCCACGCCGACCTGACACGCTCCGATCTCCGGAAGATCGAAGGCCGAGGCTGCAAAGCTGCGCACGCGATCCTCCGCGCAGCACAGATACAAGGCGCAGTATTCGAAGACGCCGATTTCCGACAGGCCGATCTCCACGAGGCAAATCTCTACGAAACCAGCTTCGCTGGCTCCGACCTGCGTGATACAGATTTGCGCCGTTGCCAATTCGGCTGGACCGATCTCTCGAATTGCCGACTCGGCGGAAGCAACGTGGAAGGTGCCAGAGGAATGATCCTGGGTCCGGTCGATGTCGGCGGCGAGTCCGCATCCATCCTTGCCGGCGCGGAATTGAAAGCATGGTTCGCAGCTCATGCCGCACCGGACGTCGAAATCCACGCTTCCCGGCAGGGCTGACCAGCGAACGAACCATCGTGTCAATTACACCCCAGCCAGCCAGCGGAGCGAATTCTTCGAATGGCGAGATCCGGCGACAACCATCGCCTTCTTGCCAGCCGACAACGATACTTGAGTGTTCGCAAGGCCATTACCGGGCTATTCTTGTTCGCGCGAAGTAGGAACGTATGATCCGGGAGATTACCGAATACGATGACAGATGGTTGTTGCGACCCTTGCGGGGCAGCTGCGTTGTCGATATCGAGTGGGGCTCGGATAGCTTTGAGCTGTTGCTGGATTCTCCATTGCGGATTATTGCAGGCTACGGGGCTGAGTTATCGCCGCAGTCATTGGCTCTAGACCATCCCGATCGACACGTGATCACCCACTGGCCGACGGCTGTGGTAGAGCGCGATATTTCTGCGCCGATAGTTTCGGCGGTCCTTTTCAAATCCGGCCACGTTCGACTGGGCTTCCGAAATGGATGGATCATGTTTGTGTCCTATCGACAGCCGGACCTTACCTTCGCAGTTTTCTCCGGTGAGACATTGATATCGGACCGATCTGGCATGCTGGATCAGACGGAATATCCTGTCGTACAGGTCGATCGTTGGACTGGAAGGCGTATTACGGCGCCGCCGTGGCCACAGAAGCCCAACAACCTCGCGATAAATTACGATTCAGACGATATCAACGACTGACGCCACCACTCCGGAACGTGGCACGATCTCGCGTTGAACGACTTGACGTATGGAACTAGCTCGTGACGAAGGTTGCAGCTTGCGTCAAGCGAATGTTTTGTGCGTCAAGTTGCGAATATAGGCCGGTGTCAGCCGTTGGAGATGAGGTTGGCGGCGGCGTTGAGGGTTAGCCAGATTCCTATGCCGCCTACGGTCCAGCCAATGGCTGTGGCGCTGTTTTTGGTGAGCCAGTTGTTGATTCGTTGGAGGAGGGGGTCTATTCGGTGGTGGGCTATTAGGCGGGCGGCGGATAGGGCTAGGGCGGGGACTGTCATCAGGATGCAGTAAGCGGCGAGGGTTAGAGCGGTCAGCGGCCAGGAGAGGTCGGCGTTGGCGATCAGGGCTATCGCTGCGAGGTAGGGGAGCATGGTGGCTACCTCTAGGGCGGCCGCTGCTAGGGCGAGGTTCATCAAGCTGCGGGGGCTGCCGGTGCCGGACATGGCTTTTGTGCGCCAGCGGTGGATTTTGCCGGGTTGGCCTGCTTGGCGTTTGGCTCTGGCTTCGAGCCAGTAACTGAGGGCGACGACGAGGAGGCCGAGAATGAGTTGGGCGATGCGCAGGGAGAACTCGGGAAGGTCGAGGGAGCCGGTGCGGATGGCGGTCAGTGCGGTATCGGCGCCGAGGACGAGCAGTACGCCGACGGCGAAGTAGAAGATCGCCACGGTGGCGAGGTACACGGCGATGCGGCCTGGGCGGAGGCGGCCGGGGGTCAGGAGCAGCCAGATGGGGATGAGCAGGGTGCCGAAGCTGGTGCTGTCGACGAGGGCAAGGCCGATCAGCGCTGCGACGAGCGGGAGGGTCATCGGTGTTCCGTTCCGGTAGACAACACGGTTTTGATGCTGTCGTGTCCGGTTGCGCCGCCGCGTCCGACAAAAGGAGGACCTGTGGTCGCGTTTCTTGGTAGCGGCTTCGGGAGGCCGGCGTCGGCGAGGAGCGAAGTTGCTGCGAGGTCAGTTCAGCGGCGGCGGGGCTGCGGGCGCGGTTACCTCCGACCCGGAGCCTGCCGCGGCTGAGCATCAGAGGGCCCCGTACAACCCGCCGGCATCGATGGGGATTGCGGCTCCGCTGATGTAAGACGCTCGCTCGGACAGTAGAAATTCCACTACCCCGGCTACTTCCTCGGGGGTGCCGATGCGGGCGGCGGGGTTTTTGGTGCGCAGGTGGGCGAGGAGTTGGTCGTGGAGGCCGCCGAGCATGTCGGTGTCGATGACGCCGGGGCAGACGGCGTTGATGCGGATGTTGTCTCGGGCGTATTCGGCGGCCAAGGCGCGAGTCAGGCCTACTACGGCGTGTTTGCTGGCGGTGTAGGAGACGGAGAGGCTGTCGGCGGCGCGTAGGCCGGCTACCGAGGAGCAGTTGACGATGGCGCCGGTGGTGTTGGCGGACATTATGCGTAGTTCGCGGCGGAGGCAGCGCCAGAGACCTTTGACGTTGACGTCGAAGACGGTGTCGAACTGGGCTTCGGTGGAGTCGTGGAAGCGGGCACCGCGCAGGATGGTGTCGGTGCCGATGACGCCCGCGGCGTTGAAGGCACCGGCGAAGTCGCTGGCGTACTTCTCGACGGTGTCGAAGAAGGAATCGACGTCGGCGGGGCGGGTGACGTCGGCGGCGATGAATTCTGCGTTGTCGCCGAGCTTTTCGCACAGGTCGCGTCCGGCGGTGCGGTCCCGCCCGCAGAAGACGACGTGGTTGCGTGGGTCGGCGGCGAGTAGTTCGACGGTCGCGGCGCCGATCCCTCTGGTCCCACCTACCACTACTTGTACCGAACGATTTCCCATGGTGCCCAACCTATTCCGTCGCAGCCAGGCGAGAACCCGCTCGCCGCAGACGATCCGCCACATCGATGAGCACTTCCGGATCGTGTGCCGCGGTTACCGTCGATCGCAACGCACCACCGGGCCGCGAACTCCACGCGCCGGACAGCGGCAACAAGAAGACGTCGGCATCCAGCGCCGCATGGAACCAGCGGGCGGTATCCCCGGCATCCGGAAACAGCAGCGGCACAATCGCGGTCGCGGAGACACCGGTATCGAATCCCGCCGAGTGCAGCGCGGTCGTCCATGTCGTTCGGTTTGTCGCGAGCCGTGCCATCAACGTGTCTCCCTCGCGCAGCAGCAATTCGACGGACTCGGCGGCCAGCGCAGCCGCCATCGGCGAGATCACGGTGGAGAACGTGGCGCCGCGATGCCGGTGCAGCTGCTCGGCGTACTCGCCTGAGCTGGTGACGAACCCACCCCCACCGACGAACGCCTTGGCGAGCGAACCGACCCGGACATCGATGCTTCCGGGCATCCCGTAGTGCGCTTCGATGCCGCGCCCACCCGGACCGAGCTGGCCCACCGAGGATGCCTCGTCGACGAACAGCACCGCGTCCGCGGCACGGGCGCAGTCGACGAGCGCGGGCAGGTCCGCGATGTCCCCGCCGACGCCGAAGATCGCCTCACTCACGATGACTCGCCGTCCGCGGGTAGGGAAGCGCTGCAGTTGTCCGCGCAGGTCGTCGGGGTCGTTGTGCCGATAGATGTGCAGGGCGGCGCCGCTGAGCAGGCAGCCGTCCAGCAGTGAGCGATGGCATCGCTCATCGATGAACAACGCGTCGTCGGGCCCGGCGATGGCGGGAATGGCGGAGACGTTCGCCAAATAGCCGGAGCTGTACAGGGTGACGGCCTCGCACTGCAGCAGGGACCGCAGCGCATCGGTCAATCGTTGATGCACCAGGGTGTAACCATTGATCGCACCGGACCCGTGTGAGCCGAAAGTCGAGGAACTCCGGGCGAACTCGACCATTGCCGCACGAATCTCCGGGTGTGAGTTCAGGCCGAGATAGCTGTTGGAACACAGATGATCGAAGCGCCGACCGCGAAAATGGATCGTGGTTTCGCTGACCTCAGCGGCGGGCCCGAGCAGCGCGCGCACATCGAGCTGCGCCGGCGTCGGCGCACTGGACGCCGGGGCGGCAGCCTTGCGAGCTCCGGTATCGAAGAGGGCTTCCACCAGCTCGGCAGCGGTGAGCGCGTTGGTCATACCGGCCCGCGACGCTCCGGGCCCGGCAACCCTGCTGAGCAGCGCGGCGAACCGGAGCGAGTCGATGCCGAGGGCGTCGAACGGCACATTCATGTCGGGCTCATCGAGTCCCGTTGTGTAGCGCAGATAGTCACGGATTTGCGCCTCGGTACCCGTGGCCGCGGCATCCCCACTCGGCCTCGGCTCGGACAACATCGCACGCAAGGCCGCGACATCGACCTTACCGTTGCGGGTCATCGGCATACCGGTCACCGTCAGCACCCGCTGCGGCAGCATGTATTTCGGCACCCGCGCCGCCAGCGAGGCCCGAAAGGCCATGGGCTCGAACCGGATCGAATCGTCCACGGGAACGAGAAACACCGCCAGCGCTGTGGCACCGTCTAGCTCGAACCCGATGGTGGCCGCGTCCTTCACCGCAGGCATGGTGCGGCACTTCTCCGAGATGTGGTCGAGCTCGATGCGGTAGCCATTGATCTTGACCTGATGATCCGCGCGACCGCCGAACATCACCCCGTGGCGAGGCGAACGATAACCGAGGTCGCCGGTCAGATAAGCGGGAATCATGCTGCCCTCCGGTATTCCGGTACAGAACTTGGAAGCGGTCAGCTCAGCATCCCCCGCATAGCCCAGCGCGACTTGCGAACTGCGCACCACGATCTGCCCGGTCTGCATCGGCAGGCAGACTCGCCGCCCCGGCGTGACAACGAGAACATCGACGTCCTTCATCCCCCGACCGACCGGGATGACCTCGGGCACCCCAGCCAACCCGGCAGCACTGGTGTCGACCTCGAAATAGCCCACAGCTCTCTGCGTTTCCGTAGAGCCGTACAGATTTACGATCCGCGCGCCCGGCGCGACCCGGGCCACCGTCTTCACCTGCGCACGGGTCAGTGCCGCGCCGACGAGAAAGACGACATCCAGATCTGATAATGAATCTTCGGCACCCGCGAGCAACCGGATCGCCGCCGGATTGACGCACACGACCTGCACCCGATGCTCAGCCAGCCAGCGCGGAAAGGCCTCGGTGACAGTCGAATTACGATGCTCGGGCACCACGATGGTGCCGCCGAGGTAGAGCGGGGTCATGATGTCCCGCTGCAACGGGTCGTGGCCGATGCTCGAACACATACCGAACCTGGCACCGCGCAGCGAGCCGAATCGACTGTCCATCCAATCGAAGAAGTAGGTGAGCGAGCCGTACCGTCCACGCACCGCCTTCGGCGTCCCGGAGGTCCCCGAGGTGAAGGTGATGATCGCGCAATCGTCGCGCCGAAACCGTTCCGCCTCGTATCGCTCGGGCTCGACGGCGGATTCGAGACCGAGCGCGGTGAACGCCCCTGCGATGCCCACACCGGCAAGATCGGCCACATGATCGGCGCCCGCGACCCGCGCACACTCCTCGATATAGCTGGTCGGAGCCTCGGGATCAGCGATCGATACGGTGATCCCGGCCTTGAGCGCCGCCACAAAGGTCGCGACGAGCGTCTCATCCCGGTTGGGCACGAGCAGCAGCGTCTCGCCGGCCCGCACGCTGCGCTGCTCGAGGTCCGCGGCGATACCGTCGGCAGTGCGATCCAGTTCGGCGTAGGAGATCGCCTTGGTGGCCGTTTCGATGGCAATCCGCGACGGGTAGTCGCGCGCCATTTGGACGAAGCGGGTGACGAACAGGTCCGGCTCGTCGGCACGAAACCGCGTCTCGAAACTCGGCCCGGTAAACGCTTCTTGCAGAACCACTTCCGCCCGAGCCAAAACTCCCTGCGCCCACGCGCCGGACATCACCTCGACGACATCGCGCACCTCGACATCACCGTCTTTCGGTAGGGCAACACTGATTTCGCCGCTACCGATGTGCATCGCGGTCAGCGGCCGGAACCGCTCGATCAACTCGAGGTGCCGCGCCGATTCGACATCGGAAACGAGATGTCCCGCCGCGATATCGACCTCACGCACTACCGGCGAAGCCTTGATCAACGCACCCAGATCCGCCAGCGTGTGCCGCTCGACATCGACGCCGGATACATCGACCACCCGCAGCCGCGCCGAAGTCGCGATCACAATATTGGCCCGCGCGCCGAATACCCGATCGAGCAGCGCATGCAGCGCCACCGCGATTACCTGGGGCTCCCAGTCCACGCGAGCCACGAAAGCACCGGACCGATAGGCGCCATGCAGCGAATTGTTGTCGATACCGATGGTGTCATTGCCGCTCATGCTCAATTGCTTTGTCCCACTCGTTATATCGTCGCGCCGAACCTTCGCCGCGCTACCTACTGCAGGGCCACTCCCACTCCGACGGTCACCAACGCAACGCCCACCCCCGTATCGATCCGCCGACGCGTCCGCGCCTGCGCGAACCGCGCGTGCAGCCAGGTGACAACACTCGTGACAAAGAGGAACCATGCCGTCACCACCACCACCGCGACCAGCGGCAGCGCCACCGCATCGGTGACCGTCGCCCCGTCCGGAATGAACTGCGGAATCAACGCGACGAAGAAAACCGCCGTCTTGGGATTGAGGATGCTGCTACCGAATCCGCGGCCCAGATCACGTCGGAACCCCTGCGCGGCAACAGGTCCGAGCATCGCATCACCGGCCGTGCGCCGCGCCTGTACCAGCGCATGCGCTCCGAGAAAGATCAGATACGCCGCACCGAGCAGCCGCACCGCGGTGAACGCCTCCGACGACGTCGCGAGCAGGGCCGAGACCCCGGTCACCGCCGCGAGTACCCACAGAAACATCCCGGCCGCCACCCCGAGCGTCGCCGCCGCTCCGGCCGCCCAGCCGCTCAACGCCCGGCTCATGATCACCGCGAGGTCTGGCCCCGGTGACGCCGACACCACCAACATCACCCCGGCGAATGCGGCGTATTGCGTGATGGAGGACATCGTTGGGTCCCCTCCCCCTGAACTCCCTGTACCCGGCGGCGGACCTCGCCGCAATGCGCTCGGAAGGCATTGGGATAAACGCTATCTCGTCACCCGACGGACGTCATGACAGGAATTCTGGGTGCAGCATGACAACAACTTGCCCCCGGTCGGGGGGTTGTTCAACCGCGCAATGCGGCGGTAAGTTCCGGGCTCAACGCAAGCGCCGGTAGCGATTCCACCAGCAATTCGATGAGTTGCGCCCGTGGAATGGGCTTTTCGCTCATCCAGGTGAGAATTGTTTCCTCCACGAAGGCGATCCACCCGCGAATAGCCAGCGACAGCCGCGGTCGATCGGGATCGTCCGGCGGAATCGGAATCTCGGTGAGTACGAGTTCGGCAATCGCGCTGCGGGATTCGTTCACGTAGGTGACCATGCCGGGGTTGTAGCTCGACGGACCGCGCAGGATCGCGTGGTAGGCGGCCCGGTTCTGCTCGACGTAGTCGACGTAGCGCTCGACCGAGTCGCGGAGCATGTCGAACAGTCCGAGGCTGCGGTCCGGCGCGGTCGCGATCAGGAACTCGGCGCTGACCTGCCGGGCGATCGCCTCGTGGAATTCGTGCACCGAGGCGAAGTAGTGGAACAGCAGGCCGCGGGAGATGCCCGCCTGCTTGGCGATGTCCTCGACGGAGATATCCTCCAGCGCCCGCTCGGCGAGCATCTCGGCACCGAGGGTGATCAGTTGTAGTCGGCGCTCGTCCGGGCTGAGCCGGACGCGCTTGGTCTCTCCTGAACCGGAACGACTGCTACTCACACCGACATCTTACTGAACGTGATTCAATACTGTTGACTGCTGCTCAATAAGCCTCTACGCTCGGTTATATGAGTCGCAAGGTTACAGACAAAGCTGTCGGCGACCGGCCCGTCCGCCGTGTCAAGACGATCATCATCGGTGGCGGATTCTCGGGCCTAGGCCTAGCCATCCGCCTGAGCCAGCAGGGTCGAAACGACTACCTGGTGCTCGAACGCGGTAACGATGTCGGCGGCACCTGGCGCGACAACACCTACCCTGGCGCGGCCTGCGACGTGCCCTCGCACCTGTACTCCTACTCGTTCGCACTCAACCCGGACTGGTCACGCTCGTTCTCCCGGCAAGGCGAGATCCAGCAGTACATCAAGGGCGTCGCCGAGAAGTACCGGGTCCTCGACAAGCACGTGTTCAACTGCGACGTCACCAGCGCACGGTGGAACAACGACACCGCCGAGTGGGAAGTCGAGTCGTCCAAGGGCAGCTTCGTCGCCGACACCCTCGTCTCCGCCATCGGCGCGCTGTGCGAGCCCGCGCTGCCGGATATCAAGGGCATCAACGACTTCGAGGGCGAGATCTTCCACTCCGCCCGGTGGAACCACGACGCCGACCTGACCGGCAAGCGTGTCGCGATCATCGGCACCGGCGCCTCGTCCATCCAGATCGTGCCCGCCATCGCGGACAAGGTCGCCCACCTCGACGTCTACCAGCGCACCGCGCCCTGGCTGCTCCCCCGCATCGACCGACCGTACACCAAGGCCGAACACCTCGCCTTCAAGTACGTGCCCGGCTTCCAGCGCCTGTCTCGCGCCGCCATCTACGCCGCACGCGAGACCCAGGTCGTCGGCCTGGCCAAGTTCCCCGCGCTGATGCAGGCGTTCGAGCTGCTCGCCAAGGCCAAGCTGCGGTACGAGGTCCGCGATCCGGAGCTGCGCGCCAAGGTGACGCCGAACTTCCGGATCGGCTGCAAACGCATGCTGATCTCGAACAACTACTACCCCGCGATCAGCCGCGACAACGTGGACGTGGTCACCGACGGCATCACCGAGGTGCGGGCGAACTCGATCGTCACCGAGGACGGCACCGAGCGCGAGATCGACGCGCTCATCGTGGCGACCGGCTTCCACGTCACCGATTCGCCGACCTACGAGACCATCTCCGGACGCGACGGACGCACGCTCAGCGAGGTGTTCGACGAGATCGGTCAGCAGGCCTACAAGGGCGCGACCATCGCCAACTTCCCCAATATGTTCTTCCTGCTCGGCCCGAATGTCGGCCTCGGCCACACCTCGATGGTGTACATGATCGAGTCGCAGCTCAACTATGTGGCCGACGCGCTGGCCACCGTCGATCGACTCGGTTTGAAAACCGTCGAGGTGCGCCGCGACGTGCAGGACGAATACAACGTGGACCTGCAGCGCAAACTCAGCAAGAGCGTCTGGATCAATGGTGGCTGCGCCAGCTGGTACCTGGACAAGCACGGCAACAACACCACGCTGTGGCCGGACTTCACCTTCGAATTCCGTAGGCTCACCAAGAATTTCGACTTGTCCGCTTATGAAACGACCAAAACGTCCCGAGCCGATGTGAAAGTGGGAGCTGCCCAGTGAGCAAAGACGCTTACTTCGTCGACAAGGTTTGTGTGATCACCGGAGCAGGCTCCGGTATCGGTCGCGCACTCGCCGAAAACCTGGCCAAGCGCGGTGCCAAACTCGCGCTGTCCGATATCGACACCGACGGGCTGGCCGAGACCGTGCGCCGCTGCGAACAACTCGGCGCCGAGGTGAAATCCGATCGGATCAACGTGGCCGAGCGCGAGGCCGTGCTGCTCTACGCCGACGCGGTGCACGCCCACTTCGGCAAGGTGCATCAGGTCTACAACAACGCGGGCATCGCCTACCACGGTGAGGTGATCAAGTCCGAGTTCAAGGACATCGAGCGCATCATGGACGTCGACTTCTGGGGCGTCGTCAACGGCACCAAGGCGTTCCTGCCGTTCCTGATGGAGTCCGGCGACGGACACGTGGTCAACGTGTCCAGCCTGTTCGGGCTGATCGCGGTGCCCGGCCAAAGTGCTTACAACGCAGCCAAATTCGCGGTGCGCGGGTTCACCGAGTCGCTGCGCCAGGAGATGCTGGTCGGCAAGCACCCGGTCAAGGTGACCTGTGTGCACCCCGGCGGCATCAAGACCGCCGTCGCGCGCAACGCCACCTGGGCCGAGGGCATCGACGGCAAGAAGGCCGCCTCGATGTTCGACGCGAAGCTGGCCATGCACACACCGGAGATGGCCGCACAGACCATCACCGAAGGCGTGCGCAAGGGCCACGGGCGAGTGCTGATCGGCTGGGAGGCCAAGCTGCTCGACGTGTTCGTCCGGGTCACCGCCTCCGGTTACCAGCGCATCGCCGCCGTCGTGAATCGCCCGTTCCTACCCTGATTCGAGTTTGACCCATGCGGGATCTCAATCTTCCGCTGCCCGTCGCGCGAGCGGTGCTGCGTCCCATCTTCCGTGCCACGCTGAACCAGCGGGCACCGTGGTGGCTGCAGCGCCGCTTGCTCGAACTGGGCTCGGTAGCGCAATTGGTGCCAGCGGGCACCACCGTTCAACGGATTCGACTCGGCGGCAGGCCCGCCGAACGCCTCACGGCCACCCCGACGCCCACTGGCGCGGTGCTCTATCTGCACGGCGGCGGTTACGCGGTCGGCTCGCCGGCCACCCATCGTTCGCTGGCCGCCCGGCTCGCCCACCGAACCGGTGCTGCCGTCTACGTTCCCGACTACCGACTGGCGCCGGAGCATCCGTTCCCCGCCGCGCTCGACGACGCCGAGGCGGCGTTCCTGGAGCTGGTGGACAGCGCGGACTACCGCCCGGACCAGATCGCCCTCGCCGGTGACTCGGCGGGCGGCGGGTTGTCGCTGGCCACCGCGCAGCGGCTGATCGCCCGGCACGGGCACACCCCGGCCGCGCTCGGCCTGATCGCGCCGTGGACCGACCCCAACCAGATCCCGGAACGCGACGGCGACCTGGTGATCAACCGGCTGTGGTCGCGGGCCTGCGCCGCCGCCTATCTCGGTGGCGGAGATTCGAGTGATCCTGGTTACGCGCCGCTCACCGGCGTATTAGTCGGGTTGCCGCCGACCTACGTCCAGGTCGACGTCGACGAGTTGCTGCACGGGCAATGCGGGGACCTGGTCGCCGCGCTGCGCGCAGCCGGGGTAACGGTGCGGTTCACCGAGAGCACCGGCCTGTGGCACGTCGCGCAACTGCAGGCCGCACTGGTCGCTCCGGCCGCCGCGGCGCTCAGCGAACTGGCCGCGTTCCTGCGGGAAGCGATTCAACCGGCGGATGTCCGGGACTTAGGATAACTACGAAGCGGGTCCGTAGCTCGGGTGTTACGCACGGATCCGTTTCTGGTGGTCGACCTCACGGCCCTGACACAGGTGTCGTAGATTACTGGCGAGTAAACCCACGTGGAAGGGCACTGATGCGAGAGTTCGAAGTCCCGGCTTCCTACACCATTCCGGAAGACGCGAACAATTCCGACAACGTCTTCCGGCATGCCGAGCAGTCGCCCGACGCGGTGCTGTTCAATGTGCCGGCCGGCAACGGCGGCTGGCGGGACGTGACGGCCGCGGAGTTCGCGAAGACCGTCACCGGCGTCGCCAAGGGATTGATCGCCTCGGGCATCGAACTCGGCGACCGGGTCGCCATCATGGCACCCACCCGCTACGAGTGGGCCGTGCTCGACTTCGCCATCTGGGCCGTCGGCGGCTGCACCGTCGCCATCTACGACAGCTCGGCCGCCGAGCAGGCCAAGTGGATCCTGCAGGACTCCGCCACCAAGCTGCTGATCGTCGACAGCGACAAGCACCGCGCCACCATCGATGAGATCGAGGCAGGCGCGCTGACGGAGCTGAAGGAGACCCTGCAGATCGACAAGGGTGTGGTCGACGAGCTGATCACCCGCGGCGCCGAGCTGGACGACCAGCTCGTGCACGACCGGCGCAAGCAGGTCAACGCCGCCTCGGCCGCCACCCTGATCTACACCTCCGGCACCACCGGTCGCCCCAAGGGCGTCATGCTCACCCACGCCAACCTGTACGCCGAGTCCAGGTCCGACGGGATCGCGCTGGCCACCTTCATCCGGCCGGGCAAGAAGACGCTGATGTTCCTGCCGCTGGCGCACGTCTTCGCCCGCGCGGTCGCGCTGGTCGCGTTCGACGCCAAGGTGACCGTCGCGCACACCTCCGACTGGTCCACCCTGGTCGACCAGTTCGGCACGTACAAGCCGCACTTCATCCTGTCGGTGCCGCGCGTGTTCGAGAAGGTGTTCAACAGCGCGAAGCAGAAGGCGCACGACGGCGGCAAGGGCAAGATCTTCGACGCCGCCGCGGACACCGCCATCGCGTGGAGCGAGGCGATCGACAACGGCGGCCCCGGGCTGGTGCTCAAGCTCAAGCACGCGCTGTTCGACAAGCTGGTCTACAGCAAGCTGCGCACCGCACTCGGCGGCCAGTGCGACGCCGCGGTCTCCGGCGGCGGCCCGCTGGGCGCGCGCCTGGGCCACTTCTTCCGCGGCGTCGGCGTCACCATTTACGAGGGCTACGGGCTCACCGAGACCACCGCGGCGATCACCGTGAACACCCCCGAGAACATCCGGGTGGGTTCGGTCGGCAAGCCGATCCAGGGCCACGCCGCCAAGATCGCCGAGGACGGCGAGCTGCTGCTGCGCGGCTCGGTGGTGTTCGACGGCTACTGGGGCAACCCGGCGGCCACCGAGGAGGCCTTCCAGGACGGCTGGTTCAAGACCGGCGACCTCGGCGCCATCGACGCGGACGGGTTCATCACCATCACCGGCCGCAAGAAGGAACTCATCGTCACCGCGGGCGGCAAGAACGTGTCCCCCGCGCTGCTCGAGGACTCGCTGCGGGCGCACCCGCTGATCAGTCAGGTGATGGTGGTCGGCGACGGCCAGCCGTTCATCGCCGCGCTGATCACGCTGGACCCGGAGGCGCTGCCGGGCTGGCAGAAGAACCACAACGTGCCTGCGGATACCCCGATCGAGAAGCTGATCGAGAACCCGGAGCTGGTGGCCGAGATCGACGCGGCGGTCGCCGAGACCAACAAGAAGGTCTCGCATGCCGAGGGAATCAAGAAGGTCAGCATCCTGCCGGTCGATTGGACGCAGGAGGGTGGCGAGCTCACCCCGAAGCTGTCGCTCAAGCGCGCGGTCGTCATGAAGCAGCACGCCGACGATGTAGCGAAGATCTACAGCTGAGCTGAAACGCCGGGAGGCGTCGCCCGCGAGGTTTCCTCGTGCGCGGCGCCTTTCGGCTATTTGCGGAAGGCGGCGATCCGGTGAGCTGGCCAGGTATTCACCGGATCAAGGCCGCCACTCGGGTCACGATCCAGTACCTGGCCGAGTTTCCTGGTGCGAGAAGACTTTTCGGCCTTTTGCGTCGCATCACCTGCTGTTCGGGTTTCAATGGAGCAACCCCATCGCGAACCGGAGGTTGCTGAGATGACTGATGGCGCAAGGAAATTGCTGGCCATGATCCAGGCGGAACTGGCGCCGCGGGACGCGGATAATCGGCTCATACCGCTGATCACCACGGGTAAGGCGGCAAGGGGCGTGTTCGCCGCGATCGCCACCGAGGAGTGGCGGATCACCAGTAGCGACTGGCGCAGCTTCCACGCGCTGGCCGCCCGCGCGGACCACCCGCATGCCCGCACCTTCTTCGGCATGCTCGCGCCGGGCGAACAGCAGGCGCAGGAGATGTTGCACGCGCTGGTGGTGGCGGCCGGACGAGACCCCGGCACCGAACTGCCGCGCGCGGGCTGCCAGGCGTACCCCGCCTACGTGGCCTGGCTGGCACTGAACGGCGAACCGGCCGCGGTCGCCGCGGGCATCTTCGCGAATCTCGCCACCTTCGGCCGCTACTGCCGCGACGTCGCCGCAGGCATGCGCGAGCACTATGGCTTCGAGGACGCGGCCTGCGCGTTCTTCGACCACTTCGCCGCGGACGCCCCCGAGGTCGAGCAGCAAGCGCTGCGCGCCATCCAAGCCGGCATCGACTCCGCGCGCCTGAACACCGACGAGGCGCACCTGTACGCCCGGCTCTTCCAGAGCTACGAACTCATGTTCTGGAACACCTTGGCCGACGAATTCGCGGAATAGCGAGATCAGGTAGGCGTCGCGCGAAAGGGCGCCGCCGCCAGTTCATCTTGATCTTGGTCGATTTCCCTGCCCAGCACCTTCCTTGATTGGTCATCTGGCGGAGGCGACCCGGCAGTACGCTCGAGTTCATGGCCAATCTGCGAGTGCGGGTCGCGGCTGGGATCGTCTCGGCAGCTGTGGCGCTCGGCGTCGCGGAACTGCTCGCGGCGTTCGTCGGCGCCGACAGCGCGCCCCTCAATGCCCTCGGCGCGACCGTGGTCGACCACACGCCCGACGGCATTCGCGAGTGGGCCATCAGCACTTTCGGCACCAGCGACAAGGCGGTGCTGTATGCCTGCATGGCGGTGGTCGCGGTGGTCGTTGCCGCGATTGCGGGTGCGATCGAACGCACCTCGCGTGCGGCGGGTTCGGCGATCCTCGCGGTCTTCGGCGTGGTCGCGGTCTTCGCGGCGGTCGCGCGGACCAGTGCGTCCGGTGCGCTGCCGACCATCGTCGGTGTCGGCGTCGGCATCTACGCGTTGCGGGTCCTGACCCGGCGGATCGATGCCACCGAACCGCAGAGCGACGCTGAAACACCAAGCGGCGATGCGGAATCCGTAACGGGTGCGCCGGAGAAGGTAGCCGCCGACGCGACTCCCGAGCGACGGCAGGTGCTGCAAGGCCTGCTGGTGGTGGGCGGCTTGGCCGCGGTCACCGGCGTCGGCGGACGATTATTCGGGGTGCGGCGCAGCGATGTGTCGGGCGAGCGAGCGGCGGTCGAGTTGCCGCAGCCGACTGCGCCGGAGGTACCGATCGCGCCGGGCGCCGACCTGCGGGTCCCCGGCCTCACGCCTTACCTGACCGCCAACTCGGACTTCTACCGCATCGACACCGCGCTCATCGTGCCGCAGGTCTCCAAGGACGACTGGTCGCTGCGCATCCACGGCATGGTGGACCGGGAAATCCGGCTCACCTGGGCGGATTTGGCGAATCGACCGGCCGTGGAGCGGCTGGTCACGCTGGCGTGCGTGTCCAATCCGGTCGGCGGCGACCTGATCGGCAATGCCCGCTGGCTCGGCTATCGGCTCGACGAACTGCTCGCCGAAGCGGGACCGCACCCGGACGCGGACATGGTGCTGTCGCACAGCACCGACGGCTGGACCGCGGGTACTCCGCTGTCGGTGCTCACCGACGGCCGCGACGCGCTCCTCGCCGTCGGCATGAACGGCGAACCACTCCCCGTGGTGCACGGCTATCCCGCGCGGCTGGTGGTCCCCGGGCTCTTCGGCTATGTCTCCGCGACGAAGTGGGTGACCGAGCTGGAGGTCACCCGTTTCGATCGCGCCACCGCCTATTGGACTCGTCGTGGGTGGTCTGCCCTGGGTCCGGTCAAAACCGGCACCCGCATCGACACCCCTCGTCCCCGCGGCCGAATCAAGCAGGGCCGCACCGTCGTCGCCGGCGTCGCCTGGGCGCAGCATCGCGGCGTCCGCACCGTAGAAGTACAGATCGACAACGGCCCCTGGCAACCAGCCCAGTTGGCCGAAGAACATTCCATCGATACCTGGCGCCAATGGACTTACGACTGGGACGCCACCCCGGGCCCGCACACTCTGCGCGCCCGCACCACCGACGGCACCGGCGAGGTCCAAACCGCCGAACGCCGCGACGTGGTCCCCGACGGCGCCACCGGCTACCCCTCCGTCACCCTCCAGGTCAACTGAACCACGCTAGGATCTGTACAGGTAAACGCGTGGTTTTGCTGAACTGTACCTACTTCTGAGGAGCGCACGTGTCCGCCATCTTCGACTGGGCGAAATCCGACAACTTGCAGCCGGAGCCGATCACCGTCGAGATCTGGCGGCAACTGCCTGAGGATTTCTGTCGTCTGGTCGAAGTAGTCAACGGAGAAGCGGTCAGGGCCGAGGCACCGACACGGTCGCATCAGACGGCGGCTCGTCGGATCGTCGAATTGCTCGAATCCGCTGCACGAGAACACATGAGCCAGTACCAGGATGGCTGTCTCGACGTGAATACGGATTTCGACGTGGTGCTCTGGGAGCTGCCGAGGACAACCATCCGGCGTCCGGATGCGGCCCTGTTCGAGTGTGCTCCGGATGACCTGCGCCCACTACCCGCATCGCTGGTGAAACTCGCGGTCGAGGTCGTATCGCCAGGAACCGAAAAGATCGATATAGGGGAAAAGAAGGCTGAGTACGCCCTCGCGGGCATCCCCTGGTACTGGATCGTGTGGGTTGCTGACAACCGAGTCGCGCGCATCGAGATCTATGTGCTCGACATCGCGCTCTGCCAGTACCGACCGCACCAAGTGCTGGAGCCGACGAGTCCGGAGCATGCCATCGACGGGCCTATTCGCCTCAAGATCAGCTGGGATCGACTCACCGATCTGACTCTTTGAGCAGCTGTAGCCACAGGTCAGGACAACGCGTTCTACCGTTCGTCGGGCGCGATGCTGTCGAAGAAGCCCGTGTCTACCATGTCTTTGACAGCTAGCTCGATGTTCTCCGTGGTGACCTTTCTGAGAATTACCAGATTCGGTTCGGTGAAATAGAGACTGCCACCGGCGATCTCGTCTTCGATGGTTTGCCGCAATCGAGCCGGGTCATAGAAGGAGACCGGGAATACCGAGCCGTCGGCAAACGCGACTTCGACATCGAGCCACCCCTTGTCCGCGGTCTCCGCCTCCCGTCGGCCGTGATACCCCTCCGGGAAAACGACGCGATAGTTCTCTGCCATACCTGAACAACCCCCACCGGCTCCAACGCCGCGTTCGGCAACGACGTGCGGACAGCTTACGGTCCGCGTACGGCACTGCGCCCACGAAACGAATGTCCGTGGGGCGCAGTGGCACCGAATTGTCAGCCGGTCAGCGACTCCGCTTTGGCAGGCGCATCCTTCGCGTCGGCCACCGGAGGTTTGCCATGCCGAATGAACAGGGCCGAGGCGATAACACCGATCAGCAGGATGCCCGCGGGCAACAGCATTGATTGGCCCAGTGCGGTACTGAACGAATCCTTGACGAATTCGGGGATGGGGCCTTGGCCCGCACCACCTTCGGCTACTTTGCCGCCACCCAGTCCGTTGGCCGACATCCGAGCGGCGATCAAGGCGCTGATCGCCGCGCTACCGAGCACCGACCCCACCTGACGGGTGGTGTTGTAGACGCCCGCGCCGGCGCCGGCCTGCTGCACCGGCAGGTTGTGCGTGGCGGTGGTCGCGAGCGGACCCCAGATGCACGAGTTCGCGAAACCGGCCAGCGCGGCGGACACCAGGAACCAGATGATGGGAGCGTCCGGCGTCATCAATGCCGAGAACCAGAACACCGACACGGCGAACAGCGCGAATCCGACGGTCGGCAGGATCCGCGGGTGCAGCCGGTTGGCGAACCGGCCTACGAACGGCGCGAACACGAGGGTGACGATCGCCATCGGCGCGAACACCAGGGCCGACTCGGTCGGCGACATCTCGCGCACCGCCTGCAGATAGAAGTAGGACGGCACGCTGAACGCGGTGACGGTGGCGCCCATCGCGGCGATGGCGGTGTTGGACAGCGCGAAGTTGCGTTCCTTGAACAACTTCAGTGGCAGCAGCGGCTCGCCGGTATTGCGCGCCTGGTTCACCGCGAACGCGGCGAGCACCAGTACGCCCGCGCCGATCACCAGCCAGATCCGCAGCGACCAATCGTTGCTGTTGCCCTCCTGGATGCCGAACACCAGCAGGAACATGCCGACAGCGCTGAGCAGCACGCCGGGGATGTCGAACTTGTGCCGGTTGGTCGGCAGCGCGGGCACCAGCCAGGCGGCCAGCGCGAAGGCGACGATGCCGATCGGCACGTTGACGAAGAAGATCCACTTCCAGCCGAGGCCGTCGACCAGCACGCCGCCGAGGATCGGCCCGACCAGCGTCGCGAGCCCGGCCACGCCGCCCCACAGTCCCATGGCCGCGCCGCGCTTGTCCGGCGGGAAGGTGCGGGTGATCACCGCCATGGTCTGCGGCGTCATCAGCGCGGCACCGATGCCCTGGGCGGCCCGCGCGGCGATCAGCATGCCGATGGTGCCGGACAGTCCGCACCACAGCGACGCCGCGGTGAACACGGTCAGGCCGATCAGGTAGATGTTCTTGGGGCCGAAGCGATCACCGAGCCTGCCGGTGACCAGCAGCGGCACCGCGTAGGTGAGCAGGTAGGCGCTGGTCACCCAGATCACCTGCGAGATGTCGGCGTGCAGATCCTCCATGATCGCCGGGTTGGCGACCGCGACGATCGTCATGTCGAGCAGGATCATGAAGAAGCCGACAACCAGCGCGGTGAGCGCCAGCCACGGATTGCGTTGAGTGGTCATGGATTCGGCAGTTCCTATCTCGGAGGTTCCCGATGACGGGCGAACGAAGTCGGTGAGCCGCGGCCTCAAGGCGGTGCGCCCGCGCCGCGCCGGATCTTGGTCACCGGTGGCACCCCGGTGAGGTCATCACTGGTCCAGCCTTGGTGGTGCTTGACGGGCCGATCGCCGGTGGCCGGGTCGAAGTCCTCCCATTCGAGTGCCCCACTGGCCAATTCGACGAGGAAGCTCTCGATCCAGGCGATCTCGGCGCCGAGCATGGCGTGCAGGTACGGCAGCGCGATGACGTAGCGGCGCGGCACCCCGCGCTCGCCCGCCCAGCCGATCATCAGCTCGACCTCGGCGAGCTCGGTTTTCAGGTGCTCGGCCCGCTCCCGCAGGAACGCGAGCACCTCGTCCTTGGGCAGGTTGTGCGATTCGCCGAGCGCGATCGGGAACACCGGATACTCCGGGACGGGGCAGCGCAGGATCTCGGCGATCCGGCCGCGCAGCGCCGCGCGGCCGTGCTCGGTGATGCGATAGGTGGTGCGTTCGGGCCGGTTTCCCGCCCGGTCCACCCCTTCGGCCTGCACCAATCCGTGCTCGGCCAGCCGGGTGACCGTGTGATACAGCGAGCCGGGCCGCACCTTGACCAGGATGTCTTCCCGGCGCGCGATCAGCAGTTGGTACATCTCGTACGGATGCATGGGCTGCTCCTCGAGCAGCGCGAGCACAGCGATCGCCAGTGGCGTCACCGCCGGACGCGCTTGCTGCGCCATTTCCGTCACCTCCCACAGATCGCTCGCGCGTGGTCCGCGCACGAGCCGGAGTCATCGGCCCGCGAAGCGAACGTAGCCCCGGCTGCCGACATACTCCACACTAAATACTCCACGTGGAATATACGGCGCGGAGCAATACGATCGCAAGGCTCGGCCACCGCGCGCAGAGGTGATCACGGGCACAGCAAACCGGCCCCCGACATCAGTCGAGGGCCGGGCTGAACGGGACTGTTCGGCGGCTCAGCCGGCGGTTCGCACGCTGAGGTCAGGAGCCACCGGCAGGACGGTGGCGCGACGGAGCCGCCCGGTGCCCGGCGTGCTCGCCCACACGGCCACGGCGAGCAACCCGTCGAGAACCATGGCCAGGACCGCGACCAGCAGCGCGCCGACGAGCACACGGTCGTACCGGTAGAGGCTGATGCCGTCGAAGATGTAGCGGCCCAGGCCGCCGAGGTTGACGTAGGCGGCGATGGTCGCGGTGGCCACGACCTGCAGGGTGGCGCCGCGCAGACCGGTGAGCAGGATCGGCATGGCGTTGGGCACCTCGACCCGGAACAGGATCTGGGTCTCGGTCATGCCCATGGCGCGCGAGGCGTCGACGACATCGGCGGGGACATTGGCGATTCCGGCGTAGGCACCGGCCAGCAGCGGCGGAATACCAACGGTCACCAGGGCGAGCAGCGGCGGGATCAGTCCGAGACCGAGTCCGAGCACCAGAAAGGTGAGCAGGCCCAGGGTCGGCAGCGCCCGCATGGCGTTGGCGAAGCCGACGAGCACCGCCGCCCCACGTTTGGTGTGTCCGATCACCAGACCGAGCGGCAGCGCGACCGCGGCGGACGCGACGATGGTGAGGAAGCTGTACCAAAGATGTTCGGCGATACGGTGTTCGATGCCCGCGGGGCCGTTCCAATTCGCGCCGTCGGTGAGATAGTGCCAGGCATCGATGAAAAGGTTCATGCCGCAACGCCTTTCGCCTGCGCCGATCGCGCGTCGGCCCGCACCCACGGCGTGGCCCAGCGGCCGAGCGCGTAGACGAGACGGTCGAAGATCAGGGCCAGCGCCAGGATCACGATGATGCCCGCGACGATCTCGTCCGGATAGTCACGCTGATAGCCCTGAGTGAACAGCTTGCCGACCCCGCCGACCCCGATCAGCGCGCCGACCGACACCATGGCGATATTGGTGACCACCACCACCCGCAGGCTGGACACGAAAACCGGGATGGCCAGCGGCATGTCGACGGTCAAGGTGCGCCGCAGCGAGCTGAACCCGACCGCGTCGGCGGCGTCGATCACCTCGGCGGACACCGAGTCCAGCGCCGCGGGCACCGCGATCACCAGCAGCGCGGTCGAGTACACGGTCAGCGCGATGATCACGTTCAACGGGTCGATCGTCGAGATCCCGACCAGCGGCGGGATGATCACGAACAGCGCGAGCGAGGGAATCGTGTACGCCAGGCTCGCCACGGTCACCGTCATCCGGCGCAGCCAGGAGACCCGGCGCACCAGCGCACCCACCGGCACCGCGATCACCAAGCCGAGCACCAGCGGTACCAGCGCCAGGTAGAGATGGGTTCTGGTGAACCCCATGATCTCGGCGAAGTTGTCGATCAGGTACCTCACGTCGATCCCCCGCCGCCCACTTCCTGTTCGAAGAAGTGCCTGTTGCGCTCGGCGTCTTCGACAGCGCGCTGATCGGCGAGCCGTTGCAGGATCTCGGTGGCCAGCACGCCACCCCGCACGGCACCCGAATCATCCACGGCGACACCGACTCCGGACGGCGAAGAGATCGCGGCGTCCAGTGCCTGCCGCAGATCACCGGACGGCGTGAACAGCGAACCGCCCGCCGACGTGCTGTCCGCCAGCGAACGACCGCCACGCACCGACTCCACCCCGGTGACGTCGATCCAGCCGGACGGTTTACCTTCGGCATCCACGATCAACACCCAGTCGCCGCGGTCCAGCCGCAGTGACGGCACCTCCGCCGATGTCGCGGTCCGAATCTCGTGCAGCGGAACGTCTTTCGCCGACCGGAAGGAGAGCCCGCGATAGCCGCGGTCGCGTCCGACGAAATCGGCAACGAAATCGGTGGCAGGCTGAGCCAGCACATGATCCGGCGGGTCGTACTGCTGCAACACCCCGCCGCGACCGAACACCGCCAGGCGATCACCGAGGGTGATCGCCTCATCGATGTCGTGCGTCACGAACACGATGGTCTTCTGCAATTCGGCCTGCAGCCTGTGCATCTCGGTCTGCAGCTCGGCCCGCACCACCGGGTCGACCGCGCTGAACGGCTCGTCCATCAGCAGCACCGGCGGGTCCGCGGCCAGCGCCCTGGCCACCCCGACGCGCTGCTGCTGACCGCCGGACAGCTGCGCCGGATATCGGCCGGCCAGCGACCGATCCAGCCCGACCCGGTCGAGCACCTCCAGCGCCGCCGCGCGGGCGGCCTTGCGCGAATCGCCGCGCAGCACCGGCACGGTCGCCACATTGTCGACGACCGTGCGGTGCGGCAGCAGTCCACCGCTCTGGATCACGTAACCGATACCGAGCCGCAGCTTTACCGGGTCGACCGTCGAAATGTCTTGTCCGGCAATGGTGATCGCGCCGGAACTGGGCGTGATCATCCGGTTGATCATCCGCATCGAGGTGGTCTTGCCGCAGCCGGACGGGCCGACGAACACGGTGAACGAACCGGAGTCGATGCGCAGATCGAGGTCGGTGACGGCGTGCGTGCCGTCCGGATAGGTCTTGCTGATACCGCGGAATTCGATATCGGACAACGCTTTTCTCCTACCCGGTGGGGGTCTTCAGCCCCTGCGCGGCCACCCATGCCGCGGCCGCGGCCTTGGGCTCGGTCTTGCTGCTACCGGAGACGGCCTCGTTCAGCTCGATCAGTTCCGCGGTGGTCAGCTTCGCCGAGGCCGCGTTCAGGGCGGCCAGCGCCTTGTCCGACTTCTTGGCCGCGTTGAACAGCGGGACCACGTTCTGCGCGGCGAAGTTGTGCTTCGGATCCGCAAGCACCACAAGGTTGTTCTGCGGGATGGCGGGCGAGGTGGTGAAGATATCGGCTGCGGTCACCTGACCTTCGACCAGCGCGCGCACGGTGGCGGGCCCGCCACCGTCGGCGATCGGCACGAAGTTGTTCGGGGCGATGTCGAGGTTGTAGTTCTTCTTCAGGCCGGGCAGGCCGCCCGGGCGCTCCTGGAACTCCGCGGGCGCACCGAATTTCACCTCGGCGGAGTGGGCGGCCAGATCGGCGATGGACTGCAGGTTCCAGCGTTCGGCGGTGGCCTTGGTGACCACCACGGCGTCGGAATCCTCACCGGGGGCCGGGGTTCCGATGGCCAGCTCCGAGCCGAGGGCCTTGGCGAGCGCGCTGTCGACGTCGGCGGCGCTGGTCGCTGTCGCGTTCTTGTCCAGGTACTGCAGCAGGTTGCCGGTGTACTCGGGGATCACCGAGATCGCGCACTGGCGCACCGCAGGCACGTAGGCTTCCCGGCTGCCGATGTTCAGCTTGGTCTCGACCTTGAATCCGTTGACCCGCAAGACCTCCGCGTAGATCTCGGCGACGGTCTCGGACTCCGGGAAGTTCGCCGAGCCGACGATGAGGCCGTCGCCTTCGCAGTCACCTTTGCTGGCGAGCGGGTCGGAGTTGCCACAGGCGGACAGGATCATGGCGGCGGCCAATGCCGTCGCGGCGACGATGAATCGGACGGCGCGCATGGTGAGCCGCAGCGCCGACCGACCGTGCCGCGCGGCATCGGGGGTGATCGAGGTTTTCACTGAAGTCCTTCCGGCATGACGGGCAGTGCGAGGTCCCGGGGCAGCACAGCCACCGGTACATTCTGGGTGTCCATACTGCCCGCTTCAGGGTCTTCCTGTTAGCTCTGTCGGTCTCTCGGAGAGTTGGTGTCGCCGGATGGTGTTACCCGCGTCGCTGCGGATGCTGGCTCGATTACTGGTCGTCGCGACCGCCGCACTGGCCGTATCCTGCGGGAACGGTGAGCAGGGCGCGCGGATCACGGTCGGCGCCGGTGACTCGATCGAGTCGGGGCTGCTCGCCGAAATATATGCGGGCGCACTGGCTCGCACCGGCGCGCGCACCTCGGTCGAGGCGCGGCTGGGCGGGCGCGCCGACTATCTGGCCGCGCTCGACGCGGGGCGGGTCGACCTGGTCGGTGAGCACAACGGTGCGCTGCTGGCCTTCCTCGACACCACCGCCCCCGACCGCACGCCCGGCGATGTGCGTAAGGCGCTGAGCAAGTCGCTGCCCGAGGGACTGGTGGTCACCGATGCCGCCGACGGCACCGATCTGCGGCCGCGCGTCATCCTTACCAGCGAGGCCGCGGCGCGCGACAACGTGCGCACCGTCGGCGATCTCGTGCCACGCTGCGGCACGCTCACGATCGGCGTGGCGCCCGTCCCCGACCTGATCGGCCTGCCACCCGCGCTCGAACAGGTGGCGGACTGCGCCACGACCGTGCGGTTCCCGGACGCGGCGGCGCTGCGAAAGGCGCTGCTGGACGGGCAGGTTCAAGCCGGGCTGCTGACCGGCCCGCCCGCCGTCGTACCCGGGTCGACCGACGGGCTGACGATCCTGTCCGACGCCGACTACGCCCTGCGCGCGGAGAACGTGCTGCCGCTGTCCCGCAAGGGTGTGCTCGACGAGGTGCAGATCAAGAAGCTCAATTACGTTGCGGGCGAACTCACCACCGACGAGCTCGCGGCGATGATCCGCGGCGTCCGGGACGAGGGTGCGAAGCCCGCGGAGCTGGCGCGTAAGTGGCTCGACGACCACTCGCTGTAAACACCGCACGTTCGGCACCGGACATCGCTAACGTCTGACCAGTGAGTATCAGGTTCATCGGCGGCTATGTGGCGCTCGTGGCGATTCTGCTGTTCGTGTGGGCGACCAACACGGACCGCAATCCCGTGTTCGCGGCGTCCCTGGTTTTCGCGCTGTGCGCGATGGTCGCCATGAACGTCTGGATCCACCTGTCCAACCGTCGGCAGCACAACACGCGAAAGGCGCCCCGCCCCGATCGGGACAAGGCGCCTTCCAGCGAGTGAGTTGCTAGGCAACACCTTCGGCACGCGCGGCGGCCGCGACGGCCTCGGCGACCGCGGGAGCGACCCGCGGGTCCAGCGGGCTCGGCACGATCTTCTCCGGGCCGAGCTCGGCGGCGACGACGCTGAGGATGGCGTCGGCGGCGGCGATCTTCATGCCCTCGGTGATCCGGCGGGCACCGGCGTCGAGCGCGCCCTTGAACACGCCGGGGAAGGCGAGCACATTGTTGATCTGGTTCGGGAAGTCGCTGCGGCCGGTGGCCACGATCGCGGCGTACTTGCGCGCGACCTCGGGGTGGATCTCCGGGTCCGGGTTGGACATGGCGAACACGATCGACTCCGGCGCCATCGAGGCGATGAGCTCCTCGGCGATCAGGCCTGCGGACAGGCCGAGGAAGACGTCGGCGCCGGTGAGGGCCTCGGCCGCGCCGCCGGTCAGCCCGCGCGGGTTGGTCCGGGTGGCCAGCTCGGCCTTCACCTCGTTGAGGTCGGTGCGCTCCCGGGTGATGATGCCCTTCGAGTCGAGCACGGTGACGTCCCGAACACCCGCGGCCAGCAGGATATTCGTGCAGGCGACACCGGCGGCGCCCGCACCGGACACCACCACCTTCATGTCGTCGATGGCGCGACCCTGCACCTTGGCCGCGCCGTTGAGAGCGGCGAGCACCACGATGGCGGTGCCGTGCTGATCGTCGTGCATCACCGGGCAGTCGAGCGCCTCGATGAGTCGCTTCTCCACCTCGAAGCAGCGCGGCGCCGAGATGTCCTCCAGGTTCACCGCGCCGAAGCTCGGGCGCAGCCGGATAACCGTCTCGACGATCTCGTCGACGTCCTTGGTGTCCAGCACGATCGGGATCGAGTTGAGGTCGGCGAACTTCTTGAACAGCGCTGCCTTGCCCTCCATCACCGGAAGCGAGGCGCGCGGGCCGATATCGCCGAGACCGAGCACCGCGGTGCCGTCGCTGACCACCACGACGAGCCGGTCGGTCCAGGTGTAGCGCTTGGCGAGCTCGGCGTCCTGCGCGATCGCCCGGCTCACCTGAGCGACGCCCGGGGTGTAGGCGATCGACAGGTCGCGCTGGGTTTCCAGCGGCGAGCTGAGTTCTACCGAGAGCTTGCCTCCGAGATGCCCCGCGAAAATCTCGTCGTGGGTGATTTCGGAAAGACTTGCAGTGGCATTCGGTGCGTCAGTCACAGGTGACACGATTTCACTCCTGCTCGGGCCGGACAAACCGGGGGACGGTTACCGCCGGGTATATAGGTATTAGTAGATTCTTTAAGCTCATCGAGTGCGCTGACCGGTACGTTTCGCGTGTTACGGCGGGTCACGAAAAACCCGTTGCCGATTTCGCTGACGTGGCGCGGCACTGATCCGCGGAGCGGGAGCCGGACGGGTGGGTCCGGACAGAACATGCGGCGTGATCCTCGGGTCGCGACGGTGCGTCGCGAGGCGGAGATCTCCGTAACTCCAGTACCCGGCGGTGGCTTGGGTAAGGAATCCGACACATTCTGCCAGCACAGTCTGCGACTTGCCAAACCGGTCTGGTTCTCGCCGTGTCGCCTGCCCGCCCCCAGCTTACTGCGACGGAATTACCGGACGGTAAGCGAAAACTCGCGTACCGCGCCGACCGGGCGGTGAGTTGTCACATCGCGATGGGGTCGACCGGTGTGAGGTGCTCATCGGTCGAAGCCGGTGTGTCTTCCGCAGGCCGGATCTCCGGCGCGTCCGGAATCGCCGCCGACCGCGTGCTCAGCACGCCGGCCTCGCGGGTATGCGCGACGGCCGGTCCGCGTGCATCGAATACGAGCGCGTCGCGCCTACCCGACTGACCGCGGGCGTCGAGCACGCGCGTCTCTCGCCGAGGGGAGGGTCCGCGTGCGTCGAACACCAGGGTCTCCCGCCGGATGGACGGGTCGTGTGCCTCGACCACGAGCGCCTCGCGCCTGCCCCGCGCGACCGGCTCGCGGGCGGGCGGCACAGCAATCTCCTTGGCACCGACCATGCCCGCGTCCAATGCCGCGATCTCGCGGGCGTCCGGGCGAACCCACACGTTGTCCAGCCCCCCTGACATCAACCGCACCCGCCAATCCGCCTCGGCCCCGGGATGATCGGTGCGCCGATGCATGCCGCGGCTCTCGGTCCGCGCCAGCGCGCTGTATTTGGTCCACCGCGCCACGGCCAGCAGCGCGGCCGCCTGCCGGGCCCGCAACCGATCCAATCCGGTGCCGCCAAGGTCGAATTCGGCGCCCGGCCACATCGAGTCGAGTTCGCCGATGCTGTCGACCAGGCTGCCCGCGCTGCGCCAGTAACTGCGCCGCAGTGGCAGCGTGTGCTCCTGCACCAGCCCGACCACCGCGCGCGGATCGATCCGGGACACCTCGCTGAGCCCCGCCCCCGGCACCTCGCGCACCGGACTGCGCAGGTCGGCCGCGCGTGCGTACCTGGCCGCGCCGGCACCGGCCCACACCCCGGAGGCGATGGCCCAGGCACCGCCCTGTCCACCGAACCCGCTGACCGCACCGGTGATCAGCTCCCTGGTGGTCACGTCGCCGGCGCCGAACAGCCCGCCGATCGTGGTCGCGCAGTCGTGGTTCGCGACCCGCAAGCCGCCTGTGCCGCGCACCGTGCCCTCGAGCACCGCGCGCAGCGGTACCCGGCCGGTGTGGTCGACCAGGCCCTGCTCGGTCAGCCAACCGCGCATCGAGGCGGGCACGTCGTCGAGTGCCGCGAACACCCGGTGGCCGTCGGCGATGGCGGCGAAGGCCGCGGCGCGGTGGCCTTCGAGGATGGCCCCCGACTCGTCGTACAGGGTGGCGAAATGCAAACCGAGCCCGGACGCTGACTTGGGCCGGGCCGTATTCGGCACATGCACCACGGGTGTCAGGCCGTACGCACTGGAGAACTCCATGCCGGAGAGCTCGGCGCCTGCTTCCGCGGCGAACAGCAGGCCGTCACCGGTGTCCACGTCGGTGCCCGCGCCGCCGGAGAGAAAGGCACAACCGCCGGTAGCCACCACCACGGCGCCCGCACGGACGGTCCACGCCTGGCAGTGGTTGTGCAGCTGCACCCCGGTGGCCCCGGCGACGCCGCCGTCGCGATCGACGAGCAGTTGCAGGGCCGGATGATGGTCGAGGACGCGCACACCCGCGTCGAGCGCGCTGCGCCGCATCCGGCGCAGGTAACTGGCGCCGTCCAGATATACCCGCAGCGAAGAGCCGGGTCCCGCGCCGGGGAATCGATAACCCCAGCGGGCCAGCTGCTCGACCCGCAGGTGCGTCTCCTCCAGCACGCGGTGCATCCATTCCGGATCGCCGAGTCCGCCGCCGTGCGCGTACCCGCGGCGCACCGCCTCGTCCCTGGCCGGTCCGGGCGGGATGTTCCACAACGAGGTGGTGCCGTGTGCGGTGGGGCCGCTGGTGCCGCATCTGGCCTTGTCGGCGAGCACGACCCGGGCGCCGGTGGCGGCGGCGGAGACGGCTGCCCAGGTTCCGGCAGGGCCTCCGCCCAGAACCAGTACGTCCGTCTCGAGTTCGGTCACAATGAGAAATATTCGGCCACAATTCACGTTGCCGCAACCATTAGCGGAATATTTAGCGGTGGCGTTTCGGATCCGTTGTCACCCGAATGCCATAACGCCGCCGTAGATCAACTCCACCACTGCGTCCACAGCAATAATCCAGCGAAGATAAAAACAACCGCAGATCCGGAAAAGGCGGCAAAACCCCGACGCTTATCCGAATAAATTTGCGCCACAACGGCTATCACGGCGACCACCACATGCCACGCCACCGACTCGACGCCCGGGCCGGGGAAGTCCCGGCGACCCGCCATGAACGCCGTGCCGACGATGACCAGCATCAGCGCGACGGTGCCCGCGGCGACGATCCCGCTGAGGCCACGCAGGAGCCTCACGAAGCGATCACCGGCACACCGGTCGCCTTGCCCACCAGCACCTCGTATTGCGCTGGGTCGGTGGTGAACTCACCGAGGCTGATGGTCTTGTTGGTGCCGTGGTAGTCCGACGAGCCGGTAGTGAACAGACCGAGCTCGGCGGCCAGGTCCGCCAGCACCGCGCGGTCCTGCGCCGAATGGTCCGGATGGTCGAGCTCCAAACCGCCCAGGCCGAGCGTGGCCAACTCCCTGATGTCGGACAAGGCGAGCAATCGGCCGCGCTTACGGGCCCGTGCGTGCGCGATCACGCTCACCCCGCCCGCGGTGGCGATCATCTCCACCGCCCGCCGCAGCGGCGTGTCGGCCTTCTCCACGTAGTACGGGCCATGCGGCGCGAGCAACTCCTCGAAGGCGGCGTCGACACTGGGCACCACACCCGCCGCCACCAACGCCCTGGCCAAGTGCGGCCGACCCGCGGACGGCCCGGCCGAGGCGAGCACGGCATCCGGATCGATCGGCAACCCGTCGGCCACCATCCGCTCGGCCATCGCGCGCACCCGCTCGATCCGCTCGCCACGCAACCGCTCCCGCTCGTCGGCGAAACTGCGGTCGGTGGGGTCGAACAGGTAAGCCAGCAGATGCACCGGCACCGGCCAGCCGTCCTCGCCGAGGCCGATACACGACATCTCCATGCCCCGGACCAGCGTCAACCCCTGCGGCAGCGCGTCGACCGCCTCGGTCCAGCCCGACGTGGTGTCGTGGTCGGTGATCGCGAGGACGTCCAAGCCTGCGGCGGCCGCGTTGCGAACCAGTTCCGCCGGGGTGTCGGTGCCATCGGACGCCGTCGAATGGGTATGCAGATCAATGCGCACGCCCTCAGTCTTACAGTGCGTGTACCCCGAACCGCACCGGCAGGCGACGTAGCATCGCCGTGTGCCATCGATACCGTCGTTCCGTGGTTCCGGCCGCGGACCACAGCAGCAGCTGCCACGCATCCCGATCCCGACCGCGCGGGCCATCGTGGACTGCGGCGTCTACGTCGAGGGACAGCGGCTGCCCGGCAGATTCACCCACCGCGAGGCGCTCGCCGAGGTGCGCAACCGTGGCGCGGGTTTCGTCTGGGTCGGCCTGCACGATCCGGACGAGGGCCAGATGGCCGATATCGCCGAGACGTTCGGGCTGCACGCGCTCGCAGCCGAAGACGCGGTGCACGCGCATCAACGCCCGAAGCTGGAGCGCTACGACGACACGCTGGTCATGGTGATGCGGACGGTCGCCTACGTCGAACACGAAATGCACAGCGTCAGCGAGATCGTGGAGACCGGCGAGATCATGGTCTTCACGGCGCCGGACTTCGTGGTGAGCGTGCGCCACGGCGAGCATTCCGAACTGGCCTCGCTGCGCAAGGAACTGGAGGCCGACCCGGCCCAACTGATGCTCGGCACCGGCGCGGTGCTGCACGCGATCGCCGATCACGTGGTGGACTCCTACATCGAAGTGACGCAGTCGATCGAGCTCGATATCGACGCGATGGAGGAGGCGGTCTTCACGCCGCGCAACCACATCACCATCGAGTCGATCTACCAGCTCAAGCGCGAAGTGGTGGAACTACGCCGGGCCGTGAACCCGCTCGCGGTCCCGCTCCAGGTGCTCGGGCACAAGCCGGATGTGCCGCTGCCCAAGGAGATTCGGCGCTACATGCGTGACGTGGCAGATCACCACGCCGGGGTGGCCGAGCGGATCACCGATTTCGACGAGGCACTCAGCGCGTTGATCAGTGCCGTGCTGGCCAAGGTCGGGGTGCAGCAGAACACCGACATGCGCACGATCTCGGCGTGGGTCGCGATCGCCGCGGTGCCGACCATGATCGCGGGCCTCTACGGCATGAACTTCACCCATATCCCGGGATCCGAAGACGTGTGGGGCTTTTGGCTGGTCGTCGTGGTCACCCTGGGCATCTGCGTGGGGTTGTACGTCAACTTTCACCGCAACAACTGGCTGTAGCGCCGGATCACAGGCTGGCGGCGCCTCTTTCGGGGTCACGCACGTCGATCCCCGCCTCCGCCCACGCATCTCGCAACGCCTGCGCCCCGCGCACCCGCACCCAGGCGGCCTCGGTCGCGGTCACCGGCGTCACCGCGAAGTACCGCACCGGTTCGGCGGGCTCGGGCAGCACCACCTCGGGAATCTGACTGTCGCCCAACAGCACTGCGGAGAACGGCGCGCCCTGCCACATCGGCTCACCCAGATCCATCAGCGCATCCGCTTGCAGCACAACGCCTTCCACGGCGGGCGCGGCGGCGAGTACCCCTAGCGTCTTGGCCAGACCCGAGCTCGCACCGGCCGTGCCACGCAACGTGAGCACCAGCTCGGCGCGCGGCCCCTTGACCGGATCGGCAAGCAGCGCAGTGGGATCGCCCATCGGATGGCGCGAGCCGCCCACCGTCGCGTAGTGCACCAGTTCGCCGTCGGCGATCCGCAGGATCTCGATGGGTTCCAAGCCGAGGAACGTCACCGACGCCGAATCGACGCCGGCCGCTTGCACACCGAAGTGGTCCAGCACACCGGTGCGGACCGTCGACACCACCTCCATGCGTCAGATGGCCAGCCGCGCAAGCATGTCCCGCGCCTGTTCGGCGGACTTCGGGTCGCACAGCACGTCGTAGCGCCCGGCCACCAACTGCATGGTGGAGGCGAAGTCGCGCTGCCCCTTGGTCGCCGCGTACGGGATCGAGGTGGAGATGACGCCGAAGATGATGCCGCCGACCAGGCCGACCAGCAGCGGGCCGAGTGCGCCGCTGGTGGTGAACAGGCTCAGCAGCAGGCCGAGGAACAAGCCCAGCCACGCTCCGCTCACCACACCGCCACCGATGACCTTGCCCCAGGTGAGCCGGTAGAGGACGCGCTCGACCTGCATCAGGTCGACGCCGACGATGGTGACGTCCTGCACCGGGAACTGGCTGTCGGCCAGGTAATCGACGGCCTTCTGGGCCTCGGCATAGGTGGGATAGGAGCCGACCGGCCAGCCGGACGGCGGCGTCGGCAGCGCTTGCCGTGCGCGATTCGAGTTCCCCAAGGGATTCGTCATGTCTCTATTCTGCTATTCCGACCGGATTCCCGGTGGTGTGAAACGCGTGGTACGCGTCATTGCCGCGGCCCGGCCCTTTTCCGCGATCACCTGAGCCATTTTCGCACTAGCCTCATCGATCATTTCGTCACCGAGCATGACCGCGCCGCGGGCACCACCCTCGGCCGAGGTGTGAAAGGCGTACGCGTCCAGGATCAGCTCGGCGCGATCGTAGTCGGCCTGGCGCGGGCTGAAGATCTCGTTTGCCGCCTCGATCTGGCCGGGATGCAGCACCCACTTGCCGTCGAAGCCGAGCGCCGCGGTGCGCGCGGCGGCCCGCCGGAAGCCGCCCACGTCCCGAATCTGCAGGTACGGGCCGTCGATCGCCTGCAGACCGTGCGCGCGGGCGGCGAGCAGGATCGTCATCAGGATGTGGTGATAGGCATCACCGGTGTCGTAGCCCTCCGGCTGCTCGCCGACCACCAGGGTGCGCATGTTGATGCTCGCCATGAAGTCGGCGGGCCCGAAAACCAGCGCCTGCACCCGCGGGCTCGCGGTGGCGATCTCATCGATATTGCGGAGCCCCAGCGCGTTTTCGATCTGCGGTTCGATGCCGATCCGACCGACCTCGAGCCCGGTCGCCTTCTCCAACTGGGTGAGCAGCAGATCCAGGGCGCGCACCTGGCCTGCGTCGGTGACCTTCGGCAGCAGGATGGCATCCAGGGCGGTGCCCGCGCCCTCGACGATGGTGATCACGTCGGCGTAGGTCCACTGGGTGGTCCAGTCGTTGACGCGGACCACGCGCAGCTGGTCGCCCCAGTCGGAGTCGTTCAGCGCCGCCACGATATTCGCCCGCGCCTCGGCCTTGGCGGCCGGCGCGACGGCGTCCTCCAGATCGAGAAACACCTCGTCGACGGGCAGGCCCTTGGCCTTTTCGATCATCTTCTTGTTGCTGCCCGGACAGGCGAGCACCGAACGGCGCGGCTTCAAGATCACTCCCGTCGATCGTGGCGAGGTACTTGCCCCCGCCTGCGAACCTCTAGCCTGGCAAGCATGGCAGCTACCAGGGTGTACGTCGCCAGGCTGGCCGGCCTGGTGGTGTTGGGACCGGACGGCGAGTCTATCGGCCGGGTCCGCGATGTCGTCGTGGCCATCCGGTACGACCGGCAACAGCCCAGGATCCACGGTCTCGTCGTCGAATTGCCCACCCGTCGGCGCATTTTCGTGCCGATCCTGCGGGTCACCGCGATCGAGCCGGGGGTGGTGACACTGAACACCGGGACGGTGAGCCTGCGCCGGTTCACCCAGCGCCCCGGCGAAATGCTCGCGCTCGCGCAGATCGTGGATTCCGCGGTGCGCGTGGAGGATCCGGATCTGCCGGACCTCGCCGGGGTGGATGTGGTCGTGGTCGATCTCGGCATGGAGCAGACCCGCACCAGGGACTGGCGGGTCACCAGGGTGGCGGTGCGCGGGCACCGCAGGATCGGGCGCCGCCGCACCGTGCACGTGGTGGACTGGATCCACGTGTCGGGGCTGACGCCGACCGAGATCGATCGGCCGGGCCAGGAGGTCACCCAGCTGCTGGAGCAGTTCGAGGGCCTGCGCCCCGCCGATGTCGCGCATCTGCTGCGCGAACTGCCGGAGAAGCGGCGCATCGAAGTCGCCATCGCGCTCGACGACGAACGGCTCGCCGATGTCGTGCAGGAGCTGCCCGACGACGAGCAGGTCGATCTGCTCGGCCACTTGGAAGTGCGCCGGGCTGCCGACGTGCTCGAGGCGATGGATCCCGACGACGCCGCCGACCTGCTGGGCGAGCTGCCGGTCAGCGAGGCCGAATCGCTGCTCGCGCTGATGGACCCGGAGGAATCCGAACCGGTGCGCCGGCTGCTCGAGCATTCGCCCTACAGCGCGGGCGGCCTGATGACGCCGAAGCCGGTGATCCTGACGCCGTCCACCACGGTCGCCGAGGCGCTGGCGCGAGTACGCAACCCCGATCTGACGCCCGCGCTGGCGTCCATGGTGTTCGTGGTGCGCCCGCCGACCGCGACACCCACCGGTCGCTACCTGGGTTCGGTGCACATCCAGCAGTTGCTGCGCGAGCCACCGGCCCATCTGGTCGGCGGCATTCTCGACGCGGAGCTGGCGCCGCTGCGCCCCGACGTCCCGCTGGCCGCGGTCACGCGGTACTTCGCGACCTACAACCTGGTCTGCGGACCGGTGGTGGACGAGGAGAACCACCTGCTCGGCGCGGTGAGCGTCGACGATGTGCTCGACCATCTGCTGCCCGACGACTGGCGGGATCAGGAAGAGCTGCACGAAGGGATAGTCCGTCATGACTGACAAAGGCGGCGCTCGGCAGCGGCTGGAGACGCCGGTCGAGTCCCGGTTCCGGATCGAGTGGGACGCCGAGGCGCTCGCGCGCAGCAGCGAGCGGGTCGCCCGCTTCCTCGGCACCGGCCGCTACCTGGCCATTCAGACGATCATCGTGATTATTTGGATCGCGTTGAATGTCTTCGTCATCGCATTGCGCTGGGACCCGTATCCGTTCATTCTGTTGAATCTGGCGTTCTCCACCCAGGCCGCCTATGCCGCGCCGTTGATCCTGCTGGCGCAGAACCGGCAGGACAACCGCGACCGGGTCTCCCTGGAGGAGGACCGGATGCGGGCCGCCCAGACCAAGGCGGACACCGAATTCCTGGCCCGCGAACTCGCAGCGTTGCGTATCGCGGTCGGCGAAGTGGCGACTCGCGACTATTTGCGCAGGGAATTGGAGGAGATGAAGGAGATACTCGATCGGATCGAGGGCGCGAGCGACGACAACCCGCAGCGCAAGAAAAACTCCGGCCGAAAGCAGACGTCCACCCCGGTTTCACCGGCTGTAGCTGATGATTGACGGGAAATACCGAACAACTACCTGACTGGTGGGTAACCTGGACAGCGTTGTCCCGAGCGGCTCGGGAAGGGGATGTCCCGGACAGCCGCTCAAACGACGTAGAGGATTGGTGTGGCTGAATGCGTATATCTGCTCCGATAACCGTCTCGGCCCTGGTCGTAGCTGGTCTGGTAGCCACAGGCTCGACCTCCGACCCCACCACCTCCGCCGGCGCACCGCAGGCCCCCGAGGCTTTGCTCGCGTCGTCCGCCAATCCGACGGGCAGTACGGGCAAGGCAAGTGAAACAGGACTGTCTAAGACAGTCGGCCTGCTCCCGGTGACCCAGGAGGCACCCCGCAAACTACGGGCAATGACCCCGTCCGACGGCTCGGCGCCGTTTGCCGGACGGGTGCCGTTGCAGGAGATCTCGCTCCCGCTGATCGGCGGCGCGCTGGGAATTCCCGAGGTCGTGCTCGCCGCGTACCGCAACGCCGAGCTCGCGCTCGAATCCTCCACCCCCGGCTGCGGACTGTCCTGGAGCCTGCTCGCGGGCATCGGCCGGATCGAATCCGGCCACGCGGGCGGCGGGCGCACCGACGCCGCGGGCACCACGGTCACCCCGATCTACGGCCCGGCGCTGGACGGCACGCTGCCGGGCAACGAGATCATCAAGGCCGCCAGCGGCGGTTACGTGCGCGCGATGGGGCCGATGCAGTTCCTGCCCGGCACCTGGAGCCAGTACGCCGCCGACGGCAACGGCGACGGCATCGCCGATCCGAACAACGTCTTCGACTCCGCGCTCGCCGCGGGCAAGTACCTGTGTTCGGGCGGGTTGAACCTGCGCGACCAAGCCCAGGAACTACGCGCGG
The DNA here is from genome assembly GCF_007990755.1 of Nocardia ninae NBRC 108245. Classification (GTDB taxonomy): domain Bacteria; phylum Actinomycetota; class Actinomycetes; order Mycobacteriales; family Mycobacteriaceae; genus Nocardia; species Nocardia ninae. Next base: position 489 of record NZ_BJXA01000078.1, on the reverse strand, counting down.
TGTTGCGCTACAACAACTCCACCGCCTACGCGGCCAACGTGCTCAGCTGGGCGGCGGCCTACCGCACCGGTGGCGCGCCGACCCAGGTGACCATCTCCCCCGACCTGATCCCGCCCGGCAGCAGCACACCGGCCCAGGGCCCGAACATGACCGCGGCGACCTACACGAACGCCGCGCCTGCCACGACCACGCCCGCGGCGCCGCAGACCAGTACGACCACGCCGACGCCGACCGAGGTGATGATCACCATCCCCGGTCTGCCGCCGATCCCGTGTGGCATCTTCTGCCCGCCGCCGCCGAAGCCGCTCAATCCCTGTGAGCCCGCCGTGATTCCGGCGCCCATGCCGCGCCCTGGCGAGCCCGCTGAGCCCGCGATCGTGCCCGGCGCACCCGGACAGACCTTCGGCGCGGGAGCGGCCGCTCCGCAGGATCCCGCGCACCCCGAGCAGCCGCCCGTGGCGCCGGTGTGCACGCCGCCCGAGGCCCAGC
>NZ_BJXA01000077.1 GCF_007990755.1 Nocardia ninae NBRC 108245 | reverse complement strand
TCTCCCGGCCGGGCATCACCCGGTTGGATCGGCCGGGCAACGGGTCGGCGGCCGACTCGGGCTGGGCGTACGCGGCGAGCGGGTCGTACATCGAGATCGGCCCGGAGATCGGCGAATACGCCGCGGGGTCCGGCGCGGGTGGCGCGTATGAGACAGGTTCCGGCGCAGGCGGTTCGTAGGCCGGGGCCTCGTAGACCGGTTCGTCGGGCACGTCGGCGTCGGGCGCGGCGTGCGAGGAGTGACCGCTGCCGATGACAGGCATGTCACCGGTCAGCTCGGCGACCGAGATCCCGCGACCGCCGCGGCGGCGTCGGCCACCACCTGCGGATGATGCGCCTTGCTGCCCGTTGCGAGCCAGCAGCTCGGCAACGGAAAGCTGTTTGGAATCATCACTCATGACTGAACCTCGCTGGCGCGCCCATCATGACGACACCGTCCCTATCGGCCCCGGTAGCACGGCAGCACCGAGCACCGGGTCGCCGCTGTCGGTCGCCGGGCCCGGTAAGCAGGTTGCTCGGGGTCCGCCATTCATGTCGGTATCCAGTTTGCGCAGGATCAGTCCTTCTCGCAGCGCCCATGGACAAATCTCCAGGGATTCCAGCGATAGTGCCCGCATACTCGCCTCCGCGACCAATGCGCCAGCCACCAATTGCTGTGACCGATCGGAACTTACGCCTTCCAATTCTGCACGGTCCGCGGCCGTCATCCGCGAGATGAACGCAATCAGCTGGCGCAGACCTGAGCTGGTGAGTGTACGGCGCACCCGCGGGCCCGCCGCCGACGGTGCCGCTCCGGTCAACCTGGCCAGCGAGCGGAAGGTCTTCGAGGTGCCGACGGCCAGATCCGGTTTACCGGCGTCGAGCAGCTGTTTGGCGGGCAGCGTCAGCTCCGCGTCGAGCCAGTCACGCAGCACGTTGACCCGGCGCTTGCCCGGCGGATCCTCGCGCAGCCACTCTCTGGTCAACCGGCCGGCACCGAGCTGCAGGGACAGCGAGACATCGGGTTCTTCGTCGCCGCCGTTGGTCATCTCCAGCGAGCCGCCGCCGATGTCGAGATTCAGGATGCGTCCCGCGCTCCAGCCGAACCAGCGGCGCACCGCGAGGAAGGTCAACCGCGCCTCGTCGACGCCGGAGAGCACCTGCAGATCGACGCCGGTCTGCGCGCGGACCCGGGCGAGCACGTCCTCGGAATTGGTCGCCTCGCGCAGCGCGGAGGTGGCGAACGGCATCAGCTCGACGCACCGGGAAGTCTCAGCGATGCTGGCGAATTCGGCGACCGTGGCGATCAGCCGCTGGGCGCCCGCCTCGGTGATCCGGCCCTCGTTATCGATGTTCTCCGACAGCCGTAAAGTGGCCTTGGTAGAGCTCATCGGCATGGGGTGACCACCCCGATGCGCGTCCACCACCAGCAGGTGGACGGTATTGCTTCCGACATCGAGTACCCCAAGCCGCACAAGAACACGGTACTGGGTGATCCGGTCCTATAGGTTAAGCGACTGAACTGTTAGCGTTCCGAGGTGTGACGGTAGGCGCATCAGCGAGTGGGCCGGCGCGGCCCCGACCAGCGGGGAAGATCGATCCGAGTCCCGAAGTCGACATGGATTTCCCCCGCGAATGGATCGAGTTCGTCGATCCAGCAAACGACGAGCATCTGATCGTCGCGGATCTGACCTGGCTACTGTCGAGCTGGACGTGTGTCTTCGGCACCCCGGCCTGCCAGGGCATCATCGCCGAGCGCCCCGATGACGGGTGCTGCTCGCACGGCGCGTTCCTGTCCGACAAGGACGACCGCAAGCGCCTGCAGAACGCTGTGAAAATGCTCACACCAGCGGATTGGCAGCTGATGGGCGAGGCGACGGACGCCGCGGGCAAGGTCACCAAGAAGGGTTACCTGGAGCTCGATGAGCTCGAAGACGAGCCCGCGCTGCGCACCCGCCGGTTCGACGGCGCGTGCATCTTCCTCAATCGGCCCGGCTTCGCGGGCGGTGTCGGCTGCTCGCTGCACTCCATGGCGCTGCGCCGCGGCATCGAACCGCTCGAGGTGAAGCCGGACGTGTGCTGGCAGCTGCCGATCCGGCGCACCCAGGAGTGGGTGGACCGGCCCGACGGCGTGCAGATCCTGCGCACCACGGTCACCGAGTACGACCGGCGCGGCTGGGGCGCCGGCGGCGAGGACCTGGACTGGTACTGCTCCGGCTCGCCAGACGCCCACGTCGGCACGCGGCCGGTCTGGCAGTCCTACGGCCCGGAATTGAAGGAGCTGCTGGGCGCTCCGGCCTACGACGAACTGGCCAGGCACTGCAAGCGGCGAGCGGGGCTCGGCCTCATCGCGATTCATCCGGCGACGGTGCACGCGGACCGGATGCGCGACAGTTCCAACACTGCGACCGGGTGAGCCCCCGGAATGCGAGCTTGCACCCCGTTCACCTGTAGGGCATGCGATCTTCACCCGTTTGCGGTTTGATGTGCGGTCATGTCCAAGAAAGTTTTGACCCTGGCCGCCGTTTCTCTCGGCGCCGCACTCTGTCTCCCCGCAATCGCGCACGCCGAGCCGAACGGTGATCCCGCCAAGTACGCCGATTTCACCGCCGACTTCCTGCCCGCCAACACCCCCGACGCCATGAACGCCGCCAAGGTGGGCAAGAACCTGATCATGAGCCCGTACGGGACCTCGCGCACCATCGCCTGCCGCGGCACCAACGCCGCCGATGTCTACGACTGCATGCAGGAAGACGACCTGGGCTGGATCTCGTTGCGCAAGATCGACGTCCCCGGCGTCGGCCCGACCTGGACCTACCTGCCGTAAGAAGCTAGAACTGCACAACGAACTACGGCCGAGGGCTTTCGCAGCGCCCTCGGCCGTAGCTTTGTCAGCTCACGCTTCGAGTTTGTAGCCCAGTCCGCGGACCGTGACCAGATGTTCCGGCTTGGCCGGGTCTGCCTCGATCTTCGAGCGCAGCCGCTTCACGTGCACGTCGAGGGTTTTGGTGTCGCCGACGTAGTCGGCGCCCCAGACGCGATCGATCAGCTGGCCGCGGGTGAGCACCCGGCCGGAGTTGCGCAGCAGGTATTCGAGCAGGTCGAATTCCTTGAGCGGCAACGTCACCGGCTTGCCGTTCACCAGCACGGTGTGGCGGTCCACGTCCATCCGGACGGGGCCCGCTTCCAGCACGCCGCTCTCATTGGTGCCGTCCAACTCGTCGCCCGCGCCGCGGCGCAGCACGGCCCGAATGCGCGCGATCAGCTCGCGCGCCGAGTATGGCTTCGTCACGTAGTCGTCGGCGCCGAGCTCCAGCCCGACCACCTTGTCGATCTCGCTGTCCCTTGCCGTCACCATGATCACCGGTACGCCGCTGCGGGTGCGCAACTGCTTGCACACGTCCGTGCCGCTCATGCCGGGCAGCATGAGATCGAGCAGCACGATGTCGGCACCGGACCGATCGAACTCGGCGAGCGCGGATGGCCCGTCACCGACAACGGTGACCTCGAAACCCTCCTTGCGCAGCAGGAACGCGAGCGGATCGGCCAGCGACTCCTCATCCTCGACGATCAACACACTCGTCATCTGCGTGCCTCCACACCATTGGGTCGGCCCGGCCCCGAGGGGCGCGGGCTTGTTTCTCTCATGCTCACCGTCGGACCGGCGGAATCCTCTTCTCCGTCGGCCTCGTGGTGGGCAGGTATTCGCAGGGTGAACGTCGAACCGGTGCCCAGCTTGCTCCACAACGTGATCTCGCCGTTGTGGTTGGCAGCCACGTGCTTGACGATAGCCAGGCCGAGGCCGGTACCGCCGGTGGCGCGCGAGCGGGCCTTATCGGACCGGAAGAAACGTTCGAACACCCGCTCTTGGTCTTCCTTGGCGATGCCGATGCCGCGATCGGTCACCGCCATGGCGACATGGTCGCCGCGTAGGGAACGGCTCACCGACACGTGTGAGCCGGCCGGTGAGTACGCTATCGCGTTCTCCACCAGGTTCGATAGGGCTGTGACCAGCAAGGTTTCGTCGCCGAGCACCTCGAGCCCGCTGGGCCGGTCGGTGCTGACGGTGATGCCCGCGGCCTCGGCGGCGGTGCGCGAGCGGTCCACCGCCTGCATCACCACGGTGTCCACGTCGACCACTTCGAGCTCGGGCAGCTTCTCCGCACCCTGCAGCCGGGACAGCGCGATGAGTTCGGTCACCATTTTGCCGAGCCGCCGGGATTCGCCGAGCACGCGCTGACCGAAGTGGCGCACCGCCTCGGGATCCTCGGCGGATTCGAGCATGGCCTCGGCCAGCAGGCTCATCGCGCCGACCGGGGTCTTGAGCTCGTGGCTGACGTTGGCGACGAAGTCGCGCCGGGTGGCCTCCATCCGGGCCTGCTCGGAGTCGTCGTCGGCGAAGAGCACGGTGAAGTTGGTGTCTTCGCGGGATAGCTGGCGGGCCACGCCGCGCACGGCGATGCGGCCGCGGCCGGGCACCGGGTTCTTCGCGGTGAGGTCGAACTCGGCGGACTCGCCGGTGGCCAGCACCTTCTCCACCGCGGCCCAGGCGCGCTCGTCCAGCAGGCGGTTGCGGACCAGGCCGAGCTCCTCGGCGCGCGGATTCACCAGCACCACGTCGCGGTACTCGTCGACCACCGCGATGCCGCTCTCGGAGGCGAGCACGATCAGGTCGAGCACCTGCGACATCGTCAGGCCGGAGTCGGCCTGCCGCCGGGCCTGCTGCCTGGCGTTCATATAGGGGATAAGTAGCCCGCCGACTGCCAGACCTACGACAGCCGCAAGGACTGCCAGTAGCACGGCTTGCGGAACACTCACACTTGAATCGTACGGTCGCGTAGGACGTATCCAACTCCGGGTGCACGATGTTTCGTGCAGGTCATAGCTACTTCCGACCCTGTTAGCCCTACGTTTACGTGTTGTTCCGCCTCCCCGGGACTTCAGGCCGGATTCAGGTGCGGTGTGAGCACCGTCGGCGGGCGGCGGAGGGGTCGGCGGCGGAGTTAGCTGGTGCCCGGTGAGTTACCCATGTCCTTGCGAAATCAGGCGTCTTCTTCTGCTTCCGAAATCAATTGTCTTCGGCGGGCTTGCGGGTCAGTCGTCTTCGTCGTCGGGACCGGCGAGGCCTGCGCTGACGGCTGGGCCGTGTTTGTCTACCCACTCGCCGAGGGCGTAGATGGGGGTGAGCAGGTCTCGGCCTGCTTCGGTGAGGCGGTATTCGACGCGGGGTGGGGCTTCGGCGTAGCGGTGGCGTTCGATGAGGGTCATCCGCTCCATCCGGCGCAGCGTCTGCGTCAGCATCTTCTGGCTGATGCCGCCGATCGATGCGCGCAGGTCGCTCGGGCGCATCGGGCCCTCGCGGAGCATGTAGACGACGACCGGTAGCCAGGAGTTTCCGAAGACGTCGACGCCCATCCGGGCCGGGCAATCGGACTCGAAATCGCCGTAGGGCGTGAACTCCACCCGTTCGGCGGTGATCGGCTCGGCGTGCACGGCGGTCATGTCACCAGCATGCCAGCGTTGTTGGGCACCCGCAGGTGCCTATCGATCTTCCTAGCGTTTGTACCGAGACCTTTCGAGCTAGGAGTGGACATGCGAATCGGAATCATCGGCGCCGGGGCGATGGCGCGGGCGCTCGGCGGTGGCTGGGTCGCGGCGGGGCACGAGGTCCGTATCGGTGCCAGGTCGTCGGCCGCGGCCGAGGAGTTGGCGGCCGCGATCGGGGCGCAGGCCGGAAGTATTCGCGACGCCGCGGAGTTCGGCGAGGTGGTGTTGCTGGCGCTGCCGGTGGACGCGTTGGACGAGGTGCTGCGGACGGTCGGCGGGCTGCTCGACGGGCGGACCGTGGTCGACTGCACCAATGCCTACGAGCCGGACGCGGCCGCGCCCGAGGGTGCGACGGCGTTCGTGCTGTCGGAAGAGGCTGTCGCCGAACGCATCGCGGCGGCGGCGCCGGGGGCGCACGTGGTGAAGGCGTTCAATCTGTGTGCAGCCGAGGTGTGGGAATCGGATGCTCGCGTGTTCGAGCAGCGCAGGCTGGGGGTGCCGCTGTGCGGTGACGACCCGGACGCGCTGGCCCGGGTGGCAGCCCTGGTCGAAGATCTGAAGCTGCAACCGGTTTCGGCGGGCGGGCTGCATCGCGCCAAGTATCTGGAGGCCGTGTCGGTGTTCACCGTCGGGCTCTGGTTCGCGGGCGAGGACGCGCGGGCCATCTTCCCGCCGCTGGAGGCGGCGTTCGCCGTGGTGGATCAGTAACCGGTGCACCCGGCCTGAGCGGGCACTATTCGCTCATACCCCGCGGGATAGAGCTTTGATGGGCGATAAGTGCACGCTCAGACCGGGTTACGGTTTACCAGCCCGGGTTTCCGCGCACCGGGATATTCACGAAACTTGGCTGGTTCTGGTCCAGCAGCAGGTGCTGCGGGCGCAGACCGCTCTCCACCAGCAGCGGGGTCGGCGGAAGACCCTTCGGGAAGTTGCCCGCGTAGACGTCGACGCGCAGCCGGTGGCCCGGTTGCAGCACCGCCTCGATGCCCGGCACCGAAATGTCCAGGGCTGTCGGCTGTCCCGGCACCGTCGGCTGCCTGCTGTCCAGTGACAGGTCGGGCACCGGGTCGGTGTAGTCGCCGTTCGGCAGGCGGGTGCTGCGGGCCTCGTCGATGGCGCGCAGCGAGGCGACCAGCTGACCCGAGGACAGCACCGTCGACTGTCCGTCGGGCGCAACGTCGTTCACCGTGGCGACCCAGTAGCCGTCGGTGGCGTCCTGAATCGTGTTGAGCCGTACCGCGATCGGGCCGGAGATGGTGGTCGGCTCGGCGACCGGTGCACTGGTGAAGGTGAGCCCGTTGAGTTCCTGGATCCGCGAATCCATCCCGCAGGCATTGATGATCGAGAGCACACCGATGGTCTGCTGGGCCGCGTCGCGCGAGCACAGGCCGGTGAGGCCCGGCGCGACGGTGAGCCGGTCCACGCTCGGACTCGGCGCGGCGAACAGCGAGCCGTCGTGCACGCTGGTCGCGGTCCCGCTCGGCACGGCGGACAGATACATCCGGCGATGCTCGGCGCCCGGCTGCGGGAACGACGGCGCGGTGATCCAGCCGCCGCCCTGCTGCCGGACGGTCACCGGGCCGTATTCATCGATGCCGTTGTCGATGCCCTTGAGCCACTTGTCGAACCAGGCGCGCTGCAGCACGTCCATCCGCGGCGGCAGGCCGGGACGACCGGACTCGTTGCCGTTGCTGATGTGGTAGCCGTCGCCCACGAACAGCTGCTTCTGCCCGGGCGGCAACGGAATCCGCCGATACACGTCGGCCTGTGAATTGACGAACACGTCGTGCCAGCCGCCGGTCACGAAGGTGGGCACGGTGATTCGGGTCGGGTCGGTCTCCCAGGCCTGCCGGAACGAACTGTCGGAGTGCAGCACCTCCTGCACCTTGGGGCTGAGCTGGTTGATATCCGGCGTGATCAGCACGTTCACCAGCGCGTCGACGAAGGTGAACGGATCGGCCAGCCGATCCATCAGCCACTTCATGTCGAACTGGCCGCGCAACACCGACGCCAGGTCCGGCACCAGCTTGCCGCCGTTGACCGCGGCGAGCCACGCGGGCATGAAGGTGATACCGAAGCCGCCGCCGGGTGCGACCAAGTCGCGGAACGGATTCCGGCTCGGCACCACCGGGAAGATCGCCTTGAGCGCGGGCGGGTTCTTCGCGGCGACCTGCAGTTGGTTCAGCCCCGAATAGGAGACGCCGTTCATGCCGATGTCGCCGGTGGACCACGGCTGCCGGGCCGCCCAGTCGATCACCTCGACGGTGTCCTGCTGTTCCCGGTAACGCAGCAGGTCCCAGATCCCTTGCGAGAAGCCGGTTCCCCGGACGTCGACGACGACCTGGGTGTATCCGCTCTTGATCAGCTGCCGGTCCACGGTGAAGTTGCGCAGCAGCCCGCCGCCGAGCGCTTTTGTGAGATCGGTGATGCCGGAGAACGGCGTGCCGGACAGATCGACGTCGCGGGCCACCTGCAGCACCGCGTCGGACAGCCACGGGATCGAGATCATGCTGTCGGCGATCATCGAGCCGAGCTTGGTGTAGGGCGTCATGTTGACGACGGTCGGCGTCGGCGTCGAAATCGGTTGCCCCGCCGCGTCGGCCGGGTGGTAGACGTTCCCCTTGAGCACGGTGCCGTCGCTCATGGTGATCGGCACGTCCCATTCGATGAAGACGTTCGGGTACTGCTGCGGGCCGTCCTCGGTCGCGGCCCACGCCGCACCGGTCGCGCCGCCGTCCGGGCCGACAGGGCTCGCCGCGGCAGAGGGCGAAAGGAAGGGGGCCAAGGCCACCGCCGCGACAACCAAGGCCGCGGTGCGGAGCGCATACCTCATTGAATCCACTCTCTTAGGGGAACGGTTGCTCTCTAACAAAGGGGAGGGAAGCAGAGATCCGCTGGTCCGCGCTGGGAAATCGCGAAAGTTCGTGCATGCTCACAAGCTCTCGCTCGCGAAATCAGCGGTATGCCGAAAACGCCAAAGGGCGCCTTCGCTCGAATCATTCGAGACGAAGACGCCCTTGCGAGATATTCAGGCCGGCATCACCAACCGGGGTTTCCCCGCACCGGCACATTCACGAAACTCGGCCGATTCGGATCCAACTGCACATGCTGCGCCTTCAGCCCGGTATCGAGCAGCATCGGCAGAATCGGCAGGCCCTTCGGGAAATTGCCCGCATAGACATCGACGCGCAGCCGATGCCCCGGCTTCAGCAAAGCCTCGGTGGCGGGCATGGTGATATCCAGGGTCGTCGCCTCACCGGGCACCGTCGGCTGCCGGTGCTCCAGCGAGGTGAACGGCCGCGGATCGGTGTAGTCGCCGTTGGCCGACTTGCTGCTGTTGGCCTCGTCGATCTCACGCAGCGAAGCCATGATCTGCCCGGAGGACAGCACGGTGGACTGACCGTCCGGCGCGACATCGTTGACGGTGACCACCCAGTAGCCGTCGGCGGCGTCCTGAACGGTGTTGAGCCGCACCGCGATCCGCCCGGACACCGAGGTCGGCTCGGCGACCGGCGCACTGGTGAACGTGAGCCCGTTGGTCTCCTGGATCCTGGAGTCCTTGGCGCAGCCGTCGATGATCGACAGGATGCCCGCGCTGCCCTGCGCCGCATCGTTGGAGCACAGGCTGGTCAGGCCGGGCGCGATGGACAACCGCGCGGTGTCGCCGTTGGCGGCCGCGGTGAGCGATCCGTCGTAGACGCTGTTCGCGGTGCCACTCGGGTCGGCGGACAGGTACATCCGCTGATGCGTCACGGACTGCGCATCGGCGGTCACGCTCGGGTCGGCGAACGAGCCGGTGGTGATCCAGCCACCGCCCTGCTGGCGCAGCGTGATCGGGCCGTACTGATCGATGCCGTTGTCGATGCCCTTGAGCCACTTGTCGAACCACGCGCGCTGCAACACATCCAGTCGCGGCGGCAGGCCAGGCTTGGCGTACTCGTTGCCCGAGTTGACGTGGTAGGTGTTGCCCATCAGCAGCTGCTTCTGCCCGGCGGGCAGCGGAATCTCGTTGTAGATCTTCGATTCCGAGTAGGTGAACAGATCGTGCCAGCCACCGGTGACGAAGGTCGGCACCTGAATCTCGGACGGATCGCTGAGCCAGCCGTCGCGCGGGCGGGAGCTGCCGGTGAGCAGTTCCTTGGCGCGCGGATCGAGGTCCTCGACGCGCGCGGTGGTGTAGACGTTGAGCAGGACATCCATGAAGGTCAACGGATCTCGCACGCGATCGGCCAGCCACTTGGTGTCGAACTGCCCGTTGAGCACCGACGCGAGGTCGGGGACGAGCTTGAGACCGTTGATCGCGGTCAGCCACAGCGGGATGAAGTTGAAGCCGAATCCGCCGCCGGGCGCGAGCACGTCGTTCATCAGGTCGCTGCCGGGCACCACGGGGAAGATCGCCTTCAGCGCGGGCGGGTTCTGCTGCGCGGCCTGCACCTGGTTGATGCCGGAGTAGGAGATGCCGTTCATGCCGATGCGGCCGTTGGACCAGGGCTGGCGCGCGGCCCAGTCGATCACCTCGACGGTGTCCTGCTGTTCGCGCTGGCGCAGCATGTCCCAGGTGCCCTGGGAGAAGCCGGTGCCGCGCACGTCGACGACGACCTGCGAGTAGCCGCTCTTGATGAGCTGACGGTCGACGGTGAAGTTGCGCAGTTCGCCGCCGCCGAAGGCCTTGGTCAGGTCGGTGACGCCGGACAGCGGGGTGCCGCTCATGTCGATCTCGCGGAACAGCCCGAGCAGCGCGTCGGACAGGCCGGGGATGGACTGCGCGTGGTCGGCCAGGTTCGACACCAGCTTGGTGTAGGGCGTCAGGTTGACCACCGTGGGCGTCGGCGTATCGATGGGCCGGCTGGCAGCGTCCGCAGGGCGATAGACATTGCCCTTCAAGACCGTTCCGTCGCTCATCGTGATGGGGACGTCCCACTCGATGTGGATGTTCGGATACTGCTGCGGACCGTCCTGGGCCGCCTGCCAAGCCGCGCCCGCGGCTCCGCCGTCGGGACCGGTCGGGGCCGGTGCGGCAGAAGCGCCGCTGGTGAGGAACGGGACGAGCATCGCGGCGGCAACTGCCGCGACTGTGAACCGCAACGCGTGCTTCATCAGGAGTGATCTACCTCTCGGGCTGGTCGAACGACCAAAGTGTACATACCTACTTGTCGGTAATGACAAGGGGTAACACGTACCGATTCCGAATAGAGATTCACATACCGCACTTGAAATGGCAATGACGTGCCCAAATGCCGGGAAGTGCGCGCGTCACCAGCGAACACGCGCGAGAACCAACGCTTACTGTGCACTCTTCCGAACTAGCCATCCGCCACTGGCACTGAACACGACGCTGTGGCGAAGAACACCCCTGACCAGCGCAGACCCGACTCTGGACCGACTCCTCAGCAACTAGCCAGCACGACCGCCGGGTCGGCGTTCGATGAGCTGAAACGGCAAACGCGCCGCACCCGAATCGGGTTGCGGCGCGTTGCGGTGCCGGAGTGAGGACTACTTACCGCCCTGGTTGGCGACGGCGGCAGCGCCCGCGGCGGCCGCTTCCGGGTCCAGGTACTCGCGAGGGCGCACCGGGCGAAGGTTGTCGTCCAGTTCGTAGCGCAGCGGAATGCCGGTGGGGATGTTCAGGCCGGCGATGTCCTCGTCGGAGATCTGATCGAGGTGCTTGACCAGGGCGCGCAGCGAGTTGCCGTGCGCGGCGATCAGGACCGTCTTACCCGTGAGCAGGTCCTTGGAGATGGTGTCCTCCCAGTACGGGACCATCCGGCGCACCACGTCGAGCAGGCATTCGGTCTTCGGGACGTCGATGCCGACGTAGCGGGCGTCGCCCTCCTGGCTGTACTCGTCGTCCGGGTCGATCGGCGGCGGCGGGGTGTCGTAGCTGCGGCGCCACAGCATGAACTGCTCGTCGCCGTACTTCTCCTTGACCTGCGCCTTGTTCTTGCCTTGCAGCGCACCGTAATGCCGCTCGTTGAGGCGCCAGTCCCGGATCACCGGGATCCAGTGCCGGTCGGCGGCGTCCAGCGCGATATTCGCGGTGCTGATCGCGCGGCGCAGCAGCGAGGTGTAGACGACATCGGGCAGGATGCCGTGCTCGGCCAGCAGCTCCCCCGCCCGCTTGCCCTCGGCGATGCCCTTGTCGGTCAGGTGCACGTCCACCCAGCCGGTGAACAGGTTCAGGGCGTTCCATTCGCTCTCGCCGTGGCGCAGCAGCACGAGGGTGTACGTCATGCGGCCATCTTTCCATGTGCGGAAATTGCCGTCACATCGTTCCCCGGCGGCCCGCGGTCACCGGCTGGGCCAGGTCCCCCGGCTGTCCTGCGGTCAGCCGAGGTCGTCGGTGCCCGCGTCGCCCGTCGCCAGCACACCGGCACCGACCAGGGTGGCGCCGTCGGTGATCTCGGACAGCACCACGCTGATGCCGCGCAGGAAGTCCAGGCGCGCGTGTACGGCCAGCGCCGCCCGCATCGGATCCCACAGCGGCGCACCGGATTGTGCGAAGCCACCGCCGATCACCACGCGGTCGACGTCGAGCAGCGCCGCCGCCGAGGCGATCGCCTGACCGAGCGCGGTACCTGCTCGGTGCAGCGCCGCGAGGGCAATCTCGTTGCCGTTGTGCGCGTCCTCGGCGAGTTGCACGCCGGTGCTGCCCGGCCAGCCCTGCGCGACCGCCCAGCGCACCGAGGACATGCCGCTGGCGACCGCCTCGACACAGCCGACGCCACCGCACAGGCAGGGCACATCCCAGCCGGGCACCACGATGTGGCCGATATGACCGGCGTTGCCGGTGCGTCCGAGGACCACCCGGCCGTCCGCGATGAGCCCGCCGCCGATCCCGGAGGAGACCGTCAGCGCCAACCCGTTCGCCACCCCGCGCAGTGCGCCGACGTGATGCTCGGCCAGTGCCAGGCAGGCGCCGTCGATGGCGAAACGGATTGCGGCCGTGGGGAACAGCTCCCGCACCGCGGCGACGATCGCGAAGCCCGATTTCCATTCGGGAATGTTCAGCGGGGCGGTGCTGCCGGTGCGCACGTCGACCGGGCCGGCCGAGCCGATGCCGACGGCGGTGATCGTCGCGTCGCCGGCCACCGCGCGCAGCAGGTCGCGACAGGCGCCCCAGACGTCTTCTCGTGGCACATTCACCCGGCGTACGTCGCGCACTTCCTTGCCGGTGTGCACCACACCGGCCGCGAACTTGGTCGCGCCGATATCGAGTGCGAGAACGGTCATCGCGGTTTATCGGCGGTATCTACCAAGTGTTCGAAGGCGCGCAGATTTTTCAGCGATTCCCCGCGCGAGACCCGCCACTTCCATTCCTTGCGAATGGAAGTGGCGAAACCGAGTTCGAGCAGCACGTTGAAATCGGCGTCGACCGCCTCCAGGATCTGGCCGAAAACGCGGTCGAGTTCGTCGGCGGTGACGGCGTGCGCGGAGATCTGACCGACCAGGTAGATGTCGCCGACCCGGTCCAAGGTGTAGGCCACGCAGTAGAGCCTGCGATTGCGGCGCAGCAGGAATTTGTAGACGCCCTCGAAGTTCTCGTCCGGCTTGCGGCAGACGAACGACTCGATGCGCACCCCGTGCTTGCCGACGGTGAGCATCACCGAGGTCTTGAGTTTGCGCTCACCGGGCAGGATGACGACGAACGTCTCCTCGCCGGAGCGGGTGTATTCGATCTCCCGGTCGCGCAGCGTCTCCTCGATCAGCTGAGCGGTTGTCTGCACCTCGTTCACCGGCGTGCTCCCATCCGGCGCCGCCACAGCGCCCGCGACCTGGCCTGATTCGGTTCCAGGTTAGTGCGTTCACCGGGTACCCACTCGCGCACGTCGGCACGCAGCGCGCCGCTGCCCGCGGCGATCCGCCCCGCGCCGAGTCCGGCCCGCTCGGCCCGGAAATCGGTCAGGGCGGCGGAGTAGCTGTCGAGCAGTCCATCGGCGGTGTGTTCCCAGGAGAAGTTGGCGGCATGCTCGACCGCGCGCCCGCTCATCCGGCGCAGGCGTTCGGGGTCGTCGAGAAGGTAGCTCAGGGCACCCGCCCAATCCGGCGTGCGGTGGCCGGGCACCAGCAGGCCGCTTTCGCCGTGCCGGACGGCGGTGCCCAGCCCGCCGACATCGGCCGCGAGCACCGGGGTGCCGCTGGCCTGGGCCTCGATGGCGACCAGGCCGAAGGATTCGTTGTAACTCGGGACCGCGACCAGATCGGCGGCGCGGTAGACGAGCACCAGCCGGTCCGGCGGCTGCGGCGGCATGAAGGTGACCCGATCGGCGATGCCGAGCGCGGCGGCGAGTTCGATCAACGCGTCCGGCCGGTCCAGGCCGGTGCCGGACGGCCCGCCGACGATCAGGACGCGCAGTTTATGGGTGGGATCGGTGCGCAGCACCTCGGCCGCGGCGCGCACCAGCACATCCGGGGCCTTCAACGGCTGGATGCGCCCGACGAACGCGACCACTTGCTCGTCCATGGCGAGACCAAGGGCCGCACGGGCCTCGGCCTTGTCGCCCGGCTGGTACCGGGTCAGGTCGGCACCCGGCGGCACCACGTCGATTCGCTCGGGTTGCGCGCCGTACAGCTCGACGAGCTGGCGGGCCTCGTCCGCGGTATTGGCGACCAGCCGATCCGCCTCGGCGATCACCTGCTTCTCGCCGATCTCGCGAGTCAGCGGCTCCGGACAGTCACCGTCGGCGAGCGCGGCGTTCTTCACCGCGGCCAGCGTGTGCGCGGTGTGCACCAGCGGCACCCGCCAGCGGTCCCTGGCCAGCCAGCCGACCTGACCGGACAGCCAGTAGTGCGAGTGCACCAGGTCGTAGTAGCCCGGCAGATGGCGCGCCTCCTGGCGCAGCACTTCCGCGGTGAACGGGCAGAGCTGGGTGGGCAGATCGTGTTTGTCGAGGCCTTCGAAGGGGCCGGCCACCACGTTGCGCACCAGCACACCGGGGCCCGCTTCTTGCACGGGCGGCAGATTGGAGGCGGTGGCCCGGGTGAAGATCTCCACCTCGGTGCCGCGTCGGGCCAGCTGCAGAGCGGTTTGCAGCACGTAGACGTTCATGCCGCCCGCGTCGCCGGTGCCCGGTTGAGCCAGTGGTGAGGTGTGCACCGATAGCACGGCGACACGGTTCGGCCGTAGGTCCGGGCGTTGACTCACACTATCCATAGTGCACGTTGCATTCCCGGCCTCCATGCCGTCACGCCGCCAAGTGAGAGCTATCACAGACGATTGGTGAACTCACTCACAACTGGGCGGCGACGCCACCTGGGACAACTCGGATTTCCCCAGTCCGGTTCGCCCGATTCACAGGCTGTCGGCGAACATGCTGATCTCGCCTACGAAGCGGGCCGGGTCCTCGATGAACAGCCCGTGCTGGGCCCCTTCCCAGAACGAGGCGCGGGCCTCGGGCACCGCCTCGAAGATGTAACGGCCGTTCTCGATCGGGACCACCGGGTCGGCGGTGCCGTGCAGTACCAAGACCGGAATATCCAGTGCGCGAAGGGTTTCGGTGTTGTCGACGGTGCGGTAGAACAGCGCTTTGCGGATCGCGGGCGCGGTGGCGAGGCTGGTGCCGAACAGTCGTTGGGCGTCGGCGCCCTTGTCCGCGCCGGGGCCGGTGTTGGCATTGCCGAAGGCCCCGAACGCGCGCACCGCGCGACCCGCGCTCTCCTCGAAAACACCGGGCATCGCGGCCTGCATCGCGGAACCGCTCGCGGCGCCGGGCACGCCGCGCCCGATATTGGCCTGCGAACCGGTGAACACGGCGCCCGCGATCGCGCCGGTGCCGTAGGCGGTCAGGTAGTCGCTGAGCACGATGCCGCCGTAGGACCAGCCGAGCAAGATCGCGCCGGACTCGATGCCCTCCCCCGCCAGCACGGCCGCGACGTCGGCCGCCCAGTTCTTCGGATCGTCGTAACCCGTGGCGGGCGCGTCGGAATAACCGTGGCCGCGCAGGTCGACCGCGATCACCCGGAAGCGGGCGGCGAGGTCGTCGGCCGCCCGGCCCCAGCAGCGCAGATTCGCCGACCAGCCGTGCAACATCACCAGCGGCCGCGCGTCGGCCGGACCGCTCACGCGATAGACGATGTTGGTGCCATCCGCGCTCACCGCGTCCCGTATAGCCATGACGTCAGGCTAACGGTGATCCCCGCAACAGCGCTCCTGTCCGCAAACGGCCTGCATTTAGGATCGCAGGCATGAGCACTCGCACCGCTGTCGTCACCGGAGCCAGCTCCGGCATCGGGGAGGCCACCGCCCGGGAACTGGCCAAGCAGGGCTACCACGTCTATGTCGGCGCCCGCAGGCTCGATCGCCTGCAGCGCGTCGCCGACGAGATCGGCGGCACCGCACTGGAACTCGATGTGACCTCCGACGACTCGGTGCGCGCCTTCGCCGACGCGATCGAGCGGGCCGACGTGCTGGTCAACAATGCGGGCGGCGCCAAGGGCCTGGCCACGGTGGCCGACGCCGACCTCGACGACTGGCGCTGGATGTGGGAGACCAACGTGCTCGGCACGCTGCGCGTCACAAAGGCGTTGCTGCCCAAGCTGATCGCCTCCGGCGACGGCCTCATCGTCACCATCACCTCGGTCGCCGCCTTCGTCGCCTACGACAACGGCGCCGGTTACACCTCGGCCAAGCATGCCCAGGCCGTGCTGCACCGCACGCTGCGCGGAGAGCTGCTCGGCCGGCCGGTGCGGCTCACCGAAATCGCGCCCGGCGCAGTGGAAACCGAGTTCTCACTGGTGCGTTTCGACGGCGACGAGGAGCGCGCGGCGAAGGTCTACGAGGGCATCGATCCGCTGGTCGCGCAGGACATCGCGGAGATCGTCGGCTTCGTCGCCTCGCGGCCGTCGCATGTGAACCTCGACCAGATCATCGTCAAGCCCCGTGATCAGGCGGACGCGGGTCGCTTCGCACGCCGCAACTGACGAGTTATAGCTGAATCGCATTACTCACCGGCGAAGGCCGGTTCGCCGCACAATTGCTGAGTCAACGACGGGCCTCGGCTGCCGTTAGCATCGGATGCTTCGACGTCTACCTCAGATCGGAGTTGTGCGCATGTTCAAGGGGTTCAAAGAGTTCCTGATGCGCGGGAACGTCATCGACCTCGCCGTCGCCGTCGTCATGGGTACCGCGTTCACCGCGGTGGTCACCTCGGTCACCAAGGGCGTCGTGAACCCCCTGCTAGCCGTGTTCGGCAGTCAGAACGAGCTGGGTCTGGGCGTCCAGTTGATCGCGAGCAAGCCGGCGACCTTCATCCAGGTCGGCCCGATCATCACCGCGTTCATCAACTTCTTCGTGGTCGCCGCCGTGCTGTATTTCGTGCTGATGCTGCCGATGAAGACGATCAAGAACCGCTTCGGCACCACCAAGGCCGCCGAGCCGACCGAGACCGAACTGCTCATCGAGATCCGCGACCTGCTCGCCGAACGCCACGACGCCGTGCGCGCCCAGCGGGCCGCGGACCACGCGATCGAGAACGACCCCGAGCTCGATACCTCGCTGCGCCGCTAGGGCCGGACTTTGCGACAGGCCCTAGGCCCAGATCGAACGGATCTCGTCGGCCGCGCCCTTG
Source organism: Nocardia ninae NBRC 108245 (assembly GCF_007990755.1). Taxonomy (GTDB): domain Bacteria; phylum Actinomycetota; class Actinomycetes; order Mycobacteriales; family Mycobacteriaceae; genus Nocardia; species Nocardia ninae. The sequence continues at coordinate 24,970 of NZ_BJXA01000077.1, read as the reverse complement.
CCCTGCCGCAGGCCGGTGCCGAACACCGCGGTCCAGGCCGACCCGTCGTTGAGGTCCGGCCCGAAGATGTCGAGCGCGACGGGGTCCGGCACGATCCGGGCGACCCGCTGCACGCTCGACGGCATCTTGGTCGCGAAGAGATGGGCGAGCGGCTCGATGAGCACCAGCGTGGACATGCCTTCGGCCAGATCGGCATTCGAGCCGTTACGCAGGGCACCGTCGACGTAGCGGCGGCCGTCGATGGTGACCGGCGCGGCCATCCCCGGCATCGCGGTACTCGCCGTGATCACCAGGTGCACGGGCACGCCCTCGGTACCGCGCCACACTTTCGGCGCACCGGAGTGAATATCGACGGTCGGGATCAGCAGCTGTGGGTGCGGCCAATCCCCTTCGCCCACCATGGCTTTCAAGCCCTCGACCCGTAACCGTTCGGGCCCGGTCGACGCGCTCAGCGCCAACTCGGCAACGCGCGGCCAGGCGGTCGCGGCGTCCGGGCCACTCAGCAGTTCGAGCACCTGCGCCGTCACCACCGGATCCACCTGCGGCGCGGGCCCTGCGGCGGTCGGCGGTTCCGCGTGTGCGGCAAGGTCACGGCCATCGGCCAGCAGCGCACCGACAATGGCGCCCGCCGAGGTGCCGACCAGCAGATCGGCGTCGGCCAGCTCGATCCCGTTGCGGCGCAAGCCTTCCGCCACCCCGAGCAACCAAGCGGTGCCGACCACCCCGCCCGGACCGAGCACCACCGCACGCCCGTCGTTCACCACGTCACCTTCTCGTCGAGCACATCGATATCAACGAGGTCGAACCTACCGTGGCGGGCCCGGTGCGACCGGGGTCGCGGTGATGACCGAGGTAGAACCGTCCAAGGCGGACATGGTTTTCCAGGTGGCCCAGTCGATGGTCCAGTCGTACAGGTCGCCGTCGGCGGCCGAGAGCGGGATAGAGGTGCCGGTGACCTCCACCGGGTCGCCGTAGAGCGCGGTCCCGAAGTAGGCCTGCGCGTCGGCGGGCGAGAGGTTGATGCAGCCGTTGGTGACGTTCGAGGAACCCTGGGCGGACAGCGATTCCGGGTTGGCGTGGATGAATTCGCCGTTGTTGGAGATGCGTACGGCCCAGCGCTCGCGAACGTTGGTGTAGAACGGCGGGTTCGACATCATGAAGTCTTCGTACTTCTCGGTGACCACGTGCAACCCGGAGCGGGTGACGTTGCGCGGCTCGTTGCCCTCGCCGTAACTGACCGCGAAATCGAAGATGGTCTGGCCGTCGCGCACCACCTGCATGCGGTGGCTCGGCGCGTTGGCTTTCACGATCTGGCTGCGGCCGATGCGGAAATCCGTTGTCAGGTCGGAGTATCCGTAGTTGCCGTCGCCGAGATCCAGGCCGTAGAGCTTGGCCGCGACGTGCACCGTGGTGCCGGGCGCCCAGTAATTCTTGGGGCGCCAATGCAATCGCGAGCCGTTGTCGTCGGGAAACCAGGCCCATGCGCCCTCGGTGGGCGGGTCGGTGGTGATGGTCATCGCCTTCTCCACCGCGGCCTTGTTCTGCACGGAAGCCTTGAACTGCAGGATGATCGGCGCGGCGATGCCGACCTCCTGGTTGTCGGCGATGTTGATGGTCGCCGGGACGGTGGTCTTGGGCGCGAGCGTGGTGAACGTGCCGTCGATCGGGATCGGCTTGCGATCGGTGCCGACCGCGGTGCCGGACCAGGTGTAGGTGGCGTCGTAGCCGAGCGGCTCGGTGATGGTGTAAACGCGCTTGTCCGGGGTGAATTCACCGGCGACCTGTTTGCCGTTGGCGTTGGTCAACGCCACCTGGTCGATGGTGCCGTCGGTGACGGTGACCGAGACGGGTGCCGTCGGGTTGACCTTCTTGGCGTTGTTCTCCGGCGCCAGGGCGACCTTGGCGACGGGGCCTGCTTCGCGGGAGGAGTTGCTGTTATCGCCGCTGCCGGTGCTGCATCCGGCCACCAAGGCGACCACGACGAGCAGCACGGCCGATACCGCGGCGACCGGTCTACGGATCACTGGACGCTTGCTCACCACATCGAATTTACGCGGGCAAACTCGTTCGATTGACTAGCGAAAGGTGTGGTGTCCGTTTCACCGGCTACAACGTCACGCCGACGGTGACCGGCTCGGGCTCGAGCCGGATGCCGAATCGCTCGGCCACTCCATCGCGCACCGTCCTGGCCAATTGCACCAGATCGGCGGCGGTCGCTGCCCCGCGATTCGTCAGCGCGAGCGTGTGTTTCGTGGACAGCCGGGCGGGTGCGTCGGGGGCGGGGAAGCCCTTGGCGAAACCGGCGCGTTCGATGAGCCAGCCCGCGGAGAATTTGACCCCGTTCGGCGCCGGATAGGTCGGCACCGTGACATCACCCACATGCGCCGAGATCGCGGCGCGCACCTCGGGCACGCGATCCTCGGGCACGACCGGGTTGGTGAAGAAGGAGCCTGCGCTCCAGGTGTCGTGGTCGGCGGGGTCGAGGACCATGCCCTTGCCCGCGCGCAGGCGCAGCACGGCGTCGCGGACCTGGGCGGCCGGGCGGGATTCACCGTTCGCGGCGCCGAGCAGGGTCGCCAGCTCGCCGAAGCGCAGGGGCACGCTCGCACCGCTCGGGTCGAGGGCGAACTCGACTGCGAGCACCAGTGCGTCGTCGCGGTGCTTGAGCACGCTGGTGCGATAACCGAAACCGAGCTCATCGGGCTCGACCCAGCGGATCACACCGCTGTGGCGGTCGAGCAACTGCACCCGGCGCAGCAGGTTCGCCACCTCCGCGCCGTACGCTCCGACGTTCTGCACCGGCGTCGCCCCGGCCGAACCGGGGATTCCGGACAGACATTCCAGCCCACCGAGCCCCGCGGCGACGGTCGCCGCGACGACCGCGTCCCAATTCGCGCCTGCCTCGGCCCGCACACCCTCGGCACCGAGCTCGACGCCCTCGGTCGCCACCCGCACCACCACGCCATCGAAACCGTCGTCGCTGATCAGCAGGTTGGAACCGCCCGCGATGAGCAGCACCGGGATCCCCGCCGCGTCCAGCGCGCGCACCGTCGCCACCAGCGATTCGGTGGTCGCGCACTCGGCGACCGTGGCCGGACCGCCGACCCGCAGCGTGGTCAGCTCGGCAAGCGGCACCGATTCGCGGATCCGGGCACCGGTGGCGGCCAGCACATCCGACGGCACCACACGTGAAGTTCGCACAGGCAGACGGTAGCGTGTCCGACCATGGCTACACCGCTGGCGTACACGGCCCGCTACTCGCATCCCGCTGCCGCCGTGCGCGCGGCGTTCGCGAACGACCAGTACTGGAAAGACCGCGTTGCCGAGGTCGGCGGGCCGAATGCCCGGCTCGACTCGGTGAGTGTGCAGGGCGACCAGATCCGCGTCCAGCTGGTGCAGGCCATCGCCGCCGAGCTGCTGCCCGCCGCGATCACCGCGGTCCGCCCCGGCGACCTGATCATCCCCCGCGTGGAGAACTGGACCGGCGACGCCGCCACCTTCCAGGCGACCGTCGAGGGCGCGCCCGCCGAGGTGCGCGGCACCATCACGCTGCGGGAGGACGGCGCGGGCTCGACCGCCGCCGCCAACGGCACCATCGAGGTGAAGATCCCGCTGTTCGGCGGCAAGATCGAGGCCGCGATCGCCGAGCACCTGACCGAGGTGCTGAAGAACGAGGAAGAGTTCACCAACACCTGGCTCGACGCGCACTGACACGCGGAGAATCAGCCCTTCGGAGCGGGAAGTTGTTGCGACAGCACACTTCCCGCTCACCTTTTTTGTGGACCCTACCGCCGAGCGAGGCCGGGGCCGCGCCACCCAGTAATCTCTGGATCCATGGCCCGTCGATTGGATTACTCCGCGCGCTACCCGTTGCACACCACCAAGGAGCTGTACGCGGCGCTGTCGAACCGCGACTACTGGGACGCACGGATGGCGGAGATGCGGAAGTACTCGCCGGGCAACGAAGTGGCGCACCTGGAGGCCGGTGACGGCGGCATCGACGTCGAACTGCACCACATCCTGCCGCGCGACATGCTGCCCGAGATCGCCCAGGCCGTGATGCGCAAGGACATGGTGATCACCCGCAAGGAGAGCTACGGGCCGTTCGGCGCCGAGGAGATCATCGGCAAATACTCGGCCTCGATCCCGGCCGGGCCGGGCAGCCTCGGCGGCACCATCCGCCTGTTCCCCACCGATACCGGCTGCACCATGCGCTTCTCCTCGGAGGCGAAGGTGTTCATCCCGATGGTCGGGCCCCGGCTCGAGCAGCTGATGCTGGTGAACCTGATCGACCTGTTCCGGGCCGAAGCCGAGTTCACCGTGCAGTGGCTCGACGACCACCACCCGACCCGCTGACCAAACCCTTAGGCTCCATCACCCGCGGCACCACCGGCGTCAACCGGCTACGCCGCAGCGATCGCTGGTTGACCCACGACGAGTCGGTGGTGGCGCGGCTGCGCGCGGCGACCGATCCACTGGTCGTCGATCTCGGTTACGGGGCCAGCCCGTGGACCACGCTGGAACTGGCGGCACGGCTGCGCACCGTGCGGCCGGAGGTCCGGGTCGTCGGCCTCGAGATCGATCCGGCCCGGGTGGTGCCCGGTCGCGACGGCGTCACCTTCGCCCGCGGCGGGTTCGAATTGGCCGGGCTGCGACCGGTTCTGGTGCGCGCGTTCAACGTGCTGCGGCAATACCCGGAGGCGGCGGTGCCCGAAGCCTGGTCGACCATCCTGTCCAATCTCGCCCCCGGCGGCCTGCTGATCGACGGCACCTGCGACGAACTGGGCCGCCGCTGCGCCTGGGTGCTGCTGGACCGCACCGGCCCGCAATCGCTCACCCTCGCCTGGGATCCGTTCACCGTCGCCCAGCCCTCCGATATCGCCGAGCGGCTGCCGAAAGCCTTGATCCATCGCAATGTTCCGGGCGAGCGAATCCACACCCTGCTCACCGCCGCCGACCGAGCCTGGGCCCGCGCCGCGCCCCTGGCCCCCTTCGGACCGCGCATCCGCTGGCGCGCTGCCGCCGAATCGCTACGGCAGGAAGGTTTTCCATTGCGCACCTATCGTCGCCGCATGCGCGACTGTGTGCTTTCGGTGCCGTGGGATACGGTCGCGCCGAAACTCGAGCCGCCCCGGGCGTTCTGAGGCTCGCACAACAGCCGTGACCGGTGCCTGCGCCGACTTACCGTGCGTCACTGATATTTTCGTGCGTCGATCACGCACACTTCCACGCGTCGGTTACGCGCTGGCCAGGGCCCGATAAACTCTGGCGGCCGCGCGTGGTGTCAGACTCGCACCGGCGGTGCGGATTTCGTCGCTCGCGCAGCGGTTGATGGCGACCGCGTCGGCGACCACCTCGTCGAGTGCGGACTGGCCGATGTCCGCTTCGGCCAGATCGAGCACCGTGCGCAGCGGTGTTGTCACCAAGAACGGACCCGCCGACTCGATTTCGGTGCCGATCAGTGAGCGGCGCAGCACCACCAGTCGCGGGGTCACCGGTGGGCGGCCCGAACCCACCGACAGGTGCAGGAATCGGGGGCGTAGTCGGCCGATGCCGTGCAGTTCGGCCGCGCTGTGATGGGAGACCGCGGCGGCGCCGTCGAACCAGGCTGCCCACATGGCGTATTCGTCGAGCGGACCAGCAGGCCATTCGGATAGTCGGAGCAACCCGACCCCCGCCCGGGTCACCGAGCCGTCGCCGAGCGCGATCCGGACCCGCGCCTCACACCGGGTGCGCACCACCTGGCGGGTGGTGAAGAAACCCGCGTGGCGACCGGCCAATCGCCGCAGCACACGCCAGCCGTGTTCCGCGGAACCGAGGGCCCGGCCCGCCGCCTCGCCAGCCATGTGCCTAAGGCTACGCTCGAATCCTGTGTCACATGTCACATTCGAACCCCTCATCGCCCCCTCAGAGACGGCACAGAAACGTCGGGAAGAATCAGCCGCATGAGTACGCAGCCAAGGCCCACCAAGACGATCACCCGGCGAGCCCTGCTGATCGCCCTGACCGTGGTAGCGATCCTGCTGGCCACGGCCTTGGCCGGCGGCGAGGCGTACGCCAGGCACACCGTCTCCCAGTGCATCAGCACGCAATTCGAGAAGGAGATGGGCTCGAAGATCGACGTCGGCTTCGGCGCCAAACCGATGCTGATCACCTGGATCGACGGCAAGGTGCCGACGGTGAAGGTGGACAGCGACGACACCAAGTTCGGCCCCGCGGTCGGCATGGTGGTGCACGCCGAGTTCCACGGCGTCGAGGTGACCGACAACGGCCGCGGCGGCGGCGTGATCGGCAGTTCGTCGGCCGATGTCACCTGGCACAACGACGGCATCCGGCAGACGCTCGGCGGCCTGGTCAGCGGCGTGCGCTCGTCGGCGGCCTCGGACATGCTGACCCTGGATGTGCTCGGCGGGCTGGCCCAGTTGCAGGTCAAGCCGGTGATCAAGGGCGGGGTCATCGAGGTGGAGACGATGTCAGCGCAGCTGCTCGGCATGGGGCTGCCCACCGACCTCGTGCAGGGCATCGTCGAGGTGTTCACCAAGAGCCTGCAGAGTTACCCGTACAACATGGCGCCGACCGAGGTGAAGGTGACCGACGACGGCATCGCGGTCAAGCTCGCGGGCGGTCGCGCCGAGTTGCCCGCCGCCGAGAACGCGAACGCCACCTGCGCCTGAGCTGTCTCGGAGCGGCGGGCGGACCGAGACCCGCGGAGCCGCAGCGGCATTCGCGGACGAGCGGCTGTAGCCGCGAGCTCAGCGCCGGCTCAGGCCGGGAACCCGTCGAGCACCTCGCGCGACTTCGACAACCCGAGCCGCGTCGCGCCCGCCGCGATCAGGTCCGCCGCGGCCGCGGCGGTGCGGATGCCGCCGCTCGCCTTGACCCCGAGCCGCCCGCCGACAGTCGCCGCCATCAGCTCGACCGCGTGCACGCTGGCCCCGCCCGCGGGGTGAAAACCGGTGGAGGTCTTCACGAAATTCGCGCCCGCGCGCTCGGCGACCCGGCAGACCTCGACGATCGCGGCGTCCGGCAGCGCGGCCGCCTCGATGATCACCTTGAGCACCGCACGGTCGCCGATCGCCTCGCGCACCGTGACGATGTCGGAGAGCACCGCGTTGTAGTCGCCGGCCAGCGCCGCGCCGACGTCGATGACCATGTCCACCTCGGTCGCGCCCTGGTCCACCGCGAGCCGGGCCTCGGCGCCCTTGACCAGCGAATGGTGTTTGCCGGACGGGAATCCGGCGACGGTCGCGACCACCAGCCCCTGCGCGCGCACCGGCAACATCGACGGGGACACGCAGATCGCCAGCACCCCCAGTTCGCGGGCTTCGTAGATCAACGCGGCGACGTCGTCGGGGGTCGCCCCCGGCGCCAGCAGTGTGTGATCGATCATGGCGGCGACTTCGGCCCTGGTGAGTGACGCGGAACTTGCCATGAGCTGAGAGTCTGGCACACCGGTGGCGAATTCCGTTGCGCGCCTGGCGACACTCCCGCACACTCGTACTGGTGACAGATCGCCAGTAGTGACGCAGCGGTCGACTGATTAACGTGTGCGGATGGGCCCCTACTTGTTCGGGAGGAGACGACACCGTGCTGATCCGTCGCGAGCGCGCCGACGACATCGCCGAGATCGCCGCCGTCCATCGCAGCGCGTTCGGTCCGCTTCAGGCGGACGGCGACCGCACCGGTGAACCATCTGAGAACGACGGGGCCGATCCGCCCGAGGTCGATCTGGTCGCCCGGCTGCGCAGCGACCCCGGCTGGATCCCGACCCTCTCGATGGTGGCGGTGGAGTACAAAACCGTCATCGGACATGTCTGCCTCACCCGGGCCGCCGTCGGCCCCTTCCCCGTCCTCGCGCTGGGCCCCATCGGTGTCGTGGCCGAACATCAGCACAGCGGTGTCGGCTCCGCGCTCATGCACGCGGCCCTCGGCGCTGCCGACGCCCTCGACGAACCGCTCGTCTGCCTGCTCGGCCACCTCGACTACTACCCGCAATTCGGCTTCGTCCCGGCGGCCCGCCTCGGCATCACCCCCGACGTTCCCGCCTGGCTTTCGCACTTCCAGGTCCGCCCGCTCAGCGCCTACGACCCGCGCATCACGGGCGAATTCCACTACCCCGAACCGTTTTACGATCTCTGACCGCTACGCCGCCGGATCCCAGCAAACCTCCTGCGCTCCTTTCCAGGCTGACCTGGAAAGATGAGCCTCATGAGTTCCGCTCCACCCGCCCTGGACGATAGACGCTTCGTGCTGACGCTCGGCTGCCCCGACCGGCCCGGCATCATCGCCCGGATCACCTCGCTCATCGCCGAGTTCGGCGGGTCGATCGTGGAGGCGGGCTACCACTCCGACGCCGACAACGGCTGGTTCTTCACCCGGCAGGCGATCAAGGCCGCGACGGTGCCGTTCGGCATGGCGGAGCTGCGCGACCGATTCGCGACGGTGGCCGCCGAGCTGGGACCGGAGACGGAATGGCAGCTGCTCGACTCCGGCGCACGCCGCAGAGCGGTGCTGCTGGTCAGCAAGGACGGGCACTGCCTGCACGACCTGCTCGGGCGTGCCGCCAGCGGCGAGCTGCCCGCGACCATCGAGGCGGTGATCGGCAACCACCCCGATCTGGCCGAGATGACCAACGCCCACGGGGTGAAGTTCCATCATGTGCCGTTCCCGAAGGACCCGGCAGAGCGTGGGCCCGCCTTCGCCGAACTACGCGCGCTGGTCGACTCGCACAACCCGGACGCGGTGGTACTCGCCCGCTTCATGCAGGTGCTGCCGCCGGAACTGTGCGCGCACTGGGCAGGGCGGGCGATCAATATCCACCACAGCTTTCTGCCCTCGTTCGTCGGCGCCCGCCCGTACCACCAGGCCTTCGCCCGCGGCGTGAAGCTGATCGGCGCCACTTGCCACTACGTCACCGCGGAACTGGACGCGGGCCCGATCATCGAGCAGGACGTGAGCCGCATCGACCACGCCGACGACGTGCGGGACATGGTCCGGCAGGGCCGCGACATCGAACGCGTCGTGCTCGCGCGTGGCCTGCGCTGGCATCTGGAGGGCCGGGTGCTCGTGCACGGGCGCCGCACGGTCGTGTTCACCTGACCGCGCGCAGCCGGGGAATCAGCCCGCGATCTCGGCGCGGCGCGGGCGCACCGATTCAAGAACGCGCGCCAGTTCCTCGTTGAACTGTTCGTAGGCCTCGGTGTTGCCGAGATGTCCGGTCGGCAGCTCCGTGAACCGCGCCAGATGGCCGGTCTCCCTGAGCATTTCCGCGATCCGCTGGGAATGCACCACGGGTGTCATGTCATCGAACGATCCCGCGATCACCGTGGTGGGTACCACCAGGTTCCGCGCGCCCTCGCCGACGTTCATATCGGCGAGCAGCCTGCCGAACCTGGCCCGCACCATGGCCGGACACGACCGCACGATGGCCATGCTGAAGTCGAGCAGGTCGCCCTTGGCCTTGGTGGTCATGATCGACCGCGCGAACAGCCACCGCACCGGTGCGATCGGCGGGAAGACGAGCGGGGCGCCGAGCCCGAGGCGTCCGAACAGGAACGGCAGCGGCACCTTCAGTTCCAGTAGCCGCATCGGCCGGTTCAGCAGCGGCACCACGGTGGTCTCGAAGACGAGCCGATCGGCCGCGGTATTGGTGAGCAGCACCGCGAGCGCTTGCTCGGCGACCTGTTCGGGGTAGCGCGCGGCCCATGCCTGCAGCGTCATGCCGCCGAGGCTGTGGCCGACCAGCACGGCCCGCTGGCCCGGCCGCAGTGATGCGGTGAGCACGGCGTCCAGGTCGTCGGCGAGCAGTTCCATGCTCAGCACGCTGGTGCCGTATTCGCTCTCGCCGTGGCCGCGCTGGTCGTAGGCGACCACGCGGTACTCGCCGGCGAAGGCGTTGATCTGGGCGTTCCAGTATTCGATGCAGCAGGTCCAGCCGTGCACCAGCACGATCACCGGGCGGTCGGCGGGGCCGTAGGAGTGGACGCGGAGCCGGACACCGTCGCGGGTGGTCACCGGGATCACCTCGGGCGCGACGGTAGGCGGGTTGAACGCCGTGGTCGCGTAGGTACGGGACCGCAGGTTAGCGCGGTGTGCGTCGAGCAACCCCCGAAGCTGGCTCGGGAGGTTCACCAACGCAGTCGGCAGTGTGGCACGCATCGGACACTCCTTTGTGTTACTGCTCGATACAGTAACTCCGATTCGTGCCGCTAGCTAGTGCCGACACTCGAAAAGTTATCGAGTATTCGTCATCTACCAGCGCGGACCCCGCTGAACTTCGTCCACCTTCGGCCGCACATCGGCCAGGTAGATGCCGGTGGCGATGATGGCGATGAAGGAGAGCAGCCCGAGACCCGCGGGCGAGAGCAGGAGCAGCAGCACCGCGACCCCGAGGATCGCCAGCCAGATCGGCTTGGTCAGTTTGTCCACCGCGGTAAACGCGTCCGGACGCTGCCGCACGGCATGAATCAGCGCAAAGATCGTCGCGCCTAGCGCCGCCAGCCACAGCACGAGCAGGATCATCCCGGTCAATCCGTGCACCATATTCACCTCACCCATCATACGAGCAACGCCCCCGCACACCAGAGTGTGCGGGGGCGTTGCTCGGTCGAACTCCAATACCGTTGCGGCCCTTACGAATCAACGCTCGGAACGCACGGAGTATCGGTCAGCTCATGCCTTCTTGGGCGCGGCCTTCTTCGCGGGGGCCTTCTTGGCCGAGGCGGCCTTCTTGGCGGCAGGGGCTGCGGGGGCGGCAGGCGCGGCAGGCGCACCGTTCTCCTCGGGGGCCGGAGTGGTCTCGGTGGTCACCGTGACGACCTCGGCGTCGACGACCGGCGCGGGCGCCTCGCCCTTGGCCGGGCGGCCGAGCAGGCCGTTGACCCGGCCCAGCACGTCCTCCGCGCGGGTGGCGGCATCCTTGTACAGCGTCTCGACGCGCTCGATCTGCTCCTCGACCAGGTGGTTGGCGCGCAGCCGCTCCACGGTCTCCTCGCCGCGCACGGCGAGATCGGCGTAGATGTCGAGCACCTGGTGGTAGTACTTGTCGGCCAGCGTGCGCAGTTCCTCGGGGGTGAACTTCTCGCGCAGCTCGGCGAGGTCCTCCGGCAGTTCCGAGGGCAGTCCGGCGAGCCGCTCGCGCAGCGTCTCGAACTGGGCCTGCACATCGGCGGGCACGTTGGCGAAGCGCTCGCGGGCCTCGTCGACCCGGGCGGAGACGTCGGTCGAGGCGGCGCGCTCACGCACCTGGGTGACGACATCGGTCACGACGGCGTAGATGGCGTCGCCCGCACCGACGGTAGCGAGCAGCGGCTTGGTCACGGTCGGGTTCTTCTCGGTCATGTTTCTTCGTTCTCCTGGCGTGGCGGAGTTTCGGTTGGTGTGCGCGGAACGACGCTGTCCCCATCCCCCCCGGGCTCGTTCCCTCCGTTTTCCCGGCGAAACGATTCATAGATTTCGAGCAGCACCTGCTTTTGCCGTTCGCTGATCGACGTATCGGCGAGCAGGGCATCCCGGACCGGGCTGTGTGGCCGCTGTTCGAGATAGCCGGCCCGGACGTACAACACCTCCGAAGACACCCGCAGTGCCTTGGCGATCTGCGCGAGTACCTCGGCGGATGGATTGCGCAATCCGCGCTCGATCTGGCTGAGGTACGGATTGCTCACTCCCGCAAGGGTGGCGAGCTGACGCAGCGAGACTTGCGCGGCCTCTCGCTGTGCCCTGATGAAGCCTCCGATGTCGTGCGCCGCGTTCACCACGCGGGCCGCTTTTTCTCCGACGCCGGCCGATTGCTCGGCCGAACTATCGGTGTACTCGGCGGAAACCTCGGGCTGGTCTGCCATCACTCACCTTCTGGCGGTTGTACGAGTTCAATTCTAGGACAGGGTGCTAACTATTGCAAGCAGTCTGCTAGCACCCTCTCGGCAAACATTCGGCGCGCCGCTGCTCAGCCGCCGAACATCAACTGCGAGATCGTGTAAATCGCCAGGCCCGCAAGCGAACCGACGACCGTTCCGTTGATGCGGATGAATTGCAGATCACGCCCGACCTGCAATTCGATCTTCTTACTTGCCTCGTCCGCATCCCACCTGGCAACCGTATCGGTGACCAGGGTGCTGATCTCCCCGGCGTAATTCTCCACCAGATACCTTGCCCCCCGGTCGATCCAGCCGTCCACCTTCGCGCGCATGTCGGCGTCGTCGCGCAGTCGCTCGCCGAGTTGCTGCACGTTCTCGCCGACCTTACGCCGCAGCGTGCTGTTCGGGTCGTCGGCCGATTCCAAGATCAAACGTTTGGCCGCGCGCCAGGTCGCCTCGGCCATCCCGGTGATTTCCTCGCGGCCCATGATCTGCGCCTTGATCCGCTCGGCCTTCTTGATCATCGCGTCGTCGTGCTGCAGATCGTCGGCGAATTCCTCGAGGAAACGATTCGCCGCGAGCCGCACCTCGTGCTCGGGATTGGACCGGACCTTCCAGGTGAACTCGACCAGTTCCCGGTAGATCCGTTCGGACAACAGAATGTTGACGAATTTCGGCGCCCACTGCGGTGCGTCGCGCAAGACGATGCGGTCGATCGTCTCCTGCGAACCCAGCGCCCACTGGTGCGCGCGCTCGGCGAGCAGGTCGATCAGCGCGAGCTGCCGATTGTCGGCGAGCAACTCCGCGAGCACCCGGCCGATCGGCGGACCCCAGAGCGGTTCGGCGATCCGCTTCACGATCGTCTGGTCGATGATCTGCTCGACGTCCTCGTCGCGCAGCGCTCCGACCACCGCGCGCAGCAGCGTGGAACTCTCCTCGGCGACCCGGGCGGCATGGCCGGGATCGGCCATCCATCGGCCGACCCGCCAGGAGATCTGTGCCGAGGTCACCTTGGCCGAAACCACCTCGGGCGCGAGGAAGTTGGTGCCGACGAAGGTGCCGAGGCTCTCGCCGAGCTGGTCCTTCTTCTTGCGGATGATCGCGGTGTGCGGGATGGGCAGGCCGAGCGGATGCCGGAACAGCGCCGTCACCGCGAACCAGTCGGCCAGCGCGCCGACCATGCCTGCCTCGGACGCGGCGCGCACATAGTCCACCCACCCGTCGCTGCCCCGCGATTCCAGCCAGCGACAGAACAGGTAGATCGCCGTCGCCACGGCGAGCAGTCCGGTGGCCAGTGCCTTCATCCGCCAGAGGTCGCGGCGTTTGCTTTCCTCGTCGAGGACCGCGGCGAAGCCGAACGGGGCGGCCGCCGCGGGCGCCGGGGGCGTTTCCAGGACCGCGATGTTGCCGGGAGCTTTCTCCATGGCTCCATTCTGCTGTGCCGGAGCGCGGGCCCGCTTGAGGGCGGCCTCGCGCCTTCGCGGCTCGCAAGCGCTCCGAGCGGAAGATGTGCAACCTGTCGCATCCCGACCCAAACGCGCATATCACCAGCGACCGGGACATAAGCTGGAGGCGCACGGAGAATCCGACTAACAAGGGAGCCCACGCTGTCCACCGATGACCTTGTCGACGTCGGCGAGATCGCCGACCGACCGGCGGCGGTGCGCACCGGCCGACAGGATGGCCGCAAACGCCGATGGCGCCAGCACAAGATCGACCGCCGCGAGGAACTCGTCGACGGCACTCTTGCCGCTGTTCGAGCACGCGGCTCCAATGCCGGCATGGACGAGATCGCCGCCGAGATCGGCGTCTCCAAAACCGTCCTGTACCGGTACTTCTCCGATAAGAACGACCTGGTCCACGCGACCATGCAGCGGTTCATCGAGACCACCCTGATGCCACGGGTCTACGGCGCGATCAGCCTCGACGCGGACGAATATCAGCTGGTCCGTTCGGCACTGGGCGAGTACGTCGGCACGGTCGACGAAGATCCCGAGGTCTATCGGTTCATCATGGGCAACGGCTCGGCCGATCAATCCTCGCTCGCCGAATTCGAGAAACTCTTCGCCGAGGTGGTCGCCGCGGTGATCATCGACCGCGCGACCGCGAAGGGCATCCAGACCGAGGGCGCGATGCTCTGGTCCTACGTGCTGGTCGGTGGCATCCAGCTGGCAACGCACTGGTGGACCACCAACAAGACGATGTCGCGCGAACAGGTGATCGACTACCTGACCATGATGGCCTGGAGCGCGATCGACGGGATGGCGCGTGCCAACGGCTCCCGCGAGGTGTTCAACGCGCAGCCGCACGTGCTACCGACACCCGGTGCGAACTCGGCGAACTGATCAATCGCCCGACTTCCGGGGTGCTAGCTGGGGTGCTAGCAAAAGTGTGACGACGGGCTCGACTTTGCCGCGAGGTTGGCTACTCTGAACCCGAGCGGTGCGCCCAGTGGGCCACGTCACCGCCCCGCGCACTGGCACCAATGGAGGTACCTCGATGGCGAAGCAAGTACCGACCTCTCGGCTTGCTCGTGGCACCAAGCTAGGTGCCGTCGCAGCCAGCTCGGTGATTCGCACGCAACGCGCGCGGCTGTCGATGCGGGGTAGATCCGAGGCCGTGCGCGCGAAGATGGCCGAGGAGTCCATGATTCGCACCACCGAGCAGGTGGTCATGGTGCTCGGCACCATGAAGGGCGTGGCGATGAAGCTCGGGCAGATGATGTCCGTGCTGGATATGGACCTGGTGCCGGAGGCGCATCGCGAGCGGTTCCAGAAGCGGCTCGCGGTGCTGCGCAATGCCGCGCCGTCGGTGTCGTTCGAGTCGATGCGCCAGGTGATCGAGGACGATTTCGGCCAGCCGCTGAACAAGATCTTCGCCGAGTTCGAGGCCGAGCCGATCGCGGCCGCCTCCATCGGCCAGGTCTATCGCGGCATCCTGCACGACGGCAGGCAGGTCGCGGTGAAGGTGCAGTACCCGGGCATCGACGCCGCGGTGCGCGCGGATCTGAAGAACCTGGCCATGTTCCGCCGGGTGCTGCAATCGGCGATGCCGTGGGTGACCCCCGCCGTGCTCGACGAGCTGCGGCTCAATATGGAGAGCGAACTCGACTACCAGGCCGAGGCCAACACCCAATTACAGATCGCCGAGCTCTACGCCGGGCATCCGTTCATCGTGGTACCCCGGTCGATGCCGGAGCTCAGCACCACCCGCGTGCTGGTCAGCGAGTACGTGGCGGGCAAGGGGTTCGAGGAGATCCGCCAGCTGCCGGACGCGCAGCGCGACCGGATCGGCGAGATCATCTACCGCTTCTACGTCGGCTCGCTGTTCACCTTCAACGAGTTCTGCGGCGACCCGCACCCGGGCAACGTGCTGCTCGCCGAGGACGGCAAGGTCGGCTTCCTCGACTTCGGGCTGTTCAACCGGATGGACCCCGAACACGTGCAGTTCGAGCTGACCTGCCTGCGCGCGGCCGCCGAGGACCGCGCCGAAGACCTGCGGGAGTTGATGATCGAGCGCGGCGTGATCGACTCGCCGGACGAGATCGGCGCCGAGGAATGCCTGGAATACGTGCTCGCCGCCTCCGAATGGTGCCTGATCGACGAGGACCTGACGATCACCCCCGAGCTGGCCAGCGGCGCGTTCCTGCTCGCCGTCGATCCGCGGGCCAGCGAGTTCGCCGGGATGAAGCAGCAGAATCTGCCGCCGGAGCACCTGTTCTCCCGCCGGGCCGATTTCCTCACCTTCGGCATGCTCGGCCAGCTCGGCTGCACCGCGAACTGGCATCAGATCTCCCGCGAATGGCTCTACGACGAGCCCCCCGTCACCGAGCTCGGCAAGGCCCATCACGCGTGGCTGGCCGAGCATCCCCCGGTCGCGCCGAAGAAGCCGCGCACCAAGGCGAAGAAAGTCCCGAAGCCCAGCTCCAATGCGTAACCCGCAGAACGGAAGACCATGGCAGACACACGCGAATTCGACATCGTCCTTTTCGGCGCGACGGGTTTCGTAGGCAAACTCACCGCGGAGTACCTGCTCACCGCCGCACCGGAGTCCGCGCGCATCGCGCTGGCCGGCCGCTCGCTGGACAAGCTCACCAAGGTCCGCACCGAGCTCGGTCCGGTGGCCGCGGACTGGGGACTGGTGGTGGCCGACTCCACCGACGACGCCGCGCTCGCCGCGCTGGCCGCGCGAACCAAGGTGGTCGTCACCACGGTCGGCCCGTACCTGCGCTACGGCTTGCCGCTGGTCGCCGCCTGCGCGAAGGCAGGCACGCACTACGCCGATCTCACCGGTGAGCCGCTGTTCATCCGGGACGCGATCGACCAGTACCACGAGCAGGCCGTCGCGACCGGCGCGAAGATCGTGAATTCCTGTGGCTACGACTCGATTCCGTCGGATTTGAGCGTGTATCAGCTGTACCGGCGCTCGCTCGAGGACAACACCGGCGAGCTGGAGGAGACCACGCTGGTCGCCTCGCTCAAGGGTGGCGTCAGCGGCGGCACCATCGACTCCGGCCGAGCCATGATGGAGGCCATCGCCGCCGACCCGAGCAAGGGCGCGGTGCTGTCGCACCCGTACTCGCTGAGTCCGGACAGGTCGATGGATCCCGACGTCGGCCGCCAGTCCGACCAGGCGCTCTCGCGCGCCAGCGCCATCGACCCGAGCCTGGACGGCTGGGTGAGCACCTTCGTCATGGCCGCGCACAACACCAAGATCGTGCGCCGGACCAACGGCCTGCTCGGCTGGGTGTACGGCAAGAACTTCCGCTACCGCGAGGTGATGAACGCGGGCACCTCGGCCGCCGCACCGCTGGTAGCCGCGGGAATGGCGGGCGGCATCGTCGCGACCATGGCCGCGGGCGCGGTGCTGTCGCGGGTCTCGCTCGGCCGCAAGCTGCTCGACCGGGTGCTGCCGAAGCCGGGCACCGGCCCGAGCGAAAAAGCCCGCGACAGTGGGTGGTTCGCCATGAAGACGTTCACCCGCACCTCCTCGGGCGCGAAGTACGTGGCGACCTTCTCGGGCAAGGGCGACCCCGGCTACAAAGCGACCGCGGTGCTGCTCGGCGAGAGCGGACTGTGCCTGGCCTTCGACACCGACAAGCAACCCGAGCTGGCGGGCGTCCTCACGCCCGGCGCCGCGATGGGCGACGCGCTCACCGAGCGGCTGCGCGCGGCGGGGATGACCATCGAGGTCGCGCGGGCCTGAAGACAGTGCGGCGGGCGGGGATCGGTGGCGACGCCGCGCCCCGCTCGCTGGCGAATGCAGGAGAGATCCGTTGAACCTGGCACGACGCACCATGAACCATCCGGCGCTGGCCGCGGTGTACGAGCGGGCATGGCGACCCACGCTGTTCTATCTGGCCAGCGGGCGCAGCACCGCCTCGGATCGTCGCGATGCCGTGCGCACGCTGCGGCTCGACGGTGCGCAGAAGGTGCTCGATATCGCCTGCGGGCCCGGCAATTTCACCCGCCACCTGAGCACGGCGTTGACCGGTGACGGCTTCGCCGTCGGCCTCGACTATTCCGAGCCGATGCTCGCCAGGGCCGTCACCGACAATGCGGGCCCGCGCGTCGGTTATCTGCGCGGCGATGCCCGCGTGCTCCCGTTCGCCGACGGCACGTTCGACGCGGTGTGCTGCTTCGGCGCGCTCTATCTGATCCCCGACCCGCTCGCCGCCACCCGCGAAATGCTGCGCGTGCTGGCGCCGGGCGGGCGGATCGCCATCACCACCAGCTACCGCGCGGACAATCCGTTCGGGCAGGTCAGCCGGGTGGTCGGCGGGTGGAGCGGGTTGCGCGTCTTCGACACCAGGACGTTCCCGGACCTCTTCGCCGAGGCGGGGCTGGTGGATATCGAGCAGGACGTGCACCGGCTGCTGCAATACGTCAGCGCCACCCGGCCTGCGTAAACATGTAGCTGCAGCACCGGACTGGATTACGCGAGCCGGAAACGATCTTCGGCTCGCCGGGGATACCTCTAGTGTCCATCCAGAACGTAGTTGTGCCACCAACATTCGCCGTGGTGTCACCCTCGCCGGTGCGTGAACCCGATTTTCGGGGCCGAGAGGAGAGCAGGCGACGAATCGGGGAACTGGTGCGGCATTTGCTGGTTGTGGTGGCCTGCGTTGTGACAGTGGCGGTTTCGATGGTGGCCGGGGCTCCCCCAGCGGTCGCTGATCCGGGCTCCCCCACCGAACAGCTGCAAGCGGAACTCGATCAATTGGTGCAGGCACTCGGTGTTCCCGGCGCTCAACTGGTGGTCGGTGGCGCAGGCCTGAACACCGAACTCGACAGTGGCGCTGGAAATCTGGTTACCGGCGGTTCTTTCCCGGATAACGCCCAAGTGCGGATCGCCAGCAACACCAAGACTTTCGTGGCCACGGTGCTGTTGCAACTGGCTGCGGAACAGCGGGTGCAGCTGGACGCGCCGGTGGAGCAATACCTGCCGGGCGTGGTCACCGGGCCCGGCGGCGACGGAAATCTGATCACCGTGCGAGATCTGTTGCAGCACACCAGCGGAATACCGGATTACCTGACGCAGTTGAGTCTTGCCTCCGTGGCCGAATTGCAGTCACCACGGTCACCGGCGGAATTGATCCGGCTCGGTCTCGACCAGCCCGCCGAATTCGCGCCTGGCTCGAGTACCGGCTATTCCAATACCGGGTTTCTGCTTGCCGGCGAATTGATCCAGCGGCTGACGGGTCAGCCGGTGGGTCTGGAGGTGACCCGCCGGATCATTCTCCCGCTCGGTCTCCGCGCCACCTATTGGCCATTGTTCCCATTGGAGAATGTCATTCGTCAGCCACACCCGCGCGGCTATCAGGAGTTCGACGGCGTGCTGGTCGACATCACCGATATCGATCCCGGCTGGGGTCTGTCCGACGGCGCGATGGTTTCAACCGGGGCCGACCTGAATAGGTTCTTCATGGCCTTGCTGTCCGGCGAACTGCTCCCGCCCGCGCAGCTGGCCGATATGCAACGCACCGTCGAATCCGGCGACCCGTTCCGCGACGACGATTTCGGACTCGGCCTGTTCCGCCGGGTCAATGCCTGCGGCCTCGAGAGCTGGAGCCACGGTGGCGCGATGACCGGCTTCGTCGTCGTCAATGCCGCGACGGCGGATCGCGCGGTCACCCTCAGCATGAACCAATTCCCGGACCCGGTCACCACCTTCCTGCACCGGGCCGCCATGAACAACGTCGTCGACGCCGCCCTCTGCGCCGGTTGACCGGCCGCGCCCATCGACCCGCCGCGCGGTTTCCCGCGCTACGGGTCGATGGGCGAGAAGTTTCGGGGCTCAGCTGCCCGCGCTGCCGGTGGACGGCCGGGCCCGGCGCAGTTCGCAGGCCACCCGATCGGCGTCCGGCCGGTCCTCGCCGGAGCGGGCGCAGCCCTGCGAGGTGTAGCCGTGTACGTCGTAGCCCTGCCGGTCGTAGCCCCACCTGTCGAAGCCCCAGCGGTCGTAACCCCACCGGTCATAGCCCCAGACGTCGTAGCCGTCCGGACCGTAGGGATCCTCCGGCTCAGCGGGTTTCGGATGTGGCGGGTTCGTGACGGGCGGTTCGGTGGTCACCGGCGGCACGGTGGTGACCGGCGGCGCGGTCGTCACCGGCGGCGCGGTCGTCACCGGCGGCACGGTGGTCACCGGCGGCACGGTGGTCACCGGCGGCACGGTGGTCACCGGCGGCACGGTGGTCACCGGCGGCACGGTGGTCACCGGCGGCACCGTCGTCACCGGCGCGATGGTGGCGGGTGCGGTGGTAGCCGGGGTTTGATCAGGGGTTGCGAATGCCGGTATGACAAGCGCGGCGGGAGCAAGCGCCACCGTCCCGGCGACGGCGGCCAGCAGCACCGACTGCCGAACGGTGCGCGGACTTCTCCTCCACTGCGACATGGTTGACCTCCAACTCGAGATGAGCGCGCTCACCGCACCCGAGTCCCCTATCGGTCGAATGTCCAAATTCGCTACACGGCAGCGACTTTCGCGCCGACCCTACTTTTCGGGGCTTGTGGAGACGATCACCACCAGATCGGCCGGTCGCTCGGCCCGACGCGGTCGGAGATCTGCGCGACCAGCTGCCACGGCCGCTGCGTATCGGTGGTTGCCTTGCCGCTGGTCAAGATCGCTCCGGCCAGCCCGCGGGCCGGATCGGCCCAGCCGTACTGGGTGGTCAATCCGCTGCGGCCGAAGTGTGTCGGGGTGTTGCGCCCGAACTTCGATTTCCGTCCGCCCAGTTCGAAGCCGGCACGGCTCACCCGCCCGGCCAGCCCGGGCATGCGGTCGGCCGGTTGGATCGCGTCGCGCAGCGTGCTCTCCCGCATGATCCGCACGCCGTCCAGTTCGCCGCCGCGCGCGAGGATTTCGTAGAACCGGGACAGTTCCACGGCGGTGGTGACGAGATTGCCCGACGGGAGTTCGGCGGTGAGGAAGGTCCGGGTCGCGGATTCCGATACCGCGCCGCCCATCCCGCCACCGAGCGCCTTGCGCGCCAGGTACTTCGAGATGCGCGAGGGTCCCGGCCCGGTTTTCACGCCGGCCACGACTTTGTCGACGTCTTCGGGTCGTACGCCGAAGTTGTTCCAGCGGAATCCCAGTGGGTCCAGCACCTGCTCGGCAAGGTGTTCGCGCATGCGTTTTCCGGTCGCCCGCTGCACGAGCAGCCGTTGGATCAGTCCGCTGGTGAGCGCGTGGTAGATCCGGAATCGCCCGGGCGGCCAACTGGGGACCAGATCGGCCAGTCCTTGTGCGGCCAATTCCTCGTCGACGACCAATTCGAACCCCTTGTAGGGCGCCGTCACGAACGGCACGCCCGCCGAATGCGACAGGACGTGGCCGATGGTGATCCGCTCCTTGCGGTTGGCCGCGAACTCGGGAATGTAGGCGCACACCGGGTCTTCGAGTCGAAAAGCGCCCTGCTCCACCAGCATGAACATCAGCGCCGCGGCAACTCCTTTCGCGGTGGAGAATCCGCAGAACGGGGTCTCCGGCGTCGCGAGCACCTGCACCGCGTCCGGCCCGTCGCCCGGCGCGTTTCCCCACCCGTGCCCGATGGCCCGGTTCAACACGATCTTCCCGTTACGCCGCAGGCACACCTGAATCGCGGGCGTGGTGCCCATTCGATACCAGTCCCGCACCGACTCCCACAGCGCGTCGACGTCGGCAGCGGCCAACGCGGCCGCCGCGGGATCGTCCTCGTCACCGACCGTGGTCACCGAGTCCAGATCCTCGGCCACCGTCACCAACGTGCCAGGGAGTGTGCTCATTCGCCCAGCATATCGACCATTCGGCGGCATCCAGGATCGGTGCGCGGTGCGGCGCTCAGCTCCACCACTCCTGCTGGAACAGCCATCTCGCCGGGGGGTGGACGATCTCGTCGAGCTGGAGCACGGCATCGTCCGCGGCGTGCAGCGTCAGCTGACAGACCAGCACGGCGGCGGGCCTGGCCAACCCGAGCCCGCGCCGCTCGTCGGCGGTGGCGAGCCGGGCGCCGACCCGGTCGCGCAGATAGGCGACCCGCAGGCCGGTCACCGATTCGAGATAGCGCAGGGTGCCGCCGGGCAGACGCTCGGTCCGCAACAGCAAGGGCGCCGCGGCCGCGAGCGCGCCGTCGAACCAGGACGTGGCGAGCTCGGCGCCGCCGGACCCGTTGTCGGTCAATCGCTTTCGCATGATCACCGCGCTGCCGCTCGGCAGTGTCAGCGCCTCGGCGACCGGCGCGGGTGCGGTGACGAGGGCGGCCGCCAGCACGGTCACCGACTCGTCTTCGGCGTAGGCCGAACCGTAGCGCGGCACTTGCTCGCGCAGCACCGGAGCACCGGGCCGGTCGGCCACATAGGTTCCGGAACCGCGCCGGGACTCCACTATTCCCTGCTGCCGCAAGGTATTCAGCGCCTTGGCCGCCGTCGGCCTGGCCACCTGCCATTGAGCGGCGAGTTCACGTTCGGAGGGAACCTCGGCGCCCGGCGCGAGCTCACCGCGCTCGATGCGATCTCGGAGGTACTCCGATATCCGCAGATATTTCGGCAGTACTTCATCGATTTCGGGCACCGGTCGCCTCTCTGCGCACACCGCCTCCGGCCGCCGCAGGCCGGGAGAAGAATGCAACAATCGTGCCCCACATCACAGGCACAGCGCGAGACCAAGCCGGTCCCCAGAGGGGTTACCGCCCGGTAGAGTGCCCATCCAGTACGGCACTGCGCCAGTGGACCGAACAGCCAGTGGACCGAAAAGAGGGGGTTCCCAGATGGCGGTACCGGACACCGGGCAGGGGACGGCGAGGCAACTGTACGCGGCGGCCACCGGCGCGAGTGGGGATCGGCCCTTCGAGTTGGCCACCGACGTCGCCGAGAACCTCGCCGCCGCGTGCGACCAGCTCGTCGAGGACCTGCACCGGGCCATGGCCACCGGACAGCTGGTGACCGAGGTGACCGGATTTCCGAATCTGCCGAGCGGGCAAGGCCTTACCCGCGGCTTCAGCGGCAAGGGCAGGCAGTACCTCGATACGCTGGCCGCCTTCCAGGAGACGGCGCTGCTGTTCAAGGCCGCGTACCTGGCGGCGGGCAAGAAGTTCGCCGACGCCGAAGCCGCGCACAAGGCCGCCCTGGACCTGGTCGCCGAACACTTAGAGGCACGATGAAACATCCGCGCGTCGGGCCGCAGGCGTGCTCCGGCACCACACCGGGCCCGGCCGGGCACCGTCGAGCGGGCTGAGGGGAGCGCCGTGGCAGACTCCGCCGCCCGCGCGGCCGCCGAGCACATCCGCCGGGAGCTCGCCGGATTGCACTCCGGCACAACCGATCCCGCGTACGCGCCGGAGCGGGAACGATTCGGCTCCTATAGCCATCAGGAGATCTGGGACCTCGTCCACGAAGCGCTCGACCCGGCCGCGCTGGGCGACGCGTCGGCGGTGTGGCAGTCGAACGCCGACGCGATAGCCGAAGCGTTCCAAGCCTTTTCCGACACCGCCAACCGGGAATTCGCCCGCTGGTCCGGCCGCGCCGCCGACGCCGCGTTACGCGCCACCCGGCAATTCGTCCTCGCCGGTACCGACGCCCACGACGTGTGCCGAGCGGTCGCACGCTTACTCGAGCTGAATTGCGATGCCGCGCAAGCGATCCGGGCCGCGATTCCGCCACCCGTCCCGTATCGGCCGCTGGACGATCCGGCCGCCGAAGCGGTGTACGGCGGCCAGCGGCGCATGGCGCACGACAGCGCGGCGGCCGATATCGAGGCCGATGTCCGGGACACGATGACCTACGTCTACGCCCCGACCATGCCCGCCTCCGGAAACCACGTGCCGCGCTTCACCCCGCCACCCGAGGGGCCACTGCCCGCGGGCGATGGGGGCGCCGCACAGTGAAATGGGTGCTCACTCCGGACGAGTTCTCGCATGTCTGGGAAAACGAAACCAGCCTCGACCGCAGGCCCTACCCGGTCAACATGGTGCCCGCGGCCACCGTGCGCACCGAATCCGAGTACGCCGCACTGCGTTTGCCGCAGCGCTTCGCCCGCCAGGCCGACCCCGACCTGGCCGCCGCCCTCATGCTGTGCGGCCGCTCCGACGCGACCACCATCACCGTCGCCGGCGAGCGGAACACGCCCCCGCGCAACGGCTCCGGCGCCGACACCGAGCGCATCCTCGCCTTCGCCGCGGTGGTGCACAACCACGCGGGCATCCTGGTCGCCACCCCGGAGAAGGTGACCGTGCTGATGTGCCACGCCCGCGCGGTCGGCGAGCGCCTGGTGCAGATCATCGGCTCGGCCCCGGCCGGCAAGCTCGCCGCCATGCGGGAGCCGCAGGACGCGGTGCTGAGCCCGGACCGCACCGAGCCGTTCGTCACCAACGGCCATCGCGGCGCCGCCCGATTCCGGCAGACGCTGCGCAAGCCGGTGGACGGTCGCGGTTTCCTGACCGTCACCGTGGAACCCGACAATCCGATGTCGCCGCCGACGCGCCACCGCACCTGGCTCGATTTCACCGGCGACGGGCGCTACCTGCTGACCACGTCCCAGGACCTCATCCTCACGCCGGTCTCCGACGACGACTTCGCGGCCCAGCTGATCGGGCTCGCGCACATCCGCTGAGGCGAGGGCCCGCTGTGGTAGTTGTGTGAGATGGCGAAGAAGCACTGGTCCGTTCCGGCCACCGAGGCGCTGAAAGCCGATGGCTTGAAGATCGCCGACCTGGACACCTCCGGCACGCCCGGATTCGACGGTGACAAGGCGGCGGGACAGGAGCTGCTCGCCGAGCGCACCGTGGTGCTGTCGGGCCTGCAGGAAAAGCTTTACGCCAATGGACGATCCGGCGATCTGCGCAATGTGCTGCTGGTGTTGCAGGGCATGGACACCGCGGGCAAGGGCGGCATCGTCCGGCACGTCATCGGCTCGGTCGATCCGCAGGGCGTCGACCACCACGCGTTCGGGGTGCCGACCGAGGAGGAGCAGCGCCACCACTACCTGTGGCGCATCCGCAACGCGCTGCCGCGCGGCGGCCAGCTGGGCGTCTTCGACCGCTCGCACTACGAGGACGTGCTGGTGGTGCGGGTACACAACCTGGTTCCGCAGAAGGAGTGGGAACCGCGCTACGACGAGATCAACACCTTCGAGCGCGAACTCGTGGACGAGGGCACCACGCTGGTGAAGGTCGCCATGTTCGTCTCCCTCGACGAACAGAAGAAACGGCTGATGGAACGCCTGGAACGACCGGACAAGTACTGGAAGTTCAACCCGTCCGACATCGACGAGCGCGGCTTCTGGCCCGCCTACCAAGAGGCCTACCAGGCCATGCTCGACCGCACCTCCACGGATTACGCCCCGTGGCACGTCATCCCGGCCGACCGCAAATGGTTCTCCCGCCTGGCCGTCACCGAACTCCTCATCGACGCCCTGACCGGCCTCGACCTCGATTGGCCCCCAGCCAATTTCGACGTGGCCGAACAGCAGCGCCGCCTCGCCCAAGCCTGACCCGATTCACACGAGCGGGCGGACCTCCTCGGCGACGAAGCGGACGAAGCCCTCGGGATCCGGCTCGTCGGCCGTCGGCTGGACGATGACGGTGGCGGCACCTGCCTCGGCGAGGGCGCGCACCGCAGCGGCCACGGCGGACGCGTCACCGG